>NZ_LGIU01000012.1 GCF_001187915.1 Arthrobacter sp. RIT-PI-e | reverse complement strand
CCGCTCGGGAAGCAGACCGATCTGGTGGTAGTGGCGGATCGTCCTGGCCGTGATGCCGACGAACGCCGCGGCGTCACCGATCAGGACCTGACGGGGCGGGGCCGGGGACGAGGACATGACGGGGCCTCTCGGAGCGGGTTGGAACGGACTTCGAGCAGACCACATGACGCTACGGCAGCAGCAAACCCGACCCTCACGTAGCACACCACTCAGAAATCCTTCAGCAGGGAACCCTCCACCGGGGACGCACGAGGATCCATCAGCGTACGTTTCTGCCTGGGTTGGCGTGATGGTTGGTGATTTTGAAGCGCACGATGCGTTGGATCATCACTGGGTACCCATGCAGCATCAGTCCTACGAGCGATATTTGGATAGCTCCTTGGTAGTGAGCTGTAGCCACAGTAGTGATGACCAGTAGTACGGTGGCGGCAACGCCGATGAGGTGTGCGGTTTCTGACTGCTCGGTTCCTCGAAGGAAGCGGGAGAGCCCCGATGTTCCACTCTCTGATTGACGCATTTGCCGGATGATCCGGTTCCAGCCCGAGGCGTCGAGGACGCTGCGGAGGATCTGGGCCCCTAGCAGTGTGTAGATCTTTGGCTCGAAAGCTCTCACCCGGTAGCGGGAGCGGCCGGCGTCGACCAGGGTGGGGCCTATCAGGAAGGCCATGAACAGGAACGCCCATTGCACGACGACGGCGAAGACGAGGTGGTCAGGCCCAATGGCACTCCACCCCGCTACCGTTAGACCAATACCGATTCCCAGACCTGCAACTACTGATCCCAGCTGCTGACCGCGCTTCGCCCCCATGAGTACAAGTCTGCCGATGACGAGTCTTTCCACCAACCGGTTCACCCCAGGGATAGACCCACCATCCATAAGGGGATGGCCTCATTCGGACGCCGGGGTCGCTCAGGTAGGTGTCCGCGCTGTGGTGGCTACTAGGGTGGCCCCATGATGAGGCTCATACATGCACCCGGTGATCCTGTCATCGCGACCGTTGACGGCATTAGTGTCCGTTTCGCCGGGATCGAGCTGCTCGAGCCCTCGGGCTCCTCCACTGTTGGTCCGTTGAACTTGATGATGTGCCTGTATCTGAGCGCAGTACGAGGATCGGAGACCGCGTTGCGTGATGCGCGGTTCCGGCTGAAACAGCAGCAGCGCTGGGAGCAGGTACACGCCGGTGAGCAGGACCCGTTCGGGTTCCCCTGGTGGCCGGTGGAGAGTATCTACGATCGGATCACCACCAAGCTCAGTGATGACCTCGGAACCCGGTATGAGAGAGCCGGCGGTCAGGTCGGGGGTGAAGGCAGGGAGTGGGAGATGGTCCTACGGTACACAACGATCCCACCCTTAGAGGCCCGGACCCTACATGTTGAGTTCAGCGTCGATGGGGTATCGACAGGAAGGACCTGCAAGATAGCGCTTGAACAGTAGGCTCACAGGCCGTGACCAAAGGAGTCCTGTACCGCGGAGGGATCCTTCCGCGTACACCTGCTGTGGAGGCCTTCCCTGAATTTTCCGGGTGCTGGTGACTTCAGTGGTAGAAGGGCAGTTTCTGGTCCTTCTCGACCCGGACGACGTCGAGCCGTAGCTCGGTCACCAGGTTGTCGATAAGGTCCTGCTCAGCACCGATACCGGCCCAGTGGGGATCAACATCCGAGGTGATGCACCAAGCTCGGTCAGCCGGCCAGATAAAGGCAGGGACATGCATGGGAAGACCCGTCGAGGCCTGCCAGGAGTCCTCGACCGCCCCGGAGACGAAGTCCGGTAGCGAGACCCGGACGAGGTAGTACTCGCGCGCAGGGGACACCGAAGGATCCCGGGATCCCTCATCATCGGTGATCACCACATGAGGTGTGCCCAGGACCAGCTCGGGAATCATCTCGTGGCCGTACCCGTCCCACATCAGCAGATACCCGTCGGTGATCGACCCGGGCTGCTGCTGTAACGCCTCGACCGCGATGCGCAGTTGCTCGGGCTCCGACAAGGTATCGCTGGCCGAGCGGAAGCCGGCCTGGCGTGCGCCCTCGTGCTCGGACTGTCCTTCGTAGGCCGGATCGGGGATGAAGCGCAGTCGCGCGTATGCCGGGAAGCCCGTCGGGCCCAGCGTCACCAGATCCCACCAATGCTGGTCCGTGGCCGCGATCCATTGCGCGGCCGATACATCACTACACGGAGAGAACATCACCCCTTTATCCTCCTCCCGACCACCACGACCGACAGCGGAATATTTACCACATAGGAGGATTGGCATACGAACGATGCGGCTTCCTGCGGACCGCTTGGTGAGGAATACTGCCCATATGTCGCCTCCGTCGAAGAGTCAGTACGATCGCCCGTTTCAGACGTGGGCTGGAGTAGCTCTCGGCGTGTGCGTCATCATCCCGCCATTACTGCGGCTCGACGAAGATGGGTGGACAGGCCTAAACATTCTTCTTGTGGTTTCCGGCGCGATGCTCATGATCACTTGGGTTACGAGATGGCTCCTGCAGGGGCAGCACAGAAAACGAGAGTATTCAGTAGGAGACGATCGCTCGGCTTCCTCCGCGACGGACCTTGAGTAATGGCCTGATAGAAGATGTACCTGGGTACACAGCTCAACGTAAGTGAGGCACGCGCCAAGTCAGCTATAGGTACGAAAAAGATCAAGGCGCGGCTCCGATGAGCCGTACTGATGATCTACCCCACGATAGTGTCTTGGAATGAAAAACTGGGTTCGGCGGCACCCCTATATGGCGCTGGCGTTCGGCTCTGTCATCTTCTACGTGTTTGCAACCGGCCTTTGGCTCGTCGTCAGCGACCGTAGCCTGATTGATGCTCTGGTCAGCGGCTTCATGTACACCTTGCTCTACTGGCTTCTGGCGATGTTCCAGTTGCGGAACGTGCGCAAGACCAAACGGCGGCTCGACGAACAGGGACAGTTCAAGGCTTTCCTGCGCTACCCGGATTCTCGTCCGGGTTCGCTCAGCGGAATCTGGAACCAGGGCGTCGCAACTCCCGACGCCGGGTTGATCCGGTTTCAGCCCGCTGTCTATGACAGCTTGGAGCCGTCAGGACGAGCGACTGATTTCAAAGTACAGACAGTTCTTCCGGATCGCCGAAAAATCGCCCGTGAAGAACGCAAGTACCTGCCGGCGTACGGATACCTGGCCGTGACCTTGCTGACTGATGGGGGCAAGGTTGAGATCGCCGCAAGTCCTGACTCATTGGACAAACTCATCGAAGTCGTAGCATCCGGTCCTGCCTAGGAGATCCCTCAGGATCCCTGGATGCGAAAGATGTGGTCACCCACGACTTTTTTCCTAATCGCAGTCCCCGCGGCGTACAGCTGCATCGCAGACCAGCTGCTGAGGGTCGGAGATGATTCCACTGCTTTGCAGTACAAAAACTAGAACGCCAGCTAGTACCGCAACCATGAGCCCTACAATCACCCACACCTTACTCCTACTCATCCTCACTCCGCCTTCAGTATTTTCGATTCCTACAGGCAGAAATCGCCCTAATATGAGAGTAGATGGACGCGGCAGATAAGTACCAGCAAGCAATCCCTATCGGGATGGAAGGTTGGAAAGGGCTGGCGTTACTGTCATCCAAGTTCAAGCTCTGTCGTCTTGACCCCAACTTTTGACTCCGAAACCTCTTGCTACTTGTGGTGGCTTCCGGAGGATGATGAATAACGGGATCAAGCACATGATCGCTAGTAGAACGTCACCGCCGCCCCACGTGTCGGTTATCGCCGACCGAACGAATGCAAGACCAATCATGATAAGCACCGAAAATGATGCGTAGAACCCCCACCTTCGGCGCTTATTCCACCAATTCGTAAACGTTCCATGATTGACTTCTGACGGGATGACAGATAGCTCGACGGTAAGCTTTTGACCAGTCAGAGAAATTATGGAGGGAATCAAATACAAACCGGTAGTGGTGCTAATTGGTTGGAGATTACCGCTCACCAAAGTGATGACTCCGGCAACGACCGGAACCCCTATAAAGATAAGTGGTTTGACTAACGCCGGTTCGATCCTCACAACTCCTGAGCTTACGTGCAGGTTCGCCCATCACCGCAAACCGGTCATCGCTGGGGACACGGCTCGTGGATCGATGACCGGGGTAGTTATGTCCGGAATCTGATCTCAGTCACTCGTGGCCAGTCATCTATGGTTCGCTGTCGTAGTGACTGAACAGATCCGAACCAAGCCCCTCCACCCAGCACGCCGACGCCTGATCATCGCCGTCGTGATCTGGGTACTGGTGATTCGGACCGGCATCCTCACAGCGGCGCAGACATTCGGAATTACGGACGGCTGGCGCACCATTATCAGCACCACACTGCTTCTGGCAATCTTCATCCCGCTGTCCCTGGCCGCGGTGAAGGAGCTCAACGCCCTTCGGCGTAGCGGAGAGGAGCCCCTCCCTCAGATCCCCACTCGGCGTTCTCTCATCGCCTTCGGTGTCTTCACGGTCGCGTTCTGGGCCTTGGTGATCTGGGCCACCGCATCAGGTAGTAGCTTCGTCATTCCTCTACTACCGATTCTTTGCACTATCTGGCTTATCGTAAGTATCCGCCGATACCACCGCGCGGGCCGCTCGGTCCATCCCAATACAGCAACCCGCCCGGATTGATCCTGCCAACAATCAAGTAACGCCCGCAGGAGGATCGGTATGCGGACGCTCATAGTGGCGTTCTCGACCGAGACGCGCAGCAGCCCTTCCCAGCAACACGGCAGCTTGCTACTTTTCTCCCATGAGAGCGAATGCAGTGACTGTCGGGATACCGGTTCGCAACTTGGAGTCAGCTGCTACTTGGTACACATCAGCTTTTGAGCTAGGGGCGCCCGCGCAGATCCCACTCGACGGGTTAGTCGAGTTCGACCTTGGCCCTTTCTGGCTCCAGCTTGCCGTAGCTTCTCAGCTGGCTGGGCAAGAGGGCATGTCAGTCAATATCAGCGTCGAAGACGCTACGAAAGAGCATACGAGGTTTACGGAGCTTGGCTTGAGTGTCAGCGAGCTGCAGCGGATCGAAGGTATTGTCGATTTTTTCGAACTTACTGACATGGACGGCAACAAAATCGGTTTTGTCACAGAACTGAGCTGATATGGCATCCTTCAGCCACATCCGGTAAACCATCCCTCACTCGGTCAGTTTCGGTACGGGGTCACCGAGCCTTGAGGAGGAAGATCCATTCACGCGAGGTTGAGAGGACCTCGCCTCGGTTCCAGTCGCCCCAGACTTTGGTGGTGCGCAGTCCTGCATCTTTTATTCCGTCGATCACGTTGTTCCAGGTCGGGAAGCGCAACGTCTCGCTCGTTGTCCACTCTTCAACGCCATCGTTCCAGTGATCCACGTGAGTTATCAGATCTCCGTCCTTTGATACCTGTCCCTGCAAAGTCCCCCATCCCAGGTCGCGAGGAGTCTCGTTGGCCCAGCCACGCCATTCCTCGGCCTCGGGGTTGCGGATCTCGAACGCGACGTGACCCCCCGCGCGTAGGGCGCGCAGTGCGTGGGTGAGTACATCCACCCAGGCCGATTGAGTGAGGAAGTACTGTGCGACATGACCGGTCATCACGACTAGATCCGCACACTCGTCCTCCAAATTTACCGCCGTTCCCTCAATCCACCTGATCTTGGACGCATGTGGTTGAGACCGAGCAAGTGAGAGCATCGTTGCTTGTGGCTCGACTCCTATCGCCTGGTGTCCCTGTTCCGCCAAGCGGCTGCACAGTAGGCCGGTTCCAGCACCGATATCCGCGACGACTCTTGCTTGCAGGTCGTTGGCTAGCTCGAGATAAAACGGAACGTCAGGGCGGAGGGCGTAGTCGGCGTCGTAGTGAGATGCGAGCTGCTGCGTGGCGTAGTAGTTCCTCAGAGGCTTATCTATTCTGAACCTCCTAATCGTCCGAAAGGGTAAAAAGGCATGCTTCAGGCACGGCAGGTTAATGAGTATTGCCTCCACCCTGTGAGATCCAACCTACCGAATCCTGATGCAAGGAACACGGCGACAGGGCGTCCGTATGCCGGTCGTCCTCCGTACTCGCCAGGAGCTTGAGGGTCGCCTGGCCCCGCCAGACCGGGGAGCGGGCGTTTACCCTGGACGATGAGAATGGACGAAACCCTACGTCAAACGGGACGCCGTTCTGGGGTCCACCAGCTGGCTGTGGGTGTCGTGGACGCCTACAGGTTGATGAGGCAGGTGGAAGCTGTTCTCGGGTTCGATAGGTGCTATGCGATCACGGCGTCTGAGGTGTCTTGGTAAGTCGTCTCACCTCGGTCTGTCTCATTGCTGGGACTGCTGGGACTGCTGGGGTGTTCGAGGTGGGAATGGGTGCGGGCTCAGCCCGGGGGTGTGGTGGGTCAGGTCTGCTCAGGGCTCAGCCCGGGGGTGTGGTGTGTGGTGCTGTGGCGGTCAGGAAGTGTCCTTGCCGGCGGAAGAACCTGATCGAGAGTACGAGCGTGGTGATCAGGAGGGTGAGGACGGTCAGGAAGAACCAGTCAATAGAGCCTTCAGGGCTGGGTGAGGAGAATCTCGGGGCGAGGACGTAGGTCATCGCGGGTCCGAGAAGGAGCCCGGTGGCGGTGTTCTTCCGGCGCAGGACTGCCAGTGACCGGGCGATGGTGAGGTGCTCGTCTGGGACGGACTGCTTGCCGTTGATACCGCGGGTGAGTGCTCGCTGTTCGTCGTTCTCGAGGGGCATGACGATGGACAGGGTGGAGCCTAGTTCCACGGATGGTTTGAGGCGTTTGCTGTTGTAGGTCAGCCCGCCGATGACGGCTCCGAGGGCGAAAAGATATGTTCCGGACCAGCCGATGAACCACCAGTCCAGGGGACCACCGCCTGCGCGAAGAAAAGCGATGAGGACAGCGCTACTGAAAGCGGTGAGGGTGATCAGGGGGAAGTAGCGGGTGTAATAGACCGTGAGCGCCCGGCTCATACCGTGGTCGGCGTACCCTTGGGCGTATTTCTCGGCTTTTGCCCAGCGAGCCGCTTTCTCTGCCTCGAGGTCTTTCATGCCCGCCATTCCCTATGTCCTCATCAGTTATTACTCACGCACAGGGCCACAAAGTCGTCCAGCTACCGGCTACCGGTCGTCATGTGCCGGTAGCCGGTGGGCTGTTTAGTGGGCTTGGTTGTAGGCGTCGATGATGGACTGGGTGATCCGTCCCCGGGCGCTGGGATTATGGCCGTTGTCCTGGGCCCACTGGCGGATGGCCTGGGTCTCCTCCTTGGACCGGCCGGAGCCCGTGCTGGTGCTCTTCTGCCCGCCCTGGCTCTTCCGTCCGCCGGTGTTGGATTTGCGGGCTTTGTCCACGTACTCGGAGAGGATGTGCCGGAAGTGGTTGGCGTTGTCTTCGGTGAGGTCGATTTCGTAGTTGGTTCCGTCGAGCCCGAAACGGACGGTTTCGTGGGCTTCTTCCCCATTGAGGTCATCCACGAGCTGTACTTGTATTTTTTGTGCCATAACTGTTTACTCCTGAAGCGTCGTAGTGCGAGTGTTTCTTTCCCCGAGTATCGACTGTAGCGCAGGCGTGGCAGGTATCAGGTAATCCGTGTTCTACTGCCCTTGCTGTTCTGGAGTAATGCGTAATGCGAGTTGCCTGGCGTATTGAGTTGCCGTGATATGCGCTTACTTAGTGGGAGAGGTGCAGGGTATTTGATGGTTGGTGGAGGTTAGTAGGGAAGTGGATGCAGGTCCGGGGCTGGTGATGGCTTGCTGGTTTGGGGTCGAGTGCTGCGTATGACCTCTGCGACACGGGAGCCCCGTTCCGTATCCCGGAACGGGGCTCCTGTGGTGCGGGGGTGTTCGGATCCGCCCGGTAGGACCGGGCAGGTTCGGGGTGGATTACTTGCGACGGGTGCTGGTGGTTTCCTGGACGCGGGTTCCGGTGACGGAGCGTGATCCGAGGAGTCCGGTGAAGGAGGCCACGACTGCGCCGATCAGGAGGCCGAAGAAGGTCCACAGGGTTCCTGCGGCTGCGGTGTCGGCTGCTTCTTCGGCTTCGGGGGCGTTCTCCTGTGCGGTTCGGGCGACCTCGTCCTGTGCGTCGGAGGCTGCTTGGCTGGCTTCTGCGGCGCTGACGTCAGGAGCGGCGTCGGCGGCCTGCTGGGGGTTCTGCGTCACGGCGTCACTGACGGTGGATGCGGTGGATCCGAGGATGCTGCCGGCGGCGCCCAGGACATTGCCGACCAGCAGGCCGGCGAGTACCACGATGGCCAGCAGGGACGTGGCCCAGGTGAGGAAGCCGTGGATGAGGCCGCTGCGGGCCGAGAGGGCGCCGGCGACGTATCCGCCGGCGGCCAGGGCGAGGGCCAGGGTGATGATGGAGGAGATTCCGGTGGCGATCCCGACGCCCTCGCCGGGGTTGCCTGAATCCAGGTCCGCCAGACCCAGACCGAGGGTCGCGGTGATGAGGGAGAGCAGGATGGTCAGGGCCAGGAACGTGACGACGCCGGCGATCACCGCTCCCCAGGAGATGTTGCGGGGGTTACCGGGTCGGTCGTCGCCGAAAGCGGCTTCCTTCCAGGACGCGTTCGGGGTCGTGGATGCCTCGTGGGAAGCGGTGCGATCTGTGCGCGGGGACGCGTTACTGGGCATGGGGAACTCCTGATAAAGGGCGAGAGTCATCCCGGCAGGTTGCGGGTGCGGGTGCGCGGGGATGACGTGAAACGGAAAGCCTGCGTGTACTCGTACATATCTGGCTGTACTGGCCGTACTGGCTGTACTGGCTGTACTGGCTGTACTGGCTGTACTGGCTGTACTGGCTGTACTGGCTGTACTGGCTGGGTGTGGGTGGTCGGGTGGGTGTCGGGGACCACCCGGCAGCATGGGGGGATCGTGCCGGGTGGTCCTTGATGCCCACCCGACCGGGACCATCCGATACGGCAGGGGTGCCGTGTCGGATGGTCCCGAGGGGAGGCCACTGCCCCCGGGATTGATGACCGGGGCAGGGGTTGCTCGGGGGGGGGGGTTACTTGAAGGCGTCCTTGACGTTCTCGCCGGCGTCCTTCAGGTTGCCCTTGGACTGCTCGGCCTGGCCCTCGGCTTGGAGACGCTCGTTGTCGGTGGCATCGCCGTAGGCTTCCTTGGCCTTCCCGACGACCTTCTCGGTTGCGTTCTTGATCTTGTCATCCAGTCCCATGGTGCGCTCCTTCACGTCGTCATCCTGGCCGTCATGCTGATGGGTGCATCTGACTGCTGCTGTTCTTCCCTGCGGACAGGAGACCGGGATCGGAAGATATCTACTGGTGGGTCAGTGGGTCCTCGACCGGCCTGGTTCCTGTCTGGTTCGAACGCTACAGGTTTCCTCATTAACTAACAAGCTAGACTATCTAGTCAGTACATTATCGATTGGACAGGTGGCTTGTCATGATGTGTGACAGGGTAGGTGATGGACGGGGTGGGGAATGACGGTTCGAGCGAATCGTGGTCCTCGAGGTGATGACGTATGGATGAAGCACAAATGAGTGAGCATGACGGTGAGCGGGCGAAGCTTTCCTCGAACAAGCGCGATCATGTCGAGGCGATGATGCTCACGTTGCGTGAGTTGCGTGAGCTCACCGACCGGGGGTACCGCGTGCAGCGGGATGCTAGAGGCCTTAATGACAAGGACATGGCGGCCCTGGGTTATCTTTCCCAGCAGTGGAAGGATCAACGCACCGTCAGTCCCAGGGACATCGCAGCCAACCTCGGGCTGACCTCCGCGACGACGACGGCGATCATCGACAGGCTCGAGGCCGAAGGGTATCTCCAGCGGCGGCGCGACACACTCGATCGGCGTGTGGTCCATCTGACTCCCGCACCGGCGATGGAGGACTGGGTGCGACAGCATCCCGTCGAATCGTTACGGGCCAGCCTCGTCGACGCCGCCACGCACCTGGACTGCGAAGAAGCCCGCATCGTCCAAGGCTATTTCTCCACCGTGCTCGAGAACATCCGACAACGACTCACCTGAAGCCCTCCCATCGAGGCTCAACCGCATACATAACGAGGCGCCCGGATCTACTACGACGAGTACCTGGCAGGGATTACCGCCATCTAGTTATCCCAGCGCGCCCCTCTCACCTAGCCATCGCATGAGAAACCAGTACAAACCGGCATCTCCGCAGGGACTGTCTGAATAACGGTGTGTGAGGGTCCGGCCTGATCCGAAAGGAGATGGCCGTGAAAGACTTCACGACCGAAGCAACAGAGACGATGATCGATCCTGTGACAGGAGAAATCATCGACCAGAA
>NZ_LGIU01000096.1 GCF_001187915.1 Arthrobacter sp. RIT-PI-e | reverse complement strand
AGGCCCCGCCCCCCCGCCTCCCCCCCCCCCCGCCCCCCGCAGCCGCCGCGGCGGCCCCCGCCCCACACGGGAGCTCGACCCCGCACCCCGGCACGCGCCGCGCGCCCCGGGCAGCCCGTGCGGCGACGCCCGCCGCCACACCGCTGCAGGGCTCCATCCTCTCGCCCGCCACCTGGAAGCAGACGGCGTCGTTCCTCCGCCAGGGACGGGCAGGGTGACCGCGGCACCCCCGCGTGCCCTGCATCCCGCCCTCACCCCCGCTCTGGCGGTCCTGGCGGCAGGCGTGCTCGCCGTCGTCCTGCTCCTGACCGGCGCCGCCGCCGGGCACGCGGGCGAGCTGGACCCCACCCTCCCCGGCCCCGTGGCACCGTCCGCGCCGGCGGATCCCACCGCCCCCACCCCTCCAGGCTCCGACGAGGGGCTGTCCGTGGAGATCAACGGCGTCAACGGCGAGCCGAGCTCCGCCGTCCTGACGCTGATCGGCATCACGCTGCTGTCCGTGGCGCCGGCGCTGCTGCTGATGATGACGTCCTTCACCAAGATCTTCGTGGTGCTCGCCATGACCCGGAACGCGCTGTCCCTGCCGTCCATCCCGCCCAACCAGGTGCTCGCCGGGCTGGCCCTGTTCCTCTCGCTGTTCATCATGGCTCCGGTGCTCACCCAGATCAACGAGCTCGCGGTGCAGCCCTACGTCGACGGCGCCACCACCTTCACGCAGGCCCTCGACGACGGCGCCGGTCCGCTGCGCACCTTCATGCTGGGCAACACACGGGAGCAGGACATCGCGCTCATGACGCGCGCCGCGGACCTCCCCAACCCGGAGGACGCCGCGAGCGTGCCCCTGACCACCCTGATCCCCGCGTTCATGATCTCGGAGCTGCGCGCCGCGTTCATCATCGGCTTCGTCATCTTCGTGCCGTTCCTCGTGATCGACCTCGTGGTCTCCGCGGCGCTGATGTCCATGGGCATGATGATGCTCCCGCCCGTGATGATCTCGCTGCCCTTCAAGATCCTCCTCTTCGTCCTCGTGGACGGCTGGGGCCTGATCATCACCGCGCTGGTCGACAGCTACCTGGGGGGCTGACATGGACACCAACGCGGTCCTCGACATCGGCCTCGCAGGCATCTGGGTGGCCGCGAAACTCTCCGCACCGATCCTGCTCACGGCCCTCGTGGTGGGCTTCGCGATCTCCCTGCTGCAGTCCATCACCCAGATCCAGGAGGTCACCCTCTCCTTCGTGCCCAAGGCCATCGCCGTGTGCATCGCCCTGCTGGTCTGCGGGCACTGGATGATCTCCGAGATGGTCTCCTTCACCCACGAGATGTTCGAGCGCATCCCCGGACTGCTCGGGGGCGGCTGACATGGAGCTCCTCCTGGACCAGGCACGCATCGAGGCCGTCATGCTCGCCGGCGTGCGGATCGTCGCCTTTTTGGTCATCGCCCCGCCGTTCTCCTACCGGGCCATCCCCGCACGGGTCAAGGCGATGCTCGCCGTCAGCTTGGCGCTCGCCGTGTCCCCGCAGGTCGCCGGCGCCTGGGAGCTGGGCGGCACCGGACGGTACATCGGCGCGCTACTCCTGGAACTCGTGGTCGGGGCGGCGCTCGGCTTCCTGGTCCTCGTGGTCTTCTCCGCCATCCAGGCCGCCGGCAGCCTGATCGACCTTTTCGGCGGGTTCTCCCTGTCCCAGGCCTTCGACCCGCAGTCCATGGTCAACGGCGCCCAGTTCACCCGCCTGTTCCAGCTCACCGCCCTGACCCTGCTCTTCACCTCGGACGGGTACCAGCTCATCATCACCGGCCTCATGCGGACCTTCAGCGCCCTCCCGCTCGGCGCGGGACTGGACCTCACCGAGCCCGTCGACGCGCTCACCCGGGCCGTCACCGGGCTCTTCCTGGCCTCGGTGCAGATCGCCGGGCCGCTGATCGTGGTGCTCTTCCTCGCCGACGTCGGCCTCGGGCTCCTGACCCGGGTGGCACCCGCGCTCAACGCGCTGGCCCTCGGGTTCCCGCTCAAGATCTTCATCACCCTCAGCCTGGTCGGGGTGGTCTTCGTAGCGCTGCCGAGGGTGGTCTCCACCCTCGGGGACAACGCCGTCCGACTCGTGACGGGGGTGGGCTGACATGGCGGACGATTCCGGCGAGAGGACCGAGCAGGCCACCGACAAGCGGATGAAGGAGGTCCGCTCCAAGGGCCAGCTCTCCAAGTCCGAGGACTTCACCGCCTGGATCGGGGTGGGTGCCGCCGGCGTCATGCTGCCCTCGGTCATCTCCCGTGCCTCGGACGCCCTGACCGATCACCTGGTGCGCGCCACGGACATGGTCTCCAGCCCCGACCCCGCCGCCGCCCTGGACGCCCTGGCCGAGGCCGGGACCTCCCTCATCACGATCCTCGGCCCGTTCCTCGCGGTGCTGCTCGCCGTGGTGCTCGGCACCGCCGCCGTGCAGGGCGGTATCCACGTCAAGAAGTTCAGCGGCAGGTTCGAGCAGTTCAACCTGGTCGGCGGGCTCAAGCGGGTGTTCGGCGGGCAGGCCCTGTGGAACGGGGCCAAGGCGCTGCTGAAGACGGCCGTGGTGGGGCTGGTCCTCGTGGTGGTGGTGCGCGGCATCATGCCCCTGCTCGTGGCCGCCGGGGGTCTCTCGGTCTCCTCCCTCCTCAGCACCGCGGGCCAGGGCACCGCCTCGCTCCTGCGGGCGGCCGTCTTCGCGGGCCTCGCGCTCGCCGCCCTCGACGTCCTCGTGGTCATGCGCCGCAACCGCAAGAAGACCCGCATGACCAAGAAGGAGGTCAAGGACGAGAACAAGAGCTCGGAGGGTGACCCCCTCGTGAAGTCCCAGCGGCGCTCCCGACAGCTCGCCATGGGCCGCAACCGCATGATCGCGGCGGTGGCGGGGTCCGACGTCGTGCTCGTCAACCCCACGCACGTGGCCGTGGCCCTGAAGTACGAGCCGGGCCGCTCCGCGCCGCGCGTGGTGGCCAAGGGTGCCGGCGTGATCGCCGCGAGGATCCGCGAGGAGGCGGAGAAGAAGCGCGTCCCCATGGTCTCCGACATCCCCCTGGCCCGTGCGCTCCACGCGGCCTGCGAGCTCGGGGACGAGATCCCGTTCGAGAACTACGACCAGGTGGCCCGCATCCTGGCCTTCGTCATGTCCCTCAGGACCAGGGGAGCCGCCCGCGGGCTGCACACCCTGCCCGCCCATCCCACACCAGCCGCCGGAGGCCTCTGACCATGCGCTCCTCCCTGCCCAAGTTCCTCGTCCCCGTCGGGGTGGTCGGGATCCTGCTGATCCTCGTGGTCCCGATCCCCCCGGTGCTGCTCGACACCCTGATCATCATCAACATCCTGCTGGCGCTCGTGATCCTGCTGAACACCATGTTCATCCGCAAGCCGCTGGACTTCTCCGTGTTCCCCTCCCTGCTGCTCGTGGCCACGCTCTTCCGGCTGGGGCTGAACGTGGCCTCCACCCGGCTGGTGCTGGGGCAGGGGTACGCCGGTGAGGTGATCGCCGCCTTCGGGCACGTGGCGGTGGGCGGGTCGATCATCATCGGCGCGGTGGTGTTCCTGATCCTGGTGGTCATCCAGTTCGTGGTGGTCACCAAGGGCGCCGAGCGCGTGGCCGAGGTGGGGGCGCGCTTCACCCTCGACGCCATGCCCGGTAAGCAGATGGCCATCGACGCGGACCTCAACGCCGGGCTCATCACCGACACCCAGGCCCGCGAGCGCCGTGCGGAGGTCTCCGCGGAGGCGGACTTCTACGGCGCCATGGACGGTGCGTCGAAGTTCGTGAAGGGCGACGCCATCGCGGGCATCATCATCATCATCATCAACATCGTGGGCGGCATCGCGATCGGCATGACCTCCGGTGGCCTCGGGATCGGGGACGCGCTCAACACCTACGGGCTGCTGACCATCGGCGACGGGCTGGTCACGCAGGTCCCGGCCCTGCTCATGGCGGTGTCCACGGGCATGATCGTCACGCGGTCCAACGCCGAATCGGACATGGGGTCCACCGCGGCCACCCAGCTCGGCCAGTCGCAGAACGCCCTCCGGATCGCGGGGGCCGCCGCGATCGTCATGGCCCTGATCCCCGGGATGCCGAAGCTCCCGTTCATCGCGGTGGGCGCCGGGCTGATCGTGACGGCCCAGCGGCTGAAGAAGACCGAGGAGGACGCCCGCGGTGCAGCCGCCGCGGCCGAGGCGGAGGCCTCCGCCGCCCCCGCCGGTGACAGCACGGAGAACCTGCTGGAGGAGATGCGGGTCCACGCCCTCGAGGTGCTGCTGGCCCCCGACCTCGTGGACGTGGTCACCGGTGCCCCGGACGACCTCCTGGGGAGGGTGCGCGCACTCCGGCGCAAGATCGCCCTCGAGCTCGGCGTCGTGGTGCCCCCGGTCCGCACCCGGGACAGCATCGACCTGCCGCCGGCCACCTACGTCATCAAGATCGCCGGCGTGGAGGCCGGCCGGGGGGAGGCCCCGCGCGGCCGCGTCCTGGCGCTCGGCGACCAGCTCTCGCACCTGCCCGGCACCGCCGTCGTCGAGCCCGTCTTCGGTCTCGCCGGGAAGTGGGTGCCCTCGGAGCAGCGGCACAACGCCGAGCTGGCGGGCGCCACGGTGATCGACCGCGTGTCCGTGCTCGTCACGCACCTGTCCTCCGTAATCACCGCCAACGCCGCGAGGCTGCTCACCCGCGAGGACGTGCGGGTGCTCACCGACGGCGTGCGGCAGGTCAACCCGTCCGCGGTGGAGGAACTGGTCCCGGGGCTCATGTCCCTCGCCGAGGTGCAGCGGGTGCTGCAGGGCCTGCTGTCCGAGCAGGTCCCCATCAACGACCTCGCCCGGATCTACGAGGCGCTGACCCTGAAGGCGAAGTCTTCCTCCGACCCGGAGGCGCTGGTGGAGGCCGCGCGGTCGGCGCTGGGACCCGCCGTCACGCAGCAGTACCTGGACGGAACCCTGCTGCGGGTCATCATGCTGGACCCGCTGCTCGAGCAGTCCATGCTGGAGGGGATGCGCCCCTCGGACCAGGGCACGCAGATCATGCTGGACCCCTCCCGCACCGAGACCGTGATCGCGTCCGTCCGTTCCACGGTGGCGGACATCGAGGCCGCGGGCCACTCCGCGGTGCTCGTGTGCGCCCCGGCGCTCCGGCCGGCACTGAAGCGGCTCGTGGGCCCGCAGGCGGGCGACCCCGCGGGGCTCTCCTACCAGGAAGTGACGAGTTCCAACGTGGCGATCGAGACCGTAGGAGTCGTGCGTGGCAGCGCAGCTGTTTCATCTTGAGGGGCCCTCGCTCGAGCAGCTGAAGGCGCAGGCCTCCACGCTGTACGGGCCGCGGGCGCTGATCGTGTCCGCGGAGCTCGTGACCGTGGGCGGTATCCGCGGCATGTTCGCCCGGCAGCACTACGAGATCGTGGTGGAGGTGCCGGAGGAGACGGTCGTGCCGCCGCGTCCCCGCGGACGGCGGAGCACCGGGACCGAGCCCACGGGCATCAAGGCGCTCCTGGAGCAGGCCGAGCTGGACGAGGTGCGCTTCTCGGGGGCCTCCGCCCCGGCGCGGGGCACCTCCCGCAGCGGTGCGCAGGCGAGGGACGACGGCGCCGCGGTGTCCACCACCTCCGGTCTCTTCGAGGCGCCCATGGACAACCTCGCCTCCGCCACCGACGCCGACGCCGCACCCCCGGAGGCCCCCGCCCCCCCGCGGCGTCCGCGCCGGTCCACCCCGGAGGCGTTCGACGCCGTGCCGCTGCGCCCCGACCAGGGGGCGCGCGCCGGGGACGCCGACGCCGGCTCGGACTCCCTGCCGCACCTGCCGCGCCGCGTCGCGGACCCAGCGGGGCTGCCGCCGGTCACCGGCCGGGTGATGGGCGTGCCGCCGCGGCTCCCGGAGGTGCTCTCCGCACCCGGTGACCTGGTGGTGGTCGTCGGGCTCCCCGCCGCGGCCTGGGAGGTCACCACCTCGATGGCGGCGGCCCTCGGCGCGGGGGCGCCGTCCGCGGCCGTGCTCGCAGGCGCCCCGGCCTGGGGCGCACCGGGCGCCCACCGGGGGCGGGACCGGCGCGAGGCCAACGCCGTACGCGCCGCCGGTGTGGACACCGGGCATCCCGTCTTCGTGTCGCTCGGCTCGGTGGACCCGTCCGCGGACACCCGCGAACTGCTCGCGCTGCGCCCCGACCAGGTGTGGCTCGCCGTCGACGCCGGGCGGAAGGAGGCGGACACCATGGCCTGGGTGGGTGCACTGCGCAGGAGCATGGAACGCGCGGATCTCGTACCGGCCGGTCTCGCCGTCGTCGGGTCCGCCGCCACCGCCACACCGGGCACCGTCCTGGCGCTCGGACTGCGGATCGGGTGGTCCGACGGGCGGGCCGCCGTGGCGGCGGGCACTCGGCGCCACTCCGCGGGCGGGCGACGCCGAGCCGGGTCCACCGGGATAGAGTGACACGATGCTCGTTCTAACGCGGAAGGTCGGTGAGCAGATCCTCATCGGTGATGACATCGTCATCACGGTGCTGGACTCTCGCGGCGAGGGTGTGCGCATCGGGATCGACGCACCGCGCGGGGTGAAGATCCAGCGCGAGGAGGTCCTGCGCGCCGTGACCGAGGCCAATCTCGCGGCCGCCGCTGCGGACGCCGAGGCGGCCGACGCCCTGAAGGCGCTCCTGCAGTCCGGCGCGGTGGTGTCCACCGATGCCACCCCCGGGCGCCGGGGTGTCGAGGTCGACCCCGCCGAGCCCCGCCCCGCCGACGCCTGACGGCCCCGATCCACGCAGCCGTGGGGTCCGTGGTGGGCGAGGGGTTCGCCCCGGGCACGGGAAAGCCCCGGCGGCGAACCGTCCGGGGCTTACGTGGAGCCTCCTGCCAGAGTCGAACTGGCGACCTTCTCATTACGAGTGAGACGCTCTACCGACTGAGCTAAGGAGGCAATGCTTCCCGGCCCGGGGCGTACCCGCGGTCCGATCCACAAGCCATCACTTTATAGGAGGGGCCGGGCCAGGGTCAAAAGGGCTCCCCGTGCCGGGAGTTCGCGCCCGGTTCACCCCCGCGACCCCTCGTGGACCCCCACCGGTCGGCGGACCCGGAAATGATGGTGGGCACCCGTACCGTCCAGGATCGGGTTCGGAGGGCAAAGGGGATGCCACATGCACCAGGACCGCTCGTTCTCGCTCGCCGTCATCGACATGGCGGGGACCACCGTGGACGAGGGGGCCCTGCAGGAGCAGGCGTTCACCCGGGCGGTGACCTCGCACGGGGTCCGGGAGGGCTCGGAGGCGTTCAGCGCCATGACGGCCTACGCGCGGCGGACCTCCGGCACCTCGAAGGAACTCGTGTTCCGTCACCTGTTCGACGGCGTTCCCGCCGCCGCGGAGGTCAACCGCAGCTTCGAGCGGGCGTACGACGCCCTCCTCGCCGCGCACGGGGTGGAGCCCATCCCGGGAGCGGAGGAGGCGATCCTCGCCCTCCGCGAGGCCGGCCTGAAGATCTGCCTCGCCACCGGGTTCGGCCGCCACACGCAGAACATGATCCTGGAGTCCCTGGACTGGATGGGACTGGCCGATCTCAGCCTCTGCCCGTCGGACGCCGGCAGGGGCAGACCCCACCCGGACATCATCCTCACCGCCGTCCTGGCCCTGGACATCGAGGACGTCCGCTCCGTGCTGGTGGTCGGCGACACGGTCTCGGACATCCTCGCCGGGCAGCGTGCGGGAGCCGGCGCGGTGGTCGGGGTGCTCACCGGCGCCCACTCCGGCGCGGAGCTGCGGCGGGCAGGGGCCGACGCCGTCCTGCCGTCCATGTGCGAGCTGGCGCCGTGGCTCTCCGGACCGCGGGCTACCGGGGCGCTGCCCGTCCCCGATCCTGCGCTCGCCCGGACCCCGTACCCGCGGGCCCCGGACCTGGTCCGGGAGCCCTGAGGCACCTCAGCAGCGCACACCGTCCTCGGGCACCGTGCCGTCGACGAAGTAGGAGTCCACGAGGTCCAGGATGCAGTCGTTCGAACGGCCGTACGCCGTGTGGCCCTCGCCCTCCCAGGTCACGTGCACCCCGGAGTCCAGCTGCTCCGCGAGCGCCGTGGACCACGCGTAGGGGGTGGCGGGGTCGCCGGTGGTGCCGATCACCACGATGGGGTCCGCGCCCTCGGCGTGCAGGGGGTGCGGCTCCAGCACCGGGCCGTACTCCCAGGGGGCGCAGGTGACGCCGCCGTAGGCGAGGAACGCACCGAAGGTCGGTGAGGCGTCCAGCAGTTCCTCCTCGTCCGCCTGCAGCTGGTCCGGGTCGCTGGTCATCGGATAGTCCAGGCAGTTGACGGCGAGGAACGCCGCGGTGGAGTTGGTGGCGTAGGTCCCTCCGGGCTGCCGGTCCGCGGAGAGATCGGCGAGGAAGAGCATGCTGCTCGGGTCCCCGTCGATCGCCTCGGACACCGCCTGGGTCAGGGTGGGCCAGTTCGCGTCGTCGTAGAGCGGGAGGATGAACCCCTGGACGAAGGTGGAGACCGGGACCAGGCGGCCGTCGCGGGCCTCGGCGGGCTCGCGCTCCACGGAGTCGAACAGGTCCTGGATCCGGCGCACGCCGTCGTCCACCGTGCCCGGGTAGGGGCAGCCGGAACCCTGCTGGCAGTCCGCCACGTAGGCCCGCACCGCGTTCTCGAACCCCACGGCCTGGCCCAGGGTGATCTCCTCGTTGCTGAGCGAGGGGTCGATCGCGCCGTCGAGCACCAGACGCCCCACCCGCTCCGGGAACAGGTCGGCGTAGGTGGCGCCGAGCTGGGTCCCGTAGGAGAAGCCCAGGTAGTTGAGCTTCTCGTCGCTGACCACCGCGCGCAGGATGTCCATGTCGCGAGCCGCCGAGACCGTGTCCACGAAGCCCAGGAGTTCCCCGGTGCGCTCCGCGCACAGGTCCGCGTACTCCGTGGCCTCCTCGGCCAGCAGCGGCAGCAGGTCCTCGGGAGGCAGATCCGCCGGGTAGCTCTCCTGCCGTGCCCGGTCCTGCTCCTCGTCCGTGTAGCACTCCACGGCACTGGACCGGTTGATGCCGCGGGGGTCGAACCCGAGGATGTCGTAGTCCTCCCGCAGGCGGGGGCTCGTGATGTAGGAGAGGGAGTCCTTGACGATGTTCACGCCGGAGCCGCCGGGCCCGCCGGGGTTGACGAGGACGGTGCCCTGCGCCTCCCCGGTGGCGGTGGAGCGGATGGCCGCGATCCCGATGCTGCTGCGACCCGGGTCCGCGTAGTCCAGGGGCACCTCGATCGTGGCGCAGGAGAAGCTCCCCTCGCAGCTCTCCCAGCCGACCTCCTGCTCGTAGAAACCGCGGAGGCCCTCCTCCACGTCCCCGATCGCCGCGGGATCGGCGCTCTCCACACCCGTCATGGGTTCCTCCGCGGCGTCGTCGGAGAAGAGGGTGCACCCGGTGAGGCCGAGCAGCAGGGCGAGGGAGGCCGCGATCCCGGGACCTACCCCTCTCCTGCTCACGCGGGCGTCCGGCCGGTGCGGGGGAGTGGTCATCATCGGTCGAGGTCCTTCCGGGACAGGAGACTCACGGTCATCGCCTCGATCGCGAGGAGGGCGGACACGTTGGTGGTCACGAGGCGCATCCGCACCCCGTTGATGGTCTCGAGCCGCAGCAGGGTGTCCTCGGCGGTATCCCGCCGGGCGAACTCCTCGAGCTCGGGCCTCAGCGGCTCGTTCACCAGGAACCTGCCGCCCGCGATCTGCAGCATCAGCACATCGCGGTAGAAGGAGATGAGATCGGTGAGCGCGCGGTCGAAGTAGTCGTTCCTGGACCGTTTGGCCCGCCGCGTCTGGTCCTCCTCGAGACGGCGGATCTGCGCACGCATCGACGGCGGCATCGTGCCGGTCTCCGGGGCGCCGAGGGTGGCCAGCAGGGCGGCACGTTCCTCGGCGTCGCGCTGCTCGAAGGAACTCTGGGCCTCCGCCTCCGCGAGCTTCACGAGGTCGGCCGCCGCGCGCATGGCACCGGACACCGAGTGCAGGGTGAGGGGGAGCCGCACGATCTGGTTGCGGCGCTCCCGGGCGCCGTCGTCGGTCGCGAGCCGCTTGGCCACGCCGATGTGGCTCTGCGCGGCGCGGGCGGCGGCCTCGGCGGTGGCGGGGTCGACGCCGCCCCGGGGCCCGGGGGGGTCGGCGACGGCCTGGCCGGGGGGGGGCCGGGGACCCACGGGCCGGCAGCGGGAACGGGTGGGCACCAGCACGTCCCCGGGGCTCGGGGCGCACAGCAACCAGATGGTGTGCGGCGGCGGTTCCTCGATGGCCTTGAGCAGCACGTTGGTACCGCGTTCCTGCATGCGGTCCGCGTCCTCGACGATGATGATGCGCCAGCGCCCCGTGGACGGCTTGTCCTGCGCCTTGCGCACCAGTTCGCGTGCTTCCTCGATGCTGATGGTCACCTTCTCGGTGGTGACGTTCGTGAGGTCCGCGTGGGTACCCGCGAGCACCGTGCGGCAGGCCTTGCACGTACCGCAACCGCGCTCCTCGAGCTCCGTGCGCTCGCACAGCAGTGCCGCGGCGAAGGCCCGTGCCGCGTTCGAGCGGCCCGATCCCGGGGGGCCGGTGAACAGCCAGGCGTGGGTGGGGGCGCCGGAGCGTGCGGCGCGGCCGAGCTGCTCCACCACCTGCTCCTGCCCGCGGAGCTCGGCCCACACCCCGCTCGCGGGGAGTTCGTGCACCGGGGTGCTCACGCGGTGGCCCCGGCCAGCGCCCGGAGGACGGCCCGGTGGATCTCCTCGGCGGCTCCCGAGGCCGCCAGTACCAGGTACCGTGACGGCTCCGCCGCGGCCAGCTCCAGGAACGCGGAGCGGATGCTCGTGTGGAAGGCGTCGGGCTCTGACTCCAGGCGGTCCTCGGCCACCGTCCCGGAGGTGCGTCTGCTGCGGCCCTCGGCGGGGGCCACGTCGAGGAGCACCGTCAGATCGGGGCGCAACCCGTCGGTGGCCCAGAAGTTGAGCTGCAGCACGGACTCGGCGCCGAGGCCCCGGCCGGTCCCCTGGTAGGCCACGGAGGAATCGATGTAGCGGGCGCAGACCACGACGTCGCCGCGCCGCAGCGCGGGGAGGATCACCTGGTGCACGTGGGCGGAGCGGGAGGCGGCGAACATCAGGGCCTCGGTGCGGGCGTCGATCTCCCCGTGCCCGTGGTCGAGCACCAGCGAACGCAGCTCCTCCCCGATCGGGGTGCCGCCCGGTTCCCGGGTGCGCACCACCGTGCGGCCGCCGGCCTGGAGCGCATCATGGAGCAGCGCCGCCTGCGTCGACTTGCCCGCACCGTCACCGCCCTCGAGCGCGATGAAGAGCCCGGGGAGCCCGTGCGGCAGGGGAGTGGTCACGCGCCAAGCCTACCGAGGTACGGGGACCTTTCCGCCCGCTGACACACTCCGTGTGGACGGCGCCGCGCAGTAGGCTCGGCCCATGGCACACGAGCGCTCCTCCCTCGCCCCGGACACCCTCACCGTCGCGGCCGGGCGTCCGCCGCGGGAGCACGACGCCCCCGTGAACTCGCCGATCGTCCTCTCCTCCACCTTCCACGAGACGCGCCCGCCGCAGGCGGGGGACCGCGTCTACGCCCGCGGCTCGAACCCCACCTGGGACCCCTTCGAGGACGCGCTCGCCGCCCTCGAGGGGGCGGAGACCCCCGCCCTGGTCTTCGCCTCCGGGCTCGGTGCCGCGGCGGCCGTGCTCGCCCTCGTCCCCCCGGGTGGTGTGGTGCTCATGCCACGTCACGCCTACGCCGGGTC
>NZ_LGIU01000015.1 GCF_001187915.1 Arthrobacter sp. RIT-PI-e | reverse complement strand
GTTCTACCTGGATTACGTGAACGTGAAGCCGGAGTACGTGAAGGCGTGGTGGAACCTGGTGAACTGGGCCGATGTCCAGGCCCGCCTCGCGGCGGCGACCACCGGCGCGAGCACCCTCATCACCCCCAGCCGGTAACACCTCCCCGCACCACCCGATCCACGGAAGGCACGACGGCGTGCCCGGTACAAGATTCATTCGTCGCCGGTATCGCCCGAGAGGGACGAGCAGCGGCACCACCTATCAAGGAGATGGACCCCAGTGACTACTCGCATCGGAATCAACGGCTTCGGCCGCATCGGCCGCAACTACTTCCGCGCCGCCCTCGAGCAGGGCGCCGACCTGGAGATCGTGGCCGTGAACGACCTCACGAGCCCCGAGGCCCTCGCGCACCTGCTGAAGTACGACTCCGTCACCGGACGGCTGAAGACCTCCGTCGAGGTCGAGGGCGGAGACCTGATCGTCGGCGGCAAGCGCGTGAAGGTGCTGGCCGAGCGCGACCCCGCGAACCTGCCCTGGAAGGACCTCGGTGTCGACATCGTGGTCGAGTCCACCGGCTTCTTCACCAAGGCCTCGGACGCCCAGAAGCACATCGACGCCGGTGCCAGGAAGGTGCTGATCTCCGCTCCCGCCTCGGACGAGGACTTCACCGTGGTGCTCGGCGTCAACGACGGCGACTACGACCCCGAGAACCACCACATCATCTCCAACGCCTCCTGCACCACCAACTGCCTCGGCCCCCTGGCCAAGGTGCTGAACGACTCCTTCGGAATCCAGCGTGGCCTGATGACCACCATCCACGCCTACACCGCCGACCAGAACCTGCAGGACGGCCCGCACAAGGACCTCCGCCGGGCCCGCGCCGCGGCCATCAACATGGTCCCCACCTCCACGGGTGCCGCCAAGGCCATCGGCCTGGTCCTGCCCGAGCTGAAGGGCAAGCTGGACGGCTACGCCATCCGCGTCCCCGTCCCCACAGGTTCCGCCACCGACCTCACCGTCACCCTCGACCGCGAGGTCACCGTCGAGGAGGTCAACGCCGCCTACAAGGCAGCCGCCGCAGAGGGTCCCATGAAGGGCTACCTCTCCTACACCGAGGACCCGATCGTGTCCTCGGACATCGTCACCGACCCCCACTCGTCGATCTTCGACTCGGGGCTTACCAAGGTGATCGGCAACCAGGTCAAGGTGGTCTCCTGGTACGACAACGAGTGGGGCTACTCGAACCGCTTGGTCGACCTGACCGAGATCGTCGCGGCGAAGCTCTCCTAGGCGGTCCTCCCCGTGGCATACGCATCGCTCGACGACCTCCTCGCGGAGGGCGTCCGGGGCCGCCGGATCCTCGTGCGCTCCGACCTGAACGTGCCCCTCGAGGGTGATGTCCCCTGGTTGAGGGTCACCGACGACGGCCGTGTCCGCGCCTCCCTGCCCGTTCTGCGCAAGCTGAGCGAGGCGGGGGCCGCGGTGATCGTCATGGCGCACCTCGGCCGCCCCAAGGGGGCCCCGGAGGAGAAGTACTCGTTGAAGCCCGCGGTGGACACGCTGCGGGATCTTGCGGACTTCCCGGTGTCGCTCGCCCACGACACCGTCGGCGACGGCGCGCGCGCCGCGGCCGCGGCACTGACGGACGGTGAGGTCCTCGTCCTCGAGAACGTCCGCTTCGACCCCCGGGAGACGAGCAAGGACGACGACGAGCGTGGCGCCCTCGCACGCGAGCTCGCCGACCTCGTGGGGCCGGACGGCGCCTACGTGGACGACGCCTTCGGGGCGGTGCCCCGCCGGCACGCCAGCGTGTACGACATCGCCGCTCTCCTCCCCTCCTACCAGGGTGACCTGGTCGAGGCGGAGCTCGTGGTGCTCGAGAAGCTCACCCGGGACCCGCAGCGTCCCTTCGTGGTGGTCCTGGGAGGCTCGAAGGTCTCGGACAAGCTCGCCGTGATCGAGAACCTCATCGGCACCGCGGACCGCATCCTCGTGGGCGGCGGCATGGTGTTCACCTTCCTCGCGGCGCAGGGGCACCGCGTGGGCGCGAGTCTCCTCGAGGAGGACCAGGTGGAGACCGTCCGCGGCTACCTGGAGCGCGGTTCCCGTGACGGCACCCGGTTCGTGCTCCCCACGGACATCGTGGTGGCCGAGAAGTTCTCCGCGGACGCCGCCTCCAGCGTGATCGCCGCGGACGCCATGGAGACGGGTGCCCACGGTGCGCGAGGCATCGGGCTGGACATCGGCCCGGCCACGGGAGCGGACTTCGCGGCGAACATCGCCGAGGCGAGGACCGTGTTCTGGAACGGCCCGATGGGTGTGTTCGAGTTCGAGGCGTTCGCCGGAGGTACCCGGGCCGTCGCGCAGGCGCTCGTCGACGCCCAGGCGGACGGGGCACTGACCGTCGTCGGCGGCGGGGACTCCG
Source organism: Arthrobacter sp. RIT-PI-e (assembly GCF_001187915.1). GTDB lineage: Bacteria > Actinomycetota > Actinomycetes > Actinomycetales > Micrococcaceae > Arthrobacter_D. The sequence continues at coordinate 9,461 of NZ_LGIU01000015.1, read as the reverse complement.
CGGCGGCCGTCCGCGGGCTCGGGTTCCCCGACGACCGGTTCGGGCACATCTCCACCGGTGGTGGGGCGAGCCTGGAGTACCTCGAGGGCAAGGAACTGCCGGGGCTGACGGCCCTCGCACGCGACGAGCAGTAGGCGCGGGTCCGGTGAGCGCCGTGGGGCTGCTCACCGGACCCGCGCACAAGAGCGGGACCCACCCGGGCACACCCCGGGTGGGTCCCGCTTCCACGGAACCAAGAGAGGGAGCAGCACCATGACCACTTCGACCAACGGCGCGTTCGACCGCCGACCGCTCATCGCCGGCAACTGGAAGATGAACCTCGACCACATGCAGGGCATCACCTTCCTGCAGAAGCTCGCCTGGACCCTGAAGGACGCCGCCCACGACTTCGACCGCGTCGAGGTGTCCGTGTTCCCGCCGTTCACCGATCTCCGCGGCGTGCAGACCCTGGTCAAGGGCGACAAACTCGACGTCGTCTACGGCGGACAGGATCTCTCGCCCGAGGACTCGGGGGCCTACACCGGTGACATCTCGGGGCAGTTCCTCGACAAGCTCGACTGCACCTACGTGCTCGTGGGCCACTCGGAACGCCGCACCCTCCACGCCGAGTCGGACGAGCTCCTGAACCGCAAGGTCCAGGCGGCCTTCCGGCACGGGCTGGTGCCGGTGCTCTGCGTGGGCGAGGGACTCGAGATCCGTCAGGGCGGTACGCACGTGGCGCACACGCTCGAACAGCTCCGCGCGGGTGTCGCAGGCCTGTCCGCCGAGCAGGCGTCCCAGCTCGTGGTCGCCTACGAGCCGGTGTGGGCGATTGGCACGGGCGAGGTGGCCGGACCCGAGGACGCCCAGGAGATGTGCGCCGCGATCCGCGCCGAACTGGCCATGATCTTCGACGCCGACACGGCCGCGAGGACCCGCCTGCTGTACGGCGGGTCGGTGAAGGCGGCCAACGTGGCGAGCATCCTGAAGGGGCGCGACGTCGACGGCGTGCTGGTCGGCGGGGCGAGTCTCGACGTGGACGAGTTTGCTAGTATTGTCAGGTCCGAACAGCACCTGGTCCAGGACCAGTAGAGTGCCCCCGCCGCCCTCGCGGCGGCTACCGAGCCTTGAAAGGGCCCCGTGGAAATCCTCCGTATCATCCTGCTCGTCCTGCTCGGGATCACGAGTCTGCTCCTGACCCTCCTGATCCTGCTCCACAAGGGCCGGGGCGGCGGCATGTCGGACATGTTCGGTGGTGGCATGACCTCCAGCATGGGATCCTCGGGCGTCGCCGAGCGGAACCTCAACCGGTTCACCGTGGCCCTCGGCCTGTCCTGGGGAGTGGTCATCGTGGCCCTCGGTCTCCTGCAGCGGTTCGCCGGCCCGCAGTAGCCCCACACCCGGTCGGCCTCGACCACGAAGAAGCCCCCGTCTCCCCGAAGGGAGACGGGGGCTTTCCCGTGCACCTCAGTCCGCGGTCTCGCCCTGGTCGATGAGCCGCCCGGGCAGCTTCTGCGCGGCGTCCTGGTCGATCAGCCAGAGGGTCTTCCGCAGCCCGCGTGCGCCGGCTGCGGGGACCTGCACGGCACCGGCTCCCGCGAGGGCCAGACCCACCGCACCGGCCTTGTCGCTGCCGCTGACGGAGAGCCAGACCTCCTGCGCCGTGTTGATGGCCTCCAGGGTCAGGGAGACACGCTGCGGTGGCGGTTTGGGCGCGTCGGCGACGCCCACCGTGGTCGCGCCCTTGGTGCGGATGCCCGCCAGCTCCGGGAACAGGGACGCCACGTGGGCATCCGGTCCCACGCCGAGCAGGAGCACGTCGAAGCGGGGCAGACGTGCATCCGGCTGCACCGCGTCCGCGTCGGCCTCCCGCTCGTCGCGCGCCGCCGCCGCCAGCTGCTCGGCGTAGTCCGCGGCTGCGGCGTCCTCGTCGGGGAACTCGTCCTTCGAGCCGAACTCGTGGATCTTGACGGGGTCCGCGCCGATGTGGTCGAGCAGCGCTGCACGCGCCTGCACGGCGTTGCGATCGGGATCCTCCGCGCGCAGGAAACGTTCGTCCCCCCACCAGAAGTGCACCATGGCCCAGTCCACCGCGGTGTGCGCGGGGGAGTCCGCGACGGCCTGCAGGGCGGCGGTGGCGATGGACCCACCGGTCAGCACCACCGTGGCGGTACCCCGCTCGCTCTGCACGTCCACGAGCCGGGTGATCAGCCGGGCGGCCACGGCCGCGGCGAGGGACGCCTGCGACGGATGGATACTCACTTTCGGTTCGGCACTCATGCAGCGGGGCTCCTCGGTTCGGTGCGGGCGAGTCCTTCGGTGATCACTTCACCGAAGACCTCATCGGGGTCCAGCCGCCGCAGCTCCTCCGCGAGGCAGTCGCGCAGGCTCCGGCGGGGCAGTGAGATCCGCTGCACCGGCTGGGCCGGCTGATGCAGCTCGGCGACGTCCTTGCCCGGACGGTGCAGCTCGACGTCCCCGCCCTCCCGGGCGAGGACCACACGCTTCAGCCCGGTACCCGCGGGGGCCGAGGTGATCGTGCCAGGCACATCGAGTGCCTGCATCAGCCAGGCGGCGAGGAGCACGGTACTGGGGGAGTCCACCGCCCCCTCGACGGTCACGGAGGTGATGGGGTTCTCACCCTGCAGCTGGTCCAGCACGGCGGCCAGCTGGATGCGCCAGTTGCTCAGGCGCGTCCAGGCGAGATCCGTGTCACCGGCGGCGTAGGTACGGCCGAGGTTGGACAGCGCCGCGGTGGGGTCCTGCTCGGTGGCGGAATCGGTGATCCGCCGGCGTGCGATGCCCCCGATTGAGGTCTGCGACGCCGCCTCGGGCGCCCCGTGCGGCCACCACGCCACGATCGGGGCGTCCGGCAGCAGGAGGGCGGACACCAGGGACTCGTTCTCCGCGGACAACTCCCCGTACCCGCGGAGCACCACCACCTCGGAGGCGCCGGCGTCACCCCCCACGCGGATCTGGCCGTCGAGGCGGGTGGGTTCGTCGGGCGAACCTTCGGCGAGCACGATGATGCGGCAGGGGTGCTCACGGCTGGCCTCGTTGGCCGCGTCGATCGCCTCCTCCTCGTGGCCCGAGGTGGTGACGACCACGAGGGTCAGCACCCGCCCGAGGGCCACCACGCCGCCCTGCTCGCGCAGGGACATCAGTTTCTTGGACACCTTCGAGGTGGTGGTGTCCGGCAGGTCCACGATCATGGCCTTCTCCAGGTTCGTCCATCGGCTGCGAGCAGCTCGTCGGCGGATGCCGGTCCCCAGCTACCGGGCACGTAGGGGTCCGGCTGGGTGCCGAGCGAGGCCCAGTACTCCTCGAACGGGTCGAGGATCTGCCAGGACAGTTCCACCTCGGCCTGGCGGGGGAACAGGGGCGGCTCGCCCAGCAGCACGTCGAGGATGAGGCGTTCGTAGGCCTCCGGGCTGGATTCCGTGAAGGAGTGCCCGTACCCGAAGTCCATGGTGACGTCGCGCACCTCCATCTGCGTGCCCGGGACCTTGGACCCGAAGCGGATGGTGATGCCCTCGTCCGGCTGCACGCGGATCACCACGGCGTTCTGGCCGAAGTCCTCCGCGTCGTGGTCACGGAAGAGCAGGTTGGGTGCGCGTTTGAACACCACCGCGATCTCCGTGACCCGGCGGCCGAGGCGCTTGCCGGCCCGCAGGTAGAACGGTACGCCGGCCCACCTGCGGGTGTTGATGTCCAGACGGAGTGCCGCGAAGCTCTCGGAGGCGGAGTCGGCGGGGATGCCCTCCTCCTCGAGGAAGCCGTTGACGTGCTCCCCACCCTGCCAGCCGGCCTCGTACTGCCCGCGGGCCGAGCAGCCGGAGAGGTCCTCGGGGAGGGAGACGGCGGCGAGCACCTTCTCCTTCTCGCTGCGGAGGTGATCCGCGTCGAAGGAGATGGGCTCCTCCATGGCGGTCAGGGCCAGCAGCTGCAGCAGGTGGTTCTGGATCACGTCGCGAGCCGCGCCCACGCCGTCGTAGTACCCGGCGCGGCTGCCGATCCCGATGTCCTCCGCCATGGTGATCTGCACGTGGTCCACGTAGTTGGCGTTCCAGAGGGGTTCGAACATCTGGTTCGCGAACCGCAGCGCGAGGATGTTCTGGACCGTCTCCTTCCCGAGGTAGTGGTCGATCCGGAACACCGCGTCCGGGGGGAAGACCTCCTCCACGATGCTGTTCAGCTCCTGGGCGGAGCCGAGGTCGTGGCCGAAGGGCTTCTCGATGACCACGCGCCGCCACTGGTTGTCCTCGGGCTGCGCGAGACCGTGCTCCGAGAGCTTCTGGCACACCGCCTCGAAGGCCTTCGGGGGGATGGAGAGGTAGAACGCGGCGTTCCCGCGGGTCCCCCTGCTCCGGTCCAGGTCCTGCAGCGTCCCGCGCAGCTGCTCGAACGCCGCGTCGTCGTCGAAGTTGCCCTGGACGAAGCGGATGCCGGCGGCGAGCTGCTCCCACACGGTCTCGTCGAACGGGGTGCGCGCGTGCTGCGTCACGGAGTCCCTGACCTGCTCGACGAACTCCTCGTCGCTCCAGTCACGCCGGCCGAAGCCGACCAGGCCGAAGCTCGGCGGGAGCAGACCGCGGTTGGCGAGGTCGTAGATCGCCGGCATCAGCTTCTTCCGGGCGAGATCGCCCGTGACCCCGAACAGCACCAGCGACGACGGACCGGCGATGCGACTCAGCCGTCGGTCACGGGGATCCCGGAGGGGGTTGGCGGTTCGTGGCGCAGTACTGTCGGACATGCTCAACCGTTCTCGGGGTGGTCCCCGCCGGACGCGACGAGGGAGGCGATGGCGTCGCGCACCTGGGCCACGCCCGCGGCGCGGTCCGTGAGGTGCAGGCGCAGGACGGGCCGCCCGTGATCGGCCAGCACCTGGGCGTCACCCGCGGCCTGGGCCGAGATGAGCTCCCCGAAGGTGAAGGGCCGGTCGGGCACCTCGAGGTCGGTGCTGCTGCTGCCGGTGAGCTGGAGGTACACGCCGACGGGGGAGCCGCCCTTGTGGTACTGACCCGTGGAGTGCAGGAAGCGCGGTCCCCACCCGAAGGTGACGGGACGGCCGGTCGCGGCGGCCAGCGGGGAGCGGATGCCCTCGAGGTCCGCCTGCTCGTGCCGGTCCAGGTACGCCTGGACGGACAGGTACCCGTTCTCCGGCAGCGTCGCGAGGAGGGCCTCGAGCGCTTCCGGGAGGGTGGCGGAGGAGCCGAGGAGGCTCGGGTCGCCGCGCACCTCCACCACACCGTCCACGAATGCCGCGGGAGCGGGTTCGGGGCGGGCGTCCAGCAGACCCCGCGCAGCCTTCTTGGCGGCCTCGACGTCGGGCTGGTCGAACGGGTTGATGCCCAGCAGGCGGCCCGCGACGGCGACGGCGTACTCCCAGACGAACAGCTGGCTGCCGAGGGAGCCGCTGACGGTCACGCGGGTGCCCTGGGTCGTCTCCTCGCTCGGGGCCTCGTCGAAGGGCGCGAGGATCACGGGCAGGACGTCGTCCGCGACCTCCGCGAGCTCGGGGGCGTCGCTCGAGGCGACCACCGGGAGCAGCCCCGTCCCGAGCTTGCCGGTCGACTCGGCGATCAGCTGCTCGGCCCAGTCGGCGAACCCCGGAAGCCCGGATCCTGCGTCGGCGAACACGATCTTGTCGCGCAGCGGCGAAGTCCCGCCGAGCACGGCCCCGAGCTGCAGGCCCACGTTGTCCGAGACGTCGTCGCCCAGGAACTCCGCGCTGTCCTCGGCGTCGTCGAGCAGTGCGGCGATGTCCGCCCCGGCCAGGCCGGAGGGCACCAGCCCGAAGGCGGTCAGGGCCGAGTACCGGCCCCCCACCTCCGGGTTCGCGTTGAAGACCCGGCGGTACCCGGCCTGCCGCGACGCCTCGTCGAGCGGTGACCCGGGGTCGGTGACGACGACGATCCGCGAGGCCACGTCGATGCCGGCGTCGGTGAATGCCTGCTCGAAGAGCCGGCGCTGGGAATCGGTCTCCACGGTGGAACCGGACTTCGAGGACACCACGATGGCGGTGCGCTCGAGGTCCTTCTCCAGCGCGGCACGCACCTGCTCCGGGTCGGTGGCGTCCAGCACCACCAGGGGCACGCCGGCCTCCTTGGTGATGACCTCCGGTGCCAGGGACGAGCCTCCCATGCCGCACAGGACGATGCGGTCCACCCCTTCGGCCAGCAGATCCGCACGGAGACCCGCGATCTCGGGCACCAAAGCCCGCGAACCGTCGAAGAGATCGAGCCAGCCGAGCCGGATCGAGGCCTCCGACTCCGCGTCGGGACCCCACAGGGTCACGTCCTTGGCGAGGAGGCGGGACGCGACGGAGTCCTGCACGAGGACGGGGACCGCCGAGTCCACGGCCGCGAGGGCGGCGCCGGAGGCGGTGAGGGCGAAGGAACCCACGGTGCTCAGGCCTTCGCCGCGTCGAGTGCGGTCTGCACGGTCTCGAGCAGCTCGGACCAGCTGGTCACGAACTTGTCGAGCCCCTCGGTCTCCAGCTGGTCCACGACCTCGCTGTAGGAGACGCCGAGGGTGTCCAGCGTGTCCAGCACCTCGTTGGACGCATCGTAGGTGGCGGTGATGGTGTCGCCCTCCACCACGCCGTGGTCGGCCATGGCGTCGAGCGTCTTCTCGGGCATGGTGTTCACCACGTCCGGGGCCACGAGCCCGGCCACGTAGAGGGTGTCCGGCAGGTTCGGGTCCTTGACGCCCGTAGAGGCCCAGAGCGGCCGCTGCGCATTGGCACCGGCGTCCTTGAGCACCTGCCAGCGCTCGGTGGCGAACTGCTCCTCGAAGATGCGGTAGGCGAGCCGTGCGTTCGCGACCCCCGCCTTGCCCTTCAGCGCCGTCGCCTCGTCCGAGCCGATCGCGTCGAGCCGCTTGTCGATCTCGGCGTCCACGCGGGAGACGAAGAACGAGGCGACCGACTGGATCTTGGAGAGGTCGTGGCCGTTCTCCCTGGCCTGCTCGATGCCCAGCATGTAGGCGTTGATGACGGCCCGGTAGCGGTCCAGGGAGAAGATCAGCGTGACGTTGACGCTGATGCCCGCGGCGAGTGTCGCCGTGATGGCCTCGAGGCCCTCCACGGTGGCCGGGATCTTGATGAGCACGTTGGTGCGCTGCACCTTCGCGTGGAGGCGCTTGGCCTCGGCGATGGTGCCGGCGGTGTCGCGCGACAGGCGTGGGTCCACCTCGATCGAGACGCGGCCGTCGGCGCCGTCGGTGCGCTTGGCCTCCGCGGCGAAGAGGTCACAGGCCTGGGCGACGTCGTGCGTGGTGATGTCGAAGACCGCCTGGTCGACGTCGGCGCCGGCCTCGGCGAGCGCCCCGACCTGCGTCGCGTAGGAGTCGCCGTTCTTCAGGGCGGCCGCGAAGATGCTCGGGTTGGTGGTGACCCCCACCACGTCGAGGTCCTCGATCAGGCGCTTGAAACCGCCGGAGTTGAGGCGCTCACGGGAGAGGTCGTCGAGCCAGATGGAGACGCCGGCGGCCGAGAGGTCAGCTGTGGGTGTTGTCATGATGTGCTCCTTGCCCGCTGTGCGCGGAAAGACTGTGTGCTGGATTCTGAGGTGGGTCCGGGACTACTGCTGGTCGCCGGTCTCGGTGGCGCGCCGTCCGGACGGCATGGCCGCCGTGCCGTTCGGGGCCAGCGGATCGGCGGACACCGCGTCGAGGGAGTCCTTCGCCGCGGCCACGACGGCCTCCGCGGTGATGCCGAACTCGCGGTAGAGCGTCTTGTAGTCGGCGGAGGCTCCGTAGTGCTCCAGCGAGACGCTGCGGCCGGCGTCGCCGAGCAGACCGTACCAGCTCTGCGAGACGCCCGCCTCGACGGACACGCGGGCCCGGACGGTGCGGGGGAGCACGCTGTCGCGGTAGTCCGCGTCCTGCGCGTTGAACCATTCGAGGCTCGGCATCGACACCACGCGGGCGGAGATGCCCTCGGCCGCCAGGGTCTCGCGCGCCTCGACGGCGAGCTGCACCTCGGAGCCGGTACCGATGAGGATGACGTCGGGGGTGCCGTTCTTCGCCTCGGCGAGGACGTACCCGCCCTTCGCCACGCCCTCGGCGGAACCGAAGGTGTCGCCCTCGGCGGCGCCGGTGCCCCGCTCGTAGGTGGGGATGTTCTGGCGCGTGAGCACCAGGCCCGCCGGGTTGTCGGTGTTCCCGAGGATCGTCCGCCAGGCGACGGCCACCTCGTTCGCGTCACCGGGGCGGACCACGTCGAGACCCGGGATGGTCCGGAGCGAGGCGAGCTGCTCCACGGGCTGGTGCGTGGGCCCGTCCTCGCCGAGACCGATCGAATCGTGGGTCCACACGTAGATGGCCGGGACGCCCATCAGGGCGCCGAGGCGGACGGCGGGGCGCTGGTAGTCACTGAAGATCAGGAACGTGCCCGAGAACGCCCGGGTGCTGCTGTGCATCACGATGCCGTTGACGATCGCCGCTGCGGCGTGCTCGCGGATGCCGAAGTGGAGCACGCGACCGTACGGGTTGCCCGACCAGGCGTCCGTCTGGCGGCTCTCCGGGATGAACGACGGCGAGCCCTCGATGGTGGTGTTGTTGGACTCGGCGAGGTCAGCGCTGCCACCCCACAGTTCGGGCAGGGCCGGGCCGATCGCCGTGAGCACCTTGCCGGAGGCCGCGCGGGTGGACATGTCCTTGCCCGCCTCGAAGCTGGGGAGCTCGGCCTCCCAGCCCTCGGGGAGGGTGCGGGCCTGGATGCGCTCCAGGAGCGCCGCCTCGTCCGCGTGCTCGGACCTCCACGCGTCGAAGCCCTGCTGCCACTCGCTGTGGGCGTCCGCCCCGCGCTGCACCACACCACGGGCGTGCTCGAGGACCTCGGGGTCCACGTCGAAGTGCTTCTCGGGATCGAACCCGAGGGCCTCCTTCACGGCCGCGACCTCGTCCTTGCCGAGGGCGGAACCGTGGATCTTACCCGTGTTCTGCTTGTTCGGCGCCGGGTAGCCGATGATCGTGCGGAGCGCGATGATCGAGGGCTTGGAGGTCTCGTTCTTCGCGGCCATGAGCGCCGTGTACAGCTCGGCGACGTCCTCGACGTACTCGCCGGTCTTCGTCCAGTCCACGCGCTGCACGTGCCAGTTGTAGGCCTCGTAGCGCTTGAGGACGTCCTCGGTGAAGGCGACGTCGGTGTCGTCCTCGATGGAGATGTGGTTCTGGTCGTAGATGACCACGAGGTTGCCGAGCTCCTGGTGGCCCGCGAGGGAGGACGCCTCGGCGGTGACGCCCTCCTGGAGGTCGCCGTCGGAGGCGATGACCCAGATGGTGTGGTCGAACGGGCTGGTACCGGCGGGGGCGTCGGCGTCGAACATGCCGCGCTGCCGGCGCTGACCGTAGGCGAAGCCCACGGAGGTGGCCAGGCCCTGGCCGAGCGGCCCGGTGGTGATCTCCACGCCGTTGGTGTGGCGGTACTCGGGGTGGCCCGGGGTGAGCGAGTCCCAGGTGCGCAGTGCCTGCAGGTC
>NZ_LGIU01000052.1 GCF_001187915.1 Arthrobacter sp. RIT-PI-e | reverse complement strand
AAGCTGGAGAACTACGAGGAGGGGGCCCGGCTGGTCGACGCGAGCGCAGCGCCGTCCCTCGCCGCGGCCGCGGCCCTCCTCGCGGCGGCCGGGGTGACCGGTAGGGCCCGCCGCTCATCCTTCACCACCCTCCGCACGCCCGGAGCGGTACCGGTGCGCGGGGCGGCGCCCGGACCGGATCCGCTCCGGCGCGGGTCTAGGCTATGGCCATGACGTCGATCGATGATGCCCCTGTGGATCGCCCCGGCGGAGAGCCCGGGGAGGAGGGGCGGGGCCATGGTGTCCGGCCCCGCGGTGTGCTCGGCAGGCTCCCACGCTATGCGGCGGGCAAGCCCCCCGTGGCGGTCGAGGGACTAGAGAGCTTCAAACTCTCCTCCAACGAGAATCCGTTGCCCCCGCTGCCCGCGGTCCTGGACGCCATCGCCGCCGAGACCGCGATCAACCGGTACCCGGACCCGCTCACCACGGCACTGCGGACGGAGCTCGCGGGCGCGCTGGGTGTCCCTGCCACGGACATCGTCACCGGGGGCGGGAGTCTGGGTGCGCTCAACCAGATCCTGGCCACCTTCGCCGGGCAGAACGACTTCGCGGCCCCGGACGAGGTGGTCTACGCGTGGCGCTCCTTCGAGGCCTACCCGATCAGCGTGGGCCTGGCCGGTGCACTGGGGGTGCAGGTGCCGCTCCGCGCGGACGGCACGCACGATCTCGCCGCCATGGCGGCGGCCGTCACGGAGCGCACCCGGGTGGTCCTGCTGTGCACACCGAACAACCCCACCGGGCCGGTCCTCACCCGCGGCGAGGTGGTCGGCTTCCTCGCGGCGGTCCCCGAGGACGTGGTGGTGGTGATCGACGAGGCCTACCAGGAGTTCGTCCGCCGCCCCGACGCCGTGGACGGCATCGAGCTCTATCGCGACCACCCGAACGTGATCGTGCTCCGGACGTTCTCCAAGGCCCACGGTCTGGCAGGTCTCCGGGTGGGGTACTCGGTGTCCCAGGACCACCTGACCCGGCATCTGCGGGTCAGCGCCGTACCGTTCGCCGTCTCGCAGGTCGCCGAGCATGCTGCTGTGACCTCGCTGCGTCATCTGCCCGAGGTGCGTGGACGGGTGCAGGGCATCGTGGACGAGAGGAACCGCGTGGTGGAGGGCCTTCGGGCCTCCGGGTGGGACATCCCCGAGGCGGAGGGGAACTTCGTGTGGCTCGCGCTCGGCGAGGCCACCCAGGAGTTCGCGGCGCGGGCGGGCGAGCAGGGCCTGGCCGTGCGTGCGTTCGCCGGTGAGGGGGTCCGCGTCTCCATCGGCGAGGAAGCGGCGAACACCCGCTTCCTGGGGCTGTGCAGAGAGTACACCCCGGTTCCTCCCCCGCTCGGGAAGAGGACTGAATAGGCCGACGGGCCTGTGCTGACTACGCTTGGTCAGTACGCCACCGGAACATATGTTCTCCGGTGTATGACTTGCGACATACATGCCTTGCGGGGCATGGAGAGCGCCGGGTAAGGAGCGAAGGATGAGTGGCAGCCGACTGCCGACAGCGGAGTTCGAGGCCGAGGACATGGTGCGGTCAGCGCAGATCGCCGAGGCCGGTCTGGTGCCGGAACCGGAGATGCTGCAGGTCCTCGCACCGGACGGCGTCCTCTCCGCGAACCTGAGCGCGGAGGTGGCCGGGAGCGTCGTCGACTTCTCCCCTTATCTCTCCTCCACCGATCCCGCACACCTGCGCTCGCTCTACCGCGACATGTTCCTCCTCCGGCGCTTCGACCAGGAGTCCACCGCGCTCCAGCGGCAGGGTCAGCTGGCCCTCTGGGTCCCGCTGACGGGGCAGGAGGGAGCGCAGATCGGTTCGGGCCGAGCCCTCGAGCAGCAGGACTACGCCTTCCCCACCTACCGTGAACACGGCGTCGCCCTCACCCGGGGGGTCGAGCTCACCGAGATACTCCGCCTGTTCCGGGGAGTGACCAACGGCGGCTGGGACCCGCGGGAGAAGAACTTCCACCTCTACACCCTCGTGCTCGCCGCCCAGTCGCTGCACGCCGTCGGGTACGCCATGGGCATGCAGCGGGACCAGCTGTCGGACCCGGCACTGCCGCCCGCGGCCACGATCGCCTACTTCGGGGACGGCGCCAGTTCCGAGGGCGACGTCCACGAGTCCATGGTGTTCGCGGCGTCCTTCGACGCACCCGTGGTGTTCTTCTGCCAGAACAACCAGTGGGCCATCTCGGTGCCCTCCACCGTGCAGACGAGGGTGCCGCTGGCCAGGCGCGCGGAGGGCTACGGCTTCCCGGGGGTGCGGGTGGACGGCAACGACGTCCTCGCGGTGGAGGCCGTGACCCGGTGGGCGCTGGAGCACGCGCGCTCGGGGAGGGGGCCGGTCCTGATCGAGGCGTACACCTACCGGATGAGCGCACACACCACGGCGGACGACCCCACCAAGTACCGCCTGACGCAGGACGAGCAGGAGTGGCGGCCCAGGGACCCCCTGCTCCGGCTCGAGACGCACCTGCGCTCGCAGGGCCTCGCCGACGAGACGTTCTTCGAGGGACTGACCCAGGAGGCCAGGACCCTGGCGGCCGATCTCCGCGCCGGTGTGCTCGCCATGACCGGCCCCGACCTCGCGGACAGGTTCGCCATGGTCTACGCCGAGCCGCATCCGCTGGTCCAGGAGGAGCTGCAGCTCTTCCGGGACTACGAGGCAGGCTTCGCCGATGAAGGGACGCGCGACTGATGGCCACGATGACCATTGCCAAGGCCATCAACGAGGGTCTGCGTGCCGCCCTGGCGCAGGACCCCAGAACCCTGCTGATGGGGGAGGACATCGGTGACCTCGGCGGCGTCTACCGGGTGACCGACGGGCTCAAGAAGGAGTTCGGTGCACTGCGGGTGGTTGACACCCCGCTCGCCGAGTCCGGGATCATCGGCACCGCGATCGGGCTCGCGCTGCGCGGCTACCGGCCCGTCTGCGAGATCCAGTTCGACGGCTTCGTGTTCCCGGGGCTCAACCAGATCCCCACCCAGCTCGCGAAGCTCCGTACCCGCAGCGACGGCATGCTGAGTGCGCCCGTGGTCATCCGGATCCCCTACGGCGGTGGCATCGGCAGCGGGGAGCACCACCCGGAATCGCCCGAGGCGCTCTTCGCCCACACCGCGGGACTGCGTATCATCACGCCGTCCAACGCCCAGGACGCCTACTGGATGATCCAGCAGGCCATTACCTGCGAGGACCCGGTGATCGTCTTCGAACCGAAGCGGCGCTACTGGCTCAAGGGTGAGGTGGACACCTCGGCGCCCGCCGTCGACCCGTTCTCCGCCCAGGTGCTGCGTCGCGGCACCGACGCCACGGTGGTGGCCTACGGTCCGCTCGTCCCCGTGGCCCTGGCCGCCGCGGCGGCGGCCGAGGAGGACGGCCGCAGCATCGAGGTGATCGACCTGCGCTCCATCTCCCCGATCGACTTCGACACCGTCACGGAGTCGGTCGCCCGGACGGGCCGCCTCGTGGTGGCCCACGAGGCCCCGACGTTCGGTGGGATCGGCGGGGAGCTCGCCGCCCGGATCTCCGAGCGCGCCTTCCTCTCCCTCGAAGCACCGGTGCTCCGTGTGGGTGGTTTCCACATGCCCTACCCCGTGGCACGGGTGGAGGAGCACTACCTCCCGGACATCGATCGCATCCTCGAGGCACTCGACCGTGCCTTCGCGTACTGAAGGGCCGCCATGACACTCAATACCTTCGAACTCCCCGACGTCGGAGAGGGCCTGACCGAGGCCGAGATCGTGCAGTGGAAAGTCGCAGCCGGGGCCACCGTGGCCGTCAACGACGTCATCTGCGAGATCGAGACGGCTAAGTCGATCGTCGAGCTCCCGTCACCGTTCGCCGGCACGGTGGCCGAGCTGCTCGTCGCCGAGGGGGTGACCATCGAGGTGGGAACGCCCATCATCTCGGTGGAGGACGCCGTGTCCGGCTCACCCGAAACCCCAGGAGACTCCTCGGACGGCGCGCCCGGCCCGGAGCTGCCCGCCGACGAGGCCGACGGCGCCGTACCGGTACCGGACATGCCGGGTGAGGTGGCGACACCTGCGGGCGGTTCCGCCGAGCCGGCACCGGAGCCTGAACCGACGCCGGGCCCCCTCGTGGGGACCGGGCCCAAGGCGGACGCGGTGAAGCGCCGCCCGCGGAAGGCCCAGGGTCCGTCGCCGAGGACATCGGAGCAGCAGGCAGGCTCTCCGGTGGGTAGGCCGTCGACCCCTCCTGCGACGATCGATGCTCCGCCGGCCCAGGCCGACCTTGCACCGACCGCGGTCCGCAGCGACCAGGTGCAGAAACCCGGAGCCTCGCTGCTGGACCCGATCAACCAGCTCATCAACCGCGTCCTGGCCAAGCCGCCCGTCCGCAAGGCCGCGCGTGACCTCGGGATCGACCTCGCGGACGTGCCCGCCACCGGGTCCACCGGGGAGGTCACGAAGCAGGACCTCCTCAGCTACCAGGCGCAGCGCGACGCCGAGAAGGACGGCGCTGACTCCTTCTGGAAGGATCCCACCCGCCTGGGCGGGGGACGGGTGGAGCGCATCCCCGTCAAGGGCGTCCGCAAGGCCACCGCGCGTGCCATGGTGCAGAGCGCCTTCACGGCACCGCACGTCAGCATCTTCGTGGACGTGGACGCCTCGCGCACCATGGAGTTCGTGAAGCGGCTCAAGGCGTCCCGCGACTTCGAGGGGATCAAGGTGTCACCCCTGCTGATCCTCGCCAAGGCCGTGATCTGGGCGGCGGCACGCAACCCGTCCGTCAACGCCACCTGGGCGGAGGACGAGATCCACGTGAAGCACTTCATGAATCTCGGCATCGCCGCGGCGACCCCCCGGGGCCTGATGGTCCCGAACATTAAGGAGGCGCAGAACCTCTCGTTGAAGGAACTCGCGCTCGCGATCAACGAGCTCGCCACCACGGCGCGCGCGGGGAAGACGCAGCCGGCGCAGATGCAGGGCGGCACGCTGACGGTCACCAACATCGGTGCGCTCGGCATCGACACGGGTACGCCCATCATCAACCCGGGTGAGGTGGCGATCGTGGCGTTCGGCACCATCAAGCAGAAGCCGTGGGTGCTCGACGGCGAGGTCATCCCCCGCTGGATCACCACCCTGGGTGGGTCCTTCGACCACCGGGTGGTGGACGGGGATCTGAGCGCACGCTTCATGGCCGACGTCGCCTCCATCCTGGAGGAACCGGCGCTGCTCCTGGACTAGGGTGTGCCCATGACCGAGCACGATCCCGGCGGACGTCCCCGAGCGCGGTACCCGCTGAGCAGGCTCCTGCTCGTGGTGGTGCTCGGCTTCGTGGCGTCGAGCCTGCTGCAGCTCCTGGTCCCGGAGCTGGGGACCGTGGGGCGACTCTCCGTCCTCGTGATCGTGGCTGCCCTGATCTCCCTCGCCGTCACCTTCCGTCAGCGGCGCGGGCAGCGCTGAGGTCACTGACCCGCCGCGCCGGGCGGGGGACGGTGTCGGTGCGACGCGCGGCATGAACTAGGCTCTGCCGAGGGAAATCGGCCGAACACGGGGGACATGGCATGACGCAGGATCATCGCGACTTCGCGCAGGGCATCGACCGGGAACGCGTGAATCCGGGTAAGTCCCTCGGGGTCGCGGGGCTGGTCCTCTCCATCCTGGGTCCGCTGAGCCTGATAGGTCTGATCCTCAGCATCATCGCCTTCGTCCAGTCCAGGAAGGCGGGGATGAAGAACAACCTCGCGCTGGCAGGGATCATCATCGGGGCCATCCTCACGATCGGCCTCATCGCTCTCTTCGTCGTCGGCATCACCACCGTGGTGCAGACGTGCGCGGAGCTCGGCAACGGTGTCCACGAGCGGAACGGCATCACCTACACCTGCGACGTGTAGCCCTGCGTCGGTTCCCGCCGGCGGTACGCCGATCAGTGTCGGCTCGAAGCCTCAGACCTCATCCGTCGTCCTCCGGTGAGTGGAACGCGAACTCCTGCTCGGGAGTCAGCACGTACGTGTCATCGCAGCGGTAGCCCCTCAGCCAGTGCCGGCCGTCCACGACGCGGAGGTAGAACCCCTTCGGGTACTCCACGTCCTCGCTGACGGGTTCGGAGGCGATGTGGAGGGCGCCGGCCGGCGCACGACCCGCGGACAGGACCGAATCCGGTGCGTCCGCCTGGTCCATCAGTGCCAGGCGGAGGTAGGGGCCGGTCACCAGGGGGCACAGTTCCAGGCCCTGTCTCCTCGCGGTCGCGAAGACCTCGGGCTGGACGCCGCCGTTCCCCATGCCGAGCTGCCCCACGGTCCGCCTCACGATCCGGAGGGTCCGGTGCCCCGGGTCGTCGAACGCGGGGTGGGCGAGCAGCGTCTCCGCGTGGGTGTTCAGCCCGATACCCGTATCACGCAGCAGCCGGAGGAGCTCGATCCGGATCGTCCCGCCCACGCGGACCACGAGCGCACCGCCATCCACCCTGTTCGTCATGAGGTGATTCTCCGTCATTCGCGACCGGACAATGGCTTCGTAGGCGCCCGGACCCGCCATCGTGCTCAGGTCCCGAGCTCGGAGATCGCCGCCCGGAGGATCGGGGCCAGACGCCGGATCCCCTCCTCGATCTCCTCCGGTGACACGGCGCTGAAGGCCAGACGCAGCTTGCTGGAGGGATCGTCCGACGGTGTGAAGGCCGCCCCGGGGATGAACACCACACCGGCGTCGATGGCCCTGCGCAGCAGGGGGTACGTGTCGATGCCCTCGGGCAGGGTGACCCACACGAAGAACCCGCCGTCGGGCTCGGTCCACCCCACGCCGTCGGGGAACTCCGCGGCGAGGCTCCGGAGCATGGCGTCGCGTCGCTCCCGGTAGAGGCCGCGCATCCGCTCGAGGTGCCCGCGCCAGTCGTACTCCGTGAGGTAGGAGATCACGAGCAGCTGCGTGAGCGGCGACGGGCACAGCACCACCGCCTCGCACGCCAGGTAGAACCTCCGGTACAGGTGCCGGGGCACCAGCGCCCAGCCGAGGCGCACGCCCGGGGCGAAGATCTTGGAGAACGAGCCGAGGTAGATGACGTCGTCGGGGTTCCCGGCCCGCAGCGGCTGCAGCGGTTCGCCGTCGAACCGGAGCATGCCGTACGGGTTGTCCTCGAGGACCAGGATGCCGTGGGCACGGCAGATCTCCACCACGCGCTGCCGGCGGTCCGCGGTCAGGGTGATGCCGCTCGGGTTGTTGAAGCTGGGGATCGTGTAGAGCAGCTTGACGGTGCGCCCCGCCGCCTCGAGCTCGCCGAGGGTGCGCTCGAGTTCCTCGGGGATCAGCCCGGCGTCGTCCATGGCCACCGGGACCACGTCCACCTGGTACGCCTCGAAGGTGTTGAGCGCCCCCACGTAGGTGGGGTCCTCGCAGAGCACCACGTCGCCGGGATCGCAGAACACCTTCGCGGCGACGTCCTGCGCGGACTGCGAGCCCGTGGTGATCACCACGTCCTCCGGCTCGGCGCCGGTGATCCCCTCGGCCGCCATCACCTCGCAGACCAGCGCACGGAGCTCGTCCATGCCCTGGCCTCCGCCGTACTGCAGCGCCTCGAGCCCGCGCTCGGCGAGGATGCGCTGCGCCGTCCGGCCGAGGTCCTCGAGCGGCAGCGACTTCAGGTAGGGGCTGCCACCGGCCAGGGAGACGAGCCCCGGCCGGACCGAGATGTCGAAGACGTCACGCACCGCGGACTGCTTGATGTTGGCCGCCCGCGCGGAGAAGAGCGCCTCGTGGCGGCTCGCGGAGTCCCCGGCACGCTCGAGTGCGGCCTCGGTCTCCGGGGGCAGGACGGCGGGAGCGGGCTCGCGGGAGGACATCATGCCCGGAGTCTAGGCCCGGGCCCAACGCCGGGCAACGGAGCCGGCCCGCGACGGACCCACGGTCACACCCAGCCGGCGTCCCGGGCCTTCAGGGCGGCCTGGAAGCGGCTGTCCGCCCGGAGGGTCTCGAGCATGAAGGCGATGTGCCGCCGGCAGGTCCGCACGTTGATGTCCAGGCGCCGGGCGATCGACTCGTCCGAGAGCCCGTTCGCCAGGCCCTGGAGGATGGACTGCTGCAGGCCGGTCAGGGGCGAACCGCTCGGCGCAGGGGCCAGGAAGGGCTCACTGAGCTCCCAGGCCACCTCGAAGAGCTGCGTGAACACGGAGATCAGGCCGTGGTCGCGGATCACGAGGGCCGCCTTATCCTCGCGGGTGAGCTGCCGCCCCACCAGCGCCAGCTTCTCGTCGAAGATCATGATGCGCAGGGGGATGAACGGCAGCACGCCGAACTCACCCCCGGCGGGCATGATGGCCTCCACGGCCTTACGGGTGGGTACGTGGTCCCGGGTGCCGGTGTCGTAGAGCGTGCGACGGCGCACGCCGCTCCCGAGGAGGTCGAGGTCCTTGCGGATGCTCTCCTCGTGGACGTCGGCGGTGGATCCCTGACCGGGTTGGGCGATGTACACCTTGTCCGCCACGTCCCGGCCGTAGTCGATGAGGACCCGGTGGATGAGGTGGGGGTCCTCCAGGACCTCCGTCGAGGTGCTGGCGAGGACGTTCCGGCGGGCGGAGAGGAAGGCGGGGAGCAGGGTCGAGAGTTCACGCCGCTGCCCGCTGATGCGGGTCTTGAGCTCCTGCAGGGCGCGCTCGTCGGCGTCCACGAGGTCGGCGAGGGCGACGTCGGGGGAGACCGCCACCAGCCCGTCCCCGGCACCGGACTGCGCGCTGAGGAGCCGACGCGCGGCCAGTTCCTCGATGGCCTCGTCGATGCGCCGCAGGGTGAGACCGAGCGCCTCCGAGGCCTGGGGGCGGGTCCAGCCCGGGGGCGCCACAGCGTACCGGTACACCTCGACCGATGTGGGATCCAGCATGGGAGGTCCTTGTCCCAGCCTCTCGGCTGATCAACGGCGTCGAGCTTCGCTGCAAAGCATGACATGTCCGGTTGATGACACCAACCCGTCAGCGGCAACCGGGGAGGTCGCGGGGCGCCCTCGGCCGCACGACACCGCGAGTCGGAGGCGCAGGAGCACGACACTCCGGGGGGTGCGTCGATCCGCCGGAGTCCGGTTCGCGCCATGTCCACATCCGGCCAGGTGGAGTGCTGGACACCCCTCACCCGCGCCCGTCATCCTGATGGAGCCGATCCGGGACGCCCACCGCTTCCCGACGGTGTCACCGCAGGATCGCGGTGGGACGCAGCCCCACCCCACCGGCGGGGACGGAAAGGACGGTCATGAAGGTACTCGGCGCAACCGCGACATTCCTCGTCCTCCTCGGAGCGGTGATCCCCTCCGTGCAGTCCGCCGGCACCGGGAGCTGGGACTGGCCGAAGAGTCAGCCCCAGGCCGGCAGTCCGGTCGTCCCGGGGTAGAACGGACCCGGAGCGCGATCCGGACCCCACCAGGAGCCCGCCCCGGCGCGGGTGATCAGAACCTCTCGAAGGAAAGATGCATGAGCCAGGTGGCAGCCGTTCGAACCGCCTCACGAACGGCAGTCAGCACCCGGTGGTGGCATCTCTCCCTCTCGACGGGTGGTTTCGACATAGCGGACGGCATCGTCGAGGACCTGGTCACCCCGCTGGTGGCGCACGCACGGAAACTCGGGGCCAAGCGCTGGTACTTCCAGCGCTCGCAGGATGTCTCCACCGGCGTCGTCCACCAGGTCACACTCAGTGTCCACGTGCACCCCCGCGTGCTGGAGCGGCTGCAGAGCCTCCTGCGTGAGATCCGGGGGCGATCCCCGTCCCGGTTCCCGCTGCTGGAGTCCCGGCAGCAGATCACCGCTCCCGCGAGCAGCACCTACTACTCCGGCGGCCAGGAGATGGCCGGTCCGCAGCTCGAGGCGGATCTGGTCACGTACGGCGGCATCAGGGGACTCGACCTCGCGGAGGAGGTCTTCGAACTCAGCTCGGAGCTGGCCCTCTGGGCGAACCACCGCTTCCCGCGCATGCAGAGCCGCTCGGCGCTCGGGGCGCTGATGCTGTTCGATGCGGCCGACAGCATGATGCGCGGCCCGCGCTCCGGGGGCTGGCAGGAGCGGCGCTCCCCGTCCTGGGACGGCTACTGGGACACCCATCTGCGGACCTCCACCGCGGAAGTGGGGCCCCGGGCGGCCGGTGTGCGGGACGCGATGACCGCCCAGGTGGCCACCAAGACCACGGGCTTCCACTCGCTCATGACGGCCACCGCCGCGGAGACGGCCGTGCACACCTGGCGACGGCGGTGGTACCGCGCGGTGGACAGCTACCTGTACCGCGCCGCGAAGGTTCGGGTCAGCCGGACCGCGCAGCACCTCACGGTGTACCAGGCGCACGCGGCGCTCAGCCGCCTGGGTTTCGTGGCGCGCGAGGAGGCCGCCCTGGGACTGTACGCACGATCCTGGGAGCCGCCGGAGGAGCTCGCTCCCACCACCCTCCGGGAACCGGTCCGCCGCCCCGTGTGAGGATGCCGGTCCACCGTGGCCGACGCCGGGGGTGACCGGCCGGGCTCAGGCCAGGACGGGCACGGCGGCGACCAGCGCTGCCAGGATCCCCCGGACGGCCGCCACCCCCTCGGCGTCGTCCCGGGGGTGCAGGGAGGCGAAGCGCGTGACGGAGGCGCCGATGGACAGCCGGGCGTCCTCGAGGACCTCGGCGCCGGCCACGCCGAGACAGCGGCGGGCCTCATCGTGGGCCCACACCCCGCCGCCCTGACCGAAGGCTGCGCCGACCACGGCGGCGGGCAGGCCCGAGACCACCGCCGACCCGAAGGGTCGCGACAACCAGTCGACGGCGTTCTTCAGGACGGCGGGCATGCTGCCGTTGTACTCGGGTGAGACGAGGAGGATCGCCTCCGCCCCCGAGGCGGCGGCGCGGAGTCCATCGACGGACGGCGGCCGGACGGCGTCGTCGTCGATGTCCTCGTTGTAGAACGGGAGCTGCGCCAGGGCGTCGAAGATGATGCCCCGGACGCCGTCCGGGGTGTTCTCGAGCACCACCTCGGCCAGCTGTGCGTTGATGGACCCCTCGCGGAGGCTGCCGACGAGGACGAGGATCGTGGTGGTCAATCGGCCTCCCGGCGTCGTGGTCCGAGCCCGGTACGGAGCGGGCACTCGGAGTCTAGCGCCCTCCCCGCAAGGAGCGGATCGTGTCCGGCGGTGCCGGCGTCGCTGTCCCGCACCAAGGGCATCCCACGACGGCCGGACCAGTGCCGTCCGGTCCAGCGCCGTCCCCGGTGCCGCCCGATCCAGCGCCCCTCAGATGAGCGCCGCTCAGACCAGCGCCGCCCAGTCGTGCGCCAGGTCGAGTCCGTGCGCCTCGGACACGGAGCGGTGCGTCACCCGGCCGGACGCCACGTTCAGACCGCGCGCGAGGGCGGGGTCGGCGTCGAACGCGCCGCGCACACCCTTGTCCGCCAGGGCGACGGCGTACCGGAGCGTCACGTTGGTGAGGGCGTAGGTGGAGGTGGAGGGTACGGCGCCGGGCATGTTGCCCACGCAGTAGAACAGGGAGCCGTGGACGCGGAAGGTGGGCTCCTCGTGCGTGGTCACGTGGGAGTCCTCGAAGCAGCCGCCCTGGTCCACAGCGATGTCCACGAGCACGCTCCCGGGCTTCATCCGGGCCACGAGCGCGTTCGTGACCAGCTTCGGTGCCCGTGCGCCGGGGATGAGCACGGAGCCGATGACGAGATCCGCCTCGAGCACCGACGTCTCGATCTCCAGCGCGTTCGAGGCGATGGTCTTCACCCGCCCCGCGTACAGGGCGTCCAGCTCGCGCAGCCGGGAGATGTCGATGTCGAGGATGGTGACCTCCGCCCCGGTCCCCACGGCCATCGCCGTCGCGTTGGTACCCGCGACCCCGGCCCCGAGCACCACCCCCTTGGCGGGGCGCACCCCGGGCACCCCGCCCAGCAGGAGCCCGGGACCACCCGCGGGCGCGGTCATGACCTGGGCGCCCACCTGCACGGACAAGCGCCCGGCGACCTCGGACATCGGTGCGAGCAGGGGAAGTACACGCCCCTCCTGCACAGTCTCGTAGGCGATCGCCGTCACGCCGGCCTCGAGCAG
>NZ_LGIU01000089.1 GCF_001187915.1 Arthrobacter sp. RIT-PI-e | reverse complement strand
GGAACGCGGGCGGGCCACCCTGTCGGGCGAGCGCGAGGTGACCATCACGCACGACGACGGCGGGCCGTCCCGCTACCGGGCGGAGCAGGCGGTGGTCCTGGCCACGGGGTCCACCCCGACCATCCCGCCGATCGACGGTCTCGCGGACCTCGATTACTGGACCACCCGCGACGCCACCTCCGCCAAGGAGGTCCCGCCCAGCCTCGCGGTCCTCGGTGCCGGCGTGGCCGGCGTCGAGCTCGCCCAGGCCTATGCCCGCCTCGGCGCGGAGGTGACGATCATCGCCCGCAGCGGCATCCTCGCGAACTTCCCGCAGGAGGCATCCGACCTCGTGCTGGAGGCCCTGCGGAGCGAGGGCGTGACGGTGCTGACGGACACCAACACGGAGTCGGTGCAGAAGGAGGGTGAGGACTTCGTGCTCGACGTCGGATCGGACCAGCCCGTCCGCGCCCGGAAGCTGCTCGTCTCCACGGGCCGCCACCCGCACACCACGGGCCTGGGCCTGGAGGCCCTCGATCTCGACCCGAAGGAGCTGACGAGCGACGACACCGGCCGTGTCCCGGATGCGGGCGGCTGGCTGTACGCGGTGGGGGACGTGGCCGGGAAGGTGCAGCTGACCCATCAGGGCAAGTACGAGGCGCGGATGACGGCCGACGCCATCGCGGCCCGCGCGCACGGGGAGCTCGGCGACACCGCTACCGACTGGAGCCCCTACACCTCGACGGCGGATCGGGGCGCCGTACCGCAGGTGGTCTTCACCGATCCCGAGATCGCGATGGTGGGCCGAACGCTGGAGCAGGCTCGGAAGGACGGCGTCAATGCCTCGGAGACGTCCCTGGAGATCGCCGTGGGCGGCTCAGCACTCCACTCGGACAGCTACAGGGGCTGGGCGCAGATGGTGGTGGACGAGGACCGCAAGGTCCTGGTGGGTGTCACCTTCGCCGGTCCGGAGGTCTCGGAGATGCTGCACTCCGCCACCATCGCGATCGTGGGCGAGGTACCCCTGGACCGCCTGTGGCACGCGGTCCCGGCGTACCCGACGGTCAGCGAGGTCTGGCTGCGGCTGCTCGAGCAGTACGGGATGTAGGACCGGCAGGAGGCGGGCCGCCACCCGGCGGATCAGCGGAGGACGGGGGCCCGGCGCACCACGAAGTCGGTGACGTCGGCGTCCCGCCCGTCGAGCTCGCCCCACCCGCCGTCGTACGTCATCACCGTCAGCCCCGCCGAGGGGTAGTCCGTGGCGAGGTCCATGACGGCGCGCTCGCTGGAACGCACGGAGGCGAGTCTCATCGCGAGCTCCTGGACGCCCGGGTTGTGCGCGATCACCAGGAGACTGGTGACCGTCGCAGGCACGTGGTTGATCAGGCTGAGCATCTCGGCGGGGCGGGCCGCGTAGAGATCGTCCTCGAGCTTCGGGGTGGGTGCCTTGTCGCCGAGTTCCTTGCACACCCAGGTGCACGTCTGCCGGGTCCGGAGGGCCGTGGAGACCAGGATGAAGTCGGGGACGGCGTCGTGCTCGAGCATCCAGCGCCCCACCAGCGGCGCGTCGGCGTGGCCCCTGGTGCTCAGCGAGCGCTCGTGGTCGGCCACACCCTCCCTGAACTCGGCGTCGGCGTGCCGGAGGATCATGAGTTTCTTGAGGTGGGAGGAGACCATGCTCCGAAGTCTATGACCTCCTCGCCCGTGGTCCCCGACGTCAGATGGAGTACTCGGGTGCCGCCCAGACCACCACTTCGGGGTGGTCGTAGAACCGGTAGCCCTGGCCGCGCACGGTCCGCACGGTGTTCGCGAGGCGTCCCAGCTTGGAGCGCAGACGGCGGATGTGCACGTCGATGGTGCGCTCGTTCGGCACCTCGTCCGCGTTGCGCCACAGGCCGCAGAGCAGCTCGTCACGACCCACCGTGCGGCTCGCGTTCTCCACCAGGTAGTTGAGGAGCTCGAACTCCTTGAACGTGAGGTTCAGGGTGTCGCCGTCGAGGTGGACCTCCCGGCGGGAGAGGTCGATCAGCACGCCGGTGGGGCGCGCCGGCTGGACAGGCGCCTGGGCGGCCTCGGGCCGGGGGCGCCGGTTGACCGTGGGATCGCCGAGCGCGGCGCGGACCACGTCGATGTCCGAGCCCGGCGCGTCGGCCGGCGCGAGGGCGACGGCGGCGTGGCTGTCCGCGGTGGGGACCAGGGTGTGCACGTGGGCGCGGACGTCCTGGGCGAGCTTGGACAGGGTGGTACCGGCGGCCGCTGCAGTGGCTTCGTCGATCGCCACGTAGAGCACGAAGCCGCGTGCTGCGGTGTCCCCGGAGACGGCCTGCGGCCCGGGCACACCGTTCGGGGTGATCACCGGGATCGGCGCGCTCATCGGGTGGGGTGCATCCGCGCCGGGCACTGCCTGCAGCCGGGAGCGGTGGAGGGGTGCCGGCGCTACGGCGGCCGCGGAGCCGAGGCCCTGATGGGCAGCACGGTTCCGGGGGGAGCGGAGGGAGATGTGGACGTACCCGGGATTTACTGACATGAGAACAACCTCGTGGAGTGTGCCGTCATCACGGCTCGAATGCTGGGTGTGCCGGCCTTGATGAGTGGATGCCCACCGTCGGGCGGAAGATGCGTTGCAGGTCTGGGTGTGACCGTTACGCGTGCATTCGATAACAACCGGTATCCGCTCCGGACAGGACGTCCGAGGAGGGAACTGCGGCTGCAGATGCGGATGAGTTGGTGTTCACGCTCGAATTATCGCATGTAACATTTGCGGACGCGCAAGTAACAATGCCCGAATGTCCAGCATGTGGTCATGCAGGAGGTGCTTGCGCTACGCGGACACCCGTTCCTCACGCCTGCGCCCTGCCCGCGCCAGCAGGAACAGGAGGGAACCGATCACGACGTAGGCGAGGGCGCCGAGCCATACGATGCCGGTCTGCTGCGTCAGGAGCGTGATGCTCGCGATGATGGCGAGTACCGGCACGATGCGCGGCACGGAGAAGTGGGAGTGATCCACCGTGTCCTTCTTGAGGACCAGGACGCTGACGTTGGCCGACACGAAGACCAGCAGGAGCAGGAGCACCGTGGTCTCGGCCAGCGTCGAGACGTTCCCGAGCAGTGTCAGGGCGATCGTCAGACCGGCCACCACCACGATCGACACCCAGGGCGTGCGTCGCTTCGGGAGGCAGGTGCCGAAGGCGCGGGGCAGCAGGCCCGCCTCCGCGAGGCCGTAGCCCACGCGGCTCGCCATCACCATGAACAGCAGCGCACCGTTGGCGATGGCGACGAGTGCGATCGCACCGAATAACCAGGGCGGCACCGCGATACCGCTGGCCGTCACGACGTCGAGCAGCGGGGCGGTGGACACCGCGAGCTCGGTCGGCGGCAGGACGATCACCGCTCCGATCGCGATGAGGAGATAGACCACCGCCGCCGTCCCGATGGCGCCGAACAGGGCGCGCGGGTACGCCTTCGACGGGTTCTTCACCTCCTCGGCCATGTTGGCGGCCGCTTCGAACCCGAGGAACGAGAAGAAGGCGATCACCGAGGCGGCGAACGCCCCCTGCAGCGGAGGCACGTCCGGGGCGAACTCGAGCAGCCTCGACGGCTCGCCGTCACCGCTGCCGAACACGATGGCGGCGAGGACGATCACGAGGACGAGGCCCGTCACCTCGATCATCGAGGCGACGAGGTTGGCGGTGAGGGACTCCTTCACCCCGCGCAGATTGATGAGGGTGAGCAGGATGATGAAGACGATCGCAGCAGGAGCCGCCGGCACATCGATGAGCGCGGTCAGGTAGTCACCCGCGAAGGCGTTGGCGAGGGCGGCAGCGGTGGTGATTCCGGAGGCCATCATGAGGAAGCCGACCAGGAAGGAGAGATACGGCACGTTGAACGCCCGCTCGGCGTAGCGTGCCGCACCACCGGCGTGCGGGTACTTGGTGATGAGTTCGGCGTACGTCCCGGCCGTGAGGAGCGCGACGAGCAGCGCGATCAGCAGCGGCAGCCAGATGGCACCTCCCACGTCGGCGGCCATGCTGCCCACGAGCGTGTAGATACCCGCACCGAGGGTGTCGCCGACGATGAAGGCGAACAGGAGAGGGGCGCCGATGTCCCGCTTCAGCTTGCTCTCGGCACCGGAGCCGGCCGTGCTGGTGGCGTTCGTCATCGCCCCATTGGATAGCCTCGCCGGAGTCCGCGCAAGCCTTCGGCGAACATGACAGCACAAGTCCTGTCCCACACCGCGTGGTGATTGGTACGGCGAGGTCCCGGGGAGGCTAGCCGACGACGCCGTACAGGCGGTCCCCTGCGTCACCGAGCCCGGGCACGATGTACGACTTCTCGTTCAGTCTCTCGTCGATCGATGCGAGCACGATGGTCACGTTGCTGTCCTGGAGTTCCTCCTGGAGCGTCGCGAGACCCTCGGGGGCGGCGAGCAGGCAGATGCAGGTGATGTCCGCCGCGCCGCGGGCGAACAGGAACTTGATGGCCTCGCGCAGCGTCCCGCCCGTGGCGAGCATGGGATCCAGGACGAACACCTGGCGGCCGGTGAGATCGTCCGGCAACCGCTCGGCGTAGGTGATGGCCTCCAGCGTCTCCTCGTTGCGCGCCATCCCCAGGAAGCCGACCTCCGCCGTCGGCACCAGGCGCGTCATGCCCTCGAGCATCCCGAGACCCGCCCGCAGGATCGGGACCACCAGGGGGGTGGGCTTCACGAGGCCCGTGCCCTCCGTACTGGTGACCGGCGTCTCGATGGAGACCGGCTCCACGCGCACCTCTCGGGTGGCCTCGTAGGCCAGGAGGGTGACGAGCTCCTCGGTGAGGAGGCGGAACACCGGCGACGACGTCTCCTTGTCCCGGAGAACCGTGAGTTTGTGGGCTACCAGGGGGTGGTCGACTACCAGTACGCGCATGCCTCAAAAGTACCATTGGGCCCATGACCCCCTTCGCCGCAGCTCTGCATCCGGAGCACCGGGAATGGATGGGACTGGCCCTGGCCGCGGCCGTGAGTACCACGGCCAGTGCGGATGTGCCGATCGGCGCCGTCGTCGTCGGAGGCGACGGCGAGGTGATCGGCACCGGCTGGAACCAGCGCGAGGAGTTCGGGGACCCGACGGCGCATGCCGAGGTCCAGGCGATCCGCGCCGCCGCCGCGCACCTCGGTTCGTGGCGGCTGGCCGACTGCACCCTGGTGGTGACACTCGAGCCGTGCGCCATGTGCGCCGGGGCGTCCGTGCTGGCGCGGATCCCCCGCGTGGTGTTCGGTGCATGGGACGAGAAGGCGGGGGCGTCCGGGTCCGTGTTCGACGTGCTGCGAGAACCGCGGCTGAACCACTGGACCGAGGTGTTCCCGGGGGTCCGCGAGGAGGAGTGCGCCGTGCTGCTCAGGGACTTCTTCGCCGCGAGACGGGCGGAGACCGGGAATACTGCGTAGGCTTAGTAATACGCAGTGAGAACTCACGAAGGAGCAGACGTGGCAGACGAGCAGGACGGCATGAAGGCAGTACAGGAGATCCTCGGCAAGGCCGACATCGCGAACCTCACCACGGTGGGCCTGGACGGCAAGCTGGTGAGCCGGCCGTTGGCGCTGCAGGCCAAGGACTTCGACGGCGACCTCTGGTTCTTCACCGAGGACCCCTCCCCCAAGGCCGACGAGATCCGCGCCAACCCGCAGGTCAACGTCACCGCGAACACGGGCAAGGGCTACATCTCGATCGCCGGGACGGCCACCCTGACCAAGGACCAGGCGAAGATCGACGAGCTGTGGAGTCCCGCCGTCTCGGCGTGGTTCGAGGACGGCCGGGACGACCCCGCCGTCGCGCTCATCCACGTGGACGCGGACACCGCCGAGTACTGGTACATGGACGCGCCCCGCGTGGTCTCCGCCGTCCAGATGGTCAAGGGTCTCGTGACCGGCAGCAAGCCGAGCTCGGGCAAGAACGACGTCGTCGACCTGCCCTAGCTCCCCCGGCCGGCAGCCGCTGCCAACCGTTTTGGGAACCGGGCTTCCCACCCGGTACAGTAGCGGCGTTGGTGACGTGTCCGAGCGGCCGAAGGTGCAACACTCGAAATGTTGTTTGGTGTAAAAGCCAACGTGGGTTCAAATCCCACCGTCACCGCCAGCCCAGGAACCCCTCCCCCCTTCCTCGCGAAGGGGGGAGGGGTTCTTTCGCATCCGGGTTCAGGCGCTCCTGCACCGGCTGCGTCCGTCGGAGGGGTGCCGTCAGTCCTTCTGCTCCGCTTCCGCGGAGGCCTTCTGGGCATCCTTCTCGGCCCGCAGCGTCTTCGCTTCGTGCTGCTCCTGGGCCTTCTCCTGGTGGATGAGCTCGGCGAAGAGCTTCTCCATCTCCTTGGCCACACCGGCCGCTGAAGCCGGGTTCTGACCGGTCACCAACCGCTCGTCCACCACCACCTTCTCCTCGAAGGTGCCGGCGGAGACATGGGTGGCACCCTGCTCCTCGAGCCGGTCCGCCAGGAAGAACGGGATCACCGTGTCCTTGCCCGCGGCCACCTCCTCGTCGTTGGTGAAGGCCGCCACCTTGCGGCCCTCGACGAGGCGGAATCCGTTCTCCAGTTCCACGTTCAGCAGACCGGCCGGACCGTGGCAGACCGCACCGACCAGACCACCGGCGTCGTAGACGCTCGCCACGAGCTTCCGCAGACCCTCGCTGTCCGGGAAGTCCCACATCGTACCGTGCCCACCCACGAGGTAGACGGCGTCGTACTGCGCGGGGTCGACGACGTCCACCCGGGCGGTGTTGTAGAGTCCGGCCCGCGTGGTCTCGTCCTCCGTGAAGGCGACCTGCACGGGATCCGTCGTGTCCACCTCGTCCTGCGGGGGCTGCCCGCCCTGGATGGAGGTGAAATCGACGAAGTGCCCTGAATCCTTGAAGACCTTCCAGGGATGTGCGGCCTCGGCCACGTTGTACCCCGTCTTCTCCCCGGTGTCACCGATCTCGGAAACGCTGGTCAGTACCATGAGGATCTTCTTCATGTCGTGCTCCTTTCGTCCACCTGACACCCTAGAGGGTGCGGGTGGACCGCCCCGCAGTTTCCTACAGGGCCAGGTTGCTCCCTGCCAGGACGAGGGTGACGACGATGCTGACGATGATGGCCATCGTCTTGTGCCTGGCGTAGGTGTCGTTGATCGGCAGTCCGTTCTTGTCCTTGCGATCACCGGTGAGAGTGATGATCAGGTCGATCAGGGCCCAGATGCCCAACCCGCCGAGGGTGATGAGCTTCAACACGCCCGTGCCGATCTTGCCGAGGTAGAAGCGATCCACGCCGAGGCCACCGAGGAGCAGTGCGAGGATCCAGGTGACGATGAAGGGCTTGGGTGAGACCCGACCCGTTCCGGCGTAGGGCCGGTGGTCGGAGTAGGGGGAACCGTAGCTCTGCGGGTATCCGTACTCTGCCTGCGGGCCGGCCGGGTAGCGCTCCTGCTGGTACGGCGGAGGCACCGGGGTCGAGTGGTCACGCGGGGGCTGGTTCCCCTGCTCTCCGGACGGCTGGTGGCTCATGGTGATTCCCTCTGTGGAGTGCGGATGCGTGTCCTGCAAGGCTACTGTCGGCGACGTCGGTTGTGTCACCGGCAGCGGTGCCGATGCACCGGCACCGCTGCCCGATCGTGGCGGGGCTCCACCCGACCACCCTGGACCCGCCGCTAGTCTGGGGACATGTCGATCCGGGTACTCGCAGTGGGCCGCAAGCACGAGTCCTGGGTGAGCGAGGGGATCGAGCGCTACGCGAAGCGCCTGAAGAAGCCCTTCGACCTCTCCTGGCAGCTGATCAACCACTCCGCACGGCAGGACGACGCCGCCCGGGCCGAGGAGTCGGAGCGGCTGCTCACCAAGCTGGGCGAGGACTTCGTGGTGCTGCTCGACGAGCGCGGCAAGGCGATCGACTCCCCCGGCCTCTCCCGCCGGTTGCTCGCACCCCTGGAGACCTCGCGCAGCGTCACGGTGATCATCGGGGGTGCCTACGGCGTGGACCGGCGGGTACATGAGCGGGCGGACTTCGTGTGGTCGCTCTCCCCCCTGGTGTTCCCCCACCAGCTGGTCCGGCTCATCCTCGCGGAGCAGGTCTACCGGGCCCAGGAGATCGCCGGCGGGCGCTCCTACCATCACGAGTAGACCACCGCCGCGTAACGATCCCGGCACGCCGCCCGGCACCTCCTGGACATGCCGGGAAGCGGACCTATCCTGTGCTCATGACTACATTGCTGGGGAGCAAGCGTTGGATCACGGCCGCTGCGGCTGCAGGAGCACTCATGGCACTGAGTGGCTGCACAGCACCCGCCGCGGAGGTCGACGCCGCTGCGACCGCCCCCGAGAACGCAGCATCACAACCGCCCCCCGCGGGGCCCGCGCCGAGTGCATCAGTGACTCCCTCGCCGCCGGTCCCGGCAGCGGGAACTCCCTCACGAGAACCATCGGAGGCTCCTACCGAGGAGCCGTCGGCGGCACCCACCGAGTCCCCGATGCCGGTTCCGACCCTCACCTCTGCGCCGCCCATGGCGCCCGCCCCTTCCCCTCCTCCGGCACCCGGGACCTGTACCGCGGCCCAGTTGAGCGGTTCGGTGCAGGACCAGCTCGGTGGCGGTGCAGCAGGCAGCGTCTACCGGACACTCCGGCTGACCAACACCTCGGAGCAGACCTGCACCGTGGAGGGGTACCCGGGCGTCTCCTTCGTGGATGCGGCCGGTGCGCAGATCGGGGCGCCGGCGGCGCGCGAGGACTCCGCCGTCGTTCCCCTGAGCGTGGATCCGGGTTCCTCGGTGTCCGCCGTCCTGCAGCAGACGAACGCCCAGAACTACGGTGAGCAGTGCGACCTGGCGCCCGCTGCCGGTCTTCGCGTCTACCCCCCGGGGGCCACGGACTCGATCGTCCTGCCGCAGGAACTGCCGGCCTGCTCGGCGGACTCGATCGTCCTGATGCACGTGGGGCCCCTGCAGCCCGCCTACTGAGCGGGAGGTCGGCGGATGGTCCGGTGCTGCACCGGGGCGCCGGCCGGAACGACGACGGCGGGCAGCGGGCGGGATGCCCGCCGTCGTCGTCCATGTCCACTGCCTGTCCAGCCGGGCGGCGACTGTCGGTGTGCTGGGGCATGATGAAACGGTGACGCAGGTGCTGACCCGGTTTACCCCCGCGACCTCCGAATGGTTCGCGGGCGCCTTCGCCGAGCCCACGCCCGCGCAGGAGGGGGCGTGGTCGGCCATCTCGGTGGGATCGAACGCGCTCGTGGTGGCCCCCACGGGATCGGGCAAGACCCTCGCGGCGTTCCTGTGGGCCCTGGACCGGCTGATCGCCTCGGGAGAGGGCGCCGGGGACGCGGAACCGGAGCCCGAGACACCGGCGAAGGGGCGGAAGACCGCCGCGAAGAAGCCGAAGCGCAGCACCCGCGTGCTCTACATCTCCCCGCTGAAGGCGCTCGGCGTGGACGTGGAGCGGAATCTGCGCGCACCGCTGATCGGCATCACCCAGACCGCCAAGCGCCTGGGTCTGCCGGCGCCCAGCATCACCGTGGGAGTCCGTTCGGGCGACACCCCGCAGGCCGAGCGCCGCGCCATGCTCACCCGGCCGCCGGACATCCTCATCACCACGCCCGAGTCCCTGTTCCTCATGCTCACCTCCAAGGCACGCGAGACGCTGCTGGACGTGGACACCGTGATCCTCGACGAGGTGCACGCCGTCGCCGGGACCAAGCGCGGCGCCCACCTCGCGGTGTCCCTGGCCCGGCTCGACGCCCTGCTGGAGAAGCCCGTGCAGCGGATCGGCCTCTCCGCCACGGTGGAGCCGAAGGAGACCGTGGCGCGGTTCCTCTCCGGCAACGCCCCGGTGGAGATCGTGGCGCCCCCGTCCGAGAAGCAGTGGGACCTCACCGTCACCGTGCCCGTGGAGGACATGACGGAGCTCGGCGGGGCCGCCGCCAACACCGACGACGACGGCGACGCCGTCCCGCAGGCGAGCATCTGGCCGCATGTGGAGGAGAAGATCGTGGACCTCATCGAGGCCAACCGCTCCACGATCGTGTTCGCCAACTCACGCAGACTGGCCGAACGTCTCACGGCACGGCTCAACGAGATCCACGCCGAACGCCTGGAGCGCGACGCCGTCTGGGCCGCGGGCGGTGTGCCGGACGCCGTCGAACCCGGCGCGAGCACGCCGTCCTACGCCCATACCACCGCCACCCCCGCGCAGGTGATGGCGCAAGCGGGTCAGAGTAATGGCGCCGAGGCGCTGCTGGCCCGGGCGCACCACGGATCGGTGTCCAAGGACCAGCGCGCGCTGATCGAGGACGATCTCAAGTCGGGGCGCCTGCGCTGCGTGGTGGCCACCAGTTCCCTGGAACTCGGGATCGACATGGGCGCCGTGGACCTCGTGGTGCAGGTGGAGTCCCCGCACTCCGTGGCCAGCGGCCTGCAGCGCGTGGGCCGCGCCGGGCACCAGGTGGGTGAGGTGTCCCAGGGCGTCCTGTTCCCCAAGCACCGCGGGGACCTGGTCAACACCACCGTCACGGTGGAGCGCATGCTCGCAGGGCGGATCGAGCCCCTCTACATCCCCACCAACCCGCTGGACATCCTGGCGCAGCAGACCGTGGCGGCCGCTGCGCTCGGCACCATCGACGTCGAGGAGTGGTTCGACGTCGTCCGTGCCTCCGCACCGTTCGCCACCCTGCCGCGGTCCGCGTTCGACGCCACGCTCGACCTCCTGGCGGGCCTCTACCCCTCGGACGAGTTCGCCGAGCTGCGCCCGCGCATCGTCTGGGACCGCGTGGAGGGCACCATCACGGGCAGGCCCGGGGCGCAGCGCCTCGCCGTCACCTCCGGCGGCACCATCCCGGACCGCGGGCTCTTCGGGGTGTTCCTCGTGGGCTCCGAGGGCGAGGGCGCGAGGGCCGGCGGACGCCGGGTGGGCGAGCTCGACGAGGAGATGGTCTACGAATCGCGCGTGGGCGACGTCTTCGCGCTCGGTGCCACGAGCTGGCGGATCGAGGAGATCACGCACGACCGCGTGCTGGTCTCCCCCGCCTTCGGCCAACCCGGCAAGCTGCCGTTCTGGAAGGGTGACTCCCTCGGCCGGCCCGTGGAACTGGGCCGCGCGCTGGGTGCCTTCAACCGGGAGATGTCCGGTGGCACGCCCGAGCAGGCGCAGGAGCGCTGCGCGAGGATCGGCCTGGACGCGTGGGCGTCGGGCAACCTCATCACCTACCTGACGGAGCAGCGCGAGGCCACCGAGGTGGTCCCGAGCGACCGCACCCTGGTGGTGGAACGCTTCCACGACGAGCTCGGCGACTGGCGCGTGGTGCTGCACAGCCCCTTCGGCATGCCCGTGCACGCACCCTGGGCCCTCGCCGTGGGCGCCCGGCTGGAGCAGCGCTACGGCATGGACGGTTCCGCCATGGCCTCCGACGACGGCATCGTGCTGCGCGTGCCCCTCATGGACGACGAGCCGCCCGGCGCGGACCTGTTCCTGTTCGACGCCGAGGAGCTCGACGGAATCGTCACCGCCGAGGTGGGCGGGTCCGCGCTCTTCGCCTCCCGCTTCCGGGAGTGCGCGGCCCGCGCGCTCCTGCTGCCGCGCCAGAACCCGGGCAAGCGCTCACCGCTGTGGCAGCAGCGCCAGCGCTCCGCGCAACTGCTCGACGTCGCCAAGAGGTACCCCACCTTCCCGATCATCCTCGAGACCGTGCGCGAGGTGCTCCAGGACGTCTACGACCTCCCGGCCCTGAAGGACCTCGCCGCGTCCCTGGAACGCCGGGAGCTGCGCATCGTGGAGGTGACCACGCAGCAGCCCTCCCCCTTCGCGCGGTCCATGCTGTTCGGCTACGTGGCGTCCTTCCTCTACGAGGGGGATTCCCCGCTCGCCGAACGCCGTGCCGCCGCACTGTCGCTGGACCCCACGCTCCTCAACGAGCTGCTCGGGCGCGCCGAACTGCGCGAACTGCTCGACGCCCGGGTGATCGCCGAGACGGAGCTGGAACTCCAGCGGCTCAAACCCGACCGCCTGGCGCGCGGTCTGGAGGGGGTCGCGGACCTGCTGCGGCTGCTCGGCCCGCTCACCGTCGAGGAGATCACCCAGCGGCTCGAGGCGCCCGCGGAGCAGACCGCGGCCCTCGCTGCCCCCGTGTCGGCGGCGACCCTCGTCGAGCCCGTGCTGATCGACGGCAGCGACCGGTCGGCCGGACCCGGGCACGCCGCCGGGGCCCAAGTCGATGAAGATGTCGCCGCCGACGCCTCGGACGACCCCACGGACGAGGAACTGCGC
>NZ_LGIU01000053.1 GCF_001187915.1 Arthrobacter sp. RIT-PI-e | reverse complement strand
CCCCTGATGCGCCGCCGGCGGCCGGGGCGTCGTCGCGATCCTCGTGGGGCGCACCCGATGACCGACGCCTACCTGGACCTCGTCAACACGCCCCTGCCCGGCAGGATCGCCAAGCGCCTCGGCCTGCCGCGCCCCTCCGTGCTCCGCCGTTACGCCCCCGGAGAGCCGATCGCCACCCATCCGGTCCTCGTGGCGGGCTCGGGAGCCGGAGCGGATGCGCTCGCCGAGGTGCTGCTCGGATGGGACGTGGAGGTACGCCGCCACGTGCTGCCGGGCGAGAAGCTGAGCGCCGCCGTCCTCGTGCTGGACACCGTGTCCGCGCCCGCCGACCTCGCGGCACCCATGCTCGAACTCGGCCAGGCCGTGCGGCTGCTGGCCCCGGGGGGCCGCGTGGTGGGGATCCTCCGCTCCTCCGCCGACACCGCGGATCCCGCCGCGGCAGCGGCACGGCAGGGGGTCGACGGCGCGCTGCGCTCCGTGGCCCACGAACTCCGGGGCGGGGCCACCGCCAACGGCATCATCCTGCGCGGGACGGCGTCCACCACGGATCCCACCACCCTCGGGACCCTGCGCTTCCTCCTCTCGGGCAGGAGCGCATACGTGGACGGGCAGTTCGTGGAGGTGACGGACGTGCCGGCCGCGAAGCTCGCGACCACCGACGGCGACGACCTCTCCGGGCAGCCCCTCGCCGGAAGGACCGCCGTGGTCACCGGTGCGGCCCGCGGGATCGGCGCGAAGATCGCCGAGGTACTGGCACGCGACGGCGCCCGGGTGGTGGCCGTGGACGTCCCGGCCGCCGGTGAGCAGCTCGCCGCGGTGGCCAACCGGGTGGGCGGCACTGCCCTGCAGCTGGACATCACCGCGCCCGACGCCGCCGCACGCATCCTCGAGCACGTGGGGCAGCGCCACGGGGTGCTGGACGCCGTGGTGCACAACGCGGGCATCACCCGGGACAAGCTCCTCGCCAACATGGACGCGGCACGCTGGGACTCCGTGATCGCGGTGAACATCGCCTCGCAGCTGCGCATGAACGAGGACCTCCTGGCCTCCTCCGTGTTCTCGGACACCGGTCGGATCGTGAGTCTCGCCTCGACCAGCGGGATCGCCGGGAACCGGGGGCAGACCAACTACGCGGCCTCCAAGGCCGGGGTGATCGGCATGGTGCGGGCGCAGGCGGCGGCGTTCGACGCCGGGACCCGCACCATCAACGCCGTGGCGCCCGGCTTCATCGAGACGGAGATGACGGGCAGGATCCCGCCGCTGCGGCGGCAGGTGGCACGGCGCCTGAGCAGCCTGCAGCAGGGTGGGCTCCCCGTGGACGTGGCCGAGACCATCGCGTTCCTCGCCTCCGACGACGCCGCCGGGATCAACGGCCAGGTGGTCCGGGTGTGCGGGCAGAACCTGGTGGGCGCATGAGCGGGGAGGCCACCACCCTGCCGGAGATCCCGAGGCTGCCGGAGCTGTACCGGGACGCCGTCGGCCTCGCCGTCCGGCGGAAGCTCGGGCGCACCGCAGGGCCCACCACGCTGCCGGACGCATGTCACCTCGTGACGGGCGTGCGGGCGGATCCCGGCGCCCTGACCCGCTTCCAGCACCTGCTCGGTGCCGCGGTGCGCGATCAGCTCCCCTCCGCCTACGTGCACACCCTGGCGTTCCCGGTGGCCATGAGCGTGCTCGCCCGCGCCGACTTCCCGCTGCCCCTGCTCGGGATGGTGCACCTCAGCAACGAGGTGCACCAGGAGCGCCAGCTCGGTGCGTCCGAGGAGCTCGACGTCGCCGCCCACGCGGAGGACCTGCGGCCCCACGCCGCCGGCACGCAGGTGGACGTGGTCACGGAGGTGAGCGTCTCCGGCGAGCGCCTGTGGACCGGCAGGTCCGTGTACCTGGCCCGCGGCGTCCGGCTGGGGCGCGCCGACAGCGGGGGAAGCGCACGGGCCGAGCCGCGCGCCGAGTTCACGGCGCCGGTGCCCACCGGGCGCTGGAGGCTCGACGCCGGCACCGGGTGCCGCTACGCGGCGGTCTCCGGGGACTGGAACCCGATCCACCTCAGCGGGCCCACGGCGAAGGTGCTCGGCATGAAGGGGACGATCGCCCACGGCATGTACCTGGCGGCGCGCATGGTGGACCAGGCGGTGCCCGCGCCGGCCGGTGCCCTGTCCTGGCGCATCGACTTCGCGGCCCCTGTCCTGCTGCCGGGCACGGTGACGACGTCGTTCTCCCGTGTCCCGTACGGGGACGGGGAGCGGGTCGGGGTGACGGGCTGGTCGAGCAAACGGAACCGGCCGCACTTCACCGGCTGGGTGAGTACGGCGGTCGGCATCAGCTCCTGACCTCCACGGCTCCTGACCATCACGGACCGTGGCCATCACGAACCGTGCGGACCTGGGAGACTGGGCCCATGACCGGCTTCAGCCTCTTCGACCGCGCGGCCGCCCTCGACGCCGCTGACCCCCTGGCTCCGTACCGCGGGCACTTCCTTGGCGCCGAGGACCCCGCGGTCCGCTCCTACCTGGACGGCAACTCGCTGGGGCGCCCGCTGCGCGCCACCCTGGACAACCTCACCGCGTTCGTCACCGACCAGTGGGGCGGGCGGCTCATCCGCGGCTGGGACGAGGGGTGGCTGTCCCTGCCCGAGCAGCTCGGCGACCGGCTGGGCCGCGTGGCCCTCGGCGCCGCCCCGGGGCAGTGCGTGGTGGCGGACTCCACCACCGTGCTGCTGTACAAACTGGCGCGCGCGGCGGTCGCGGCCCGCCCGGAGCGCACGGAGATCGTGATCGACCGCGACAACTTCCCCACGGACCGCTTCGTCGTGGAGGGCATCGCCCGCGAGCGCGGTCTCACCGTCCGCTGGGTGGACGTGGCGTACGACGCCGGCGCCACCCCCGCGGACGTCGCCGGCGTGGTGGGGGAGAACACCGCCCTGGTGCTGCTCAGCCACGTGGCCTACCGCTCGGGGTTCGTGGCCGACGTCCCGGCCATCACCGCACTGGTGCACGACGCCGGTGCCCTCATCCTGTGGGATCTCAGCCACTCCGTGGGGTCCGTCCCCGCCGAGCTCGACGCCTGGGGTGTGGACTTCGCCGCGGGCTGCAGCTACAAGTACCTCAACGGTGGGCCGGGAGCCCCCGCCTGGGCCTACGCGGCCCGGCGGCACCTGCCCACGCTCGACCAGCCGATCCCCGGATGGTTGGGCAGCGCCGACCCGTTCGCCATGGGCTCCGAGTACCGTCCGGCGGACGGCATCCGCAGGCTGGTCTCCGGGACACCGCCGATCGTGGGGATGCTCGCGATCCGGGACATGCTCGCCCTGCTCGAGGAGGTGGGCATGGCTGCGGTCCGAGAGAAGTCCGAGCTCCTGACCGCCTTCGCCGTGGAGGCGACCGATCACCTGCTCGCCCCCTCCGGCGTCAACCTCACCTCCCCGCGCTCCCCGGAACACCGCGGCGGCCACATCACCATCGACCACCCGGCCTTCGCCGGCATGGTCCCCGGGCTCTGGCAGGAGGGAATCATCCCGGACTACCGCAACCCGAACGGCATCCGGCTGGGACTCTCGCCGCTCTCGACGTCGTTCCACGAGGTCGCGGTGGCACTCGAGGCCATCACCACCCGGCTGGCGGACGGGACGTAGCTCCGGGGAAGCCCGTTCCCCGGCTCACGCCGGGTGGAGGCAGCCCGCGGGGACCGGACGCGAGCGGACCGATGTCAGAACTGGTCCGAAGCCGTGTTAGAGTATTTCTCGTTGCTTTCGCCGGTCACGGCCGCGAAAACACCACCCGCGCGGGTGGCGGAATGGCAGACGCGCTAGCTTGAGGTGCTAGTCCTCTTATTGAGGGTGGGGGTTCAAGTCCCCCTCCGCGCACGGTGAGGCCCCCGGTCAGAGTTATCTGGCCGGGGG
This sequence comes from Arthrobacter sp. RIT-PI-e, assembly GCF_001187915.1. Taxonomy (GTDB): domain Bacteria; phylum Actinomycetota; class Actinomycetes; order Actinomycetales; family Micrococcaceae; genus Arthrobacter_D. The sequence continues at coordinate 8,765 of NZ_LGIU01000053.1, read as the reverse complement.
CCTTCTCGTTCTCCCGGGCCCGGATCTCCCCACCGGTGCTCCTCTCGGTAGGCTGGCAGCAGGAACCACTACCGAGGAGGACCACATGGGCATCCCACCCGAGGATGAAGTCGTCAGGATCTGCCAGGAACTCATCCGGATCGACACCTCGAACTTCGGCGACAACGTCGGCCCGGGGGAGCGGCTCGCCGCCGAGTACACCGCAGGCCTCATCGAGGAGGTGGGCCTGACCACGCAGCTCTTCGAGTCCGCACCCGGACGCACCTCGGTGCTCACCCGCATGGAGGGCTCCGACTCCTCCCTCCCCGCCCTCGTGGTGCACGGACACCTCGACGTCGTCCCCGCCCAGAAGGAGGACTGGACGGTCGATCCCTTCGGCGGCGAGGAGAAGGACGGCCTCATCTGGGGTCGCGGCGCCGTGGACATGAAGGACATGGACGCCATGATCCTGTCGGTGCTGCGCTCCATGCAGCGCGACGGCGTGAAGCCGAAGCGCGACCTCATCTTCGGGTTCTTCGCCGACGAGGAGGCCGGTGGCTCCTACGGCGCGTCCTGGCTGGTGGACAACAAGCCCGAGGTCTTCGAGGGTGCCACCGAGGCCATCTCGGAGGTGGGCGGGTTCTCCGCGACCATCGGCGGCCAGCGCACCTACCTGCTGCAGACGGCGGAGAAGGGCATCTCCTGGCTCCGGCTCGTGGCCCACGGCCGTGCCGGTCACGGCTCGCAGATCAACACGGACAACGCCGTCACCGCCCTGGCCCGCGCCGTCACTCGGGTGGGTGAGTACACCTGGCCGATCGAGCTCACACCCACCACGCGGCAGTTCCTCGACGGCGTCACCGAGCTCACCGGCGTCGAGTTCGACCCCGAGAACCCGGACATCATCCTCGAGGAACTCGGCACCGTGGCGCGCTTCGTCGGGGCGACCCTGCAGAACACCGCGAACCCCACGCTGCTCAAGGGCGGCTACAAGCACAACGTGATCCCGGGGACGGCCGAGGCGCTGATCGACGTGCGGACCCTCCCGGGCCAGCAGGACCAGGTCCTCGAGATCATCCGCGAGCTCGCCGGCGAGCACGTGGAGGTCAGCTACGAGCACAAGGACACCTCCCTCGAGGTCCCCTTCTCCGGGAACCTCGTGGACTCCATGATCGACGCCCTGCACTCCGAGGACCCGGGCGCCAAGGTCCTGCCGTACACCCTCTCCGGTGGCACCGACAACAAGTCGCTGAGCCGTCTCGGCATCACCGGGTACGGGTTCGCGCCCCTGCAGCTGCCGGACGAGCTGGACTTCACGGGCATGTTCCACGGTGTGGACGAGCGCGTCCCCACCGAGTCGCTCCGCTTCGGCGCCAAGGTGCTCTCCCGCCTGCTCACCACGTACTGACCGGGGGCACGGGATGACGACGCCGGACGCCGCGGGCGGGCCGCTCCTACCGCCGGAACTCCTCGAGCGGTTCCGGGCCCGGGCCGCGGGGTACGACGCCGCCAACACCTTCTTCGCCGAGGACTTCGCGGACCTCGTGGAGCGCGGGTACCTGACCCAGCTCGTCGACGTGGCACCGGGGGACGACGGCGGGATGCGGCAGGCGTCGAAGGCGCAGCGGCTCCTGGCGAGCGCCGCGCCCGCCACGGCCCTCGGTGTGAACATGCACCTGGTGTGGACGGCGGTGGCGGGACTCCTGGCGGACCGCGGCGACACCTCGCTCCGGTTCGTCCAGGACGAGGCCGCGCGCGGTGAGGTGTTCGCCTTCGGGATCTCGGAGCCGGGCAACGATGCCGTGCTGTTCGACTCCCGCACGCGGGTCGATCTACTGCCCGACGGCGGCTACGGCTACACCGGGACCAAGGTGTTCACGAGTCTCTCCCCGGTGTGGACGCGTCTCGGGATCTTCGGGAAGCTCAAGGGCCGGGACGGCGGACCCGACACGATCCTGCACGCCTTCGTGCCCCGCGGCACGCCCGGCGTCGAGATCGTGGAGGACTGGGATCCCCTGGGGATGCGGGCCACGCAGTCCCACACCACCCGCCTCGACGGGGTCCGGGTGGAGGCCGACGCGGTGTTCCGGACCCTGCCGGTGGGACCGAACCGGGACCTCCTGGTGTTCGGGATCTTCGCCGCGTTCGAGACCCTCGTCGCCTCGGTGTACCTGGGGATCGCGGACCGGTCGCTCGACCTCGCCGTGCAGGCCCTCTCGCAGCGGAGGTCGCACCAGGCGGACCGTCCGCTGTCGCAGGACCCGGTGCTCAGGGACCGGCTCGCGACGGTGGCGATGCAGCGGACGGCGGCGGACGCCGAACTGCGGGGCGTCGTCCTCGATCTCGACTCCCGCGCCGACGCCGGGTCCGCGTGGTTCCCGCGGCTCGTGACGCTGAAGACCCACGCCGTCGAGTGTGCCGTCGCGGCGACGTCGGCCGCCCTGCACGTGGGGGGAGGGTCAGCGTTCCGCGCCTCTGCGGAAATCACGCGTCTCCACCGCGACGCGCTGGCCGGCCAGTTCCATCCCTCCACCGAGGAGTCGGCCCGCGCCACGGTCGCCACCGCTTTGCTCGGCCCGCCCGGGAGCTGACGACGCCGCCGGTGCCGGGCCGCGGGACTACGCGGTGCGCTCCACCCGCAGCACCTTCCGGCGCAACCAGTACCTGCGGCTCCCGCCGATGTAGATGCAACTCCGTTCCAGCTCCCACTTGCCGTACTCGGCGTGGTCGGTGAGGAGTTTCCGCGCCGCGGGCAGCGGTTCGCCGGCATGCACGGTGAGCACCAGGTACTCGTACTGGCGCCCGTAGTCCCGCTCCCGGGCGGCGGTCGCGTTCAGAAAATGTTCTCGCATGTCCCTCCAATTCGGCTCACATTACCGCTAACGTCTACTCCATGAGCTTAGATCCGCGCGTTGCGCTCCAGTCCCTCGTCGCGGCGCTCGAAGAGCACCTTGCGGCATCGGCATCACGGCGCCACGAGGACGATCCCGCGGTGGAGACGGCGTACCTGGGCATCGCGGACGCGTTCGAGGCCTACGAGGAGGCGCTCTACGACTCCTACGGTGAGGTCACCCCGCTGGAGATGTACGACGACGACGACGACGACGACGATGATGACGACGACGACGCGGATGACGGGTCCGACGACGCCGTATCCGACAGGCCCGCATCGGACCTCCGCACCTGATCCTCGCTCCACCCGCTGCGGAGGCCTGATCCGTACGCCGCCGGGTGGACCACGGTGCGGGGCCTCGGCCCGACGCCGACATCGCGCACCGCCCGGCCTCGGTCCTGCCCCCGGCCGCATGGCTTAGGGTCAGAAGCGTGAATTGGATAGAAGCAGCGTTCCTGGGACTGGTCCAGGGCATCACCGAGTTCCTCCCCGTCTCCTCCAGCGCCCATCTGCGCATCGTGGGGGAGTTCCTCCCCAACGCCCAGGATCCCGGGGCAGCGTTCACGGCGATCACCCAGCTCGGTACCGAGACCGCCGTCGTCGTCTTCTTCTGGCGTGACATCGTGCGCATCGTCAAGGCCTGGTTCGGGTCGCTCGCGGGCAAGGTGCCGCGGAACGATCCGGACGTGCGGATGGGGTGGCTGGTGATCCTGGGTAGCGTGCCGATCGTGGTGCTGGGCCTGTTGTTCCAGGACCAGATCGAGAGCACCTTCCGCAGCATGTGGATCGTGGCCACCATGCTGATCGTCTTCGGTCTCATCCTGGCGATCGCCGAGTACGTGGGGCGCCAGAGCCGTGAACTCCCCGAGCTCACCTACCGGCACGGCATCCTCTTCGGTCTCGCACAGGCGCTCGCGCTGGTCCCCGGCGTCTCACGGTCCGGCGGTACCATCACCGCGGGCCTCCTCATGGGGTACACGCGTGAGGCGGCGGCCCGGTACTCCTTCCTCCTGGCCATCCCAGCGGTCTTCGGCAGCGGGGTGTTCCAGCTCGTCAAGAGCTACGACGAGCAGGGGCCGTTCACCCTCCCCGAGACCGCACTGGCGACGCTCGTGGCGTTCCTCGTCGGGTTCGCGATCATCGGCTGGTTCCTGCGCTTCGTGACCACGCGCGGCTACGGCCTGTTCGTCTGGTACAGGATCCTGCTGGGTGTGGGCCTGTACCTGCTGCTCGGGTTCGGCGTCATCAGCGCCTGACGCCGGGACGTAGAGTAGGGCGAGTGATTGCGTGGAACTCGGCCCCCGTCCCCGAACTCGTCGGAACCTCAGCTGGGGTCCGGTTGTTCGACACCGCCCTCGGATCCGTGACGGAGCTCGCGGCCGGGAAGGAGCGCAGCCTCTACGTCTGCGGCATCACCCCGTACGACGCCACCCACCTGGGGCACGCCTCCACGTACGTGACCTTCGACCTGCTGAACCGCACCTGGCGGGACTCCGGCGCCGCGGTCTCCTACGTGCAGAACGTCACGGACGTCGATGATCCGCTGCTGGAGCGCGCCACCGCCACCGGCGTCGACTGGCAGGACCTGGCGGCCGACCAGATCGCCCTCTTCCGCGAGGACATGGAAGCCCTGAACGTCCTCGCACCCGACCACTTCATCGGCGCCGTCGAGGCCGTCGGGTGGATCGTCCCGGTGGTCGAGGACCTGCTGCAGCGGGGGCTCGCCTACACCGTGCCGGGAGAGGGGGGCGAGCCCGACGGCGACGTCTACTTCTCGCTGGACACGGTGGCCGGTGCCCGCACCGATGATCCGGCACGCTGGTTCCTCGGCCAGGTCTCGCACCTGGATGCGGAGACCATGCTGAAGCTCTCCGCGGAACGCGGCGGCGACCCCGCCCGACCCCACAAGCAGAACGCGCTCGATCCGCTGCTGTGGCGTGCCGCCCGCCCCGGGGAGCCCACCTGGCAGGGAGGAGCGCTCGGCGAGGGGCGTCCCGGGTGGCACATCGAGTGCGCCGTCATCTCCCGGCGTTTCCTGCCGGCGCCCTTCACCGTGCAGGGCGGCGGCTCCGACCTCGTGTTCCCGCACCACGAGATGAGCGCCTCCCACGCCTGGGCCGCGAGCGGCACCCCCCTGGCCCAGCACTACGCCCACGCCGGAATGGTGGGTTACGAGGGGGAGAAGATGAGCAAGTCACGGGGCAACCTGGTGCTCGTCTCAAAGCTCCGCCGCGCGGGCGTGGACCCGGCCGCCGTCCGCCTGGCGATCCTCGCCCACCACTACCGCTCCGACTGGTCGTGGACGGACGAGGTGCTGACGCAGGCCCAGGATCGGTTCGCGACGTGGCGCGCCGCAGCGGTCCGGGCGACGGCCGCGGAGGTGGACGACGTCCGGGAGCGGATCCGGGAACACCTCGCGGACGATCTCGACGCACCCTCGGCGCTCGCCGCGGTGGACACGCTGGCCGCCTCCGTGCAGGAGCGCGAGGACGACGGCGACGGGCGGGGTCTCGCCGTCGTCCTCGACGCCCTGCTGGGCATCCGGCTCTGACCAACCCCTCCGGCGGAGGGAGCGAGAGGGACCCGACGAAGGAGCGGCCGACGCCGGGGACTCCTTCCCGGGCGATACGGGAAGGACCTACTGCTCGCGGCGGCGCTTCTTCAGATACCGCTCGAACTCCCGGGCGATCGACTCCCCACTGGCCTCGGGCAGATCCACGGTGTCCTTCGCCTCCTCCAGCTGCCGCACGTACGCGGCGACCTCGGGGTCCTCGGTGGCGAGTTCGTCCACGCCCCGCTCCCACGCCTCCGACTCCTCGGTGAGCACGTGGGTCTCCACGCTGATCTGAAGCAGCTCCTCGAGCTTGTTCAGCACCGCCAGCTGCGCCTTGGGTGACGGCGACTGCCCCACGTAGTGCGGTACGGCGGCCCAGAGGGACATGGTGGGGATGTCCGCCAGCAGGCCCATCTCGGCCAGCACCCCGACGATCCCGATCGGTCCCTCGTAGGTGGAGGGATCCACCTCGAGGCTCTCCCGGACCAGGGGGTCGTCGGAGGTCACCGTCACCGGGATGGGGCGGGTGTGCGGCACGTCGGCGAGCAGGGCACCGACCAGGAGGATGCAGTCCACCTCGAGTTCCTTGGCGAGGGCCACCAGCTCCGCCGTGTAGGCGCGCCACTTGTAGGACGGTTCCACCCCGTTGACCAGGATCAGGTCCAGGTTGGCGTCCGGGACCACCGCCTTGCTGATGCGCGTGTTCGGCCACTTGATACGACGTTGACCGGACGAGGTGCGCTTGATCATGGGCCGGGTGAACTGGAAGTCGTAGAACTCGTCGGCGTCGATGGTGGAGATCCGCTCGCTGCCGAAGAACCGGCCGAGGTACTTGAGCGCATCACTGGCGGCTTCCCCGGCGTCGTTCCAGCCCTCGAAGGCCGCGAGCATGATGGTGATCCGACGCTCGGGGGCGTCGGCGTCCTGGAAGAGGTCCTGTACGCCGCTCGGCGGGTTCACTTCGAAGCTGTCCACGAAGTTCACCCTAGACCCCGCCGTGCAGCCATGTCAGGCGAGGCGCGGGCGCTACGCGGAGAGCTGACGTCCGGCCGTGTCAAGGGGTCACCGTAGACTTGGGCGCATGGTCAACCAGCTCGTCGGCAGCACCCCGGCGCCTCCCGTCAGCGCACCCCGACCCGACGGCACGGCCCCGGGAACGCCATCCAGGACGCTGCAGGGCGTGCTATGGGACATGGACGGGACGATCGTGGACACCGAGCCCTACTGGATCCGCGCCGAGAAGGACCTCGTGGAGTCCTTCGGGGGGACCTGGACCAGCGAGCAGGCCTCCACCCTCGTGGGCCAGGCGCTCGAGTACTCGGCCGGTCAGCTGCAGCGGGCCGGGGTGGGCATGACCGTCCGCGGCATCATCGACCACCTCATCGGGCAGGTCGCCGAGGCCGTCCGCGTATCCGTGCCGTGGCGGCCGGGAGCCCGCGAGCTCCTCGCCGCACTGCAGGAGCAGGGTATCCCCTGCGTCATGGTCACCATGTCGGAGCAGCTCCTGGCCGCCGAGGTGGCAGCACAGCTCCCGCCCGGGACCTTCACCCACCTCGTGACCGGGGACCGCGTGAACGCGGGGAAACCGGATCCCGAGGCCTACCAGCTGGGCTTCGACCTGCTGGCCGCCGACCACCCGGACCTCACCAAGCGCACGGTGGTGGCCATCGAGGACTCGCTCCCCGGTGTCACCTCCGCCCTCGCCGCGGGCCTCGTCACCCTCGCCGTGCCCCACTTCGTCGCGCTGCCGCCGGACCCGGCCCGGACGGACTGGGACACCCTGGCAGGACGCACCCCCGCGGATCTCGCCGACCTGCTCCCGCCCCCGCACGGGGCCCCCGGTGCAACTGCCTCCGACAGCACCGCGGACGGTCGCCCGGATGAGTGAGCCACGGGCCGGGCGGAACGCCGTCCGACCCGGCATCTCCCTGGGCAGCATCGGGGGCGTCCCGGTGGTCCTGGCCTGGTCGTGGTTCGCCATCACCGGACTCATCGTCGTCCTCTTCGGGCCGACCATCCGGGAGTCGTTCCCCCGGATCGGCGCGGCGTCCTACGCCGTGGCCCTCGGGTACGCGCTGCTCCTCGCGGTGTCCGTGCTCGTCCACGAGCTCGCGCACGCGCTCACGGCCCGCGCCTTCGGCTGGCCCCTCCCCCGGATCGTGCTGACCCTCTGGGGCGGGCCCACCCAGTTCGCGAGCTTCAACTCCTCACCCGGACGCTCCCTCCTGGTGGCGCTCGCGGGACCCGCCGCGAACTTCGGCATCGCAGGCCTCGGCTGGTTGCTCCTCCAGCTCCTCACCCCGGGCAGCATCTCCTCCACCCTCGTCTTCGTCATGGTCTGGGCCAATCTCCTGCTCGCGGTGTTCAACGCGCTGCCCGGTCTGCCGCTGGACGGCGGACGGCTCGTGGAGAGCCTGGTCTGGCGGGCCACGGGCAGCCAGGACAGGGGAACCGTGGCCGCCGGCTGGGCGGGCAGGATCATCGTGATCCTCCTCCTCGGCGGGGTGGTCGGGGTCCCGCTGGTGCAGGGCCGCGGACCGGACGTCGTCCTGATCGTCCTCGCCGTGGTCATGGGCGCGTTCCTGTGGATGGGGGCGACGGCGGCGATCGAGAACGCCCGCATGCGCCTGCGGCTGCCCGCCATCAGCGCCGGACGCCTGCAGCAGCCCGCCGTGGGACTCCCGGCCGACACCACGGTGCAGACTGCCCGCAGGCTCCTCCGCGAGCATCCCGGTGCCGCGATCGTCCTCACCGGCAGCACGGGTCGACCGGAGGCGGTGGTGGACGAGGGCGCGCTGCTGGCCGTCCCCGAGGACGCCACGCCGTCCACCCCGGTCAGGGCGACGGCACGCAGGCTCGCCGCCGGCGCCTACGTCCCGGAGCACGCCGAGGGGCAGGAACTGGTGCAGTTCCTCGCGCGGCTGGAAGGCAGCGAGTACGCCGTCGTCAGCAAGCAGGGCACCGTCACGGGTCTGCTCCACCAGCGCACCGTGGTGCAGGCCATCACGGGCAGGAACGCACCCTAGAACCACGTGTCGCACCGGTCCTCACCACCGGTGGGAACACCCTCCACCACGTCCACGCCGGTCCTGCCGGCCCACGCCGAAGGATCCCCATGAACACCACCCCCACCCCCGCCGAAGAGATCCGATACGCCCCCGAGTTAACCGCCGAAGCCCGACGCACCACCGCGATACCCACCTGGAACACCCCCTACAACTACCAGCGAGCACATTCTCCGATCGGGAACCAACCCCCAGCCACACGCCTGCACGACAGCGTCGCCAACGTCATGACACAGAACATCTAGCCGCGGTCGGCGTACTCCTGCCGCAGCTC
>NZ_LGIU01000017.1 GCF_001187915.1 Arthrobacter sp. RIT-PI-e | reverse complement strand
GCTGGGAGACCATCGCGGCGGGCATGCTCGAGAGCAGGGCGAGGCGGTCGCCCCGGGCGTCGAGGTCCTCGAGGACGTCCAGGGTGTCGAGATTGGGGTGGGACCACTGGTTGCCGTCCAGGATGTCCAGCCAGGCGGCCCGGGAACCCCCGACGTCCTTCCCGCAGACGAGAGCCCAGTAGTCGGTGGAGCTCAGCGTCCCGGCGTCGTAGGCGAGGCGGTTCCGCCAGTAGCCGGAGGGCGGTTCCCGCAGTGCCGGGATCCCGGTGGCGTCCGAGAGCAGGGCCCAGTCCTCGGGGGCGGGGGCGGGGGAGGTCACGTTGCCGTAGTCGAAGAGGTACCACCGGCTGGAGATGTTCTGACGGGCCATGCCTCAGGGTAGGACCCGACCCGGCCGCCGGACCGGTACCGCCGGGTGAACATCGGGTGAACCGTGGTGGACGGTGCGGCAGTAAACTTGCCGCGTGGGAATCGCGTTCACGGCCATCGACTTCGAGACTGCCAACGGTTTCCGTGGTTCCCCCTGCGCCGTCGGTCTGACGAAGATCCGGGACGGGCGTGTGGTGGAGGAGGCGTCCTGGCTGATGCGCCCACCCGTGGGACACGACTCCTTCGACGCCCGGAACGTGGCCATCCACGGGATCACCCCGGATCGGGTGGAGCACGAACCCCGCTTCGGTGAGCTCTTCCCCGAGATCGGCGGCTTCATCGGCTCCGACGTCCTGGTGGCCCACAACGCGGCGTTCGACCTCGGGGTGCTGCGCTCGGCCCTCGAGGTGTCGGCGCTCGCGGGCCCGGCGTGGGACTACGCCTGCACCGTGGTCCTCTCGCGGAGGAGCTACACCCTGCCCTCCTACTCCCTGCCGTTCGTCGCGGAGGCCGCCGGCGTACCGCTGCTCAACCACCACGACGCGGTCGAGGACGCGCGGGCGTGCGCGGGGATCATGATCGACATCGCCCGGCGGCACGACGCCCCCACGGTGGCCGATGTCCTGGGGCACCACAATCTGGCTCTCTCCCATGCCGAGCCCTACGAACCCGGGGTGGACGATCTGTCCAAGGCCACACGGACGGCGCTGTCGAAGCCGTCCGCACCGGCCTGGGGAGGGTGGCCGGAGGAGGGCGAGAACCCGCACGCCAATGCCCAGGCCGATCCCCGGCACCCGCTCTACGGCCAGACCGTGGTGTTCACCGGGAACCTCGGGATCTCCCGGCCCCAGGCCAAGGAACGCGCAGCGCGCCTCGGGGCGCAGCCGGCGAGCGCCGTCACCCGGCGCACCACCGTGCTGGTGGTGGGGGACGGGTTCGAGGCGGCTGACCTCCGCAACGGCCGGGTCACCGGGAAGGCGCGGCGCGTCCTGGAGCTGCACGAGCGGGGCCAGGAGATCGAGGTGCTCTCCGAGGCGGAGTTCCTCCAGCTGACCGGCGGTTCCTGACCGTCCCGACCTGCCCGGGTCACCGGAACCGGAGCTCCACCCCGGTGAGGTCGGCGGACAGGTCGATCAGCCGCGACGCGGCGTTGGCCTCCCGCGCCCGCGGCTCGGCGTCCACGATCGCAGGCTCGCCCGTGAGCTGGAACCAGCCGTCGGGGCCGCAGTAGGCACCGTTGGGAACGGTGGGGTCGGCGACCGCGCGCACCAGCGGCCGGGCACCCTCGTCCTTGCCCTGCGCCACCTGCGCCATGACCCGGCGTCGCCAGGGTGCTGCGTCCTCGTGCGCCGCCACCCCTGATCGCTCCGGGGTGAGCATGCCGAGCGCGAAGCCGGGATGCGCCACCACGCTGGTCGCCGTGCTCCCGGTGAGCCGGAGCCGCCGCGCGAGCTCGAAACCGTAGGCCATGACCGCCAGTTTCGAGGTGGCGTAGGCCCGTGCGTTCACGTACCGGGCGGGTTGCAGCGAGGACGGGGTGAGCCGGGCCCACCGGTGACTGATGCTGCCGAGGTGCACGATCCTGGTGCCCGCGGCGGAGAGCGCGGGGAGCAGGAGGGCGGTGAGGGCGTAGTGCCCCAGATGATTCGTGCCGAACTGGAGCTCGAACCCGTCCGCCGTCGTACGACGCCGGGAGGACCCGACCACCCCGGCGTTGGCGAGGAGCCCGGCGAGGGGTGGGCCGGCCTCGAGGGTGCGCGCTGCGGAGCGCACGGAGGACAGGTCGGCGAGATCGAGGGGCTGGAAGGTGACCTCTGCGCCGGGGTGCACTTCGCGGATGGCGCGGATCGCGCGCTGTGCCTTGTCCTCGCTCCGGGACGCCATGACCACGTGCACCCCCGCGCCCGCGAGCTGTTCGCAGGCGAAGTACCCGAGACCGGCGTTGCCGCCCGTGACGAGGACGCGCCGACCGGTGAGGGAGGGGAGGGTGTCGAGGTTCCACATGCGTCCCAGCCTAGGCACCTCGGACGCTCCTGCCACGTCGCGTGCGTTCAGGCCCCCGTGGTTGCGGAGAGCAGCGTCCGGCCCATGGCGCGGACCACGGCCGGGACACCCGGTGCGGTGAGGTACGACGGCGGCAGGGCGGCCGTCCCGTGGAGGGCCCCGATGATCCCGCCCGCCAGCGACGCCGCCACGACGGGGGAGGACCCGCGCACGGGCGCCTCGACGGCCGCCGCCAGCACGGCGGCCCGCTGCTCCTGCGGTGAGCGGGACGCCGTCGCCCCTGCGCGGACGGCGTGGACGGCGGCATCGAGGGTCGCGGACGCTGTCGGGCGCGGAGCGCCCACCGACTCCGGGCCACCCCCGCCGGCCGCGGTCGGGTGATCGAAGGCGGCGCCGCGGGTGGCGGCGTCCGCGAGGCCGTCGTCGAACGCCGCGCCCTCGACGACCAGCCGCCGGATGATTCCGCTGAACCGGGCCGCGGCGTCCTGTGCCGCCGAGGAGCCGTGGGTCAGGGCGGCGGCCTCGACCGTCAACCGTTCCACCATGCCCCCCGGGATGCGGGGAACCAGCCCGAACGGCGCCGAGCGCATCAGCGCGCCCGGCCCCTCCGCGGACGGGTTGAGGGGCCGGGCGCGGGACCCCATGGCGCCCGTGGCCAGGGCGGGGAGGGAGGCGGCGGCGGCCCGGAGCCCCGGGGGCAGCCCCTCCTGCCGATCCAGCCAGCGTGCGGGCGGTGCAGGTGCTTCCGGTGGCAGCTGTGCGCCCTGGCGGACGGACCAGCGGAGGTAGGCCAGCCAGAGGCAGGCGGTCTCGTCCGCGGCGACGCCGTCGTTCGCCCACTCCAACGCCTCCACGATCCCGTCCACCGTGGAGAGCGTGAGATGCGTCGCGGCCGAGATCGACGACGCCGTGGGCTCCTCGGGTACGCCCGCGGTGCCGGCTCCGTCCTCCGTCAGGACGCCGAAGGCATCACCGGCGAGGGTGCCGAGCAGGCACCCGAGAACCCTGTCCTCGTAGCTCGCGGGAGGATCGTCCGGGGCGCCGGTACCGGGCATGCTGTCGATGGTCATCCGACCAGTCTAGGGAAGGCGGGGGCGCTGCGGTTCCCGCGTCCGCCCAGCTCCCGTGCAGCTTCGGCTGGGAGGCTTGGCGGCGGTCCGGCCCACCCCCGGACGGCGTCCCAGGAGCTCCACCGGAGGATTAAGCACCCATGACCGAGCACACCACGTCACCCGGCATCCCGGGGACACCGACGATCACCACCGGTACGCCGGGGGCCGCCTCCCGATCCGGCGGAGGAGGCCCGGGTCTGTTCGCGCGGTGCGTCGCGGAGGCCGCCGGCTCGTTCCTCGTGATCGTCGTCGGGATCGGGGCCACCATGCTCGCCACCGAGGCCGCACTGCAGCCCGGCCTGGTCCTCGGCTTCGCCGTGGTCGCCGCGATGATCGCCTTCGGGCACGTCTCGGGGGGCCACTTCAACCCGGCCGTCACACTCGGTTCGGCAGTGGCCGGGCGCACGGAGTGGAAAGCGGTGCTGCCCTACGTGGTGGCCCAGGTGCTGGGTGCTGCGGCTGCCGCCGGTCTCCTGTGGTTGGTGCTCAGCAGCAATGCCCAGCTCACCGGGATCGACGCGTTCTTCGGTTCGGCGTCCAACGGCTTCGACGAGCACTCCCCGGCCGGGTTCCCGCTCACCAGCGCCTTCCTGATCGAGGTCGTGGCAGCCGCGCTCCTCGTGGCGGTGTTCCTCGGGCCCGGAGCTCGGGGTGCCGTGCGCGGTCTGGCGCCCTTCGCCGTCGGGCTCCCTACGCCGGTCTCGTCTCCTTCCTGCTCCCCATCACCAACGGCGGGAACAACCCGATCCGCCCGGCCGCCCCGGCCCCCTTCGCCGAGAGCTGGGCGCTGGAGCAGCTGTGGCTCTTCTGGGCGGCGCCGCTCCCCGGCGGCGTGCTCGCGGGTCTGGTGTACCGGAGCGTCGACTGGGCTTCGGACGCCCGGACCGATGGGTCCCGAACCGCCGACTCCGCAACAGACGGGTCCGGGACGGACGGGTCCGGAACCGTGGGGACGGACGGCACGATGACGACGGACCCTGCAGCGCCCGGGTCCGCGAACCGTGGGACCCCCCGCGTCCTCGGGACCGGTCGCGGACGGGCGGACCGCCTCGCGGCCGATGACGAGGGGGACGGCGAGGACTCCGCCGCACCCCGGCACTAGGCGGCGTACCACATCCGGCAGCGGCCGGCGGGCGATCCCGCCGTGTGAGGGCCCGATGGTGCCGTCCGGTGCTACTGGGCGGACTCCGCCGATCGGAGGATTGTCGCAGAGCAGCGGTAGCGTGCACTGCATGAGGATCCTGCACACGTCCGACTGGCACCTGGGCCGCTCCTTCCACGGAACGGGCATGCTCGAGGCGCAGCGGGGTTTCCTCGACCACCTCGTGCGGACCGTCCGCGAGGAGGGTGTGGACGTGGTTCTCGTGGCGGGCGACGTCTACGACCGCGCCCTGCCGGGCGTGGATGTGGTGGCCCTGTTCGACGACGCGCTGGAGCGCCTCACCGCCACCGGTGCGCAGGTGGTGATCAGCAGCGGCAACCACGACTCCGCCACCCGGCTCGGCTTCGGGGGGCGGATCCTCGCGCGCGGTGGTGTCCATCTGCGCACCCGCATCGAGGACATCGGCAGTGCGGTGGTCCTCCCGCTCGGTGCGGACGCGGAGTTGGCGGTCTACGGCATCCCCTACCTCGAACCACGCCTGGTGGCCGAGGCGCTCGACGCGGACCGGCCCGGTCATCCGGAGGTCACGCGGGCGGCCCTGGACCTGGTCCGCGCGGATCTCGCGCGACGACGGTCCCGGGGGCGCGTGGTGTCGGTGGTCATGGCCCACACCTTCGCCGCCGGGGGCGCGGGGTCGGACAGCGAGCGCGATCTGGCCGTCGGCGGCCTCGGGTCCGTGCCGCTCCCGCTCTTCGACGGCTTCGACTACACCGCGCTCGGGCACCTGCACGGGCGGCAGACCCTCTCCGACACGGTGCGCTACTCGGGATCACCGCTCGCCTACTCCTTCTCCGAGGCGGGCCACACCAAGGGCGGGTGGATCCTGGACGTCACGGTCGACGGCGTCCGGGACGTCCGCGCGGTCGAGTGGCCGGCACCGCGCCGGCTCGCGGTCCTGCGCGGCACCCTGGACCAGCTGCTGGAGCTCGAGGACCTCCACTGGGCCGAGGCCGCCTACTGCTCCGTCACCCTCACCGACGCGGAGCGGCCGGCACGGGCCATGGAACGCCTGCGCACACGCTTCCCCGACACCCTGGTGCTCGGCTTCGAGCCGGAGGGCGGCCCCGGTACGGACACCCGCTCCTACGGTCAGCGCATCTCCGCGGCGAAGGACGACGCCGAGATCTGCTGCGGTTTCCTCGAGCACGTCCGGGGACGCAGGGCCTCGGTGGAGGAGGCCGGCCTCGTGCGCTCCACCGTCGACACCGCCCGCAGCCTCCTGCACGAGCGTCAGGACCACCCGTGAGACTGCACCACCTCGAGATCCAGGCCTTCGGGCCGTTCGCCGATCGGCAGCGCGTGGATTTCGACGCCCTGTCGGCCCAGGGGCTCTTCCTGCTGAACGGTGCCACCGGCGCAGGGAAGTCCAGTGTGCTCGATGCCGTGTGCTTCGCGCTCTACGGCTCCGTACCCGGTGCCCGGCAGGGCGCCAAACGACTTCGGAGCGACCACGCGGCCGAGGCGGTGGCACCCGAGGTCGGTCTCGAGTTCTCCGTGTCCGATCGCCGCTTCCGCGTGATCCGGTCCCCTGCCTGGGAACGACCGGCACGCCGTGGGAGCGGCACCACCACCGAGCAGGCCAGGACGCTGCTCAGCGAGCGCGTGGGTGACCGGTGGATCCAGAGATCCGCCCGGAACGACGAGGCAGGGCTGGAGCTCGCCTCCCTGCTCGGGATGGACAAGGAGCAGTTCACCAAGGTGGTACTGCTGCCGCAGGGGGAGTTCGCAGCCTTCCTCCGCGCCGATGCGGCGTCCCGGCGCGCGCTGCTCCAACGGTTGTTCTCGACCACCCGTTTCGAGGAGCTCGAGAAGCAGTTCATCGAGGAGAGCCACCGCACGGCGAGATCCCTGACCGAGCAGGAGGAGCGGCAGCGGCAGATCCTCGTCCGTGCGATCGACGAGGTACAGCGACACGGTCTGGGGGAGACCGGAAGCGGAGCCGATGCGGCCTCGCCGGTCGGGGCAGGAGCGATGGACGAACTGCGCACGGTCCTCTCCCGGGAGCGGGACGCAGCAGCCCGGGAGAGCGCGGACGCGAGGACCGCCGGTGCGCTCGCCGCCGCCGAACTCGCCGGGATCGAGCAGCGGCGCGCCCGCAGCGACGTCCTCCGGAAGGTGCGCAGCCAGCAGGAGGACCACGAATCCCGTACGCCCGAGTTCGCCGCCGCGGCGGAGCTGCTGCTGAGGCACGAGCAGGCCGTGGGTCTCCGTGGGGTGCTCCGGCAGGACGAGGAGTCCAGGGGCGCCGCGCACCGTGCACACGGCGACCACGAAGCGGCACGGGCCCGGCTCGGCGACGGCGTGGCCCACGAGTACCTCCCTCCCGACGCCGGTCGGGAGGGGAGTCTCTCGCGCGAGATGCTGTCCACCGCCTGCTCGGCGTCGTCCGCGGCGCTCGGAGTGCTGCGTGCGGCGCTACCGGACGAACTCCGGTTGCAGGCCGTGGTGGCCGAGCGGCGGGCGCGGTCCTCCGAACTGCAGCAGCTCGAGGGGCGGCCACCTCCGCCGGGCAGGATCGCGTGCGTGCACAGCGCGGACGGGCCGAGGGCGGGGAGGCCCTCGGCCCCCTGCGCACCGTCGCCGGCGCCGCGGAGCACCGCCGGGCCGAGGTCGCCGCGGCGCTCGCCGCGCAGGAGACGGTGGGGCGGTACCGCGAGGCCAGGGAACGCGGCGCCGTCACCGAGGAGGAGCATGCCGCGGCAGCGGAGCGGTTCCTGACCCTCAAGGCGGCGTGGCTCGCGCCGCGGCAGCCCCGGCGGGGGCAGTCGGCCGAGGGACCGGCGGGACGCCGGGAAGCGGGCCGGCCGTGCCCGGTCTGCGGCAGCGCCGAGCATCCTGCTCCCGCGACTGCACCGACCGGTGAGCGGATGGGTCCCGACCAGGAGCAGGAGGCCCGGCGCCTGCAGTCCGACGCCGAGGCCCGGCTGCAGGGGGGGCGCGAGGAACGGGACCGGGTGCGGCTCGAGGTGGCCGCCCTCGCCGCCCGCGGCGGCGACGTGGAGCCGGACGTGGCGGCGGAGGTGGTGCGCACGGGTGTCGCCGCGCTGGAGGAGGCCGAGCGGGCCGTGGCGGACTGCGCGACGCTGGAGGCACGGATGCGGCAGGGTGCGGCCGAGGAGGAGCGGATCGGCCTCCTGCGCGAATCACTCCGGGAGCAGCACCACACCGCCGGAGCACGCCGATCCTCGCTCCAGGACCAGGAGGCCGTGCTGACCGCCCGCCTGGACGGACTCCGGGCGGGGGCGGCCTCGCTCGCCGAGCGGATCGACCGGGTGCAGCAGGCGCACGACGATCTCGAGAGTGCCCGGGACTCCCTGGAGGCACTCGTACGGTGCACCTCGCACCGGGACGAAGCCGGTGCGCACCTCGAGCAGGCGTTGCTCGCCAGCGCCTTCGCCACGGCGGAGGACGCGCGCGCAGCGCTCCTGCCGGAGAGCCGGCACGCGGACCTGCTCTCCTCCGCGAAGGAGCACGAGCTGCGCGGTCACCGGCTGGACGCCGCCTGGGAGGACAGTGCCGTCCGGGCCGCCCTCGACGAGGAGCGGGACGGCCTCGAACCACCCACCGACGACGACGTCCGCCGGGCAGCGGCCTACGCGGAGCAGCGCCGGACGCTCGCCCACCGGGCGGACGTCCGGTCCGAGGTGCTCGGCCACTCGGTGGAACGGGTCGCGGAGCTCGCGCGGCAGCTCGCGGAGCTCGAGGAGGAGGTCGCTCCGCTGCGGGAGCGGTCGGCGCTGGTGGCCGCCGTGGCGGACACGGCGCGCGGCGGAGGGGAGAACCTCTACAAGATGTCCCTGGCCACCTACGTGCTCGCCTCCCGTCTCGAACAGGTGGCGGCCGCCGCCACCGAGCGGCTCCTGCAGATGTCCGACGGCAGGTACGCCCTGGTCCACAGCGACGCGACGGCGGGGAACCGCCGCTCGGGTCTCGGGCTCGACGTCATCGACGGGTGGACCGGGAACAGGCGGGGCACCTCCACGCTGTCGGGCGGGGGGTCGTTCATGGCATCCCTGGCCCTGGCACTCGGTCTCGCGGACGTGGTGCAGCAGGAGGCGGGCGGGCTCGACATCGAGACCCTCTTCGTGGACGAGGGCTTCGGTTCGCTGGACGACCAGGCCCTCGAACAGGTCATGGACGCGCTCGAGGGGTTGCGCAGCGGTGGGCGCGTCGTGGGGCTCGTGTCCCACGTGGCCGAGCTGAAGCAGCGGGTCGGCGTCCAGCTCCAGGTCCTCAAGGGGCGGCAGGGGTCCACCCTGCACTTCGTGGAGCAGCCCACCGGCGTATAGAATCAGAGGTGTTACCGGGTCGGGCGCATCGGGAGGGGGGACGATGCGCATGAGTGGTACCCGGAAAGCACATGACCCAGAATGTCGTACCGGCAGCGCCCGGTCCCAGTTCCTCCCCTGACCCCACCCGAGCGAGGTCCTCGCGGCTCGGCCGATTCGGCGTACTGCCGGAAATGGCAGGTCCGTCCTTCCTCGTGATCGGGCTCTTCGCCCGCCTCCCGCTCGCGATGCTGACCATCGGCGCGCTGACCCTCGTCACCAGCGTCAGCGGATCCTACGCCGCCGGGGGTTTCGCGGCCGGGGCCGTGGGTATCGGATCGGCCCTCGGCGCACCGCTCGTCGGTCTCCTGGCCGATCAGCGCGGGCAGCGCGCAGTCCTGCTGGGAACAGCGGTCCTCAACCCCCTCGCCGTCGTCGCGGTACTGCTCGTGACGCTCCTCGGCAGTGCCGGATCCCTCGCGCCCGTCCTGGCGGTGTCGTTCGTGATGGGGTTCACCTGCCCGCAGATCGGTCCGTTGGCCAGGGTCCGCTGGATGGCGATGACGCAGAGTTCCCCGCGCTCCACGCTGGACACGGCACTCTCCTACGAGAGCACGGCGGACGAGACGACCTTCGTCCTGGGACCGGCGCTCGTGGGACTGCTGGCAGGTCTGATCGCCCCCTGGCTCCCCCTGGTCCTGGCCGCCGTGCTCACCGCCACCCTCGTGCCGGCGTTCGCGGTGCACCGCACCGTGTCGATCGGCGGTACCCCTCCGGCCGGTGGGACGTCACCGGTCACCGCGGAGGCGCCGGCGGCGTCCTCCGCCGTCGGGAAGGCTGCGGTCCCGAGCGGTGTCGGTGCCCCGCGTGAGGCCGTCACCGGTCGGCGACGTACCGGGCTCGTCCTGCTGCCGGTCGCCGGGATGCTCGCCATGGGCACGTTCTTCGGTTCCACCCAGTCCTTCCTGAACGTCTTCGCGGGAAGCTTCGGCGCCCAGGAATCCGCGGGTCTCCTCTACGCGGTCATGGGACTGAGCTCGGCGGTCGCGGCACTGTCCGTGGCGTACTGGCCACGACGTCTCACCTCGCCCGTCCGCTGGGTCGCCTCTGCCGCGGGTATGGTGCTCGCCGCGGGTGGACTCCTCGTCACGGGATCCGTTCCCGCGATGCTCGCCGTGCTGCTCCTCCTGGGGATCTTCGTGGGACCCACCATGGTCACCGTGTTCTCCATCGGATCCGTGGTGGCGCCCGCGAGGCGTCTCGGTACCGTCATGACGTTCCTGGCCAGCGGGATCGTCGCGGGTACCGCACTCGGATCGGCCACCGCCGGCAGCCTCGCGGAGACGGCCGGCGCAGGAGGTGCGGCCCTGGTCCCCGGGGCTGCCGCCCTGGTTCTGCTCCTCCTCGGGGCGGTGTCCGTAGCAGCTCTGCGCTCCCGCGGTACCGATCGATGAGGGGGAACCGCCGCTGTCGCTTCCGGTGTGGCACGCATAGGATCGGAGGAACCACGAAGCACGAGGAGGACTCATGAGTACCGAAGGTATCGAGCACAAGGACGCCGACGACGCCGAGGGCGTGGGACCCGAGGGCACCATCCCTGCCTCGGGCGACGGCATCGCCGCGGGCTCCACGGACGAGGCGAACCACTTCGAGCCCGAGGAGGACGGCGAGGAGTCCTAGGCCTTCGTCCTGGGCCCGCGTCGTACTACCGGGGGGAGACCGGTCACCGGGAACCGGGCATGCCCGGACCAGGGCACAGGACCGGCTCGGGTGGACCGAGCCGGATGTCCGGGGCCGCCCGGGCCGGATCCCCAGACCCGATCCGGAGGATCCGATGGGTGGCCGGACGGGCTCAGCGTATACGCGGGGCCCGGCCCGGCGGCTGGGGGATCCGCACGTTACCGGTGAACACCCCACCGGTGATCACGTCGACGGTACCGGTGATCGTCCTCGGCGCGTCACGGGGCGGCGTGGGGTGCAATGCTTCCACGTGCTCGTCGCTGCGGCTACGGAGCTGCAGGGCCACCTCGTGGGCCCCCGGCCGGCGCAGCGGATCCCGGGCCGTCATGCTCCGCAGCAGCCCCGTCCACTCCGGACCGAGTTCGTCGGGGACCTCCGGGTCACGCAGCAGACGGGCCAGCGCCGCCTCCACCACGGGCCCGGGGAAGGCCTTCTCCCCGGTGAGGCACTCCAGGAGCACCAGGCCGAGCGAGTAGATGTCGCTGTGCGCATCGAGCGGGTCGCCCTTCGCCTGCTCCGGGCTGAGGTAGTTCGCCGTCCCGATCGTGGCACCCACCGCCGTGGCCATGGTGGCCTCGACCATCCGGGCGATGCCGAAATCGGTCAGCTTCGGGTACAGCCGGGTCCCGTTGTCCCCGCTGTGGTACATCAGGATGTTGGCGGGTTTCACATCGCGGTGCACCACACCCTCCGAATGGATGTACGCCAGGGCATCGGCGAGGTCGGCGCCGAGCTGGGCGACGTCCTCGGAGGCCAGCGGCCCGCGCTTCAGGAGCTGCCGCAGGTCCTCCCCGTCCACGAGTTCCATCACGAGGAAGCCCGCGGTACGGCCCTCGGCGTCCTCGTGGATGCCGGCGTCGTGCAGTGTCACGAGTCCGGGGTGGTTGAGCGTGGAGAGCAGCATGGTCTCGGTGTGCTGACGCCGGTAGTCGTCGTCGTCCGAGGTGGTGGGGTTGAAGACCTTGATGGCGACCGCGCGGCCCAGGTTCCTGTCCACCGCCCGGTACACCGAGGCCGCCCCACCGACGCCGAGGAGATCCAGGGTCTGGTACCGGTCGGCGAGGAGCGCTTCCATGCGTGTCCTCCCGGTACGGATTGCCGACGTGGATCGTGGGTCAGCCCATCATCAGGCTGCTGATCAGTTTCCAGTATAACGACGGGGCAGGGGTGCAGGACCGTCCGGGCCGGTCCTTTACCGAACCTTGATCAGTCGCGGCCTCGGGAGAGGAACGCGGAGGCCGCATCCTTGAAGGTGCGAGCGGTGACGGCGTTCGCGTGCGTCCGTCCCGGCAGCAGGAGGACCTCTCCCGACGGGGCGCGGGCTTCGAGCTCCCCGATCCCCGTCGCGTACCCGTCCTGGTCCCCGGCCACGAGCAGCAGCGGCATCCCGGGCAGCGCTCTCCAGGGGTCGAAGGGCTCCGTCCTGATGGCGGACACCATGGTCAGCAGCGCGGACAGGGTGGTGCCGGGGGTGCTCATCGCCATGTGGAGGAGGTCCGCCGTCACGGGGTCGTCCACCGGAGGGCCTCCGGCGAGCTGCCGTTCTGCTGCCCGGAGGTCGAAGGACGCGAGGGGATCGCACGTCCCGGGTCCGCCGAGGACCATGCGTCGCACCAGGTCGGGCCGCGCGGCCCCGAGTTCCCATGCCAGGCGTGCCCCGAGCGAGTACCCGATGACGTCCACGCCGCTCGTGGGATCGTCGGCGGAGAGGGGCACGATTCCCGTCTCGACCAGGGACTGCACGATGTCCTCCCGCATCCGGCTGGGTGCATAGTCACCGGCATCCACCGGTTCCGCACTGTCGCCGTGCCCCGGGAGGTCCACCATGATCAGGGTGCGCCCGGCGTCGTCCAGGTACCGCACCCACCCGGTGCCCACCCAGTTCTGCCTGCCGGACGAACCGAACCCGTGCAGCAGCAGGACCGGCGGGAGGGGACGCGGCTGCCGGGCCGTACGTCGCGTGACGGAGAGGTGCGGGCCGATCCCCTCGACCCCGTGCAGTGCGTGCTGATCCATGAGCACCATGCTAGGGCCGCCGGTGGAGCGGCGTGGCAGGCACGACGGACGCCGCACGCGCACCTAGACTGGCCGCACCGAGTCGGCTCCACGGAGGGACGCCATGAACCACTCACCGCCAGGACCGGTCGTACGGCGGGCCATGGTGAGGACCGTCGCCCTCGCCTGTGCGGCGGCGCTGCTCCTCACCTCGTGCACCGGTGCCCGTGACGACCCCGAGGACGTCGTTCCACCGTCCGGTTCCCCTGCGGCCTCCCCGACACCGACGGCGTCACCCCTCCGGGAGGCGCGTACGGGGTGGAAGGTGTTCACCGATCCGGGGCGGCTCCTCAGCTTCGAGCTCCCCGACACCTGGCGCGTGCAGACCGCGCAGCCGGAGCCCGGCAGGTCCTCGCCGGGATCCCTCCACTACGCCGTGCTCACCGCGGAGGGAGTCGTCGCGGCGGAACTCCACACGGGGGTGGTGATCCCGGAGACCCCGTGCGAGGACTGGGAACGCACCCCCTACTACGTGATCGGCAGCGAGGCGCTGGAGGGCGCCGGCAGTGCGCCGGGGCCCGACCGGGTGGAGCCCCATTTCGTGATCCGGCTCATCACCGGGTTCAGGTTCTTCGGTTCCTATGGCATCACGGACCGGGTGGGAAGCGACGACGGTCTGGCCTGGGCGCTCCCGAACACCGGGGGGGCGGGGGGGGGGCCCGGCCGCGCGGGCTCCGGCGACCTCCCGGTCCTGGTCCCGAAGCCCCCCGCCGACACCGGACCCGCGACGGTGTCCTTCGGCACACTCGGCGAGGCGCGGGTGGGCCACGCCCCCCCCGGCCTCCGCGGCGGCGGGCCGGGGTGCCCGGGCC
>NZ_LGIU01000066.1 GCF_001187915.1 Arthrobacter sp. RIT-PI-e | reverse complement strand
AGCACGCTGGGTCATGAGGTGGAAGCCCGCCCTGAACGCGTTCGCGATCACCTTCGCAGGACGCTTCGAGAAGACCAACTACTAATGAAAACGCCGGACCCCACACACCGTTTATCGGACAGACCCCCTGGTACCCAAGTGGGTATTAGCTAATAAACGGTATTTGTAATCCTCGATGTGACATGTCGGGATGTGTGGATGTCGTAGACGCCACACCATCGTTTATGCAGTCCGCCGGCGTCTTGGGATGGGTTGTTACTCGCAGGGCATGTAGTGCGTTATGGGTCGGGCCGTCGCATCGACGAGCTACCGCTCTCCTCAATGATTGAGGAAGTTTCGCTGTGTTTTGCGCGGTGGATGACATGCCGTATATCAAAAGCGGCCCAAGGAGTCCGATTAGGAGGCGCTGGGGTCTTCTATCTCTAGTTTCTCGTCGTCGAGGTCGTTCGGACTTGTTGCGGCGATCGGGCGGGAGCCGGTCAGGTAGCCGGCTCGTGCCAGGGTCATGGTGCCCACGGCTGCGGTGAGAAGCTGTGCAGGGATGGCGATGAGTGCCTTTACCGCGTTGAGCCAGGAGAAATCGATGACGAGGGCTCCGAGGATGATCGCCGCGACGCCCAGGCCGGCCGCTGTTCCCACTGCACTTGCCTGGAGGTAGATGTCTTTGAAGCGGAGGAGGCCGATTGCCGCGACGAGAAGTATGAAGGTGCCGGAGAAGATCAGGATGAAGCCGACGATGGCGAAGCCGAGGTCGGGGATGACCTCGTTCATCGGGTTCCTCGTTGGATGAGGCGTGCAAGGGACACGGTGGCAAGGAAACCGACGACGGTCGCGATGAGGATAATGTCGAAAATTGCTTCGATCCCGAACTGTAGGCAGGCCAAGGTTGCGCTGCCCACGAAACCGAAAAACACGAGTTCGGCTGCACCGGCGCGACCCGCTGGGGTGGGACTCAGGTACACCTGCGACCCGGCGATGATCAGTGAGAGGGCGATCATCGCGATCGCGATGGCGTTGATGACCAAAAAGATGTTCATCGGTGATCTCCTTCCGGGGTGGACGGCTGCTTGCTGAGCCCTTCGTCATCGGGCCGCTCGAGAGCGTCGGGAATCCGGTGGTGGGCACGAAGGAAACGGTGCTCGAGTTCACCGATGGTGTTGATGAGGTCAGCCCGACTCTCGACGAACATCCCGTGCACATGGAGGACATGCCCGGAGCGGTCGATCGATAGGCACAGCGTTTCCGGTGTGATGGTGATCAGGGACGCCAGAAGTGTCACCTCGGCATCCGTCCGTGAACGGATAGGCACCCGCACTATGCCCGGTGAAGTAATGAGCCGCGGCGAGAGGATGACCCTGCTGACGCGCAGGCTGGAGCGGAACCAGGTGGCCAGGTACCATGCTGCAAAGCCGATGATACGCGGCAGCCAGGTGAGTGTGTGCCTCATAGACGGACCCTTCTACGCAACTGCCAAGTCATTCCGGTATTGAGCGTGCCATGTGTTCTTCATGGTTCTAGGACTGCACGGACGTAACTGGAGGTATCCAGAAGCCCCAGGGCGGCCTGCTCCGACAAACCGAGCAGCAGCTGACTCCCGAGCCCCAGCACGAGGGTGATGCATGCGAGGGTGATGGACGGCAGGGCCAGATTGAGCGGTATGCGGATCCGGTCACGGGTAATCCCCCGCACCGCGGTAACCGCTTCGGGGTGATCCGGGTCCTCGGCGAGAGGGTGCTGGAGCCCTGAACTGTAGTCGATGGCATTCCGCTCAAGGTCTTCGGGCTCAGTACCGTTGAAGACCCCGTTCCAGATCTTCAGCATCGACAGGACGGTGAACAGACTCACCACCAGGGCCACCACCGCTACCACCATGGCTCCGTCGTCAACCGCAGCTGTGATCAGTGCGAGCTTCGCAACGAAACCCGAGAACGGTGGAAGTCCAGCCATGGAGAGGGCGGACACCATGAAAGCGACGGCTATGAGTGGCTCCCGCTTCGCCAATCCTCCCAAACGATTCAGGTCTCCCGTGCCGTAGGTTTCCTCGATGGCGCCGGTGGAGAGGAGAAGGGATCCTTTGACCACCATGTTGTGCAGCAGGTAGAAAATCCCGGCCGTGAGCCCAAGGGTGGTGAACAGTCCGACGCCGAGAAGGATGTAGCCGATCTGACTCACCATGTGAAACACGAGCACCGAACGCATCGTGCTCTCACCCATGGCGCCGAACACTCCGACCACCATGGTCAGTGAGGTAATGAGCAGTGCCACCCACAGGAACGTGTTGTCGCCGTCGAACACCACGGCGTAGATCCGATAGATCGCATAGACGGCCACCTTCGTATGGAGGCCGGAGAACAGGGCGGTGACAGCCGGAGAGGTGAAGGTGTAGGTGCGGGTGAGCCACCCGTGCGCCGGGAAGACGGCCGCTTTGACAGCCAGTGCGCAGAGCACGATGCCGACGGCGATCGCCACGGTGGTCGATTCTTGTGCAGCTCCTGCCAGTTCGGCCAGATTGACGGTGCCGGTGACGGCATAGACAAGTCCTGTACCCGTGAGGAACATGGTGCTCGCGAGCAAGTTGACGGTTACGTAGAGGCGCCCACCATTAATGCTTCGCCTATTACTCATCATGATGAGCAGCCCATAGGAGGGCAGTAACATCACCTCGATGAAGACGAACAGGTTGAAGAGATCTGCGGTCATGAGGGCTCCGCAGACGCCCGTTCCCAGGACCAGCATGAAGGGCGAGAAGAAGTGCCCGCGCGCCTCACGGGTAGCGATCGCGAAGTGTAGGCAGACGAGCATCAAGAGACTTGCGGTCGTCATCATGAGTGCGGACAGTGTATCGACGACGAAGGGAATTGAAATCCCGTTGGGCCACAACGCGATTCGGTGAGCGATGACTCCGCTCTGCGCCGTCGCGATCACAAGACCCACAGAGCCGGCGAGCATCCCGAGAAGTGTTCCCAAAGTCAGAAGGTGCCGGAGGACGGTGTGTCCGCGCAGGACAATCAGGAGCGCGACGATAACAAGTGGTACCGCAACGTAGAGGGGTAGGAGTGCGCCGATCAAGGCGTTCATCAGCCTTCATCCTCCGTATCGTCGCCGGTCTCACTCGTGACGGCGAGTGCTGACATGAGCATAGTGATCGCGAAGGCAATGACGATCGCGGTGAGCACGAAGGCCTGAGGCAGCGGGTCCGCCGCCCCCGCGAGACCATCCGCGCCGATAGGTGCGTCACGTCGGGCAGCGTTGCCCGCTGCGAAAAGGAAAAGATTCGCTGCATGGCTGAGCAGGATGAAGCCGAGAATGATCCGGATCATGCCTCGCTGCAGGATCAGATAGACGCCTGCAGCGGTGAGCAGGGCGATGGTCAGTGAGAGCGTC
This sequence comes from Arthrobacter sp. RIT-PI-e, assembly GCF_001187915.1. Classification (GTDB taxonomy): domain Bacteria; phylum Actinomycetota; class Actinomycetes; order Actinomycetales; family Micrococcaceae; genus Arthrobacter_D. The sequence goes on along the minus strand of NZ_LGIU01000066.1, from coordinate 10,173 downwards.
ACGAGCTTCCCTCCTTCTCTGCTTCGGCAGCTGGCCGGAGTGCATCTTCCTCCTGCGGGCCTGCGGAATGTCTCGGTGCCTGTCCGAGGTAATTGAGTGCCACCAGGACCAAACCCACGACGGCTAGGTACACGCCGATATCGAAGATCAGGGTCGAGGTCAGGTCAAAGCTCATGCCGAACGGCAGAGGAACCTCGACGTAAAGCGGTCGAAGGAACGAACCGTTCACCCAACCTGTTGCCCCAATGAGCGTGGCTATGGCAATACCGGCGGCCATGATGGTTCGGTAGGGCAATCGGGTGGGTGATTCCCGATCCGTCGGTGCTCCCAGATAGGCCAGGCACAGCGCTGTCCCCGCCACGAGGGCGGCGATGAAGCCGCCGCCGGGTTCGTAATGACCTCGTACCAGGAGGTAGAGGGAGAAGATGCCGATGAGCGGGGCGAGCCAGCGAAAGAGCGTGCGCGTAGGGAGTGTGTTGTCTACGTGGTCGATCAGAGCGGATTGGTTCCACTGTCTGAAGTCATTGACGTGCTCGTCAAGGGACCGACGCGAGGTGAGAACCGCGATGATCGCCAGGGCGGCCATCGTGACGACTGTCAGCTCACCCAGTGTGTCGAGGGCGCGGTAGTCGACGAGGATCGCGGCGACGATGTTGGTTCCGCCGGTGTCCTGGTAGGTGTTCTCGAGGTAGTACTGCCCGAGGGCGGAGACGTCACGGCGTCCTGTGAGCGCGAATGCAGCCCCGAAGGCAAGGACTCCGGTACCTAGTGCGGCAGCAGCGGACACGGCCGCTCGTGTTCTGCGCGTCTTGTGGAAGTTCCTGGGGAGCTTGCGTAGGGCAAGTACGAGAACCACGGCGGTGAGGATCTCGACGAGTATTTGTGTCATACCGACATCCACGGCGCCGAGCGTGATGAACCAGATCGAGACCACGTAACCGGCGGCACCCACGAGCAGGAGTGCTGTGAGTCGTGAGTGAGTGGTGACTGCGCCGAGGAGGAACAGGGCGATCATCGCGAGCAGTACCCAGTCCGATGTTTGATCGAGGCCTTCGACCTGAGCGCTCAGCACTGGTGCGGACACCACGGCACCGATGCCGAGGGCGGCAAGGAGAATCCATGGAGCACCGAGGTGGACGTACTGCTTGTCGGTTCTGGTGAGGTCGCCCACGCGAGTACCCGTGCTAATTGCACCTCGCCGCAAGGACTCGATGATTCCGACTCCGGTGAAGGGCAGCAGCTCCCGGTTTAACCACTGATCGATCGGGGCACGGAATACAACTAGGACCACACCCGTAACCAGTACGAGGACCGATAGGCCCAGTTCTGGGGTGAGCCCGTGCCACAGAGTCAGGTCAGGATCGTGATACGAGCCCGTAGCGGCCTGGGTTGCCCCCTGGATAAGGGGATCGAGATGACCGGCGAAGAGGCCGAGTACTAACCCAGCGACAGCTGGCAGAGCCGCCGGAATCAGGAAGAGCGCGGAGGCCTCCGCCGGTTTCTGTTCGGGGTCGTGATGCTCTCCGGCAGGGCCCCGAAGCCGAGGATCCTCCACTCCGCGGTAGTTCCAGAACCCTCCGAGCACGATGCGGCAGGAGTAGGCAAAGGTCAGGGTTGCAACCGCCACGGCGGCGCTTGTTGCGAGAACCGCTGGTAGGCCTCTGTGCGGCGCGTCGATAAAGGCTGCGAAGATCGTTTCCTTGCTGATGAAGCCCAGTAGCGGGATCACGCCGGCCATGGAAAGCGCCGCGAGGATCGTGATGATCATTGTCACCGGCATGACGCGCCGTAGCCGGTATAAGCCGCGTAGGTCTCGAGTGCCGGTTTGGTGATCGATGATGCCCACCGTCATGAACAGGGTTGACTTGAACAGGGCGTGCGCGAGGGTGTGCACGGCCGCTGCCTTAAGGGCGTCGGGAGTGCCCAGCCCGATCACCGCCACGAGGAATCCGAGTTGGCTGACCGTGGAGTAAGCCATGATGGCCTTGAGGTCATGGCGTTGCAGTGCGAAGAGGGCACCCATCAGGGCCGTGACGAGGCCTACGGTAACTAGAAGAACCTGCCACACGGTGTTGTCGCCGAACAGGGGCGTGAAGCGCATCAGCAGGTAGATACCGGCCTTCACCATGGCTGCGGCATGGAGGTAGGCGCTGACCGGGGTAGGTGCAACCATTGCGTCCGGCAACCACATGTGGAAGGGGAACTGCGCGGACTTGGTCATCGCCGCGACTGCGACGAGCACCGCGGAGGCCGTCAACGCAGTGGGATCATCCGCCCAGGCGTCACTGACCAACGCGGCCGAGAGCTCAGTGGTACCGGTCGTCGTGATGATGAGAATCACGGCGAAGAGCAGGCAGAGTCCCCCGGAGGCGGTGATCAGGAGGGTCCTGACCGCCACCGGACCGGCCTTCGGGCCCGAGCGGTTGAGGAGGAAGAAGGAGCACAGGGTGGTTAGTTCCCAGAAAACGAACATGAGGACGACGTCGTCCGCGACGACCAGCCCCACCATCGCGAAAGCGAAGAGCAACATCCACCCGAAGTAATCGGCGTGAGTGACACCCTTGGCAAGATAGCGGGCCGAGTAAGCCATGACGAGCGCCCCGATGAACAGCACCAGGAACACGAAGAGCATCGCCAACCCGTCCATTCGCACACGGAGCGCGATATCGAGGGTCGGTATCCAGGGAATTGCCTCCTCGCGCATACCGCCGAGGTCGCTCAGGGTCGTAGCTGCAAGAACGCCGAGAACCGCGAGAGCTCCTGCCGCAATCCAGCCGACGTCGCGGCGCATCGCTTGAGCGCCGACTACACCGAGGCAAGCGGTGAGGAATGTTGACACGAGCAGGATTAGCAGGGTCACCGCGAGGCCCTTCACATGAGAACGACAGTGCCTACATGGTTCCACCACGTAGGTAGTGCCGACGGTTCGCGCACCATCTATAAGTTTCTCATCCCTTGCGTCCCCGCTGGAATGTGACGGCGTATGATACTCCAGTGTTACGCGCCACGCCCGGGATCGAGTAATTTTCCCTAGAGTTGTAGAAGAACCGACACGCCTGATGGCGTCCGTTACCATCCCGGGGAAACATGATGAGAATTACCGATACGAGCGACCTGTGGTGGAAGACAGCGATTTTCTACAACCTCAATGTCGAAACCTTCATGGACTGGAACGATGACGGCGTCGGAGATTTCGAAGGGCTCGGCCAACGGCTCGACTACCTTGAGGAACTGGGTGTGACCTGTCTCTGGCTAGCACCTTTCTACCCGTCCCCACGCGAGGACAACGGGTACGACATCTCGGACTACTTCGGGGTCAACGAGCGTAATGGGAACCTTGGCGACGTCGTGGAAGTAGTCCGTACAGCACACGATCGAGGAATGCGGGTCATCGTTGATCTGGTGGTCAACCACACGTCCGTTGAGCATCCCTGGTTCCAAGCAGCCCGTTCCAGCCGTGGGAACCGTTTCCGTGAGTTCTACAACTGGCGCGATGAAGTGCCCGAGAACGGCCGCGCCAACATGTTCCCCGACAAGGAAGATGGTGTCTGGACCTTCGATGAGCGGGCCGGACAGTTCTACGAGCACTCCTTCTACCGGCACCAACCGGATCTCAACACCGCGAATCCCGTAGTCCGTGAGGAGATCGCGAAAGTCATCGGATTCTGGCTGCAGCTGGGTATCGACGGTTTCAGAGTGGATGCGGTCCCGTTCCTGATCGAAGCCGAGGGGGAGAACGAACACGACTACCTCCGAGCCCTTCGCAGCTATGTAGGACGCCGTAGCGGTAACGGCATGATGCTCGGCGAGGTGAATCTGCCCTATGAGGACCAAGAGGTGTACTTCGGTGCTCACGGTAATGAGCTCACGATGCAGTTCGACTTCGTCGCGAACCAGTACCTGTACCTCGCCTTAGCGCGGCGGGATGCAACTCCGCTGATCGAAGCGCTGTCAACACGTCCGAAAATTTCCACCGCCAACCAGTGGGCGAACTTCGTACGCAATCATGACGAACTGACGCTCGATCAGCTCAGTAAGGACGAACGTACCGAGGTCTTCGACGCCTTCGCGCCCGAGGAATCAATGCAAATCCACGGGCGCGGCATCATCCGACGGTTACCGCCAATGCTGGGTAATGACCCCCGACGCGTTCGGATGGTCTACAGCCTCGCCTTCTCCCTACCCGGCGCCCCCGTGCTGTACTACGGCGAGGAAATCGGTATGGCGGAGCACGCTGATGTACCGGGACGCTCGGCCGTACGGACACCGATGCAATGGTCCAGTGAGCTCAACGGAGGCTTCTCGAGAGCGGATCCGGAACAGTTACCGCTGCCCTTAGTCGAAGGAGGTGCCTCACCACTGCATGTAAGCGTCGCCGCTCAGCAAAACGACCCTCATTCGATCCTGCACTTCATCCGAAAGCTCACGGCCGCCTACAAGAAGTCACCCGAGATCGGGTGGGGAACATTCGAGATCCTCGAACAGGAGCACAGCTGCATCTTCGCCCACCGCCTCACCGGCGAAACGGGACAGTTCATCGCGCTGCACAACTTTTCTGCAGAGCCGTGTCGAGTAAGCATCGAGCTGGGGGAAAATAACGACATCAGTCACATCGTCGACCTCCTCGACGACGAGAACGCAGCTCTCGCCGACGGGTTACTTGAAATTGATTTATCGGGTTACGACTACCGATGGTTCAGGATCGTGCGACCGGGAGAGAAACGAATTCTCTAGGTCCTCGACAGCATACGAAAGGAACAGTGAGCATGGTTTCTCCTACACAACGACCATCACGTAACGGAGCCGTCAGCTGGGCGGTAGCCGCGGCCGTCATAGCCAGCTTCGCCGGCTTGTCCCTAATCCGCGCCGATCACACGTTCCTGTTCGTCGTCAGTGGTGTCCTGGCACTTCTCGCCGTTGTTCTCGCTTTCCGATCAGCAGCCCTATTTCGCCACGGGCATCGCATCGACAAGGAGTCTTAATATCCGCCATCGTTTCCTAGCGTGAAGCAGACGACGGTCGTCGCAGACAGCCGAGTGCCAAGAGTTGCTACCAGCGAGCACAACCAGATCTGCCCTTAGCAGGGTAAGCACTGGATGGCAGAACCCCGATCGGTAGTGCATAGATCCTTCGATGACTGCCTACACCCGTATCTGCACACATCGAGTGAGCGGGACGAGAACATGCCAACCTGATCGATCTGGTCCTACCCGTGCCCCTGGCTCAGCAACTCTGCGCCGCGCCGCACAATAACTGGGTGATGGTGCTGGTCCGTTGCGCTGCGCAAACCCAGCTAGCACTAGGTCGCCTTACTCGGTTTCGGCCACGGCGTTAGCACAGAGCAAAACATCGATCATGGTTCGATCACGGTTTGCGGTAGGTTGCGCATCAAATTCGAGGGCCCGTCGGTCAGTGCTTCAATCAATGGGCCGGCAGGGTAGAGAATGTGAGGTTCTGTCATCGTGGTGATTCCGTTCGAGAGGGTTGTAGGAGACTCCTCGAAGGATCAGGCGATGGTCGTCTTCTTGCATCTCACGATGATGAACCGGCAAGTGCGGGTCATCACCATGTGCGCACAATTCGCGGCGGTAATCAAAAACCGTTGATGCTGGGAAGATCAAGTCCTAGGACTCTGGCCGTGAGTCGCCCCAATGACTACTACCGCTCGAAGCTCAGCTGGTTATGATCACAGTTTTACGCGTCCATTCGGTCTCGCTGAGGGCGGAAGTCATGAAGTGCGCGACGTCTGCTCGGCTGATGGTCGGGTTACCTTGCATGGGTAGATCCTCGGCGGAGGTGTAGTGCGCCGTGCGTGGACCGTCAGTGAGGCGCGTTGGATACACCAGTGTCCAGTCGAGATCACTGCCTCTGATGACCTGATCGGCTGCCTTCTTGTTCGCGTAGAGGGAGCGCAGCAGCGTGCTGTAGATCAGTTTCTGTGTTGGGCTGGCTGCCGCGAAGGAGTTGCCGACCCCGAACGAGGAGAGCCATACTATCCGATTGATATCTGCTGAGGCTGCGGCCCTGAGTGCTGCGCCGGCCGCTTCGGTGAAAAGCGTGCCAGGCCGCACACTCCTACCTGACCCGAGCGTTGAGACGATAGCTTGCTGCCCGTGTGCTACACGGGTGACATGTTCGCCGATGGTGGCGTCCCCTTGGACGACGGTGAGGCTAGGTTCGGCTTCGAGGGCCCCTGGGTTCCGGATGAGGGCGGTTACATCGTGTCCTGTCGAGAGGAGGCCGGTGAGCAGATGGCGACCCGTCGGCCCGGTCGCGCCGAGCACGAGGACCTTCATTCCGTTGCCGTCGTCGTGGACTCTGCTGCAGGTGCTGGAGGTCCGAAGATGACCGATTCGAGGGGGGCTTGGTTGGAGTGCATCTGCCATGCCACGTCCGCCAGGTCGGCCGGGTCGACACCGCCCTGACTCTCGCTAAGCTCAGGCGCCGCCGCTTGCGCGAGTTCTGCCATCTCGCTTCCCGCAATCGATGCACCGATGGACAGCACACCCGCGAAGACGCCCGACTCAAGGACCTCTCCATTCAATGAGTGGAAGTAGTTACGTGCTGCTGCCATAACGGGTGCGGGACCGCTGAGGTATGGGAGCGGGTGGGCCGCGAAGGATCCCTGTGTCAAGAGCACCGTCCCACTACCACGTGCAACCATGTTCGGCAGTACGGCACGGACCGCCGCTACCGGACTCATCAGCAGGAGAGGGATCAACTCCTGAAGGTCCGACGTGGTCACGTCCTTGGCAGGTGTGAAACCTTGATGGCCGCTGATGGGTCCATAAACCAAGACATCGATCAATCCGAGGGTTTCTTCGATATGGGAGATGAGCCCAGGGATGACCGCGGGCGTGGCCAGGTCGGCAGGGAAGGGTGTTGCCCGGATGCCCTCGCCTGCCAGCTCGGCCGCGATTGCCTCGAGCCGTTCGGCCCGCCGCCCGACGAGGGCCACATCGTACCCTTCACGGCCGAACCGCCTCGCAAGTGAGACCCCTAGGCCCGTACCAGCTCCGAGAATAGCGATGACACTTCCCATGTGAACTCCTCCATAAATTGACCTTGTGGTCAGGAAGTACTCAATCACCATGTTGACCATTTGGTCAAGTACACTCGAGTAACTGAGGGGAGGTATGTGATGAGGGCTGATGCACTGGCAAACAAGGAGAAGCTTCGTGTTGCGGCAGCGGCAGCATACGGTGAACGAGGGCTGACCGTCCCGGTCAAGGAAATCGCCCGGCGGGCGGGACTCAGCCATGGGACTCTGTACAACCTGTTTGGTACACGTGAGGCACTGATCGATGACGTCATTGGTGACATCGCGGCCCAGAAGCTCGAAGCGGTAGGCGTTACCGCACTGGAATTGGCGAGCCCGTGGGAGGGGTTTACGTACTACGTCGAGACACTATGCGGTTTGATGGCAACGGATCCCGTCATCAGTGACGTCGTCCGCCGGGCCGTTCCGAAGGCGACACGTATCGCCGAGATCTGCGACCGGTGCCACACCATGGGATCGCTCGTGATCAACCGCGCTAAGAACGAGGGATCCTTGCGCGCTGACTTCCAGGAAACCGATGTCATCTTCATCTTCGGTGCCTACGCATCCCTCGCCCGCGCCCTGGAGAATACAGCCTCCGGGTCCTGGAGACGCGGTATCGCCCTAATCCTTGATGGTCTCCGAGCCACTGCAGCACAACCGCTGCCCGTTCCGGAACTCACCCGCCAGCAACTCTTCGAGGTGAACAGTGCGCTCGGTTAGCCATGGTCAGCGACCAGCTACCGAATTTCCTCACCTCGCCCATGGTCACCACAGGTGAGGTGACCGCGAAGTAGCGGAAGACGAGCTTCACGATTCTTCTCATGTGAAGACTCAGTGAGTCAGTCAGACTTTCAGTACCCTCATCATCTGGTGAGTAGGCGTTTGGGTCGTTGCCAGGGCAGTGATGTCAGTAGTGCGGCGCCGATGATGGCTGTGCCGAACCAGCCGACGACGCCTGCCGGGATCGGTACGATGAGGCTCGCCCAGAGCAGGACTGCGAGGACCCCGAGTACGTAGGCGGCGCCGGCCTTGAGGTGGCGTAACCGGGAGAGCCCGTTCGTCGAGTCGATGCGCGAGGTCAGGCGGGTGAGGTACACCGCGCCGATACCGACCCCGAGCGCCGCTATGGCGGCCTGCTCGAGGTAGACCAGTCCTGTATCGGTCGAGGACAGGGTGTAAACACCGTCGAGGATCTCGAACAGCATGAAGACCGCCAGTGCGCGCTGGAACACCACCGTGGCGGCGTATACATGCAGCCGCCAGGGTGCGTCCGTATCGCCCTTGAGCGCTAGTTGCCCGATGAAGCGCATCCCCAGGTAGGTGAGGGTGCCGGTCACACTTGCGACCCCGACGACCACTTGATCGTTGGGGGGCGCCAGTGCGCTCATCAGAGAAGCTATGACCACGGCAGATCCCAGCGCCATGATGCGGGGACGGTTTACACGCGCGGCGGCGGCTTCGAGGCGCCCGAGCCAGGGGTGTGGGCGCGGTGCCCGGTCGATGTTGAACAGGTACTCGGTGAAGACGAGCCAGATGAACACCGCGCCGAACGCGGCGAGCCCGGGACGCGCGGCGCCGAGGTGTTCGTTGAACAGGGCCGGTTGCACGAGCGCTTCGGTGACCGCATCAGCGGGCGACTCTGCCTGGCTCACGGCGACCGCTGCCGGGGGTAGCAGTAGTCGCATGACGAGCACCCCTGTGACGAGCCCGACCGAGAGGAACACCCGGCGGGCGGGCGCGTGTAACCGTGCCGCGATACCCGCCATGGGGACCGATGAATCGATGCTCATGGCTATCTCGAGTACAACGAGGGCGACGAGCGCGAACGCAGCAGCCGGTGACACGAGCCACCACATCAGCGGCACCGCTGCAGCCGTGAGGGTCAGGGGGAGGGCGAGGGAGGAACGGGTAAGAAAACGCATGCACACTTTCGAAGGTCAAGAAGTGGTGGCACGTCCTCGAGCCCGAACACCCAGTCAAACAGACCCCACGTATGAACCAGTACAACTCTAGGTACTACCTACGCAACAGGCTCAAGACCTCTCGTCCAGTCGACATGTCACCAACAGCGGATATGAGCCTCGACCTCCTCACCGTCCGGCGGGCCCATGTCGACGGGTACCGCCACACCCTCACCGGTGCCCCCCCCACCATCCCCGGACCCTGGCCGCGCTGTCGAGCTTCTACCGCTACACCATCAATGACGGTGCCACCGCCTTCGAACCCCTCACAATGGTGACCCGGCCAGCGACGCCGACCACAGTTCAACGCAGGGCCTCACCCGCGACCAAGCGAGAGCTCTCCTCGCCGTGGCCCGGGTCGACGACCCGCGGTCCCACGCCCTCGTCGCGCTGCTGCTGTTCACCGGGATCCGGGTCGGGGAGGCCCTAGGGGCCAGCACCACCGACTACGGGCACGACGCCGGGCACCGCACCCTGACCATCCGCCGCAAAGGCGGCAAACACGCCAAGGTCGCCGTTCCCGCCCCCGCAGCAGTCGCCCTGAACGATTACCTAGAGACCAACGGCGCCGAACTCATCCACGTTATTGGGGAGGGTGCCCATCACTTGGTCGGGCAGCCGCTGTTCACCACCAGCACCGGCAAACCTTGGCAGCGTAGCGAAGCCTTCCGCACGATTCAGCGCCTCGCAGGCAAGGCGGGTGTCGAAGGGCGTATCAGCCCGCACAGTCTCCGGCACACCTTCGCCACCATCGCCCTGGACACCGGCACCTCTTTGCACGCCTTGCAGGACAGCCTCGGCCACGCCGACCCCCGCACCACCCGCCGCTACGACCGGGCACGCAACAACCTCACCAAATCAGCCAGCTACGACGTCGCTCGCGCCCTCGCATAAACGAATAGCCCCGAGCATGGCCACCCTGGATCGGTCGCTTCATCTGTCTTCTGGTTCTCGAGATGCATTCGAAAGGACCGCCAGGTCGACGTCGCCCACACACCGTTTACCGAACAGTTCCAACCTTTACATTTCCGAGACAGGCTCTGGGGGTCTGTCCGATAAACGGTGTGTGGGGTCCGGCGTTTTCATTAGTAGTTGGTCTTCTCGAAGCGTCCTGCGAAGGTGATCGCGAACGCGTTCAGGGCGGGCTTCCACCTCATGACCCAGCGTGCT
>NZ_LGIU01000041.1 GCF_001187915.1 Arthrobacter sp. RIT-PI-e | reverse complement strand
CGCCCGGCCGCCGGTTTCGCGTTGAAGGCGACGCCGAGACCGGCGGCCCCCAGCATGTCGAGGTCGTTGGCGCCGTCACCCACCGCGATGGTCGCCGCCAGCGGGACGCCGGCACGCCCGGCCTCGGCGCGGAGCACGCGTTCCTTCTCCCGCCGGTCCACCACGGGACCGGACACCCGCCCGGTCAGTACGCCGTCGACGATCTCGAGATCGTTCGCCTTCCAGAAGGACAATCCGAGCCGCTCCGCCAGCGGCGCGAGGACCTGGGAGAAACCACCGGAGACCACGCCCACCCGGTGACCGGCGTCCCGGTACGCCCCCACCAGGGCCTCCGCGCCGTGGCTGAGCTCGATCCGCCCACCCACGGCGTCGATCACGGAGGCCGGAAGCCCGGCGAGGGCCTCCACCCGGGCGTGCAGGGACTGCGCGAAGTCCAGTTCCCCCCGCATGGCGGACTCGGTCACGGACGCCACCTCGGCCTCCCTCCCCGCGTGGGCCGCCAGCAGCTCGATGACCTCCTGCTTGATGAGGGTCGAGTCCACGTCCATGATGAGCAGCTTCGGGCCGGGCGCGTGGACGGAATGCGGCACCAGCGCCGCTCCGCCGCCTGCGCGGTGCGCCCACCCGGCGAGCGCGGCCCGCACGGGGGCGGGGTCGGCGGGCGGGTCCACCTCCAGTACGGAGACGCGGTAGGTGGTGGCGCGGACGGTGTCCTCGCCCGACACCTCCACGCCGGCTGCCCGCAGCACCGCCCGGAGCTCGCCCTGCTCCGCCTGCTGCTCGCTCGTGTCCTGCTGTGCGGGAGCATCTCGCGTGGACGTCCTCGTCGCGGTGAACGTCACCACCCTGGCTCGGTTCGGCATCGCTCTGCTCCTGGTGTCGGTGATCAGTGGTGGGTGGCCGGTGCACGGCCCACCGGCCGGCCCGACGCCGCTGCACGCACCCGGTGCGCCCCGTCGGTACCCGCCGTCGGCGCCCCGTCCGGCACCGGTGTCGGGCCCTCCCGGGCGGTCGGTGGGGGCGTTCGACGATTTCGCCACCGGGCCGGTCCTTAGCCTAGTGTCTAGGATCATGAGCGACGTTCTGGAACTGGCGGGGGTCAGCCTCGTCCGGGGTGGCAAGGCCCTCCTCGACGACATCAGCTGGCAGGTCGACGACGGCGAACGCTGGGTGGTCATGGGCCCCAACGGTGCCGGCAAGACCACCCTGTTGCAGCTCGCGGGGGCTCGGCTGCACCCCACGCGGGGTGTGGTGGGCATCCTCGACGAGGTGATGGGTGCCGTGGACGTCTTCGAGCTCCGCCCGCGCATCGGTCTGGCCTCGGCGGCGCTCGCCGCGCAGGTCCCGGACCACGAGACGGTCCTCGATGTCGTGGTCACGGCGTCCTACGGTGTCACCGGACGGTGGCGTGAGCAGTACGAGCGGCTCGACGAGCGCCGCGCCTTCCGGCTCCTCGACACCTGGGGCATGTCCCGCTTCATGAACCGGCCCTTCGGCTCGCTCAGTGAGGGGGAGCGCAAGCGCGTGCAGATTGCCCGGGCGCTCATGGCGGACCCGGAACTGCTGCTCCTCGACGAGCCGGCGGCCGGTCTGGACCTCGCGGGACGCGAGGACCTCGTACGGCGCCTGTCCGCGCTCGCCCGCGACGAGTCCGCCCCGGCGATGGTGCTGGTGACCCACCACCTCGAGGAGGTGCCCCCCGGCTTCACGCACGCCCTCCTGCTCCGCGACGGGAAAGTCGTGTCCGCAGGTCCCATCGCGGGCGTCCTCACCGAGGAGAACCTCAGCGAGGCGTTCGACGTCGCCCTGAAGGTCACCGAGGAGAACGGCCGCTACAGCGCGGTCGCCCGGGCGTGACCGCAGCCCCCGCGTCCCCGGCCCCCCGACGATGCTGATCCACCTCGAGGGGATCGACGACGCCCGGCTCTCCGCCTACCGCGATCTCACCGACGTCCGGCTGCGCCTGGTCAGGGAACCGGCCGAGGGTCTCTACATCGCGGAGAGCTCCAGGGTGCTGCGGCGCGCGATCGACGCCGGGCACACTCCCCGCTCGTTCCTCCTCGCGGAGAAGTGGGTGCACGATCTCGAGGACGTCCTGGAACGCTTCGCCGAGGTGCCCGCCTTCGTGGCGCCGGAGGCCACCCTCGAGGCGCTGACCGGGTTCCACCTCCACCGGGGCGCCCTCGCCGCGATGAACCGTCCCCGGCCGCTCCCCCTCGAGGAGGTCCTGGCCACGGCGCACCGCGTGGCCGTGATCGAGGACATGGTGGACCACACGAATCTGGGTGCCGTGTTCCGCTCCGCCGCGGCGCTGGGGGTGGATGCCGTCCTGCTGAGCCCGCGCAGCGCCGACCCGCTCTACCGGCGGGCGGTCCGGGTCAGCATGGGTAGCGTCTTCCAGGTCCCGTGGGTGCGCCTGAACGCCTGGCCGGACACGCTCGGGGTCGTCCGGGACGCCGGGTTCACGCTCGCCGCACTGGCCCTGACCCCGGACGCCGTGGCGCTGGACCGCTTCCCGGCCGGCGAGCACGAGCGCCTCGCACTGCTGCTCGGCACGGAGGGGGACGGGTTGAGCGATGCCGCCCTCGCCGCTGCCGATCTCGCGCTCACCATCCCGATGCACGGTGACGTGGACTCCCTCAACGTCGCGGCCGCTGCCGCGGTGGCTTTCTGGGAATGCCGGTACGACGCCGGACGGCGGCACCCGCTTTAGTCCCGCGGCGGTCCCTGCGCTAGTATGGACAGCTGGCAGCAGCCAACCTTTCATCCCCCGTGCCTGGCAAAATCCAGGCGACCAGAGAAGGTAGTCCCATGAAGTCCGATATCCACCCCAAGTACCAGCCGGTCGTGTTCCGCGACCTCGCCTCCGACAAGTCGTTCCTGACCAAGTCCACGGTCGGTTCCGCCAAGACGATCGAGTGGGAGGACGGCAACACCTACCCCCTCATCGAGGTCGAGATCTCCTCGGAGTCCCACCCGTTCTACACGGGCAAGCAGCGCATCATGGACTCCGCCGGTCGCGTCGAGCGCTTCAACGCCCGCTTCAAGGGCTTCGGCGGCAAGAAGTAGCCAGCACCCCCACCCGTGGTCGGCGCGCCCTGCCCCGACCGCGGGTCGCACCACGGAAGAGCCATGCCTGACGGCATGGCTCTTCCGGCGTTAATCGGTGCTCACCGGATGAGCAGGGTCCATGAGCCTGGTCCATCGGCCGATCAGCGGTCATGGACGGGCGGAGTTCACGAGGCCGGTTCCGTGCCGGCGGCAGAAGAAGGGTCAGGACTGATGGCAGCAGCAGACAGGCGGCACGGCGAGTTCAAGACACCCGGCGGCAAGCTCACCGCCGTGGACCTGAGCGTGCACCAGGGACGGCTCACGGACGTCTCGGTCAACGGTGACTTCTTCCTCGAACCCGACGAGGCCCTGCTGGACATCAACGCCGCGCTCGAGGGTCTCCCTGCGGACACGGCTCCCGGGGAGCTCGCCGCCGCCGTCGCCGCACGGCTGGACCCCTCGGCCGTCCTCTTCGGGTTCTCCGTCGAGGCGATCGCCACGGCCGTCCGCAGGGCGCTCGGCTTCGCCACGGGGTTCGCCGACCACGCCTGGGAGGTCATCCCGCCCACGCCGCTGTCCACCGAGATGCACGTGGCGATGGACGAGGTGCTCACCCGGGACGTGGGCAGCGGTGCACGCCGGCCCACGCTGCGGTTCTGGGAATGGGAGTCGCCGTCGGTGGTGATCGGCAGTTTCCAGTCCGTGCGCAACGAGGTGGACCCCGAGGGCGCCGCCCGTCACGGTGTCCGCGTGGTCCGCAGGATCACGGGGGGTGGCGCCATGTTCATGGAGCACGGGAACGCCATCACCTACTCGCTGTACCTCCCGCAGTCACTTGTGGACGGCATGAGCTTCGCCGACTCCTACCCGTTCCTGGACGGCTGGGTCATGGCAGCCCTCGAGAAGCTCGGCATCACCGCCTGGTACCAGCCGCTCAACGACATCGCCACCGAGCTCGGCAAGATCGGCGGAGCGGCGCAGAAGCGGCTCGCCAACGGCGGGATGCTGCACCACGTGACCATGAGCTACGACATCGACGCCGACAAGATGCTCGAGGTCCTGCGCATCGGCAAGGAGAAGATGTCGGACAAGGGGACCCGCAGCGCCAAGAAGCGCGTGGACCCGCTGCGCCGGCAGACGGGCGTGAGCCGTGAGGAGATCATCGCGGTGATGATCTCCACCTTCACGGAGCGCTACGGCGCCACCGGGGCCGGTCTCTCCGCGGAGGAGCTCCGCCGGGCCGAGGAGCTCGTGGAGCAGAAGTTCGGCACCGAGGAATGGCTCTACCGGGTTCCCTGAGCCTGTGCCCGCAGGGAGCGCAGGAGGTGGTCGCGTTCCTCGACCACGATCCGGACCAGGGCTGCCGGGGCGTCGGGGTTCCCGGTGAGCCACCGGTCGGTGCGCAGCACCACCGGGTGATCCTCGGGTTCCCCCCGGAGGTCCTGGGTGCCCGGGTAGAGCCCCCGGACGATCCTGCTCGCCATCTCGATGCCGCGTGTGTCCCAGACCGGACGCAGCGCCGCGAAGTAGGCGTCCTCGTAGGGGCGCTGCAGCTCGGGATCGCCCAGCCGGAAGCCCTCGATCGAGGCGCTGAGCAGTTCGTTGGACAGCCGGTCGCCCTCCACGGCCTCCTCCCAGGTGGCCCGCTTCATGGTGGTGTCCGGGAGGGCCGCCGTGGCCAGGGTGAAGCCCACACGGCCGGACGCCGTGGGGTCCGCGGTCCACTGGTCCTCGAGCTCCCCGGGCAGCACGCGCCCCTGGGCGGCGAGTCCCTGCAGGAAGCCCCAGCGCAGTTCGGCGTCCAGGGCCAGCCCGGGCACCCGTTCCTCGCCGTCGAGCAGGGACCGGACGGTGTCCGCGGCCCGGGGCGTGCTCCTGGCGAGCGCGGCGAGCGCCCGCGCCCAGACCAGTTGCGTGTCCGATCCGGCGGCGGCCGAACGGAGACCGTCCCACAGGAAGGTGCCCATCGTGGACCGGAGATCGGGACGCTGCTCGGCGGGCGCGAAGCGTTCGATCGCCGTCCGTGCGTTGGCCAGGAGGACCTGGAGAGCACCCGTGCCCGTCTCCACCGGCGCGGCCAGGAGCACGGCGTCGAGGTAGGAGCGCACCGGGAGGCGTGCGTCGCGGGTGCCGGACCACAGTGCCGTGAGGCAGGTGGCACGGGCCAGGGGGTCCTCGAGCCGATGGATCGCGCCGAGCAGGGTGGTGAGTGAGCGTCCATCGAAGAGCAGGGTGGCGTAGGTGAGGTCGTCGTCGTTGAGGAGGAGGAGATCCGGTTGCGGCGTGCCCACCAGCGCGGCGACCGCCGTCCGCCGGCCCTCGACGGTCACGGCCTCGCTCGCGGTGCGCACCAGTGACCCGTCGGCGTCGAACGAGTACAGGCCCAGCCGCACGCGGTGCGGTCGCGGCTCGTCCTGTCCGGTCACCGGGTCCACGGCGTCCTGCACGATCGTGACGGAGGCGTAGGCGCCGTCCTCGACCACCAGCTCCGCCTCGAGGGTGGGGACGCCGGAGGTCTGCAGCCAGCTGCGCGCCCAGGCGCCGAGATCCTGTCCGGTGGCCTCGGCGAGGACCGCCAGGAGATCGACGAGCGTGGTGTTGCCGTAGGCGTGCCGGCGGAAGTAGGCGCGGGTGGCGGCGAGGAAGGCGTCGCGTCCCACGAAGGCCACGAGCTGCTTGAGCACCGAGGCGCCCTTGGCGTAGGTGATGCCGTCGAAGTTCTGCTTGGCCGCCTCGAGGTCGGGGATGTCCGCGACGATCGGGTGGGTGGTGGGCAGCCGGTCCTGGACGTACGCCCAGGACTTCCGGCGATTCGCGAAGCTCACCCAGGCGGTGTTCCACCGGGTGGCCTCGGCGACCGCGAGGGCCCCCATGTAGTCGGCGAAGGACTCCTTGAGCCAGAGGTCGTCCCACCAGGACATGGTCACGAGGTCCCCGAACCACATGTGCGCCATCTCGTGCATGATCGTGGTCGCCCGGGCCTCGCGCTGGGCCTCCGTCGTCGCGGAGCGGAACACATAGTTCTCCGTGAAGGTCACCAGCCCGGGGTTCTCCATCGCGCCGAGGTTGTACTCGGGCACGAACGCCTGGTCGTACTTGCCGAAGGGGTAGGGGTACTCGAACAGGTCGTGGAAGAAGGTGAGGCCACGCTTGGTGGTGTCGAAGATCTCGGGAGCGTCGAAGGACGGTGCGAGCGAACGGCGGCAGTACAGCGCCAGGGGGATCTCCAGGCCGGCCCCGGCCGTTCCCTTCGCCCCGGACCAGGTGTCCACCTCCCGGTGGTACGGGCCCGCGAGGACGGTGGTGATGTAGGTGGAGATGCGCGGTGTCGGCGCGAAGCTCCACCGCCGGGTGGCAGCGCCGGTGTCCGCGTCCCCGCCGGCGGGGACCTGCTCCGCCTCCGCGCCGTTCGAGGCCACGAGCCACGCGACGGGTGCGATGACGTGGAAGGAGAAGGCCGCCTTCAGGTCCGGCTGCTCGAAGTCCGCGAAGACGCGCCGGGCGTCGGCCGGTTCGTACTGGGTGTACAGGTAGGTCTCGCCGTCCGCCGGGTCCACGAACCGGTGCAGGCCCTCACCGCTGGAGCTGAAGTACGCCTCACCGTGCACGGTGACGGTGTTCGATCCCTCGAGCCCCTCGAGGTGGATGCGCGCGCCGTCGGCCACCGCGGCCGGATCGAGGACGCGCCCGTTGAGCTCGACGGCGGTCACGTCCCCGATGAAGTCGAGGAACGTGGAGGCCCCGGGCCGTTCGCAGGAGAACACCACGGTGGTGGTGCTGGGATAGGTCCGGCGGCCGGCGTCGGCCGCTGCGGACAGGTCCAGTTCGACGTCGTAGCTCGTTGTCCGCAGCAGCGCCGAACGGGTTGCCGCCTCGTCCCGGCGAAGGTTCTCGTTCTCCATCCGGTCATTCAACCACGCACGGGGAGGGCGCCCGCCCTCCCCGTGCGACCCGGGGTCGGGGGCAGAGGATCAGGACGGCGGCGCCACGACCTGGTTCTTGCTGACGATCGTCAGCCCCGATTCGGTGACGGAGAACCCGCGCTGCTTGTCCACCTCGGGATCCACCCCGATCTGCGCTCCGGCCGGGATGCGTACGTTCTTGTCGATGATCGCCCGGCGCACCACGGCGCCGGCGCCCACGTTGACCTTGTCCAGCAGCACGCTGCCGGTGACCTCCGCGGCCTCGTCGATGAAGACGTCCGTGGCGAGGATCGAGGTCCGGACGGTGCCGCCGGAGACCACCACCCCCGCCGAGACGATCGAGTCGTGGGCCTCCCCCGAGCGGCCCGAGGCGCTGCGGACGAACTTGGCCGGCGGGGACACGCTCTGCCGCGTGTAGATGGGCCACTTCAGGTTGTAGAGGTTGAACAGCGGCAGCGGGGAGATGAGGTCCATGTTCGCGTCGTAGTACGAGTCCATGGTGCCGACGTCGCGCCAGTACTGGCGGTCGCGGTCGGTGGAGCCGGGGATGTCGTTGGTGGTGAAGTCGTACACGGCGGCGTCGTCGCGGGCCACGAAGTAGGGGATGATGTCCCCGCCCATGTCGTGCTTGGTGTCCAGCCGTGCGGCGTCGTCCTCGAGCGCCTTGACCAGGGCGTCGGTGTTGAACACGTAGTTGCCCATGGAGGCCAGGAAGCTGTCGGGATCGTCGGGCAGCCCGGGTGTGGTGCTCGGCTTCTCCACGAACGCACCGATGCGCCCGGGGTCGTCCGGGTCCACCTCGATGACACCGAACTGGTCGGCGAGGTGCATGGGCTGGCGCACCGCCGCGACGCTCACGGAGGCACCGCTGGCCACGTGGGCCTCGACCATCTGCGAGAAGTCCATGCGGTACACGTGGTCCGCGCCGATCACCACCACGATGTCCGGCTGGGCGTCGTGGATGAGGTTGAGGGACTGGTAGATCGCGTTCGCGCTGCCGAGGAACCAGCTCTTGCCGAGGCGCTGCTGCGCCGGGACGGACGCCACGTAGTTCTGCAGCTGGGTGGACAGGCGCCAGGTCTCGGAGATGTGGCGGTCCAGGCTGTGGGACTTGTACTGCGTCAGGACCACGATCTGCAGGTAGCCGGAATTGACCAGGTTCGACAGCGCGAAGTCGATGAGTCGGTAGCTGCCCGCGAAGGGTACGGCCGGTTTGGCCCTGTCCGCCGTGAGCGGCATGAGCCGCTTGCCTTCTCCACCTGCCAGGACGACGGCGAGTACTTTCTTCGGTGCCACTTCTGACCTCCCGCTCTTCTTCGAGTGTTCTGCGTCTCCGACCGCCGGCCGGTCAAGCGTAGGTCCACATCGCCGGAACGTTTCCGGCTCTTGTCACACTAGAGGACTCCGGCGCACTGCACTACGTTGGGGGAGTGCGAGTAGACATTGTTTCGAAAGAGTTCCCGCCCGAGATCTACGGCGGAGCGGGGGTGCACGTCGCCGAGCTCAGCCGTGTCCTCGCGCCGCAGGTGGATCTGCGGATCCACGCCTTCGGTGCCGCCCGGTCGGGGGACTACCACGGTGCCCGTGTCAGCTCCTACGGTGTTCCCGAGGGGCTCACCGCCGCGAATCCCGCCGTCCAGACACTGGGGACCGATCTCCAGATGCTGGAGGCCATGAAGGGCGCGGACGTCGTCCACTCCCACACCTGGTACGCGAACATGGCGGGCCATCTCGCCTCGCTCCTGCACGGCATCCCGCACGTGCTGAGCGCGCACAGCCTGGAACCCCTGCGTCCCTGGAAGGCGGAACAGCTCGGCGGCGGGTACGCCCTCTCCTCGTGGGTGGAGAAGACCTCCTACGAGGCCGCGGCCGCGGTGATCGCGGTGTCCGCCGGGATGCGCGCGGACATCCTGCGCAGCTACCCGGACGTGGACCCCGCGAAGGTCCATGTGGTGCACAACGGCATCGACGTGTCCCAGTGGTCCCGGGTCGAGGACGACGACGCGCTCCTCGCGCACGGCATCGACCCGGCCCGGCCGAGCGTGGTGTTCGTGGGGCGCAACACCCGGCAGAAGGGTGTCCCCTACCTCCTGCGGGCCGCCGCCCGGCTCCCGGCGGACGTCCAACTGGTCCTGTGCCTCGGTGCCGCGGACACCCCGGAACTCGCCGCCGAGACCGAGGTGCTGATCAACGAGCTGCGGGAGCGGCGCGGCTCGGTGGTCCTCATCGAGAAGATGCTGCCGCGCCGCGAGGTGATCCAGATCCTGAGCCATGCCACGGTCTTCGCCTGCCCGTCCATCTACGAGCCCCTCGGCATCGTGAACCTCGAGGCGATGGCCTGCGGAGCCGCTGTCGTCGCCTCCGCCACCGGGGGGATCCCCGAGGTGGTGGACCACGGGGTCACCGGGACCCTCGTACCGCTGGAGCAGGTGCAGGACGGCACCGGCACCCCGCTGGATCCCGAGAAGTTCGTCGCCGACTTCGCCGCCGCGCTCACCGCTCTGCTCGAGGACCCGGCGAGGGCCGCCGCCATGGGCGCTGCGGGCCGCGAACGCGCCGAACGCCAGTTCGACTGGGGGTCCATCGCGGAGACCACGCTCGGGGTGTACCGGAGCGTGCGCTGACCCGGAGGGCGACGCCCGCCCGGGGCAGTACCCGGGAGACCCGGTGACACCGGGAATGCGAGGAGGGACCGGAGTTGCTCCGGTCCCTCCTCACGTTCCCGCGGAGCACTCCTGTCCGCAGTGCCGCCCGGCGGTCAGCGCCTCGCGCGTGCCTTCCCCGCCTTCTTGGCCTTCTCGGCCCTGATCGCGCGGGCCAGGAGGGTCTTCTCGTGGACGGGCGTGTCCCCTGCGGCGCGGTGCCGGCGCAGGTACGCGGCCGCCTCCTCCTGGCGCTCCTGCTCGGCGCCGCTCGCGATCGCCGCCCGCAGGTGTTCCGGCCCGTACCCGAACGCCTCCACCAGATCCAGCGCGTGCGGCTTGATCTTCTCGAGCAGCCGGTTGATGTAGCCGTCCAGGGTGCGTGCACGCTGGGAGGACAGCCGGCCGTTCATGAGGAACCAGGCGAGGTCCTTCTCGATGAGGCAGAGGCCGAACAGGTCGCGGACCCGGGTGAGCACCTCGCGGGTGCCCGGGTCCTCGATCTTCCGCAGGCTTCGGGTGAAGGCCTCCCACTGCAGGAGTTCGGCGTGGGCCCGGGCCACCTCGATCAACTCGTTCTGGTGCCGGTTGAACAGGGCCGCGGACTGTTCCTGCGTCATGCCCCTGGCCCCGCGGAGGGCGTTGCCGAGATCCGCCACCCGGGACTGCACGCGGTCGGAGAGCAGCTCACGCTGGGTGTCCTCGTCCCGGAGGGCCGCCGCCGACTTCTTTCCCGACCCGGTGTCGGCCACGGTCTGGGCCACCCTGCGCAGGCCGGAGCGGTGGAGGGTCCTGTCGGCCGCCTGGGACACCGCGTAGCGGGCCAGGACCCCGAAGTCCATGCCCTTGAACTCCTTGGCGTAGTCCGTCAGCAGCCGCTTGGCCACGAGCTGCAGGAGCACGGTGTTGTCGCCCTCGAAGGTCACGTAGACGTCGAGGTCCGCGCGGAGGGAGGCGAAGCGGTTCTCGATGAGGAAACCCTGCCCACCGGTGGCCTCACGGCACTCCTGCAGGGTGTCGAGGGCCAGCCACGTGCTGAGCGGCTTGAAGGCCGCAGCGAGGGTCTCGAGGTCCTGGCGGTCCTCGTCGGTGTCCTGCTCGCCGGAGAACACGCCGTCGAACTTCTCGAGGAGCTCCTCGTGGGCGAAGGACGCCGCATAGGTGGCGGCCAGGCGCGGCAGGAGCCGGCGCTGGTGCCGCTGGTAGTCCATCAGCACCTCCTCCTGGAGGTCCGACGCCGCATTGAACTGGCGCCGCTGCGTCGAGTAGGTGATCGCGGCCGTGAGGGCCAGTTTCGACGCGGCCACGGCGGCGCCGTCGAGGGACACGCGTCCCTGGACCAGGGTGCCGAGCATGGTGAAGAACCGGCGGCCGGGGGAGGCGATGGGGGAGGTGTAGGTGCCGTCCGGGGCGATGTCGCCGTAGCGGTTCAGCAGATTCGTGCGAGGTACGCGGACGTCCGTGAAGTGGAGTCGCCCGTTGTCGATCCCGTTGAGGCCGCCCTTGACGCCGTCGTCCTCCCCGCCCACACCGGGCTTGAACGTACCGTCCGCGTTCCGCAGCTCCACGTAGATGCCGTGCACCCCGTGGTTGACGCCCCCGGTGACGAGCTGCGCGAACACCACGGCGGCGCGGCCGTCGTTGGCACCGTTGCCGATGTAGTCCTTCCACGCCGCACGGAACGGGGTGTCGATCACCAGTTCGTCGGTCGCGGGGTCGAAGGTGGCGGTGGTGGCGATGCTCGCCACGTCGCTGCCGTGACCGGTCTCCGTCATGGCGAAGCACCCGGGGATCGTCATGTCCATGATCCCGGGCAACCAGGCCTCGTGGTGCTTCCCGGTGCCGAGGTGCAGCACGGCGGAGCCGAAGAGCCCCCACTGCACACCCGCCTTGATCTGCAGCGACGGGTCGGCCACCACGAGTTCCTCGAAACCTGCCACGTTGCCGCCGTGGTCGTCGTTCCCGCCGAACGCCGCGGGGAAGGCGCGGTGCACCGCGCGCTGTTCCACGAGGTAGTGCAGCTGGTCGAAGCAGCGCGCCCGGTGGTCGGTGTGGGTGAGTCCCTCGATCTTCTGCACCTCGGGGCGTCCGGCGAGCGTACGGGCGGTGCGCCGTACGTCGGCCCACCTGCCCAGCAGCAGTTCGCCCAGTGCCGCCACGTCCACCGTGGCCTGCTCGTCGTCCGTGATGTCCACCGAGGCGGGGATCTGCTGCGGCCGGGAGATGGTGTGCGTCATGGCGTGTCCTTCGCTGATCGGGGTGTGGGTCCGGGGGGAACGGTGGGAAGGGGGCAGGTGGTCACTGCGGTGTCCTGGATCTGCTGATGCCGTCGAACAGCCATCCGGTGATGGACCGGGCCATGTGCTCCTCGGACGGCTTGTCGGGGCCCTCGGGGGAGGAGAGCCAGTGTTCGCCTGCGGCCCGGACCATGCCGATCGCGGCTCCCGGCCAGTACAGGGGTGCGGGGTCGGAGCCGGCGTCGTCGGGACCGGCGGAGGGGTCCGGGGAGCTGCCGGTGGTGAGGCGGCGGGCCCGCATGGGCGCGGAGACCATCTCGGTGATCCCCGTCAGGAAGTGCGCCAGGGTGTCCTGCTCGCTGTTCTCGGCGGCGCTCGTCTCGGCGACGCCCACGCGGGGCACGAACGCGTAGACGCTCGGCGAGGTCTGCGCCATCTGCAGGTAGGCCAGCACCATGGCGTGGAGCCCCTCACGGGGTGTGGACGCCGACCGCGCGGCGTCGAGGACCTTCTGCTGCATCTGGCCGATGACCACCTCGGCCATGGCGCGCTGCAGGCCGGTCTTGTCACCGAAGTAGCGGTAGTACACGGATTTGGAGGTGTCCGCTGCGGCGGCGATGTCCTCCATGGACGCCCCGGGGCCGAGCGCGGTGACGGCCCTCCGGGCGAACTTGATGAGCTGCCGGCGCCGCTCGGTACGGTGCCTCTCCCAGCGGCTGGACCGTCCGTCGGCCGGGTGGTCGCCGGACGCCGCGGCGGGGTGGGGGGGCGATCGACCGCAAGCTTCATGATACCTAGCGTATCAGGTACGCTGGGTATCAGTAACCTAACCCTCGGATCAGGAGCACACCATGGCACCTCAGGACGCGGCAGCAACAACCGACCGCTCAGCGCGCACCCCCCGCAAGGCCGTCGTCATCGGCGGCAACCGGATCCCCTTCGCCCGCTCCGGCGGCGCCTACGCGTACTCGTCCAACCGCGACATGCTCATCACCGCACTCGACGGGCTCGTGGCGCGCTTCGGACTCCAGGGCGAGCGGATCGGCGAAGTGGCGGCGGGCGCCGTGCTCAAGCACTCGCGCGACTTCAACCTGACCCGGGAGGCCGTGCTCGGCTCCGCCCTCTCCGCCGAGACCCCCGCCTACGATCTCCAGCAGGCCTGCGCCACCGGACTCGAGACCGTGGTGGGCCTGTCCAACAAGATCAAGCTGGGCCAGCTGGAGTCCGGGATCGCCGGCGGGGTGGACTCCGCCTCCGACGCCCCCATCGCCGTGAGCGAGGGTCTCCGCCGTGCCCTGCTGGACCTCTCGCGGGCCCGCACCACCCAGCAGAAGCTCAAGGCCCTCAGCGCACTCCGCCCCAGGGACCTCGCACCGAACGCCCCGTCCACGGGGGAGCCGCGCACCGGACTGTCCATGGGCGAGCACCAGGCCCTCACCACCGCCGCCTGGAAGATCACCCGGGAGGCGCAGGACGACCTCGCCTACCGCAGCCACGCCAATCTCGCCGCCGCGTACGACCGCGGGTTCTTCTCCGATCTCATGACGCCCTACCGCGGGCTCACCCGCGACGCGAACCTCCGGGCGGACACATCGATCGACAAGCTGGCCACCCTCAAGCCCGTCTTCGGCAAGAGCCTGGACACCCCGGCCACCATGACCGCGGGCAACTCCACCCCCCTGACGGACGGAGCCGCCGTGGTGCTCCTCGGCAGCGAGGAGTACGCGACGAGCCACAACCTGCCCATGCTCGCGGACATCGTGGACGCCGAGGCCGCAGCGGTGGACTTCGTGCACGGGGACGAGGGCCTGCTCATGGCGCCCGTCCACGCCATGCCCCGACTCCTGGCACGCAACGGCCTCACCTTCGAGGACTTCGACTTCTTCGAGATCCACGAGGCCTTCGCCGGCACGGTGCTGAGCTCGCTCGCGGCCTGGGAGGACGCGGAGTACTGCACACGCGTCCTCGGCCTGGACGGACCGCTCGGCAGCATCGACCGCTCCAAGCTCAACGTCAACGGATCCTCCCTCGCCGCGGGGCACCCCTTCGCGGCCACGGGCGGGCGCATCGTGGCGTCCCTCGCCAAGACGCTCTCCGAGCGGGGTGGCCGCGGCCTGATCTCCGTATGCGCCGCCGGCGGCCAGGGCGTCGTCGCGATCCTCGAGGGGCGCACCCGATGACCGACGCCTACCTGGACCTCGTCAACACGCCCCTGCCCGGCAGGATCGCCAAGCGCCCGGCCGGCCGCGCCCCCCCGTGCCCCGCCGTTACGCCCCCGGAGGGCCGAGCGCCACCCATCCGGTCCTGGGGGCGGGCTCGGGAGCCGGAGCGGATGCGCTCGCCGAGGTGCTGCTCGGATGGGACGTGGAGGTACGCCGCCACGGGC
>NZ_LGIU01000018.1 GCF_001187915.1 Arthrobacter sp. RIT-PI-e | reverse complement strand
GCCGCACTCACCATGTCCGGCTGGTTCGAGTACGCGCGCGGACGCGGATCCCGGGCGTCGGTGTACCTCGACGCCGCCGAACGGGAGGTGCCCGGCTACCGTCTGGCGCGGCTGCTGCAGGAACTCCTCCACCGGGGCGGACTGCCGGCGTGGGGGCGATGCCGCGCCACGGCCCGGACCCCCCCCTCCGCGCCCGCCCGGGACGGAGCGGTGTGACGCGGGGGGTGTCCCGAGGACGCGCACCCACGCACCGCGGACCGTCCGGACGGGCACCGGTGATTCACGACGCGTCTGCCGGTCATGAGACAATGGACGCCGAGACCCGGTCGGGTCCGTGCATCAGAGAGTCGCCGAGCGATTCCGTGAGGGCCGAGGTCCGCGGGGAATAGTAGGGCCACCGGGACCGTTCCACTGGGATCGGACCCGGTCCATCTCGTCTGGTAATCAGCACGGACTTGACAGGGTCATAGTGGTGTTGTCCTTCTGGCGGCACCGCACATCGCCGTATGAAAGGTACTCCGTGTCGGTCAAGAAGACAGCAGCACCGGCGTCGTCAGACGCTGGTACCACTACTACGAAGCGGCGGCCGGCGGCCAAGAAGCCGGCTGCGAAGAGCGCTTCGTCCGCGGCGAAGGCGTCCACGTCGGAGACCCAGGGCTCCGTGGATGTCCTCGACGCCCCCGACGCGATGCCGGAGGTCGCAGGGCCGAACGACACCGAGGACACCAAGCCCGAGGTCGTCGAGAGCGGCACCTCCACCGGATTCGTCTACTCGGACGCGGACGACGACGACGCACCGGCCCAGCAGGTCGTGTCGGCCGGTGCGACCGCGGACCCGGTCAAGGACTACCTGAAGCAGATCGGCAAGGTGGCACTGCTCAACGCCGAGCAGGAGGTGGACCTGGCCCTGCGCATCGAGGCGGGTCTCTTCGCCGAGGAGAAGATCGCGGCCGACCCCACGATGGACCCGAAGCTCAGGCGCGAGCTCGACTTCGTGATCCACGACGGCAAGCGGGCCAAGAACCACCTGCTCGAGGCGAACCTGCGCCTCGTGGTGTCGCTCGCCAAGCGGTACACCGGACGCGGCATGCTCTTCCTGGACCTGATCCAGGAGGGCAACCTCGGTCTCATCCGCGCGGTGGAGAAGTTCGACTACACCAAGGGCTTCAAGTTCTCGACCTACGCCACCTGGTGGATCCGCCAGGCCATCACTCGGGCCATGGCGGACCAGGCGCGGACCATCCGCATCCCGGTCCACATGGTCGAGGTCATCAACAAGCTGGCCCGTGTGCAGCGTCAGATGCTCCAGGACCTCGGGCGCGAACCCACGCCGGAGGAACTGGCGCTCGAACTGGACATGACGCCCGAGAAGGTCGTGGAGGTGCAGAAGTACGGTCGCGAGCCGATCTCCCTCCACACGCCCCTCGGTGAGGACGGCGACTCCGAGTTCGGCGACCTGATCGAGGACTCCGAGGCCGTGGTCCCGGCGGATGCCGTGAGCTTCACCCTCCTGCAGGAGCAGCTGCACTCCGTGCTCGACACCCTGTCCGAGCGTGAGGCCGGCGTCGTCGCCATGCGCTTCGGTCTCACCGACGGCCAGCCGAAGACCCTGGACGAGATCGGCAAGGTGTACGGCGTGACGCGCGAACGCATCCGCCAGATCGAGTCGAAGACGATGTCCAAGCTGCGTCACCCCTCACGCTCCCAGGTGCTGCGGGACTACCTGGACTGACCGGTCCGCCGGACGTCCCTACGACGACGAAGAGCCCCTCCCGATCGTGGGAGGGGCTCTTCGTGCGACTGCGCCTGTACACGGGGCGCCGGTGTCGTGGTCGATGGTGGTGGGCGGAGCCCGGGATGGTCAGTCGCCGACGACGGCCGGCTTCTGATGGAGCCGCTGCGTCTCGTCCTGCCACTCGGATGTGAGCGGCTTCAGGTTGGCTTCGACAGCGCGGGCGTGGTGTCCGCAGAAGAGAAGCTCTCCACCGGAGGACTGAAGGACCGCCCGGACGTACGCCTGTGCGCCGCATCGGTCGCAGCGGTCCAGGGCAGTGAGTTCGCGAGTTGCTACTGCAGTGGTCATGAATGCCTCCTCATGTGGATCGTGTACCCATATAACCATCATTCGGTGCGGGCCCTTCCCGGGTTGGGTGGGCTTTCGCTCGGGGCGTAGGAACGCTACGACCGCCCGCACGCAACCGGTGGTGCGCCGGGCCCCGGCGACGCCGTCTCCGGATCGGGGTAGGGCGGCGATAAACTCACAGGGAACCCCTCCCGTCGATCCTCCTCCACGCCGCCCGTGCTCGTCGGGCTCGTCCCGCCAAGGAAAGCAGCGCATCGTGACACCCCCCAGCTCGGACTACACCGCTCGCCACCTCTCGGTCCTCGAGGGCCTCGAGGCGGTGCGCAAGCGCCCGGGCATGTACATCGGGTCCACCGACTCACGGGGCCTGATGCACTGCCTGTGGGAGATCATCGACAACTCCGTGGACGAGGCGCTCGCGGGGTTCGGGCAGAGCATCACGGTGATCCTGCACGCGGACGGTTCCGTGGAGATCCACGACGACGGACGCGGTGTCCCCGTGGACATCGAACCGAAGACGGGACTGAGCGGTGTGGAGGTGGTGTTCACCAAGCTGCACGCCGGAGGCAAGTTCGGCGGCGGCTCCTACACGGCGTCCGGGGGTCTGCACGGTGTGGGTGCCAGTGTGGTGAACGCGCTCTCGGCCCGCCTCGACGTCCGGGTGGACCGGGGCGGGAAGACGAACGGCATGTCCTTCCGCCGGGGTGAGCCCGGCACGGTCAAGGATGCCCGGACGCCGTCGCCCGGCTCGGACTTCGAGCCGTTCCTCGACGGTTCACGGCTCGACGTGGTGGGCACGGCGAAACGCGGTGTCACCGGGACGCGCATCCGGTACTGGGCGGACCGGCAGATCTTCACCCCCGACGCGGCCTTCTCCTACCAGGACCTGCAGACCCGCGCGCGGCAGACCTCGTTCCTCGTCCCGGGACTCCGGATCACCCTCCGGGACGAGCGGAGGCTCCCGGGCACGGCGGGGGAGTCGGGGGCGGTGGAGGAGGTCTTCCAGCACGACGGCGGGATCTCCGAGTACGCGGACTTCCTGGCCCCCGACACCGCCGTGACGGACGTGTGGCGGTTCCAGGGCTCCGGGCGCTTCAAGGAGTCCGTGCCGGTTCTCGACGACCGCGGTCACAGCCGCATGGCCGAGGTGGAACGGGACTGCGAGGTGGACCTCGCGCTGCGCTGGGGCATCGGCTACGAGACCACCGTCCGCAGCTACGTGAACATCATCGCCACCCCGAAGGGCGGTACGCACCAGAGCGGCTTCGAGCAGGCGCTCCTGAAGACCTTCCGGAAGGTCATCGAGGCCAATGCGCGCAAGCTGAAGGCGGGCAGCGAGAAGATCGAGAAGGACGACGTCTTCGCGGGGCTCACCGCCGTGCTGACGGTGCGCCTGGCGGAACCCCAGTTCGAGGGCCAGACCAAGGAGATCCTGGGGACCTCGGCGGTCAAGGCGATCGTCTCCCGCGTGGTGGAGAAGGAGCTCCAGGCCCGGCTCTCCTCCCCTGCGCGCAATGACAAGGCGCAATCGGCCCTGCTCCTCGAGAAGGTCGTGGCGGAGATGCGGTCGCGGATCTCGGCACGCGTGCACAAGGAGACCCAGCGCCGGAAGAACGCGCTGGAGACCTCCACCATGCCGGTCAAGCTCGCGGACTGCCGGATCGACGACAAGGAACGCTCCGAGCTCTTCATCGTCGAGGGTGACAGCGCGCTCGGGACGGCGAAGCTGGCCAGGTCCTCCGACTACCAGGCGCTGCTGCCGATCCGCGGCAAGATCCTCAACGTGCAGAAGGCCTCGGTGGGGGACATGCTCTCCAACGTCGAGTGCGCCTCCCTGATCCAGGTGGTGGGTGCCGGGTCCGGTCGCAGCTTCCAGCTCGACGCCAGGAGGTACGGCAAGGTGATCCTGATGACGGACGCCGATGTGGACGGGGCGCACATCCGCACGCTGCTGCTGACCCTGTTCTTCCGCTACATGCGTCCGCTGGTGGACGCCGGGCGCGTCTACGCCGCGGTGCCACCGCTCCACCGCGTCGAGGTCGTCACCGGCGGATCGAAGGCGAACGAGCTGATCTACACCTACTCGGAGGCCGAACTGACGCGTGTCCTGGCCGCGCTGGAGAAGAAGGGCGCGCGGTACAAGGAGCCGATCCAGCGGTACAAGGGGCTCGGTGAGATGGACGCCGACCAGCTGGCGGAGACTACCATGGATCCGCGGCACCGCACCCTGCGGCGCGTGCGCATCCAGGAGGCGGAGTCCGCGGAACGGGTGTTCAGCCTGCTCATGGGCAGCGAGGTCGCGCCGCGGAAGGACTTCATCGTGGCCGGTGCGGCGTCCCTCGACCGGGAGCGCATCGACGCCTGACCGGCGGCGGGTGCACGGCGGGAAGGACCCCGGTCGGGGCCGGCGGCTCCCGGACCCCGGCGACGGGAGGCCCGACGGCCTGCGCCTCAGCGGATCAGGCCCGGGGCGACGAGCAGCACCGGCGGGACCACCACCAGCAGCCCCGCCACCGAGAGCGCGGCGGTCTGCTGGAGCCGGTTGAGCGGTCGCAGCGGCGTGAGCAGTCTCCGGAGCCGATGGGTGGTGGTCCCGGACTCCGCCGGACCGCCACCCGACACCCCTGCACGAACGCGGGCACCACCCGTGCCCGCACCGTCGGCGTCGTCGAGGGGGTCCGCGGAGGTGTCGGGGAGGGCTCCGGAGCCCACGATCGCGATCGCCCGTACCAGGGTGGATTCGTCCACCCGCCGCAGTGCCTCGTCGTCGGCGAGCATCTCGATGAGTTCGCTCACGGCGCCCTGCGCCAGCCGGGAGGTCGGCAACCAGGGCAGTGCGGACCTCCAGGCCGCGAAGGCCCAGAGCAGCAGGTGGTGCCGCTGGTGGAGATGGGCGTTCTCGTGCCGGAGGACGGCATCGAGCTCGGCACGGGTGAGGAGGTCCATGAGGCCGTCGGACATCACGGTCACCGAGTGGGCACCTCCCGGCAGGCAGTAGGCCACCGGGCTGGGGTGCTTGATCACCAGTGTGGAGGGTTGGTCCGTGGCCGGCGAACCCAGCAGGGCGAGCATGTCGCGGTGCCTGTTGCGCTGGCGTCGGATGCGCATGAAGGTCAGTGCGAGGGTGAAGAGGAGATGGGCCAGCAGCAGGCTCGCCGCGCTGATCGCGAACACGTGGACCACGCCGAGTTCCTGGGCGGAATCGTCCCTCAGCAGGACGCCGAGGAAGGCGGGGACGGCGTCCGTCAGGCTCTCACCGAGGGGCTCGAGGCCCCAGAGGAGCAGGGCGCCGATCATGGACAGTCCACCGGCGAGGGCGATCGACTGCCACAGCACCATGGCCGTGAACGGGGCCCGTGCGGGCCATGCCGCTCGCGAGAGTGCTATCGGTGCGGGCCACGCGAGGACCACGGCCAGGGCCGCGAGGACGTAGGAGGCCCAGAACACGTGCGGTTCAGCTGCGGCCGAGCAGCTTGCGCAGGGTCTCGGCCTCGGCCTCGGACACACTGCCGAGGAACCGTGCCAGCACGGCCTCACGGTCCGGTGCGGTCACGAGCACCTCGTGCATCAGCTCCGCGGTGTGGTCCTCGCGGCTGGTCACCGAACGGTACCGGTGCGGCCGGCTGTTCCGCTCCCGCTCCACGAGGCCCTTCTTCTCCAGGCGGGACAGGACCGTCAACACCGTGGTCACGGCGAGTTCGCGACCGGTCTCGCCGGAGGGTGCTGCTGCGATCGAGTCGCGTAGTTCGTTCGCGGTCAACGCGGCGGGCGTGGCCCACAGCAGGTCCATCACCGTGCGTTCGAGGTCTCCGAGCGTTGCCATTGTTCTTCCTTCGATCCGTACCGGGCGCCGGCCCACCTGGGACCGGGACCCGCTCCCGTGATGGGAGCAGTGAGGCGATGCACCCCCAATCTACCGCGTTCGGACGATAGCTTCTACTCCGTGTAGAAAATGGTCCCGAGTTGTTCTACGCTGTGTAGAAGAAGCGTTTCTACGCAATGTAGAAGTCGGATGCGCGCCGCTGGTCGGCACTGTCGGGAGGGCACCATGGAAGCCTTGGAAATCGCCAGGTGGCAGTTCGGGATCACCACCGTCTACCACTTCGTCATGGTTCCCCTCACGATCGGCCTGGGCCTGGTCGTCGCCACCCTGCAGACCCGGTGGCACCGCACGGGCAAGGCGGAGTACCTCAGGATGACCAAGTTCTGGGGCAAGCTCTTCCTCATCAACTTCATCATGGGCGTGGCCACCGGACTGGTCCAGGAGTTCCAGTTCGGCATGGCGTGGAGCGAGTACAGCAGGTTCGTGGGGGACGTCTTCGGAGCGCCCCTGGCCATGGAGGCACTGCTGGCCTTTTTCGTGGAGTCCACCTTCCTGGGCCTGTGGATCTTCGGGTGGGGGAGGCTGCCGAGGCTGGTCCATCTCCTGTGCCTGTGGGCCGCGGTGGGCGCGTCCGTCTTCTCCGCCTACTTCATCCTCGTGGCCAACTCGTGGATGCAGCACCCCGTGGGCGTGGAACTGGTGGACGGCCGGCCCGTGATGGTGGATGCCTGGGCGGTGTTCACGAACAACACCGCGCTCGTCGCCTTCCCCCACACGGTCTTCGGCGCCCTCGCCGTGGCCGGGGCCTTCCTGCTCGGGATCAGCTGGTTCCACCTGTGGAAGCGCCGCCGCGACGGGCTCGACACGATGGGTCCCGACGGCGCCGTGGTCGGTGGTGGGCGCGGTGCCCGTGACACCGCCGATCACTCCGTCTGGCTGCGCTCGGCGCGGATCGGCGCCGTGGTGGCGATGATCGCCTTCGCCGGGACCAGCATCACCGGTGACCTGCAGGGCAAGCTCATGTTCGACCAGCAGCCCATGAAGATGGCGGCGGCGGAAGCGGCGTGCCACGACGGCACGGGATTCTCGATCCTCTCCGTGGGTGACCTCGGGTCCGGGAACTGCGACGACATCACGGCGGTCATCGAGGTGCCGGGCGTGCTCTCCTTCCTGGCCAACGGCGACTTCACCACCGAGGTCAAGGGCGTGGACACGCTCCTGCCCGAGTACCAGGAGAAGTACGGCACGCATCTGCCGGACGACCCGATGTACGGCGAGCGCGCCGGCATGGCCATCGACTACGTGCCCGTCATGGAGGTGACCTACTGGGGTTTCCGGCTGATGATCGGCTTCGGGGCCGTCGCCGCCGCCGCAGCAGGCGCCGCCCTGTGGGTCCGGCGGAAGGGCACCGTGCCGGAATCCAGGTGGCTCATGCGCCTGGCGGTCCTCGGGATCGGCGCCCCGTTCGCCGCCAACGCCGCCGGCTGGATCTTCACCGAGATGGGTCGTCGGCCCTTCGTGGTGGCCCCCACCCCGGATCCCGCCGGGGTGGACGGCGTGTTCATGTTCACGGCCGCCGCCGTCTCGCCGGGTGTGTCCCTCGCCGAGCTGATGACCTCGCTGGTGCTCCTCACCGCCGTCTACGCCGTCCTCCTGGTGGTCGAGGTGAGGCTCCTCGTCACCTATGTGCGCGGTGGTGTGGCCTCGGCCATGCCGGAACTCGCCGGGGCGGGCGACCACGCATCCGACGGCGGGAAGGACGACGGCGATGTCCTCGCCTTCGCCTACTGACGGGCGGAACGCGCCCCCTGCCGCCCGGCGTCCCCCCGCCACCTGCCCGTACCTCACGAATCCCGCTCCCCGGAAGGTCCGTCGATGACCGACATGCTGCCCACCCTCTGGTTCGTCCTGATCGCCGTGCTCTGGGCCGGCTACCTGTTCCTCGAGGGATTCGACCTCGGGGTGGGCATGCTCATGAAGCTCATGGCCCGCGACGACACCCAGCGCCGTGTGCTCCTCAACACGGTGGGGCCGGTGTGGGACGGCAACGAGGTGTGGCTGATCACCGCCGTGGGTGCCACCTTCGCCGCCTTCCCGCTCTGGTACGCCTCACTGCTCTCGGCGCTCTACCTGCCGTTCCTGCTCGTGCTGCTCGGCCTGATCTTCCGTGCCGTGGCGTTCGAGTGGCGCGGGAAGCGGGACAGCGCCCGGTGGCGTGGGCGCTGGGACTGGGCCATCGCCCTCGGATCCTTCACCGCCGCGGCCGGTATCGGTGCTGCGCTCGCGCTCACCACCACGGGACTGCCGCTCGACGCCGCCGGCAACCGCGTGGGCGGAGCCTTCGCCTGGGTCACCCTCCCCGCGCTCCTCGGCGCGGCCGCCGTCGTCCTGTTCTCCCTGGTCCACGCCGCGGCCTTCGTGGCGCTCAAGACCGAGGGGACGGTCCGGGTGCAGGCCGACCGGCTTGTGCGCCGCCTCCTGCCCGTGGCGCTGCTGCCGTTCCTCGGCTGGGCGCTCCTGGTGCAGACCAGGAGCGGGGCCCCGGTCACGTGGTTGCTGGTGGTCGTGGCGGTGGCCGCCTTCGCGTGCGCCCACCGCTTCGCCGTCGCCGGCCGCGACGGGCGGTCCTTCGCGGCGCTGGGTGGCGGCATGCTCGCGCTCGTCGCCTCGATCTTCGGGGCGGTTTTCCCCGTGGTGCTGCCCTCCACCCTGGACGCGGCCTACGACCTCACCGTGCAGAACGCCTCCTCCTCGCCGTACACCCTGGGGCTCATGAGCATCGTGGCCTGCTTCGGGGTCCCGTTGGTCCTCGCGTACCAGGCCTGGACCTACTGGGTGTTCCGCAGGCGCGTCTCCGAGGCCAGCATCCCGCCGGCCCACGCGGTCACCGCGCTGTGACCGGGGCAGGGGCGAGCCCCGTACCGGCCCCGCGGCGCGCATCACCATTCGCCGTGCTGAGGTCAGGGGGTCCGGCGGGCCCCGCGGGATCCTCCGCGGCGGTGTACGTGCTCGGCGTACTCGCCGCCACCCGCGCCGCCGGACTGGTGCTCCTGGCACAGGCGCTCGCCGTCGGCATCGCATCCCTCGCGGCCGGGTCACCGGATGTGCGGGGCGTCCTGACGGCGGGCATCCTCGGCACTCTCCTGCGGACCCTCGCGGCCTGGGGGCAGGAGGCCGCAGCGGCCCGGCTGGCCCTCGGGGTCAAGGAGCGTCTCCGCGAGGCGGCACTGGTGCGCGTGCTCGACGACGGCGGGCGGTCATCGGCCGCCGGCAGCGGGCAGGGGGGGCGGCGGTCCTGCTCACCCGGGGACTGGACGGTCTCGACACGTACTACACGCAGTACCTGCCCGCACTGATCACCTGCGCGGTGGTACCCCTGGTCGTGGGCGCCCGGATCCTCGCCGCCGACTGGATCAGCGCCCTGGTCGTCGTCCTCACCGTGCCCTTGGTGCCGGTCTTCATGGCGCTGATCGGCCTGCACACGCAGGAGCGCACCCGCGAGGCGGCCACGGCTCTCGCACGATTGTCCGACCACCTGCTGGAACTCGCCAGGGGGCTGCCCGTCCTCGTGGGACTCGGGCGTGCCGCGGAGCAGACCCGCGCGCTGCACGACATCGCCGCGCGCTACACGGCGCGGACGATGACCACGCTGCGCACCGCCTTCCTCTCCTCCCTCGCCCTCGAACTCATCAGCACCATCTCCGTGGCCGTGGTGGCCGTCTTCGCGGGCGTCCGGCTGATCCACGGCGAGCTCGGTCTCGAGGCCGCCCTCCTGGCGCTGATCCTCGCCCCCGAGTGCTATGCCCCCCTGCGCGACGTCGGTGCCGCCCACCACGCCAGCGAGGACGGGACGGAAGCCGGCGCGCGCGTCCGGGCGGTCATCGACGCGCCACCGGCCGGGCACGGTGCCTCCGGTGGGGGAGTACCCCCGGCCACCGGTCCCGCCGGTGAGGTCCGCATCGAGCGGCTCACGGCACGGTACGACGGCGCGCTGACGCCGGTGTTCGAGGACGTCGGCTGCACGCTCGCACCCGGGACGGTCACGGCGCTGCGGGGTGCCAGCGGGTCCGGGAAGACCACGTTCATGCGGGCGCTCGCCGGGGGAGCGGCGCTGCCGGCGGGGTTGCGGCTCGACGGCACGGTCTCCGGACCGGGACCGGACGCCATCGCCTGGGTCCCGCAGCATCCCGAACTGCTGGCGGGTACGGTGCGCCAGGAGCTCGCCCTGTACTCGGGTCTGCCCGCGGGGTCGGCCGCGATCACGGCGCAGCTCGCCGCGGTGGGGGCGACGCAGCTGGCAGGACGCCGGAGCGATGAGCTGAGCCCCGGCGAGCTGCGGCGCGTCGCCGTCGCCCGGGCTCTGCTGCGAGCACAGGACCCCGCGGTGCACCTGCTGCTGCTGGACGAACCCACCGCACACGTGGACGAGCGGGCGTCCGCGGCCATCCGGGCCGCCCTCACCGCCCGCCGCCCGGGCCTCACGGTGCTCCTGATCGCCCACGACGACGCCACCGCCGCCCTCGCCTCCGGCGAGGTGTGGCTGGGGGGCTCGCCCGCGCGGGTCCCGGAGGGTGACGGTGCGCAGGCGGTCCGGTCGGCGCGGACCGGGTCCGCCGGGTCCGCCGGAGTCCCCGGAGTCACCGGCGCGTCGTCTGGGGCGAGGTTCATGGGCGGACCCCCGGCACCCGTCGGCACCGCTGCCACGGCCGACACCACGGCCGGGACGTCCGTGCACGCCGCGCGGACCGCTCTGGACGAGGACGTCCCGGCGGCGTCCGCCGGGGGGACGCGGCGTGGCACGGCCTGGTGGGCCGGGGTGCGCGAGGTGCTGGCACTCGTGCGGCCGTGGGACCGGCGGTTCCTCGCGGCTGCCGCCCTCGGTGTCGGCGCGGCGACCTTCGCCGTGGCGCCCACCGCGCTCAGTGGCTGGTTGATCGTCCGCTCGGCGCAGCAACCACCCATCCTGTACCTCCTCACGGCGTTCGTGGGCGTGCGCTTCTTCGGCATCGGCCGCTCGCTCCTGCGCTACACCGAGCGGCTCCAGCTGCACCGCGCCGTGTTCCACCGGGCGGACCGCACCAGGGTGCGGCTGTGGACGGGCATGCTCTCCTCCGCCCACGCCTGGCGGAGCGTGGCACGCGGGTCCGGGGGGATCGAACGGCTCGTGGGCGACATCGACGAGCTCCGCGACCTCTCCGCCCGTGCGCTGCTGCCCTTCGTCACCGCCGTCCTCCCGGGGGCCGCCGCCCCCGGCCCCACGGCCCTCCTCCCCCCGGCGGCGCTCGGCTGGCAGGCGCTGGCCGTCGTCGTCTGCCTGGTCCTCGCACCCCCCGCCGCGGCGGTCCGTGAGCACGCCGCCGGTGCCGCCGCCGTCCACGTCCGGGCCGCCGCCCTGGAGCGTGTCACGGGTCTGCTCCGAGCCGCCCCCGATCTCCGGGTCAACGGCGCCCACCGGGCAGCCCTGCGGTCCACGCGGCACCTGGACGTCCGGGCGGCGACGGCTGCCCGACGCTCCGCCGCCGCTGCGGGAGCCTCCACCGCGCTGGTCGTGGCCGCCTGCTGTGCCGCCGCGCTGGGCATCCTGCTCACCACCACGGGTCTGCCCACCGAGCTCGTGGCCCTGCTCGCCCTGATGCAGCTGGCACTGATCGAGCCCTTCACCGCGGGGACCTCCGCGGTGCAGCACTGGGGCCCGCTGCTGGCGGTGACCCGGCGCATCGGCCCCCGGCTGGCACCGTCGCACGAGCTGCCGGACCCTCGCACGGACGCCCCACGCGGACCGGCCCCCAAGCCCGCCCGGAGCGTGGCCCTCGAGGACGCCTCGGTGGGCTACGACTCCGGCCGGCCGGTGGTCTCCGGGGTGCATCTCCGGGTGGGACCGGGGCGCTGGACCGCGCTCGTGGGTCCCTCCGGCAGCGGGAAGTCCACCCTGCTCGGGGTGCTCCTCGGGTTCCTGCCCCTGCAGCGCGGCGTCCTGCGCATCGATGGCCGCCCCGCCACCCCCGGGGAGGTGCCGCGCATCGCCTGGTGCCCGCAGGAGAGCCACCTGTTCGACTCGACCATCCGCTCCAACCTCCAGCTCGCGCGGCCCGCGGGTGACGCGGCCACCGATCAGGAGCTCCGTGCGGCCCTGCACGCGGTGGGACTGACCGAGCTGGTGGCGGGGCTGGGAGCCGGGATGGACGCACCGGTGGGACCGGGGGGCTCGCGGCTCTCCGGCGGCCAGCGGCAGCGACTCGCGGTGGCGCGCGCCCTCCTGACCCGCTCCGGCGTGCTCCTCCTGGACGAGCCCACCGCGCACCTCGACGCCGACGGCGCGCGCTCCCTGCTCGCCGATCTCCGGCGGGGGCTCGGGAGCACCGCCGTGCTCCTCGTGACCCACGAGGCGGAGGAGGCGGCACAGTGCGACGGCGTCGTCCGCCTGGGCACGGACGCACGGGCGCTCGAGGGCGTATGCGGGTAGGCCCCCCCGACGGGACGTGCGCCGTGGGACGGTGTGTCGCGGGACGACGTGCCGGGCCCGGGGGGATGCACCCGGGTGGGAGGCCCTGCCCTACGCTGGCTCCATGACTACGCGCGATTCCCCTGCAACGGGCACCGGTCCGTCGTCCGACGCCGGTGCGTCCGCCTCCGGTCCACCCGCCTCCGCGCCCTCCGCCGCCGGTCACGCCGCGGGCGAGCAGGGTCCCGGGACCGGGCCGCTGCCCGCGAGCCTGCGGTGGCGGGCGCTGAGCTACGCGGACATCGACTCCTGGCACGCGCTCGTGCACCGCGTCGCCGAGCAGGACCAGCCGGACTGGGTGGAGCAGCGCGCGGATCTCGAGCAGGCGCTGCGTGCGTCCAAGAACGACGCGCGGAAGGACACGCTCGCGGGTTTCGACGCGGACGGCGTGCCGCGCGCCTACGGCCGGGTGTCCATGAACCGGGGGTCCTCGCTCATCCACGGCGCGGGAGCCGTGGACCCCGCCTGGCGCCGGCAGGGGATCGGCCGCGCCCTGTTCGCCTGGCAGGCGGCGCGTGCCACCGCGAGGCTCCGGCAGGCGGGACGCACCGACGGCGTGCTCCGCAGCTACGTCGAGGAACGCAACCCCTCCCACCTCGCGCTCCTGACCGCGAGCGGGAGCTCGATCGTGCGGTACTTCACCGAGATGACCAGGCCGCTCGACCAGCCGATCCCGGAGCTCTCCTTCCCGCCCGGGCTGCACCTCGTGGACTTCACGCACACCGGGAGCGGGGACATCGTCGAACTGGTGCGCCTGGCCCACAACGACGCCTTCCAGGACCACTGGGGGAGCGAGGCCCGCGACCAGGAGTCGTGGCAGTTCACCGTGACCCACCCGGAGATCCGCGACGACTGGAGTCTGGCGCTCCTGGATGCCACCCGTGGCGAGGTGGCGGCCTATCAGCTGGGGAGCCACGACCCCGCCTCCCGCGAGCTCCTCGGCCACAGCGAGGGGTACACGGACCTGCTCGGCGTGCGCCGCAGCTGGCGCGGCAGGGGACTGGCGCCCGCCCTGCTCGCGGAGGCGATGAGACGCTACCGCGCCGCGGGCATGGAGAACGCCGGCCTCGGCGTGGACACCGACAACCCCTCGGGCGCCCTCGGCCTCTACGAACGGATGGGCTACGTCCCCACGCAGCGCTCCGTGGTGTTCGACCTGGAGCTCTCCGCGCCCACGGACTGACGTCCGCCGCCCGCGTGCCGGTCGGTGGTGGTCCTACAGCAGCGTGTCCTGGCCCTCGCCGGGCGACGCCGCATCGACGACCCCTCCCTCGGGCGACGATGCCTGGGCGGGACGCATCTCGGGGAGCCCCGCCGGGTGAGGGCCCACGGCGTCGATCCGCTGGGTGAGCGGGACGCCGGAGCCGTCCCGCCGCCCGTGCTCCACGGGAAGTGCGCGTGCCACCCCGTTGACCGACGCCGCACGGGCGGGCCCGTGCCCCGCCCAGGCCAGGGACAGTGTCCCCTCGCCGCGGAGGAAACGGTGGGCACGCACGCCCGCGGTGGCGCGACCCTTCACCGGGTACTCATCGGCACCGGTCACCTTCGCCGACCCCGCGGAGGTGCCGGGCAGCGTGTCGTCCGCAGCGGTGACCGTGACCACCACCGCGGCGTCGTCGCCCCGGGACAGCGCCCCGAAGTGCAGCACCGCGTCACCCGGTGCGAGCTTGATGCCCGCCATGCCGCCGGCGGTGCGGCCCTGCGGGCGGACGGCGGACGCCGGGAAGCGCAGCAGCTGCGCGGTGCGCGTGATGAAGACGACGTCGTCGGACTCGGACGGGGCCGCGAGCCCCACCACGCGGTCCTTCGGCTTCAGGGTGATCACCTCCCAGTCGTCGCGGTTCAGCGGGTACTCGGGCTGGACCCGCTTGACCACGCCCTGCTCGGTCCCCAGGGCCAGCACGGCGGTGAGGTTCGCCAGTCCCACGAGGCTCTCGCCGCGCTGCAGGGTGACGAACTCGGCGGAGGGCACACCGCCGGCGAGATTGGGCACGCCCGCGCTGGGCGGG
>NZ_LGIU01000058.1 GCF_001187915.1 Arthrobacter sp. RIT-PI-e | reverse complement strand
GTACATTTATTTGTTTTCCAAGCAGAAGCGGGCCTACGGGTTTGCCTGCAGTCGCGGGGGCTCGGAGATGGGTAAAAGAGCCAGCCCTTATCATTCTTTCACGGATGGCACCAGCGGCCCAGCGCGCCCGGTGCGGGCCCTACCGCAGGAGCCCACCGCCGATCGGAGGAACGCCACGCGCCCCGAGGAGGAGGCGGCGTCATGCAGGTGGCAGTGGACCCCCGGCGGTAATAGTGTGAAAGCGACCGGATGGAACGTGCGGCGACACCTCGGCAGCACCGGGGTGGAGAACGCCGGGCACGCAGCTGACAGATGACGGAGAACATAGTGAGTGCACAGATCGGTGTCACGGGCCTTGCAGTGATGGGGGCGAACCTCGCCCGCAACCTCGCCCGCAACGGCTACACGGTGGCCCTGCACAACCGGTCCGTCGAGAAGACGGACGCCCTGCTGGCCAAGCACGGCGAGGACGGCGAGTTCATCCGCACCGAGTCCCTGCAGGAGCTCGTGGACTCCCTGGAGAAGCCGCGCCGCGTGCTGATCATGGTGAAGGCGGGTGCGCCCGTGGACTCGGTGATCGAGCAGCTCGCCCCGCTGCTGGAGCCCGGTGACATCGTGATCGACGGCGGGAACTCGCACTTCGAGGACACGCGCCGCCGGGAGGCCGCCCTCTCCGCGCAGGACCTGCACTTCGTGGGCGTCGGTGTGTCCGGCGGCGAGGAGGGCGCCCTGCTGGGTCCCTCGATCATGCCCGGTGGCTCGCGTGAGTCCTACGACTCCCTCGGCCCCATGCTCGAGAAGATCTCCGCGAAGTACGACGGCGAACCCTGCTGCCGCTGGATCGGCACCGACGGCGCCGGTCACTTCGTGAAGATGGTGCACAACGGCATCGAGTACGCCGACATGCAGGTCATCGGCGAGGCGTTCGACCTCCTGCGCTCCGGCGCCGGGATCGAGCCCGCGGAGCAGGCCGAGATCTTCACCGAATGGAACACCGGTACCCTGTCCTCGTTCCTCATCGAGATTACTGCCGAGGTACTCGGCCACACGGACGAGCGCACGGGCAAGCCCTTCATCGACGTCGTCGTGGACTCCGCCGGGCAGAAGGGCACCGGTCGGTGGACGGTGGTGTCCGCCCTGGCCCTGGGATCCCCGACGTCGGGCATCGCGGAGTCCGTGTTCGCCCGCGCCCTGTCCTCGCAGACGGAGCAGCGCGTCCTGGCACAGGAGGTGCTGCAGGGGCACGAGGACACGGTGGAGCTGCCCGAGGACTTCGTGGAGGACGTCCGCCAGGCTCTCTACGCCTCCAAGCTGGTCAGCTACGCCCAGGGCATCGACATGCTCACCGCCACGGCCGCGGAGTACGGCTGGGACCTGAAGCTGGACGAGATCGCCTCGCTCTGGCGCGCCGGCTGCATCATCCGGGCGGAGCTGCTCGACGACATCATGAAGGCCTACGCCGTGGCGGACGAGCGCCCGGCGAACCTCCTGCTGGCCCCGGCCTTCGCCGAGGCCATCGCCGGGGCGGTCCCGGCGTGGCGCCGCGTGGTGGCGACCGCCGTGCAGCTGGGCATCCCCGTCCCCGTGTTCTCCTCGTCGCTGGCCTACTACGACGGCCTGCGCCGCAAGCGCCTGCCCGCCGCACTCACCCAGGGGCTGCGTGACCTCTTCGGCGCCCACACCTACAACCGGGTGGACACCGAGGGCACCTTCCACGTCATGTGGGGCGAGGACCGCCGCGAGGTCGAGGCCGTGGACACCCACTGATCCAGACCCGCGACACGAGGAAGCCCCGGACCATGGTCCGGGGCTTCCTCGTGTGCTGATCAGGCGTCAGATGTAGATGGCAGGGTCCACGTACTCCGCCGGGTCCACGGCGGGCTGGGTCTCGCGCCGCGAGTCCCGGTGCCGGAACGTGGCCGGGATGCCGGTGACGATCGAGTCCGGCGGGGTGTCCTTGACCACGACGGCGTTCGCGCCGACCGCGCTCCCCGCACCGATCGTGATGGGCCCGAGCACCTTGGCACCGGCGCCGATCGTGACGCGGTCGCCGATGGTCGGGTGGCGCTTGACCTTCGCGAGCGAGCGCCCACCGAGGGTCACGCCCTGGTAGAGCATGACGTCGTCGCCGATCTCCGCGGTGCTGCCGATCACGATGCCCATGCCGTGGTCGATGAAGAACCTCCGGCCGATCGTCGCCGCCGGGTGGATCTCCACGCCGGTGAGCATGCGCGTCAGCTGCGCCAGGACCCGCGCGGGGAAACGGAGCTTCTCGGTGCGCCACATCCGGTGCGTGAGGCGGTGCACCCAGATCGCGTGCAGGCCCGAGTACACCACGGTGTTCTCGAACTGCCCGCGTGCCGCAGGATCATGGGTACGCGCGTTCTCGAGGTCCTCGCGCAGGCGTTCCAGGAAACTCACGGGCTACTTTCTCGAAGGGCGGGTCAGGGGCGGTCGGCCGGGGGTCAGCCCCGGATGTCGTCGAACAGGACGGTGGAGATGTACCGCTCCCCGAAGTCGCACACGACGGCCACGATGAGCTTACCGGCGTTCTCGGGGCGCTTCGCGAGCTCCAGGGCGGCCCAGACGATCGCCCC
Organism: Arthrobacter sp. RIT-PI-e; assembly: GCF_001187915.1. Classification (GTDB taxonomy): domain Bacteria; phylum Actinomycetota; class Actinomycetes; order Actinomycetales; family Micrococcaceae; genus Arthrobacter_D. Next base: position 116,600 of record NZ_LGIU01000058.1, on the reverse strand, counting down.
GGAGGAGATCCCGCCGAGGATGCCCTCCTGGGTGCCGAGTGCGCGGGCCACCCGGACGGAGTCCTCTACGGTGGCGTCGAGCACCTCGTCGTAGGCGTCGTGGTCGAGGTTCTCGGGGACGAAGTTGGCGCCGAGGCCCTGGATCTTGTGCGGCCCCGGGGCACCGCCGTTGAGGATGGGGGAGTCCGCGGGTTCCACGGCCACGATCTGCACCCCGGGCTTGCGCTCCTTCAGCACCGTGCCCACCCCGGTGATCGTGCCGCCCGTACCCACGCCGGCCACGAAGATGTCCACCTCGCCGTCGGTGTCCTCCCAGACCTCCTCGGCCGTGGTGGCGCGGTGGATGGCAGGGTTCGCGGCGTTGGCGAACTGCTGGGCCCAGATCGCGTTCTCGGTGGTGGCGACGATCTCCTTGGCGCGCTCCACCGCTCCCCGCATGCCCTCGGACCCCGGAGTCAGGACGATCTCCGCACCGTACGCGCGCAGCATGACCCGGCGCTCGGTGGACATGGTCTCCGGCATGGTCAGGATCACCTTGTACCCGCGGGCCGCACCCACCATGGCCAGGGCGATCCCGGTGTTGCCCGAGGTGCCCTCCACGATGGTGCCCCCGGGCCGGAGGGCCCCCGCCTGCTCGGCGGCGTCGATGATCGCCACGCCGATGCGGTCCTTCACGCTGTTGGCCGGGTTGTAGAACTCGAGCTTCACCGCCACCTGGGCGCCGAGCCCCTCCGTCAGCCGGTTGAGCCGGACGAGGGGGGTGCGCCCCACGAGCTGGGTGACGTCGTCGTAGATCTTGGCCATGCGGGGAACCTGCCTGTTCACGAGAGGGATCGGTGTGGTGCGCGGAAGCTACCGGGCGCCGGTCATGCTAGCGGGAGGTGGCGGAACCGCCTACGCCACGAGCCACTCGGCGTAATACTTCCGTGCCTTGGAGAGCTTGGGGTTGATGATCACCTGGCAGTAGCCCTGCTCCGGGTGCTTCGCGTAGTAGTCCTGGTGCCAGTCCTCGGCCACGTGGAACTCCGGCAGGCGGCTGAGCTCGGTGACGATCGGGTTCTTCCAGTTCTCCTGGTTACGCTCGATCGCGGCCCGGAAGCGTTCCTGCTGCTCCGCGTCCTGGTAGTACATGACGCTGCGGTACTGCGTACCGACGTCGTAGCCCTGCCGGTTCAGGGTGGTGGGGTCGTGGGACACGAAGTACATGTCGAGGATCACGTCCTCGGGGATCACGGTCTCGTCGAAGCTCACCGCCACCACCTCGGCGTGGCCGGTCATGCCGGAGCAGACGGAATCGTAGTCGGGGTGCTTGGTGTGGCCGCCGGTGTAACCGGACACCACGTCGGTCACGCCGCGGGTCTGCTGGTAGAGGGCGTCGAGGCACCAGAAGCAGCCCCCGCCGAGTACAAAAGTCTTCATGTCCCCTTCAATGCTCGGTGCCCGCCGATGATTCCCGCGCACCGGGAAGCCGAGAGCGAACTGCCGGGGTTGGCCGCGCCCGGACCCTGCGGGTATTAGTGGTGTCATGGGACACCACGAGAACGACGACGGACACCGCACGGCGAGCGTGGGGGACGTGCTCGACGCCGTCGAGGAGCTGTGGCCGGCGGGTCTCGCGGAGAGCTGGGATGCCGTGGGCCCGGGGGTCGGGCGGCGCGAGTACACCGCCGGGCGGATCCTCCCCGCCGTGGACCCCACGACGGCCGCGATCGCCGAGGCGCTGGCGGGGGGGGCATCGAGATCCTCTCGCCCCACCCCCTCCCGCGGAAGCCGGGCCCCTCGGTGGCGGCGCGGGCGCCAAGGGTCTCGCCGTCCACCGCCTCATCGAGGCGCGGTGCGCCCTGGTCACGGTCCACACCAACGGGGACAGCGCCGTGGGCGGGGTGTCCGACGTCCTGGCCCGCGCGCTCGGCCTGGACGTGGTGCGCCCGTTGTCCCCGACGGCGGGTGGCACTCCGGAGGAGGGCATAGGCCGCGTCGGCGACCTGGCGGAGCCGCTGACGCTCGGCGCGCTCGCGGAGCGGGTCGCCGCCGTCCTGCCGCCGGTGGCCGGGGGCGTGCGCGTGGCGGGCGAGCGGGACGCACCGGTGCGGCGCATCGCGGTGTGCGGGGGAGCCGGCGACTCCCTGTTCGACGCCGTCCGTGCCAGTGGTGCCGACGTGTACGTCACGGCGGACCTGCGCCACCATCCCGCGTCCGAGGCGCGCGAGGCCGCCGGCGAGGGGCCGCCCTACCTGATCGACGTCTCGCACTACGCGAGCGAGTCGCTGTGGCTCGCCCCCGGCGCCGCGGCTCTCGGAGCACGGCTCGCGGAGCGCGGCCTGAGCGCGCAGCTCCGGGTCAGCGGGGTGAACACGGACCCCTGGGACTTCGTGCTCGCCACCGGCGCCTGAGCCCCCCACGACGCCCGTGCCGGGCTCCGTGGCCTAGGCTGGACTTCCGTCCCCGCCCGATCATCGTGCCCCATCCGCACCACCTCACCCGTCCCACCCTGGAGGTTACCCGTGGCCAAGGCTGCACCCGAGGAACAACGTCGCCTGCTCGAACTGCAGGCCCTCGACTCGACGCTCAACAAGCTCACCCGGCAGGCGGCGACCGCCAGGAACAACCCGGACCTCGGGTCCGCGGGTGCCCGTGTGGCGGAGGTGGACGGCGAGCTGGTGCGGGCCACCACCGAGCTCGGCGACCTCGAGCGGGAGCTGACGCGTGCGGAGGACGAGGTGCAGGCCGTGACGGCCCGCCTGGACCGCGACGAGAAGCGCCTGAACAGCGGGACGGGGACCTCGAAGGACCTCACCGCCCTGCAGCACGAGATCGTCTCGCTGACCAGGCGGCGCTCCGACCTCGAGGACGTGCAGCTCGAGGCCATGGAGCGCGTGGAGGCAGCGCGTGAGGTGCACACGGAGGTCAAGGAGCGCACCGGGCGGGTCCGTGCCGAGCTCCTCGCACTCGAGGAGGCCCGCGACGCCGAGCTCGCCGAGGTCGAGGTGCGCCGCGGTGAGGTGGGCGCAGAGCGTGCAGAACTGGCGTCCACGTTCGACGCCGGGCTGCTCGGCCTGTACGAGCGGATCCTCGCCAGGCGCGGGGTGGGTGCGGCACGGCTCTTCCACGGCACGTCCGAGGGCTCCGGCATGCAGCTGAGCCCCGGGGATCTCGCCGACATCTCGCAGGCGACCCCCGACGACGTCGTGCTCTGCCCCGATTCCGGGTGCATCCTGGTCCGCTCCGGCGAGTGGGGGAACTGAGGCACGTGGCGGACGAGCAGCTGTTCGACCCCCGCGCCGACGATGCCGTGCACCGCCTCCACGACGGAGCGCGCCTGGTCGTGGAGGCGGACGGCGGGTCCCGCGGGAACCCCGGCCACGCCGGGTACGGCGCTCTGGTGCGGGACCCGGAGTCGGGCCGCATCCTCGTGGAGAAGGCCGCGTACATCGGCAAGGCCTCCAACAACGTGGCGGAGTACTCGGGACTGGTGGCCGGACTCGAGCTCGCCCGGGAGCTCGACCCCGCCGCCGCGGTGCACGTGAAGATGGACTCCAAGCTCGTGGTGGAGCAGATGTCCGGGCGGTGGCAGATCAAGCACGCGGACATGCGCGTGCTGGCCGCGAAGGCGCGCAAGGTGATGGACCCGCGCAGGGTCACGTACGAGTGGATCCCGCGGGAGCGCAACAAGGACGCCGACCGCCTCTCCAACGAGGCCATGGACGCCGGGATGGCCGGGGCCGCGGGGAAGCCGCGGGGACCAGCGGCCGCCGGCCGCGGCGTCCCGACGGCGGGAGAGGGAGCCGGGACGGGGGTGGACGCGGACGACGCCGTCATCTCCGGGAAGCGCCCGGTGGCCCGGCTGCACCACGTCGAGATCTGGATCGGCGACCTCGTGGCCGCCGAGGCGAGCCTCGGGTGGCTGCTCGAGCGCCTGGGGCTCGCCCGCAAGGATTCCTGGGCCACCGGGGTCAGCTACGGCTCGGAGGAGTTCTACGTGGTCCTCGAGAGCGGCCCGGACCTGGCCGCCGGAGCGCACGAGCGCCGTCGTCCCGGGGTGAACCACCTGGCGTTCCACGGCGGCTCCCGCGCCGACGTCGACCTGCTGGCCCGGCGGGCGGCGAGCCACGGGTGGCGGCTGCTGTTCGCGGACCGTCACCCGTTCGCCGGGGGCGCCGAGCACTACGCCGCGTACCTCGAGAACTCCGAGGGCTTCGAGGTGGAGCTCGTCGCGGGCTAGGACTCCTCCGGGGGCCGGCCCCGGATCGGCCGGACGACGTGCCCGGTCGAGGGTCCTCAGTCGAGGACGATGTCCAGCTGCGCGGGCCTCCGTCCGCGTGGCGGTACCAGTTCCGCGGTCCACCGCTCACGGACGGCTCCGAGGAGATCCGCGGGTGTCGTGGGTGCCGGTCCGCTGCGCGTGAGCAGATGCCGGGCGAGCTCGCCGCGCGTGTGCTTGGCGAAGTGCGAGACCACGGTGCGCCTTCCGTCGCGGTACCGGAAGACGTTGACCGCGGCGCTCCGCCCCGACGGCGGGACCCACGCGGCCGCGTAGGTGCTGGAGCGGCAGTCCACCACCAGTCCGTCCCCGGCTCGCCGGGTCAGCGGTTCGGCGAGGTGCCGCTTCCAGTAGCCGGCCAGCCTGCCGACGCCCGGCAGGTCCACGGACATCGACAGCCGGTACGCCGGGATCGCGTCGCCCAGGCCCACCGCACCCCACATCCCCGAGATCACCACGCAGGTGTCCCGGGCGCGGCGTTGCTGTTCGGTGGTGAGGGAGCGGTAGCCGAGCGCGTCGTAGAGCACACCCGAGTAGACGTCGGGGGCCGGGGCGGCCGGTTCGACGCCTAGCACCAGGTTCCTCCGCACCTCGGCCGCCAGGGAGGGCCCGACGCCGAGCACCGCATGGGCGCCCGCCGCCGAGCTCACCCGCTCCAGGCCCCGCAGCACCTCACGCCGGGCCTGCGTGAGTTCGGGGAAGATCAGGTCCTCCCAGCGGACCGGGCTGCCGGTGGAGGCCGCGGACTTGCCTTCGGACGGAGGGAGCAGGATCAGCACCGATCAACCCTATCCACTTTCCGGGCCCCGTCCTCACGGTGTCGGGGTGGTGACCCGCCGCCCTCGTCCGCCCCCTAGACTGGACGGTGGATGGGTCGACCAGGCGGCCGCGTTGGACGGTGCGTCAGTATCCGCTCCACCGAGGAACGTCCGGGCTCCGCAGGGCAGGGTGGTGGGTAACGCCCACTCGGGGTGACCCGCAGGCCAGTGCCACAGAAAAGAGACCGCCGGCTTCAGGTGCTCCGGTGCCCGGGCCGGTAAGGGTGAAAAGGTGGTGTAAGAGACCACCAGCACGCCGGGTGACCGGCGTGGCTCGGTAAACCCCACCCGGAGCAAGGCCAGACAGTGCGCGTGATCAGGGCTGCCCGCCCGAGTGCACGGGTAGGCCGCTGGAGGGCGTCGGCAACGGCGCTCGTAGATGGATGGTCGCCACTCGCGGGACGGCGACGTCCCGCGATGACAGAACCCGGCGTACCGGTCGACCCATCCCTCGACCGCCTGGCACGGAGCGGAACTGCTCGGAACGTCTTCGGGCCCCGGAGGTCACACCTCGGTGAACTCGACGGCGGTCCGGCGCGTCGGGCGTTGTCGATGCCGGGTCGCGCGCCTACTGTATGGGAATCGGCGTGGGTCTCGTACGCAAGCGCGCCGGTAGGAACGGGCCGGCCTGCCGCTGGGGCTCAGGGCCGGCCCGTTCGCCTGCGCTGCGGTGCTCCGTGCAGTGCCCGGGCACGCGAGGCATGAAACGGCCCCCGTACCCGGTCTCACGAGGTAGGGGGCCGCCCGGCGTACGAGCCGCCTCAGGAGCGCATCGACCACGCCGTCGCTGGGGGATCGAGCGTGGGATGCGCCCTGGTCCCGATTGTCCGCCTCGCACCGGTGCCCTGCAATCATCGAGGGCAGGAGTACGCCGAGGGAGGAACCGGGAACTTGTCAGAGCGAACGATTATCTGCTCGGAACCCTCCTGCGTCAATGCTCCGTCGATCGGACGATCCTGCACGAGCTCGGGCGGCGGAACGCCGTTCCCCACTCGACTAGGGTGAGCGGATGACTGTCGGGGGACTCAGCAAACGGCACCTCGTGGTGCGCAACCGAAATTTTCGCGCCCTCCTGATCTCCGGTACCTCGGGAGTGTTCGGCAACGCCGTCGCGGCCGTGGCACTGCCCGTCATCGCCGTGATCGAGCTGGACGCGACCGACTTCGAGGTGGCAGCCCTCGCCGGCATGACCTTCCTGCCCTGGCTGCTCTTCGGTCTCCTGGTGGGGGTGTGGGTGGATCGGTTGCCCCGGAAACCGGTGATGCTCCTGTCACTCTCGGTGCGCATCCTCGTCCTGGCGCTCCTGCCGATCGCCTACTGGCTCGATCTCCTCAGCACACCCCTGCTCTTCTTCGCCGCCTTCGTCGCAGGTCTGGCCTCCATCTTCTTCCAGCTGGCCGACGCCGCCCTGGTGCAGCAGGCCGTCACCCCCGACGAACTCATGGAGGGCAACGGTCTGATCACGGGTTCCGGTGCGGCGGCCGACGCCGCGGGCCGTTCGGTCGCGGGATGGCTGGCGGTGGCTGCCGGGGCGTCCAACACGCTCCTCGTGCAGGTGGGCGCCTCCGCGGTCGCGCTCCTGTCGCTCCAGCGGCTGGACGTGAAGGAGATCGTGCGCCCCACCAGTGATCACCGCATCCTCCGCGAGATGCGCGACGGCCTCCGGTACACCTTCAGTACGGCCCCGCTGCGGGCCATCCTGTTCAACGCCGCACTCTGGAACCTCGGGGGGAACATCGCGGCGTCCCTCCTGGTGCTCCTGGTTCTCAGGACGCTGGGGGAGTCCGAGATCTGGCTCGGCCTGCTGCTGGCCGCGGCGTCGGTGGGCGGTGCGGTGGGGGGCATCACCGCGCACGGGCTGGGCGAGCGTGTGGGCTCGGGGCCCCTCTGGCGCTGGTCCATGGTGCCCGGCGTGCTCGGTTACGCCTCGCTCCTGCTGATGACCCCGGGATGGGGGATGATCTGGGGTGTGGTGGGGCTCTTCGTGATGGGTGCCAGCGTGTCCTGGAACATCGTGGTGGGATCGAGCTTCAGGCAGCGCGTGTGCCCGCCCGGGATGATGGGGCGGCTCGGAGCGGCGTCGCGCATGGTGAGCTGGGGGATGCTCGCCCTGGCCAGTCTCCTCGCCGGCGTCCTGGCGGAAGCGGTGGGCATCCGCACCGCCGTGCTGATCGGCGTCGTGATCGCCTGCTCGGCCCCGCTGGTAGCACTGCTCGGCCCGCTGCGGCACGTCCGACGGCTGGAGGACCTCGTGGAGGCCCCCCTGCCGACGGGAGACGTCGACACGCGAGGAAGCGGCTGAGCCCGCCGGGGCGGTCGCTTCCGTCGAGGACCCGTTCAGTGCCCGAACGGGTCCGGATCCACGCCCGGCATCCAGGTCAGCCCCGGGACGCCCCACCCGTGGTGCTTCAGGGCCTTGGCCGCCTTCCGGCCCTGCCGGTTGTCGAGGCGGTCCACGTACAGCTTCCCGTCCAGGTGGTCGTACTCGTGCTGCATGCACCGGGCGAACCACCCGGTGGCCTCGAGCTCCACCGCGGCGCCGTCGCCGTCGAAGCCGGACACCCTGGCCCACTCGGCCCGCTTGAGCGGGAAGGACTCCCCGGGTACGGAGAGGCAGCCCTCGGACTCCTCGTCGGGATCGGGTGCCGACCCGGGGACCTTCGAGGTCACGAGGGTGGGATTCACGAGGACACCGCGGGGCGGCACGCCGTCGTCGTTCTCCATGCCGTACACGAAGATCCGCAGTCCCACGCCGATCTGCGGGGCGGCGAGACCCACGCCGTTGGCCCTGTCCATGGTCTCGAACATGTCGGCGATCAGCGTGCGCAGCTCCTCGTCGAAGGCCTCCACGGGCAGGGCACGCCGGTGCAGGACGGGTTCGCCGGTGATGGTGATGGGGTGGACTGTCACGGTGCTACTTCCTCCGGGTGGGCTGGTCGGCGATCGAGCGGCCGATCGATTCGCGCATGATCTCGCTGGTCCCGCCGAAGATGGTCAGCAACCGGGCGGCGAGGAACGCCTGCGAGACCGGGTACTCGAGGATGTAGCCGTACCCGCCGTGCAGCTGCAGGCAGCGGTCCGTGATCGAGGTGGCCCGCTCGCTCGCCCACAGCTTCACCTGCGCGGCGTCCACCGGGGTCAGCGATCCCGCGTTGAAGGCGAGGACCGCCCGGTCCACGAAGCCCTCCGTCACCCGGATCTCGGTGAGGATGTCCGCGAGGACGTGCCGCGTGTTCTGGAAATCCAGGACGCGCTCCCCGAAGGCACTGCGCTCGCTCACGTAGCGCACGGTCTGCTCGTAGGAGGCACGGGCCAGGGCCGTCGCCGCCACGGCGATGCCCAGACGCGCCTGGGGGAGCTGCTCGAGGCTGTAGCGCAGGCCCTGGCCCACCTCGCCCACCAGGTCGGCTCCCGGGACGCGGACGTCGTCGAAGAAGAGCTCCGCCGTGTCCGAGGCGCGCAGACCCATCTTGTCCAGCTGACGTCCGGGGGAGTAGCCCTCGCCCTTGCCCACCATGAACAGGGAGAAGGCGTCGCTCGACCCGCGCCCGGAACTGCCGTCGGTCCGTGCGAGGACCAGCGACGCATCACCGCTGATCCCGTTGCCGATGAACACCTTCTGCCCGGTGATCAGCCAGTCGTCGCCGTCGCGTACCGCGCGGGTACGGATCCCGCGCAGATCGCTGCCCGCACCGGGTTCGGTCCAGGCGCAGGAGGTGACGATCTCCCCGGACACCATGCCGGGCAACCAGCGTTCCTTGAGGTCGTCCGAACCGTGGGCCAGCAGGTGCGGCAGCACGAGGTCGTCCTGCAGGTGGAAGGCGAGAGCGACGGCGAGGTGGTTGCTGCGGGCGAACTCCTCGTCGAGCACCATGCGGAACCGGTAGTCGGGCATCCCGGTACCGCCGAACTCCTCGGGCACGGCCAATCCGAGCAGACCCTGTTCACCGGCGGACGTCCACACGGACCGGTCCATCATGTGCAGGCGGTCCCACTCCGCGTAGTGCGGGGACACGGTACGTTCGTCGAACTCGCGGGCGATGTCGCGGAAGAGCTCGTGGTCCTCGTCGAACAGCGTGCGTTCCATGCCAGAATCCTTCGTCGCTGTCGGGCCTCCCGCGCACGCCCGCTGTCGGGGAGTGCGCCGGACGGCCGGTGCCGGAAATACGTATGCCGTCCCGGAACAACTCCGGGACGGCATACGTGGTCAGGACGAGAACCTGACCCTCGAGGGGTGAGTAACGGGGGTTGAACCCGCGACCTCCTGGACCACAACCAGGCGCTCTGCCAACTGAGCTATACCCACCACGTGTCTTCGCATCCGGTGGGACGGAGTCGCCTCCTCCGCACCCTTCGTCGAAGGCAGCGGACACAAGTTTACACACTTTTCCGGCTGCTCCGAACAGCTCCCCGAGCCGCCTGCGTCAGGGCGGGTTCGCGCGGGCGTGCCGGGTGAGGAGGGCCATGCTCAGGGCGCGACGGTCCGCGCCAGCTCCTTGGCCGTCGCCGAATCGGGTCCAGGGGACGGGACGAACACCGCTGCCCGGTAGTAGCGCAGCTCCCTGATCGAGTCCTCGATGTCCCCGAGGGCCCGGTGACCGCCCGTCTTGGCCGGTGACTGGAAGTAGGCCCGGGTGAACCAGCGGCGGGCGAGTTCCTTGATGGGGGAGACATCGATGACGCGGGAGTGCAGGGGGTCGACCACGAGGGGCATGTCCCGCAGCAGGAAGTTGCGGTCGGTGCCCACGGAGTTCCCCGCGAGCTGGGCCTTCCGGGGCTCGGGGACCCACTGCTTGATGTAGGCGAGTACCTGCTCCTCGGCCTCCTGCATGGTGATCCCGCCGTCGAGCTCCTCGAGCAGCCCCGAAGTGGTGTGCATGTTCCGCACGAACTCGCCCATGGAGCCGAGCGCCTCCGCGGTCGGCTTGATCACCACGTCCACGCCCTCTCCCAGGACGTTGAGTTCGGCGTCCGTGACCAGGACCGCCACCTCGATCAGGGCGTCCTGGACGAGGTCGAGCCCGGTCATCTCGCAGTCGATCCACACGATGTGCTCATTCGATATCGGCATCCGACCAATGTACCGTCCGGTACCCACGCGGCCTGGGACGGGCGGTCCGGGACGGCCGTCGCGGACCAGGCGGGAGGCCGGGACGACGCGCATCCTGCTCGTCGACGATCCGGCATCCGGGTCCGCCCCGGTGCTAACATTCGAACAGTTCGCCGGGCGCCGCGGCCGTCCGCGTGGCTCCGCCGGCACCGGTCCGAGGCCTTCTGCGGTCCTCGGCGGTACTCCGTGCAGGGAGCGGGCGGCGGACCGGCGCGCTTCCTCGCCTCCTCCTGCTTATCGACGATTGGATCTCCCCGATGCCCGCCCAGGTCCCGCTCACCGAGACGGAGACCTCGGTGGGCCCGAACAGGCCCGACGTCGCGATCGTGCAGGGTTTCATCGGTTCCCTCATGATGTGGTTCGGCTCGCTCGGCGTCGGATGGCTCTCGCTCGCCTCGACCGGGTTGCGGCGCAATCCGGTGATCATCTGGCTCCGCTTCGAACCTCCCGGTGCCGTGCTCTCCGTGCTCCTCCTGGCGCTGGGCGGCATGCTGCTGATCCGTGCCTGGCTCCGGCTGGGGCAGCGCCTGAACGGGTGGTCGGACGAGACCCGGCCCTACCTGGTCAAGGCGGTGGTGGCCTGGACCATCCCGATGGCACTGGCCCTGCCGCTCTTCAGCAGGGACGTGTTCGCCTACATCGCCCAGGGCCAGGTGATGATCGCGAAGCTCAACCCCTACGTGGACGGCTACTCGCAGATCTCCAACTACCTGCAGATCGGCGCGGACGACCTCTGGGCGCAGAGCCCCACGCCGTACGGCCCGGTGTTCCTGTGGATCGAGGAGGGGATCGTCCGGCTTACCGGTGGCAACCCGGACACCTCGATCATCCTCTTCAAGGTGGTGGCCCTGATAGGGGTGGCCCTGTGCCTGTACGTGGTGCCGAAGCTCGCCGAACTGCACTCCATCAACCCGAACCGTGCCCTGTGGCTCAGCGTGGCCAACCCCCTCTTCCTCATCAACTTCGTGGCCGCCATCCACAACGACTCCCTCATGATCGGCCTGGCGCTGATGGGCTTGTACCTCGCGTCGGTCAAGCGGCCGGTCCTCGGGATCCTGCTGATCACCCTCTCCGTGGGGATCAAGCCGATCACCCTGATCTTCCTGCCGTTCGTGGGTCTGCTGTGGGCGGGCAAGGGTGCCTCGTGGCCGAGGAAGTTCCTGTACTGGGCCATGACCGGCGGGCTCTGTCTCGGCATCCTGTGGATCATGGGTCTGATCAACGGGTTCGGTTTCGGCTGGGTGGGAGCCCTCAGCACACCGGGCAGCGTCTGGATCTGGTACGCCCCGGTCGGCTTCGTCGGCATGATCCTGGCGGGGGTGGGCAACGCCCTGGGCCTCGACGGCTGGGGGATCGCCGACATCTTCCACACCGTGGCGCGGGTGGCCTCACTGGTGGTGATCGCCCTGCAGATCTTCCGGGGAGAGCACCGGCACCTCGTCCGGCGGCTCGCGCTCGCCTTCGCCGCCATCGTGCTGCTGGCACCCATGATCCAGTCCTGGTACGTGGTCTGGCTCATCCCGCTCTTCGCCGTGACCGGTATCCGCGACGACTGGCAGGTGAAGTTCCTGCACCTCACCGTGGCGTTCTTCATGGTGTACGCGATCACCGACCAGCTGGACATCTTCCCCTACTTCGATCTCAGCCTGAGTGTGGCCCGCCAGCTGGCGGCCGTGACCGCCCTCGCCTTCGCGCTCTACCTCGTGTTCCTGGACCCCCGCACCAAGGTCCTGTTCCGCCGGCGCTACCGGCCGCTGGAGCCCGGGCAGCTGCACTGACCGGGTCCCTCGTGCACACGCCGTGCAGGCTCCCCACGGGGGCCGACGCCGGACACCGGGCATGCGTGGTGCGCCGCGAGCGGTGATACTGGTCAGATGAGTGGAACAGGAACGACCACGTACGACGGCGAGTTCGAGATCACCGCATGGGACGCCGAACCCTACTCGGCACCCGGCAGCACCGGTGAGCTCTCACGGGTACGGGCGGCGAAGGTGTTCGAGGGGGAGATCCGCGGCACCAGTACCGCGGAGCTGCTGATGGCCGGGAACGACGTCGGTGCCGGCTACGTGTCCTCCGAGCACTTCGTGGGTTCCGTCGGTGACCGCACCGGGAGCATGACGGTGCAGCACTGGGGTGTCGCGGAGGGTGCCGATGCCGCGAGCTCGGGGCACATCATCCCGGGATCGGGTACCGAGGGGCTCCGTGGCATCTCCGGCAGGGCCATCTACTCGCAGGATCCCGACGGCCAGCACCGCCTCGAACTGCGCGTCAGCTTCCCGGACGAGATCGAGCCGCTCGACGACGGCGGGACCGCGGAGGGCCCCGCATAGTAAACTCGAGCCACTGCCTCCGTAGCTCAGGGGATAGAGCAGGGGCCTTCTAATCCTCTGGTCGCAGGTTCGAATCCTGCCGGGGGCACCATCGAGGGGCCGGGCGCCGGAGCGCCCGGCCTTTTTCCTGCCCTCCGGACACCCTCCCGGACATCCGCCGGACAGTTGTACACATACGCCGCTGTGCCCCGCGATCCCGCTTCCCGCCGATCGAGACTGGGGGAAGGCAGGCGATCGTCGTCGGCCCCACCGACGAAGGGACACATCATGACCGACATCATCACCGTGCGCGGCTACGTCGCCACCGAGGTGCGCCTCACGCTGGCGCAGAGCGGACTGCCGATCGCCGGGTTCCGGATGTGCGCGACGGAGCGGCGGTTCGACAGGGCCACCGACGCGTGGGTGGACGGGCACACGAACTGGTACTCCGTCTCCATGTTCCGGCAGCTCGCCACGAACGCCGGCGCGAGCATCAAGAAGGGGGACCGGGTGATCGTCACCGGCCGGTTGAGGATCCGCCCGTGGAGCACCGCGGACGGCCGCACCGGGACGGCCGTGGAGATCGACGCGGACAGCGCCGGACACGACCTCATGTGGGGCACCGCGAACTTCCGCAGGACCGCCCCCGACCGCGCCGACCACCAGGGCGGTACCGGGGGGGGGACGGACGGCGCAGTGGAGGAGGGCGTACCGGCGGGCGCCGCCGCGGGGACCGGTGAGCGGTACGGCTTCGCTCCGGAGGCCGGCGCCCCCGCCGGGTCCGGCGACGAGCCGACCCCGGACGGCAGCGTCCCGACACGCCGCGATCGGGAGGGATTCGCCGAGCTCGAGGATGCAGGCGTCCCGTTCTGACGGTACGGACACGCTGCACCAGGGGGCCGCCGGTACGGAGGCGGGACTCCGCGGCGTCCGGTGCCGATGGCCGGTCCCGGAGTCCCCCGTCGAGATCCCCTCGTCGGGATCCGGTCGTCGGGATCCTGTGCCCGTGCGACACGGTGCCGGACCTCCGGCGCGGGGGAGCGGCGGGCCCGTGACAGGATGAACGGGGGAATACCGCCGCCCCGCCACCGGCTCCGCGCCGCCGAATCGCCCTGGTGCCCGCCCGGGCGCTGGCGGTCATGGCCTCCGTGCTGGTCGTCACGGCCTGCACGGGTTCGCCGGTGCCGTCGGTCACCTCCGGGGAAACCGGTGTGGACGCTCCTTCACCCTCGGTGGACCCGGACGGCGCGGCAGGCGACGACGGCGCCGGCGCGGGCGGCGCGGCACAGGAGCCGACCGGCGGACCGGACGCGGGCGGCTCCGGGCAGACCGCTGCGGAGGAGACTGCGCAGGACGGGGACCGGGCGGCCGGCGCCGTCGAGTCCTCGCTGCGGGCCCTCGCGTCGGCGCAGAGCTCCGTGACCCGGGACCAGGTGCGGGCGGCCATCGAGGAGGGTTTCACGGATGCGGGTGTGGTCCCGGACGAGATCGAGGTGTCCATCGACAGCACCCCCACCGGGCTCGACGTGGACGCGATCCAGGGGGCAGGGCGCACCGGCGAGACCTGCGTGGTCGGGGAGATCCGGGAGAGCGACGTGTCGGTGGCGGTGCTGCCGGTCCTCGGCTCGGGCCACTGTTTCGTCGGCGACCAGCGATAGCTGCGACGCCGCGATCCCCCGAGGGGCCAGGACGGCCCCGGGATTGCCGGCGTCCGTCCGCGGCGTCCGTCCGCGATGTTCGTCCCGGCGAATGTGAGAACACGATGAGCAAGCACTAGCCTTGGGGTCATGGCGGAATTTATCTACACGATGACCAAGGCCCGCAAGGCCGTTGGCGACAAAGTTATCCTCGACGACGTCAGTATGTCGTTCTTCCCCGGCGCGAAGATCGGCGTGGTGGGACCCAACGGTGCCGGTAAGTCCACCATCCTGAAGATCATGGCCGGTATGGACACGCCCTCGAACGGCGAGGCGCGGCTGAGCCCCGGCTACACCGTGGGCATCCTGCTGCAGGAACCGCCCCTGAACGAGGACAAGACCGTCCTCGGCAACGTCCAGGAGGGTGTGGGCGAGATCTACGGGAAGATCCAGCGCTTCAACGAGATCTCCGAGGAGATGGCGAGCCCGGACGCCGACTACGACACGCTGCTCGACGAGATGGGCAAGCTGCAGGAGGCCATCGACGCCGCGGACGCCTGGGACCTCGACTCCCAGCTCGAGCAGGCCATGGACGCCCTGCGCTGCCCGCCGCCGGACGCGGACGTCACGGTGCTCTCCGGTGGTGAGCGGCGTCGTGTGGCGCTCTGCAAGCTCCTGCTGCAGAAGCCCGATCTCCTGCTGCTCGACGAACCCACCAACCACCTGGACGCCGAGAGCGTGCTCTGGCTCGAGCAGCACCTGAAGTCCTACGCCGGTGCCGTCCTGGCCGTCACCCACGACCGGTACTTCCTCGACCACGTGGCCGAGTGGATCGCCGAGGTGGACCGCGGTCACCTGTACCCGTACGAGGGCAACTACTCCACCTACCTCGAGAAGAAGCGTGCGCGCCTCGAGGTGCAGGGCAAGAAGGACCAGAAGCTCTCCAAGCGGCTCAGCGAGGAACTGGAGTGGGTCCGCTCCAACGCCAAGGGCCGCCAGACGAAGTCCAAGGCTCGCCTGAACCGGTACGAGGAGATGGCGGCGGAGGCCGAGCGCACCCGGAAGCTCGACTTCGAGGAGATCCAGATCCCGCCGGGTCCCCGTCTCGGCAGCCAGGTCATCGAGGCCAAGGGTCTGCGCAAGGGCTACGACGAGCGTGTCCTCATCGACGGACTGTCCTTCTCCCTGCCGCGCAACGGCATCGTGGGCGTGATCGGCCCCAACGGTGTGGGAAAGACCACGCTGTTCAAGACCATCGTGGGCCTCGAGGAGCTCGACGGCGGAGAGCTGCGCATCGGTGACTCGGTGCGGATCTCCTACGTGGACCAGTCCCGTGGCGGGATCGACCCCAACAAGAGCCTCTGGGAGGTCGTCTCCGACGGGCTCGACTTCATCCAGGTGGGCCAGGTGGAGATGCCGTCACGGGCGTACGTCTCGGCGTTCGGCTTCAAGGGCCCGGACCAGCAGAAGAAGGCCGGGGTGCTCTCCGGCGGTGAGCGCAACCGCCTGAACCTCGCCATGACCCTCAAGCAGGGCGGAAACCTGCTGCTCCTCGACGAGCCCACCAACGACCTCGACGTGGAGACGCTCTCGAGCCTCGAGAACGCGCTGCTCGAGTTCCCGGGCTGCGCCGTCGTGGTGTCGCACGACCGCTGGTTCCTCGACCGGGTGGCCACGCACATCCTCTCCTACGAGGGCACCGAGGAGAACCCGGACACCTGGTACTGGTTCGAGGGGAATTTCGACGCGTACGAGCAGAACAAGGTGGAGCGGCTCGGCCCCGACGCGCCCAAGCCGCCCCGGGTGACGCACCGCCGTCTGACACGCGACTGACCCCACCGCCGGACACCTCCGGATGAGGACGAGGGACGCTGCCCGCGGCAGCGTCCCTCGTCCTCTTTCCCGGCACCGCTTCCCGCTGCACCGACGCCCCGTTGCACCGACGCGGAGGCCTGCGAGGTGTTCCCCGAACGGGAGGGGGCGGATCAGTCCGTCTCAGGTACCCGGACCATGCCCTCCTGGGCCACGCTGGCCACGAGGGCCCCCGAGCGGTCGAAGATCCGTCCGGTGGAGAGACCGCGCGCACCGGACGCGCTGGGGGAGGACTGCACGTACAGCAGCCACTCGTCCACACGCACGGGCCGGTGCCACCACATGGCGTGGTCGAGGCTGGCCACGCTCATGCCCGGGCGGATCCAGCTGAGCCCGTGCGGTCGGAGGATGGGTTCGAGCAGGGTGTAGTCGCTGGCGTACGCGAGCGCTGCGCGATGGAGCGCGGCGTCGTCCGGGAGCGGTCCGAGGCTCCGCATCCACACCGCGTTCCGCGGCTCCTGCGGGCCGTCGTTCCTCAGGTACAGGGGAGGGTCGATGTGCCGGATGTCGAAGGGCCGCTCGTAGGCCCACGCCCGCGCCACCGGATGGTCGAGCCGCCCGAGGAGGGCCGCGGTGGTCGGCAGGCTCTCCGGGTCGGGGATGCCCTCGGGCATGGTCTCCTGGTGGGCCACGCCGTCGGCGGGCTCCTGGAAGGACGCGATCATGGAGAGGATGGGCACCCCGTTCTGGTACGCGTGGGTGCGCCGTGCCGAGAACGAGCGGCCGTCGCGGAGGCGCTGCACACCGAAGGTGATGGGCTGGTCGGCGTCCCCGGCCCGCAGGAAGTACCCGTGCATGGAGTGGACCTCCCGGCTCGGCTCCACCGTGCGCATCGCGGCCACGAGCGACTGCGCGAGCACCTGTCCGCCGAAGATCCGCCGGCTCGGCTGGCTGGCCGAGGTGCCGACGAAGATCTCCTCGTCCGTCTGGGCGCCCTCGGCGCTGCCGAGGTCGAGCAGGTCCAGGAGCGCCGCCGTCGGGTCGACCCCCGGTCGTCCTGCCGCGGCTGCTGGTGCCGGCGTGTTCTCTGCCATGGTGCTGGATCTCCTCGTCGAGCGGATCGGGCCGGATGCGACCTCGTGGTGGTCGGGAAGCCCCGGGATCGGCGGGACGGCGCGTACCCCGTCGCCCGGATCCACGGTTCGGCCACCCCCGACACTAGACGCGGACGGGTCCGCGCTCAACACGGTGGCCGTGCGACGACGTGGCCCGTACCCGCCGAGCGGTGCCCGCACCGCCGAATGGCTTCGTGCACGCACGGTGCGGGAGGATGAGACCCATGTCTTCGGTGCACACCTTCCCCCTCCACCTCCGTTTCGGTGACGAGGATTCCTACGGCCATGTCAACAACGTCCGGTACCTGCAGTTCCTCGAGGACGCCCGCGTGCTCCTGATGAGCGAGGCGCAGCCGCAGGGCTCCTTCCTGGATCTGGTGGATCCCGAGCACTACGCCCTCGTGGGACGCCAGGAGATCGAGTACCGCGCACCCCTGAACTTCAGCCTGACACCGGCCGCCGTGGACCTGTGGGTCACCGCCGTCGGCGGATCCAGCTTCGAGCTGGGCTACGTGGTCCGGAACCAGGTGGGGCACGACGGCGGCACCACCTGCGCCGTGGCCTCGACCACCATGGTGCTGGTGCACCGCGGGACGGGCCGCCCGGTGCGTCTCTCCGAGGTCCAGCGTGAGCTGCTCGGATCGTGGGCGGGACCCGCCATCCCTTTTCGCCGCGCCCGTGGTCGGTGACCCGGGGGTGAGTACCTCGTCGATCCGCTTCGTGGATCCCCGGTCCGTCGCGGACTTCCGCACGTACACGGCCAGGGCGCGGGCCAACGACGACGGCGGGATGCGCCTCGTCGTCGTCGGGCGTGTCCTCGCGGCGTACGTCTGCACGCTCGGTCCCACGGTGCTGGGGGAGGCGGTGCCCACCGTCCTCGGTCTGCGGACCATGGCGCTCCGCGAGGACGCGGAGGTGGACGTGACGGTCTCGCTCGGTTCCGTGCTGGATCGGCTCGCCCGGATGGGGGACTCGGACGTGGAGTTCGTCCTCCCGACGGTGACCGTCACCGAGAACTGGACCGGGGTGCTGCCGCCGCGCTCGGGGTGGACCCCGGCGGGGACGGTCGAGTCGGACCTCCTGGACCGGGCTGCACGGGAGGGTGTCGCGGAGGTGGCCCGGAGTCTTCCCGCCCGGGCGGGAGCACCGCTGGTCAGCAGCGCCCGCGCCGCCGTCTGGGGCAGATCCCTGGCGGGGGTCCCGGGGGACGTCCCCGCAGGTGCGGCCTTCGGCGCGATGAGCCTGGGTTTCCTCGCACCGGGCACGGACGCCACCCTGCACCGCAACAACCGCTGGTCGCGGATCTCCGCCCCGCGCGGCCATGTGCTGGTCCGTGCTGCCGCGGTGCTCTGAGGCCCGACATTCGACGCGGAGGCCGCCCCTGCCGGACCGGGACCGGTCGGCTCGGGCCGGCTCGGGACTCTCCTATCCTGGGAGGATGGAATCCCCCCGTACCAGGCGAAGGATCGCCGTCGGCTTCCTGGCTGATCCCGACCTCCCCATGGTGGTGGCGCAGAAGCTGCGGCCCGTCCTCATGCACCTGCTCCGGACGATGCTGGATACCGACGTCGACTGGCGCGTCGAGGTGGAGCAGCGGTCACTGCCCATGGACGCTGACGGCGTGGTCGAACTGAACCTCCACTCGCAGGAGCTGCGGACGGAGCTGGGGTGGGACTACCTCGTCTATCTGACGGACCTGCCCAAGTACGCCGAGCACAAACCGATGGTGTCGAGCGTCAACACCGGCTACGGGACGGCGATGATCGCCCTGCCCGCACTCGGTGTGATGCGGATGAAACGGGTGCAGCGGGTACTGCTGCAGGCCGTCGGAGCGCTGCACGGCGTCGAGGACGTCCGCTCCCTCGGCCGGGGCAAGATCTCGAAGGCGGTGGCCCCGCTCTCCCCGGAGCGGTCCGTCAGCGCCGCCGACTCGAACGAGAACTCGTACGAGACACTCGCCGGTCTGCGTGGGCGGCTCCAGCTCCTGGCGGGGATGGGCCGGGGCAATCGTCCGTGGAGGATCGTCCCCGGGGTGTCCCGTGCGATGGCCGCAGCGGCGGCCACCGGCGCCTTCGGGGGGTTCTACACGAGCATCTGGAGCATGGCGGACTACCTCAGCCCGCTCAGGCTGGCCGCCGTCAGCCTCCTGTCCATCACGATCATGACCATCTGGCTGATCAGCTACAACAACCTGTGGGAGCGTCCCGTCGGAGGGCTGAGGACCGAACGGCGGGTCACCTACAACGCGGCGACGCCCGTCACGATCCCCATCGCGGGCTCCGCGATGTACGTCGGCCTCTTCGCCCTCCTCCTCGGGGCAGCGCTGATCGTCATCGACGGCGACTACCTGTCCTTCCAGCTGGGCTACGACACCCATTTCGACGAGTACGTGAACCTCGCCTGGTTGTCCGCGTCGATGGGGACGATCGCGGGAGCCCTCGGCTCGAGCCTGGACGACGAGGAGGCCGTGCGGAAGGCGACCTTCAGTTCCCGGGAGTACCAGCGCAGGCAGCTCTCCGGGAAGACCCCAGGGGCGGGCACGTGATCCGTCCGCTCACCGGGCACCGGCGTCGGGCACCGGGGCCCGGCCGGTCCACGACGGGATCGCCCCGGTGCCGGTGAGGCTGAAGTCGCGCAGGCGTGCGGTGGCGCACCTGCTCGAGGAGCTGACGGAGTGGGCCCGGGCCGATCCGGCCGTGGGTGCCGCCGTGCTGGTGGGGTCCTACGCCCGCGGGGCCGAGCGCATGTCCAGCGACGTCGACGTGGTGGTCCTCGGCGACACTCCCGATGCCCTCGAGGATGCGGCGTGGTTCACCCGCCTCCGCCCGGGGTCGCGCCTGATCCGCTCCGCGACCTGGGGCCCGGTGCGTGAGCGCCGCTTCCGTCTGCGGTCGGGATTGATCGTGGAACTCGGCATCGCGCCCTCGAGCTGGGCGGAGGTCCCGCTCGACGCCGGCACGGAGCGTGTGCTGCGCGACGGGCACCGGATCCTGTACGACACGGGGGTTATGGCCCATGCCTCCGCAGCCGTTGCGCAGTGATGCCCCCGGGCGCGTGAGGGGTCTCAGTCCGCGGCGTTGACCATCGAGTGGGCGGACCGGTCGAGGTAGTCCCACAGCGTGGCCTCGTGCAGGGGTGCCAGCTCCAGGCTGTCCACCGCCGCCCGCATGTGCCGGAGCCAGTGGTCCCGCGCCTCGGGTCCCACACGGAAGGGCATGTGCCGCATCCGGAGCCGGGGGTGCCCGCGCTGCTCCCCGTAGGTCTTCGGGCCGCCCCAGTACTGTTCCAGGAACAGCAGGAGGCGTTCCTTGGCGGGCCCAAGATCCTGTTCGGGGTACATGGGACGCAGGACGTCGTCGTCCGCCACCCCGCTGTAGAAGGCGTCCACCAGTTTCACGAAGGTCTCGTGACCGCCCACCGCCTCGTAGAAGTTGTCGGTGTACTGCGGCTGGGTGAAGCCCTGGCCGGCCGTGACGAGGCGCTCCACGGGCAGGGGCGCCCGAGCTCCTCCGGGTTGCAGCGGGAGGGGAGCGCCGGAGCCGGGACCGACGTCGGTCACCGCACCGCTGCCCACCTCCGGACCGGGGTGGGGCCGGTTCTCGCCGGTGGGATCCTGGGTGCTCATACCTGTCCTTCCGCGGCCGGGGCCGTTGCCGTGCTGGTGGTCGGGGGGACGTACGTGCCCTGCGAGCGGTTGCCCACCTTCGTGATGTCACCGTTGCGGACGTACCAGATCGCGCCGTCCGCATCCACCATGCGGGTGATGCGCAGGCCGAGCGACTGCACCACGCCCACGGTGTCACCCACCTCGATGGTGTCACCGATGCCGTACTGGTCCTCGATGGTGATGAAGAAACCAAGGAAGGCGTCCCGGATCACCTCCCGCGCACCGAAGCCGATGGCGATCCCCACGATCCCCACGCTCGCCAAGATCGGCCCGATGTTGAAGCCGAGGGCCTCGATCGCCATCAGCCCGGCCACCACGGAGATGGTACCCGCGCAGACGCTCGAGAGCAGGCCACCGATGGTGGCGGCCCGCTGCGAGCGCCGGGCGGTGTCGAACGGGCGCAGGGCGGGTTGGGCCCAGGCGAGGTGGGGTTTGCGGAACACGGCATGCCCCTGCTGCACACGTTTGACCGAGCGGGCGATGAGGAACCTCAGGACGAGCCAGAGGACCACGGCGCACACGATGATGATCACCGCGCCGATGACCTGACCGCCGTACCCGAGGTCGGGGAGGATGTTCATGGGACGACCTCCGGGGAGATGGGCTCGTGGTGGACGGGGAAGTCCAGTGAGCGTGCGATGAAGCAGAGGCGATTCGCCTCGGCGTGCAGGGCGTCGGCGCGCTCCCGCTCCGACTCGTCCTCCAGCCCCACGCAGGGACGCAGCACGATGCCCGTGAACTCACCGCTCCCGTCGCGGTTCAGGCGCAGCGTCCCGGTCGCGGCGTCCGAGTAGTCGGTGACCGTGATCCCCGCCTTCACCGCCACGTGGAGGTAGGAGAGCATGTGGCACTGCATGACGGCGCCGAGCAGCAGCTGCTCCGGGTTCCAGCGGTCCCTCGAGCCGTGGAAGGTGGGGTCGGCGGTCCCGGCCAGGAGTCCCGGGCCCTCGGCGTGCACCTCGTGGTCACGGCTGTAGGAGCGGTACCCGGACGTCCCGGTCCCGAGATTGCCGGTCCAGCGGATCTGCGCCTCGTAGGTGTGGTCCTGCAGGTTCATCGAGCTCACCTCGTCCTCGTTCTCTTCCGGTGTGCAGAGGGGCGACAACGACGGCCGCCCCTCCACGTCCGCCTAGCGGTCCGCCACCTGCGCCCTCAGCGCACGCTCCACCCCGTCGCGGCTCTCGAGGACCAGCCGCCGCAGGGACGGGGAGTCCTCCCCGAGCTCGGCGAGGAAGGCGTCCGTCCGCTCCAGCGTCTCCTGCCCGGTCAGCAGCGAGGGATAGAGACCTACCACGATCTGCTGGGCGATCTCGGAGGTCCGGGTGGCCCAGACGTCCCGGACGGCTCCGAAGTACCGTTCCACGAACGGCGCCAGGAGCGTGCGGTCGTGCACCCGGGTGAAGCCCCCGATCATGGCGCGCTGCGTGGAGTTCGGGAGATCGGCGGACTCCACCAGGGCCGTCCACGCCGCCTCCTTCGCCTCGCTCGTGGGGATCGCCGCACGTGCGGACGCCGCGGCCAGGTGACCCGTCGCCGTCGTGTCCGCGCCCAGCTCGGCGTCGATCTCCGTGGTCCCGGCCCGCCCGCCGGCCACCAGGGACGTCAGCAGCTCCCAGCGCAGGTCCTGGTCCACGGCGAGGCCCTCGGGCACGCGCTCCCCGGAGAGCATGCCCTCCACGGCGTCCAGCTGGTTCCCGGTGGCGGCGTGCGCCGAGAACGCCCGCACGAACTGGAGCTGCGCATCCGATCCGGCGTCGGCGGCGAGCACCAGCTCCAGGAGGGTGTCCGCGGCGGTGCTGCCGAGCGCCTCACGCCGATCGGGGTGCACGTAGGAGCTCAGGGCCGTGGCCAGTTGCCGCAGGAGCACGAGGACCACGGAGGAGTCCGATTCCGCGCCGACGTTGCGCAGCACCAGCTCCACGTAGTCCCGGGCGGGGGTCTCGCCGTCACGCGCCGCGTCCCAGGCGGACGCGAGCACCAGGGTGCGGGGGAGCGAGTCGGCGAAATCCTTCACGTGCTGCACCGAGGTCCGCAGCGACGCCGGGTCGAGGCGGATCTTCGCGTACGCCAGGTCGTCGTCGTTCAGGAGCACGAGCGCCGGCTGCTTCCTGCCAACGAGGTCCGGCATGTCCGTGCGCTCGCCGTCCACGTCGAGCTCCAGGCGGTGCGTGCGGACCAGGGTGCCGGTCTCGTCGAGGTCGTAGAAGCCCACCGCCAGGCGGTGCGGGCGGATGGTGGGGAAGGCGTCGATCGCGCTCTGCAGGATCGCGAAGGAGGTGAGCACGCCGGCGTCGTCGGTGGTGAACTCGGGGCGGAGGGTGTTCACCCCGGCCGTCTCCAACCACAGCGCCGACCACTGCTTCAGGTCCCGCCCGCTGGCGGCCTCGAGCTCGTCGAGGAGGTCCGGGAGCTCGGTGTTCTTCCAGGCGTGCTTGGCGAAGTACTGACGCACACCGGCCATGAACGCCTCCTGGCCCACCCAGGCCACGAGCTGCTTGAGCACCGAGGCGCCCTTGGCGTAGGTGATGCCGTCGAAGTTGACCTGCACGTCCTCGAGGTCCTCGATCTCGGCCACGATCGGGTGCGTGGAGGGCAGCTGGTCCTGCCGGTACGCCCACCCCTTCTCCAGAATGGCGAAGGTGGTCCAGGCCTGCTCGAACTCGGTGGCCTCCGCCGCGGCGAGCGTGGACATGAACTCCGCGAAGGACTCGTTCAACCAGAGGTCGTTCCACCACCGCATGGTCACGAGGTCGCCGAACCACATGTGCGCGAGTTCGTGGAGGATCGTGATGGCCCGGCGCTCCACCGTGGCGTCCGGCACGCGGGAGCGGAACACGTAGGTCTCCACGAAGGTCACGGCTCCGGCGTTCTCCATGGCCCCGGCGTTGAACTCGGGGACGAAGAGCTGATCGTACTTCTCGAACGGGTACGGGGTGCCGAACTGCTCCTCGTAGAAGGCGAAACCCTTCCGGGTCAGGTCGAAGACGTTCTCGGCGTCGAGGTACTGGATGAGGGACTTCCGCGTGAAGACCCCGAGCGGCACGGTCCGGCCGTCGGAACCGGTGAGCTCGCTGCGCACGCTCCGGTAGGGACCCGCGATGACCGCCGTCACGTAGGAGGACATCACCGGCGTCGGCTCGAAGTACCAGGTGGAGTACGCACCGGTCGCGGCGTCCGACTCCGCCTGCACGGGCGCCGGCGTGGGCATCACCGAGATGACGTCCCAGTGCGACGGCGCGGTCACGGAGAACCGGAACCGGGACTTCAGGTCCGGCTGCTCGAAGACGGCGAAGACGCGGCGCGAATCGGGCACCTCGAACTGCGTGTAGAGGTACACCTCACCGTCCACCGGATCCACGAACCGGTGGAGCCCCTCGCCGGTGTTCATGTACGGCATGTCCGCCTCCACCACCAGGGTGTTGGTGGCCGCGAGGACGGGCAGCTGGATGCGGACGCCGTCGGACACCTCCGCGGGATCGAGCTCGACGCCGTTGAGCTCCACCCGGTGCACGGTGTCCGTCACGGCGTCGACGAACGTCGAGGCGCCCTGCTCCGCGTCGAAGGAGACCACCGTGGTGGAGCCGAACACGCGCTCGCCGCGCGAGAGGTCCAGGGTGATGTCGTAGGAACGGACCGTGAGCAGCTCGGCGCGCTCGCGGGCTTCGGTGCGCGTCAGGTTCAGACCGGGCAAGGAGCGCCTCCAGGGGTGTCGGGGTACCGGACGGGTCCGGTGAGGGCGTGTCCCATACTGCCACCTGGTGCGGACCGTTCGAGGTGTCGACCGGGAGTCGGCGCCCGGGACTACGCTTGAGGAGTTCCGCCGAGCCCGGCGGCCACCCCCTCCACCAGCCCCCGGATCATCACCGGTGCTCCCCGAAGGAAGTTCATGCCCATGCGCGTCCACCTCGCCACCGATCACGCAGGCATGGAACTCAGTGCCCACCTGCTGACCCACCTCACCGCGAACGGTCACGACGTCGTCGACCACGGACCCACCGCCTACGACGCGGAGGACGACTACCCCTCGTTCTGCATCGACGCGGCCGAGGCCGTGGTCTCCGATCTCGCGGCGGGGCGCCAGGCGCTCGGGATCGTGCTCGGCGGGTCCGGCAACGGGGAGCAGATCGCGGCGAACAAGGTGCACGGCGTACGCGCGGCGCTGGCCTGGAACCTGGACACGGCGCGCCTGGCCCGCCAGCACAACGACGCCAACGTGATCGCGGTGGGCGGCCGTCAGCACTCCGTGGAGGAGGCCACCGCCCTGATCGACGCCTTCCTCGCCGAGCCGTTCAGCGACGCCGAGCGGCACCGCCGCCGGATCGCGCAGATCGCGCGGTACGAGGAAACGGGATCCGTTGCCTGAGGGCCATTCCGTCCACCGGCTCGCCAACCAGTTCGCCTCGGTGTTCACCGACGAGAAGCTCGCGGTGTCCAGCCCGCAGGGCCGCTTCGCGGCGGGTGCCGCCCTGCTCGACGGCGCAATCCTGCTCAGCTCGCTCGCGCACGGCAAGCAGCTGTTCCTCCGCTTCGACGAGGACCGCGTGCTGCGCGTGCACCTCGGCCTCTACGGCAAGTGGACCTTCGGCGGTGACGCCACGTTCCACACGGCGTCCAGCATGACCCTGCCCCGGCGCGGGGAGTCCGAGGCGGTGTCGGGCGACGACGACGGCGCCTCCGGTGACTACACCGGACCTCCCGCCCCGGTGGGTGCGGTACGTGCCCGGCTGGTCTCCGCACACGGGTGGGCGGATCTGCGCGGCCCCACCGCCTGCGAGGTGATCACCGCGGCCGAGGAGGGGACCGCGCGGGCGAAGCTCGGCCCCGACCCGCTGCAGCCCGATGCCGACGGCTCGGTCTTCCAGCGCAAGGTGATGTCCAGCATCACGCCGGTGGGGATCCAGCTGATGAACCAGGCGGTGATCGCGGGCATCGGCAACATCTACCGGGCCGAGGTGCTGTTCCTGCAGGGGATCAACCCGTGGCGGCCCGGCAAGCAGCTGCGCGAGGACGAGGCCGCGGGGATCTGGGCGGACACCGTACGCCTGATGGAGGACGGCGTGCGGGAAGGCCGGATCATCACCACCACGGCGGAGGCGCGGCAGGGGCGCCCGAAGCGATCTGCACCCAACTACGTGTACAAGCGCACCGGGGAGCCGTGCCGGCACTGCGCGACGCCGATCCTGACGGCGGTCATGGCCGCGCGGAACGTGTTCTGGTGCCCGAGGTGCCAGGCGGACTGAGCCGCGGAAGAGGTGCAGGAAGCAGCACACCCGGACACGGGTGTCCGGGTGAGGTGGGGCCGTAGCTCCGGGAAGAGGGGATGACGGGAATCGAACCCGCGTAATCAGTTTGGAAGACTGAGGCTTTACCATTAAGCTACATCCCCGCGGGGGCACTGCAGATGCCCCGCTGAACGCCTACAATCACACCACAGCCCGCTCGCTATCGCCAAATGTGCGGGGTGAGCGCAAAGATGCGTAGACTGACACTCGCACTTACGGGGTGTAGCTCAGCTTGGTAGAGCGCCTGCTTTGGGAGCAGGAAGTCGCAGGTTCAACTCCTGTCACCCCGACTCTGCCGTGTGACAAGGCAAGTGCCTCCGCTGCAGAACCAATCCCCATCATCTCAGGAGTCCTACGCTGTGAAGAGCGCTGTTGAAACCCTAACCCCCACCCGGGTGAAGCTGAACGTCGAGGTCCCCTTCGAGGAACTGAAGCCCAGCATCGACGAGGCCTACAAGACCATCGCCACCCAGGTGCAGGTCCCCGGGTTCCGCAAGGGCAAGGTTCCCCAGCAGCTCATCGACCAGCGCGTGGGCCGCGGCTACGTCATCGAGACGGCCATCAACGACGGCCTGAACGGCTTCTACCAGAGCGCCGTCCAGGAGACCGGGATCCGGCCGCTGAGCCGTCCCGAGGTGGAGATCACCGAGGTACCGGATCCCGCCAAGAAGGACGGGCAGCTCACCTTCACGGTGGAGCTGGACATCCGCCCCGAGATCGAGCTCCCCGAGTACAAGGGCCTCGAGGTCACCGTGGCTCCCGTCGAGGCGTCCGACGAGGACGTCGAGACGTCGATGGACGAGCTCCGCGGCCGCTTCGGTACCCTCAGCGCCGTCGACCGCCCCGCGAAGGACGGCGACTTCCTCACGATCGACCTCACCGCATCCGTGGACGGCGAGGAGGTGGACTCCGCCCAGGACCTCTCCTACCAGATCGGCTCCGGGACCATGCTCGAGGGCATGGACGAGGCCGTCACCGGTCTCTCCTCCGACGAGGACGCCACGTTCGAGACCAAGCTCGCCGGTGGCGAGCACTCCGGCGCCGACGCCCAGGTGAAGGTGATCGTGAAGGCCGTCAAGGAGCGCGAGCTCCCTGCCGTGGACGACGAGTTCGCCCAGCTGGCCTCCGAGTTCGACACCGCCGAGGAACTGCGTGCGGATCTCGCCAAGCAGGCCTCCGAGGCCAAGCTCATGGACCAGGGCGTGGAGGCCCGCGACAAGGTCCTGGACCTGCTCGTGGAGCTCGTCGCCGTCCCCGTCCCCGAGAGCGTCATCGAGGAGCAGCTCGAGCAGCACTTCAACGGCGAGAACGCCCACTCGGCCGGTGAGAACCACGACACCGAGGAGCACCGCGCGGAGATCCGCACCAACACGGAGCGCGCCTTCCAGAACGAGGTGATCCTCGACGCCGTCGCCGAGAAGGAGGAGGTGGGCGTCAGCCAGGCCGAGCTGATCGACTACATCGTCTCCACGGCCGGCCAGTACGGCATGGAGCCCAACCAGTTCGCTCAGATGCTGGACCAGAGCGGTCAGGTGCCCATGATCGTCGGCGAGGTACGCCGTCGCAAGGCCCTCGCGAAGGTGCTCGAGTACGCGACGGTCACCGACACCGACGGTGCCGCCGTCGACCTCAGCGATTTCGTCAGCGCCGCCGACGAGGAGCCCGAGACCATCGACGCCACGGACGCCGGCAACGACGACGCGGTGGATGCCGCGGAGGTTGCCGCGGACGACGCGGTCGAGTCGGACACGACCGGGTCCGAGGGTGCGGGCACGCAGGGGACCGACGCCAAGTAGTCCTCCCGATTCCTCCAGCGGTGCCGCAGCCCCCCGGGCTGCGGCACCGCTGTCGTTTCCCCGGCCCCGTGTCCGGGCGAACGGCCCTGGAGGGGCGGTCGCGTGGGCCCCCGGCCACCGTGCGCCGTCAGCGAACAGTTCTCCGCGCAGGACCATGTGGGCGCGCGTCCGCGTTAGTGTCCAAGAAGAGATCAACGGACGGGACGGCCGAACTGGTGCCGGCCCGCCAGAGCGAGAGGTCAACGCACATGGCAACCGAACCAAGCACCCCGAGCATGGCCGGCCCCGAGATGGGCAGTCGTGACGAGTACATCTACACGCGGCTCCTCAAGGAGCGCATCATCTGGCTCGGTTCCGAGGTCCGCGACGACAACGCGAACGCGATCTGCTCGCAGCTGCTGCTGCTGTCCGCCGAGGACCCCGAGCGCGACATCTTCCTCTACATCAACTCGCCCGGCGGGTCGGTGACCGCCGGCATGGCGATCTACGACACCATGCAGTTCATCCCGAACGACGTCGTGACGGTGGCCACCGGACTGGCCGCCTCCATGGGTCAGTTCCTGCTGTCCTCGGGCACCAAGGGCAAGCGGTACGCCACCCCCCACGCCCGCATCCTGATGCACCAGCCCTCCGGTGGCATCGGCGGAACGGCCACGGACATCCGCATCCAGGCCGAGCTGATCCTGCACATGAAGCGCGTGATGGCGGAGCTCACCGCCGAGCAGACCGGCCAGACCGTGGAGACCATCCTCAAGGACAACGACCGCGACAAGTGGTTCACGGCACAGGAGGGGCTCGACTACGGCTTCTTCGACCACATCTCCGCGCACTCCGGCTCCGTGACCGGCGGTGGCGGGACCGAGCAGACGTCCTAGCCCGCTTCCAGCCCCCAGTACTCACCAGTCGTCCTACAGGAGACACCATGAACCACGATTTCCAGGCAGCAGCGGGTTCGAAGGCGCAGAACCTTCCCACGAGCCGCTACATCCTCCCTCAGTTCGAGGAGCGCACGCCCTACGGCTTCAAGCGCCAGGACCCCTACACCAAGCTCTTCGAGGACCGCATCATCTTCCTCGGCACGCAGGTGGACGACGCCTCGGCGGACGACGTCATGGCGCAGCTGCTCGTCCTCGAGTCCACGGACCCCGAGCGGGACATCACCCTGTACATCAACTCGCCCGGTGGTTCCTTCACGGCCATGACCGCGATCTACGACACCATGCAGTTCATCCGCCCCGAGGTCCAGACGGTGTGCCTCGGCCAGGCCGCCAGTGCCGCAGCGGTGCTGCTGGCGGCGGGAGCACCGGGCAAGCGCCTCGCGCTGCCGAACGCCCGCGTACTGATCCACCAGCCTGCGCTCTCGGGTGGTCAGGGTGGCCAGGCCTCGGACCTCGAGATCCAGGCCGCGGAGGTCATGCGGATGCGTACCTGGCTCGAGGACACCCTCGCGCTGCACACCGGGCGCACCACCGAGCAGGTCAACCTGGACATCGAGCGCGACAAGATCCTCACCGCAGCCGATGCCCGCGACTACGGCCTGGTGGACGAGGTCCTCGCCTCGCGCAAGATCACCCCGCCGAAGATCAACACCCCGTAAGAGGTGCCGCGCCGTTCCCGGGGACAGTGTCCCGCCGCCCGGGACGGCGCCCTCGGGGAGGCCCGTGGTGCCGGACGGCACCACGGGCCTCCCCGGTCCCGGCTCCCCGGATCCGGGGGTGCCGTGGCCTACAGTTGTTCTAGCAATTGCGTTTACCCGAGGGGACTGATCCATGGCTCGCATTGGTGAGAGCACCGACCTGCTGAAGTGCTCCTTCTGTGGGAAGAGCCAGAAGCAGGTCCGCAAGCTGATCGCCGGTCCCGGCGTGTACATCTGCGACGAGTGCATCGACCTGTGCAACGAGATCATCGAGGAGGAGCTCTCCGAGGTGGCGGACCTCGGCACGTTCGAACTCCCCAAGCCCCGCCAGATCTTCGATTTCCTCCAGGAGTACGTGGTGGGCCAGGAGCCCGCCAAACGTTCCCTCGCCGTCGCCGTGTACAACCACTACAAGCGTATCCAGTCGGGCAGCGGCACGCGTGCCGCGGGAACACTCGCGGACGCGGCCGACTCCGAGGACGTCGAGATCGCGAAGTCGAACATCCTGCTGATCGGTCCCACCGGGTGCGGCAAGACCTACCTCGCCCAGACCCTCGCCCGCCGCCTGAACGTGCCCTTCGCCGTGGCGGACGCCACCGCGCTCACCGAGGCCGGGTACGTGGGCGAGGACGTGGAGAACATCCTCCTGAAGCTCATCCAGGCCGCGGACTACGACGTCAAGAAGGCCGAGCAGGGCATCATCTACATCGACGAGATCGACAAGATCTCGCGGAAGAGCGAGAACCCGTCGATCACCCGCGACGTCTCGGGGGAGGGCGTGCAGCAGGCACTCCTGAAGATCCTCGAGGGCACGGTGGCCTCCGTCCCGCCGCAGGGCGGGAGGAAGCACCCGCACCAGGAGTTCATCCAGATCGACACCACCAACGTGCTGTTCATCGTGGCGGGAGCGTTCGCGGGCCTGGAGGAGATCATCGGCTCCCGTGCCGGCCGGAAGGGCATCGGGTTCGGTGCCCCGCTCAGCTCGCTTACCAGCGAGGAGGCCAGCTACGGCGACGTCATGCCCGAGGACCTGCTGAAGTTCGGTCTGATCCCCGAGTTCATCGGACGCCTGCCCGTGATCACCACGGTCACGCACCTGGACCGTCCGGCGCTCATGCAGATCCTCACCGAGCCCAAGAACGCCCTGATCAAGCAGTACCAGAAGATGTTCCTGCTGGACGGCGTCGAACTGGTCTTCGAGCCGAAGGCGCTCGAGGCGATCGCCGACCTCGCACTGGATCGTGGCACGGGGGCCCGTGGGCTCCGCGCGATCCTGGAGGAGGTCCTCCTGCCGGTCATGTTCGATCTCCCGAGCCGGGAGGACGTCGCCACCGTGGTGATCACGGACGACGTCGTCGGAAAGCGTGCCGAACCCACGCTCATCTCCCATGAAGTGGTGTCCAAGCGCCGCAACAAGTCCGCCTAGCGCGCGCTCGGTACCCGAAGCAGGAGGAGCCCGGCCGATCGGCCGGGCTCCTCCTGCTTCGCACCACCGGTCAGGCGTCGGAGCCCGGTCCCTGATCGGTGGGAGCGCCACCGGTGCTGGCGGAAGGGTACGACGGCGGGTGGACGCCGGCCATCTCCTCCATGACGCGGACCACCTGGCAGCTGTACCCGAACTCGTTGTCGTACCAGACGTAGAGCACCAGGTGGACCCCGTCGGCGATGGTGGCGAGCCCGTCGACGATGCCCGCACGCCGTGATCCGACGAAGTCCGTGGAGACCACCTCGGGGCTGTCGATGTAGTCGATCTGCTTCCGCAGCCCGGAGTGGAGCGAGGCCTCCCGCAGCTGCGTGTTGACCTCCTCGCGGGTGGTCGCCTGCTCGAGGGTGAGATTGAGGATGGCGATGGACACGTCCGGGGTGGGAACGCGGATGGAGCTCCCGGTCAGTCGTCCGGCGAGCTCCGGGAGCGCCTTCGCCACGGCGGTCGCGGCACCGGTCTCCGTGAGCACCATGTTCAGTGCCGCCGAGCGCCCCCGCCGATCGCCCCGGTGGAAGTTGTCGATCAGGTTCTGGTCGTTCGTGAAGGAGTGCACGGTCTCCACGTGCCCGTGCACCACGCCGAACCGGTCGTGGATCACCTTCAGCACGGGCGTGATGGCGTTCGTGGTGCAGGACGCCGCGGTGATGATGCGGTCCCCGGGCTCGATGGCGCCGTGGTTGATGCCGTGCACGATGTTCTTCAGGCCGCCCTTGCCCGGCGCCGTGAGGAGGACCTTGGCCACCCCCGTGCTCCGCAGGTGCTGGGACAGTCCCTCCTCGTCACGCCAGCGCCCCGTGTTGTCCACCACGAGGGCGTCGGAGATGCCGTACGCGGTGTAGTCGATGGCGGCGGGGTCGTCCGAGTAGATGACCTGGATCCGCACGCCGTTCGCGGTGATGGTGTCCGCCTCCTCGTCCACCTGGATGGTGCCCTCGAAGGATCCGTGCACGGAGTCCCGGCGCAGCAGGCTGGCCCGCTTGATGAGATCGTTGGAGGACCCGCGCCGCACCACCACGGCCCGGAGCCGGAGGCCGTACCCGCCCCCGTTCTTCTCGATGAGCAGCCGGGCCACGAGGCGCCCGATGCGCCCGAACCCGTAGAGCACCACGTCCGTGCTGGTGCGCTCGTCACGGCCGCCCCTGCCCACGACGTCTGCGAGTTCCGTCCGGACGAACTCCTCGAGGGACCGGCCGTCACCGGCGGCCACGGAGGTGTCGTAGGCCAGGCGCAGCCGCCCGAGGTCGATCGCGGCGGCACCGAGGTCCAGTCCGGCCAGGAGCTCCAGGAGCGGGGCGGTGTCCTCGAGCCGGAGTTCCTCGGTGGTGATCCGCCGGGCGAACCGGTGCGCCTTCAGGATGGCCATGGTGGACTTGTTGATCAGGCTGCGTCCGTGGATGCTCGTCACCACGTTGTTCCGGCGGTAGAGCCGTCCGATCAGCGGGATCATGGCCTCGGCGAGCGCTTCACGCTCGAGCCAGGTGTCATGTTTCTCGGTCCGGTTCCCCTGCGTCACGGTGCGTCCCCTCGCTCGATCGGCGGTCGGTGCCGGGTCGCCCCGTCCGGCCGCGAGGCCCGGGTGACGCCAGCCGTCATCGCCTGGTGTTGTGTGCTCCCATTAGACCGTGGACCACGGCGACGGACCAACTCGGGAGCCGCCACGCGTCATCTCCGGAGCGGAATAGGTGCCCTGGGACCGGGGTTGCACCGGAAGAGGCCCCGGCGGCCTGACCCCGAGTAGCAAGGAGTACCTCATGAGCGAGTCCACTGCCCCCGAGAAGGCCGATTTCTGGTTCGATCCCCTCTGCCCCTTCGCCTGGATCACCTCGCGCTGGATCGGCGAGGTGGAGCAGGTCCGCAACATCTCGGTGGACTGGCACGTCATGAGTCTCTCGGTGCTCAATGAGGGCCGGGATCTGCCCGAGGAGTACCAGGAGACCATGCTGAAGGGGTGGGGCCCGGTGCGGGTGATCACCGCGGCACGCGAGCTGCACGGCGAGGAGTACGTCAAGAAGCTCTACGACGCGATGGGTACGCGCATCCACATCGGGCAGAACAAGGACTTCGACGTCGTCATCCGCGAGTCGCTCGACGAGGTGGGTCTGCCCGTGGACCTCGCACGCCAGGCCGGTACCGACGAGTACGACACCCAGCTGCGCGCCTCCCACCAGGACGGCATCGACCGCGTGGGTGACGAGGTGGGCACCCCCGTGGTGGCCTTCAACGGCACGGCGTTCTTCGGCCCCGTGCTCACCCGCATCCCGCGCGGCGAGGAGGCCGGACGGATCTTCGACGGTGCCGTCCTGATGTCGGGGTTCCCGGGCTTCTTCGAGCTCAAGCGCTCCCGCACCGAGAGCCCGCAGTTCGACTGACCCTCGAGCACGCCTACCCGGGTGGGGGAGTTGCCCGACGGCTCCACCCGGACGTGAAGGAGGGGCCCACCGATCGGTGGGCCCCTCCTTTGCGTCCCGGGACGACGACGTCGTCACCGGCGGACGCCGGTCACTCCGCGGGCTGCGGTACCAGCTCGACGTCGGACACGCTCAGGTTCCCCTCGCCCTCGGCGAGGCGGAGGTCCTTCGCGTTGCCGGCGGCCAGCAGATCGGCGAGACCAGCGCGCAACTGCTCCACCTGGGCTACGGGGGCGGTGACGACGGCGGTCTGGACCTCCGTGCGCTGCTTCACCTTCGCCTCGGACTTCGCCTTCCGGAGACCTCCGAGTGCCAGCGCCACCGCGGTGAGCACCTCCGGGTCGGCCGCCGCGGGCAGTGCGGGCAGTTCTTCGGAAGTCGGCCAAGCGGCGTGGTGCACCGATCCGCTGCGCCACCAGCTCCAGACCTCCTCGGTGGCGAACGGCAGGAACGGGGCGAACAGGCGTAGGAGCGCATCCAGCGTGGTCGCCAGCGCGGTCTGCACGGACTGCGTCGCCGGATCCTCGGCGTCCCCGTAGGCGCGGTCCTTGACGAGTTCCACGTAGTCGTCCGTGAAGGTCCAGAAGAAGGACTCCGTGAGCTGCAGGGCCCGCGCGTAGTCGTACTTCTCGAACGCCGCGGTGGCCTGCTCGGTGACGGTGCGCAGCTGCGCGAGGAGGGAGAGATCCAGGGCGTTCGAGACGCGCTCGATCGTCCCTGCGCCGACGGACGCCTCCGTCACGCCGAGGTTCAGCACGAACTTCGAGGCGTTGAGCAGCTTGATGGCCAGGCGCCGCCCGATCTTCATCTGGTTCACCTCGTACGCGGTGTCCGCGCCGAGCTTCGCCGACGCGGCCCAGTAGCGCACCGCGTCCGCCCCGAACTGCTCCAGCACGTCCGTGGGCACCACCACGTTGCCCTTGGACTTGGACATCTTCTTGCGGTCCGGGTCGAGGATCCAGCCGGAGAGCGCCGCGTGCTTCCAGGGCACGGAGCCCTGCAGGGCGTCGGCACGCACAGCGGTCGAGAACAGCCAGGTGCGGATGATGTCGTGCCCCTGCGGTCGCAGGTCGAAGGGGAACACCTTGCCGAAGAGGTCCTCGTCCCGCGCCCAGCCGCCCACGATCTGCGGGGTGAGGGAGGACGTCGCCCACGTGTCCAGGACGTCGTCGTCGCCGACGAAGCCGCCCGGCTGGTTGCGTGCCGACTCCTCGAACCCGGGGGCGGGCTCGGCGGCGGGGTCTACGGGCAGCGACTCGGGCGCGGGGACGATCGGGCTCCCGTACTCCGGCTCGCCGTCGGCGTCGAGCCGGTACCAGACCGGCACGGGCACACCGAAGAAGCGCTGGCGGGAGACCAGCCAGTCGCCGTTGAGCCCCTCGATCCAGTTCTCGTAGCGTGAGCGCATGAAGGACGGGTGGAAGTCGATCTCGCGGCCGCGGCTGATCAGGGCCTCCCGCTTGCCGGCGTCGCGTCCACCGTTGCGGATGTACCACTGGCGGCTGGTGACCACCTCGAGGGGCTTGTCGCCCTTCTCGTAGAAGTTGACCGGGTGGGTGATCTTCTTCGGCTCGCCGTCGAGGTCGCCGCTCCCGCGGAGCATCGCGACCACGGCCTCCTTGGCGCTGAAGATGGTCTTGCCGGCCACCTGTGCGTAGTTCTCCCGGGCGCGTGCGGTGGCGATCCACTCGGGCGCCTCGGAGCGGATACGTCCGTCACGGCCGACGACGGCGCGGGTGGGCAGCTGCAGCTCGCGCCACCAGGTGACGTCCGTGAGATCACCGAAGGTGCAGATCATCGCGATGCCGCTTCCCTTGTCCGGCTTCGCGAGGGGATGCGCCTTGATCTCCACCTCGACGTCGAACAGGGGTGAGGTCACGGTGGTGCCGAAGAGCGGCTTGTAGCGCTCGTCGTCCGGGTGGGCCACGAGGGCCACGCATGCGGGCAGGAGTTCGGGCCGTGTGGTCTCGATGTGGATCCGCTGCCCGTCGGAGGCGTGGAAGCCGATGCGGTGGTACGCGCCGGGCTGCTCGCGGTCCTCCAGCTCGGCCTGGGCCACGGCGGTGCGGAAGGTGACGTCCCAGAGGGTGGGCGCCTCGGCGAGGTAGGCGTCCCCGGCATCCAGGTTCTCCAGGAAGGCGCGCTGCGAGACGGCCCGGGAGGTGTCGTCGATGGTGCGGTAGGTGAGGTCCCAGTCCACGGAGAGCCCGAGGGTGCTGAAGAGGTTCTCGAAGACCTGCTCGTCCTCGACGGCGAGCTCCTCGCAGAGCTCGATGAAGTTCCTGCGGGACACGGCGTCGAAGTCGCGCTGGTTCTTCGCGGGTTCGGCCGGCGGGCGGTAACCGGCGTCGTAGGCCACCGACGGGTCGCAGCGCACCCCGTAGTAGTTCTGCACGCGGCGCTCGGTGGGCAGGCCGTTGTCGTCCCAGCCCATCGGGTAGAACACGTTGGCGCCGTTCATGCGCTTGAAGCGGGCCATGACGTCGGTCTGCGTGTAGGAGAACATGTGCCCCACGTGCAGTGAGCCGGAGGCCGTGGGCGGCGGGGTGTCGATCGAGTACACCTCGTCGCGCGTGGTGTCACGGCGGAAGGCGTACGTGCCGTCCTCGCGCCACTGCCGGGAGAGTCTCTCCTCGAGACCCTCGAGCGCGGGCTTGTCAGGAACGGAAACGGGCTGGGAGGAGGGCGTGTCTGTGCCCTGGGGGGTATCGGCCATGGGTCCATTCTTCCCTACCCGCGGCGCCGTGCCTGTCGAGCACGCGGACGTACACTGGGCGGATGCCAGCGCAGCGTGAAGGAGCCGACGTCGTTGCCGGGGACCACCGGGAGTTCAAGGTGACCAGTCGTGGTCTGCGGCTCGCGGTGTTCCTCGATCTTCCTCCCCACCGATCCGCGCCGAGGACGCCGGTGGTGGTCGTGATGCACGGCATCTCCGGATCGAGTCAGGACCCGGTCGTGGTCCATGTGGCGGAGTCCCTGAACCGGGCGGGCATCGGAGCCCTCCGCTTCGACTTCAACGGTCACGGCCGCAGTGAGGGGAACTCCGCGGACATGACGGTGCCCAACGAGATCGAGGACGCCAGGGCCGTGCTGGCCTTCGCGGGCCTCGACGTCGTCTCCGTGGTCGGTCTCGCCGGGCACTCCCAGGGAGGGGTGGTCACAGGGATGGTCGCCGGCGAGTCCGGCGCCGACGTCCCCGCGCTGGCGCTGCTGGCCCCCGCCGGCGTGCTGCGCGAGAACACGGTTGCAGGCGATGTGCTCGGGGTGAGGATCGACCCCGCCGATCCGCCGGAGTCCGTCACACCCTTCGACGGCTTCACCATCGGACGCGAGTACATGGTGACTGCGCAGACCCTCCCCGTCTACGAGACCTCGGCGCGGTACCGGGGTCCCGTGTGCATCGTGCAGGGAGAGGACGACGACGTCGTGCCGCCTGCCACCGCGGAGCGCTATCGGGACGGGTACGCACAGGTTGAACTGCACCTGCTGCCGGGACAGGGTCACGGTTTCGAACACGATCCTGACGAAGCCGCCCGTGTGGTGGCCGACTTCTTCGTGAGGACACTCCCCGCCGCTCCCTGACATCCCGGGTCGGCGACGACGGCGGCTCAGCCCGCACCGACCCCCGTGCGCCCCTCCTGCCGCTGCCAGTGGTACGGCTTCGTGGTCCCCACCTCGGTCAGTCCGGAGCGTTCGAGGATCGGACGTGAGTACTCGGTCGAGTCGCTGTGGATCAGGGTCCTGCCCAGGTCCAGTGCCGAACGCGCGCGTCGGGCGGTCAGGGCACGGTAGATGCCGCGGCCGCGCCACTCCGCGAGGGTCGTGCCACCCCAGATCCCGGCGAAGCACGTCCCGTCGACGGGTTCCAGCCGCCCGGCGCTGATGATGCGTCCGTCGGCCTCCGCCACCCACAGCTCCGTGCCGTCCCGGGCCGAGAGCCTGCTCAGCAGGGCCTCCGCCGTGCCCGGCGAGACCGGGTTCCCGAACACCTCGTCCTGCATCGCACTCATCGCCTGCACGTCACGTTCCTGGGTGACCCGCCGGAGCGTCACTCCCTCCGGCAGCGGGAGGTCCGCCCTCAGTGCCTCGGCTGCTCCGATCATGATGGATTCCGAGGCGTCCGGCAGGAATCCGTGCTCCGTCAGGGCCTCGTGCAGACCGGGGGCGTGGTCGTGTCCGCGCGTCTTCCACTCGACCCGGGTGATGCCGGGATCGGCGCGGTAGTGATCGAGGACGGCCGCGACGAGCGCGGACGTGCCCTTCGGCTCCGTCGTCCCGAGCTCACGGTAGGTGACGAAACCGCGTCCGTGCAGGAACGTCGCCAGAAGCAGGGACCCGAGCCGGACGACATCGACGGCCCCGGCCGTCTCGGCGTCGGTGCGCAGGTGCTCGTCGTAGGAGGCGAGGAATCGGGTGCTGCTCCTGGTGTCGATCATGGAGGGGTCCTGTCCTGCCGGGGCCTGGGGGAGGGTGAAGGGCCAGGGTACCGGGATTCCCCCGGTGGCCTGCCGTACCTCAGCCGCCGGCGAGCATCATCTGGCCCCGGCCGTCGTCGTCCCGGGGGCGGCATCGGCGGTGGTGTGCCCGAACCGCACGCGGAGCGGGCCGCGAGCAGCTCTCTGTGCCGCCCTTCCGCCCGGGAGGGGCTCAGTGGCCGGCTCCGAGCGTACCTTCCAGTCGCTTCCGCATGGCGGTGGAGGCCTCGTTCAGACCCACGATCTGCACCCGAGCGCCGGTGCTCCGGTACTTCTCGGTGACGGCGTCCAGGGCGGCGACGGTCGAGGCGTCCCAGACGTGGGAGCCGTGCAGGTCGATGGTCACGCGGGGTGGGTCCGCGGCGTAGTCGAACTGCGTGTACAGGTCGTTGGAGGAGGCGAAGAAGAGTTCGCCGTCCACCCGGTAGGTGACGTGGTCCTGGCCGTCCACGGTCTCCTCGATGCGCTCGACGGTGGTGAAGTGCGCCGCCCGGCGGGCGAACGCCACCATGGCCACGAGGACGCCCCCCCCCACGCCGATGGCGAGGTTGTGGGTCCAGACGGTGACGATCACGGTGGCGAGCATCACGGCGGTCTCGCTGCGGGGCATCCGCTTCAGGGTGGCGGGCCGGATGCTGTGCCAGTCGAAGGTGGCGATGGACACGAAGATCATCACCGCCACGAGGGCCGCCATAGGGATCAGCGCCACGATGCCGCCGAGCACCACCACCAGGACGAGCAGGAAGACGCCGGCGAGGAAGGTGGAGATCCGGGTGCGCGCCCCGGAGGCCTTCACGTTGATCATGGTCTGGCCGATCATGGCGCAACCACCCATCCCGCCGAAGAGCCCGGTGATGATGTTCGCGGCTCCCTGCCCCCAGGACTCCCGGGTCTTGTCCGAGCGGGTGTCCGTGATGTCGTCCACGAGTTTCGCGGTCATGAGGGACTCGAGGAGCCCGACGGCGGCCAGCGCGAGGGCGAACGGCGCCACGATCTGCAGCGTCTCCAGATTCAGGGGCACGTCCGGGAAGAACAGGGTGGGCAGGGACTCGGGCAGTTCGCCCTTGTCCCCGACGGTGGGCACCAGCACGTTCGCGAGGACCGCGAAGACGGTCAGGACCACGATCGCCACCAGCGGCGCGGGCACCACTGTGGTCAGACGCGGCAGTCCGAAGACGATCAGGAGCCCGGCGGCGACCATGGGGTAGACGAGGAACGGCACGTCGATCAGTTCGGGCACCTGGGACATGAAGATGAGGATCGCGAGGGCGTTCACGAAACCCACCATCACCGAGCGGGGGATGAAGCGCATGAGACGAGCCACCCCCAGCACGCCGAGGATCACCTGGAAGATCCCGCCGAGCACCACGGCGAGGATGAAGTAGTCGATGCCGTGGCTGGCCATCAGCGGTGCGATGACCAGGGCCACCGCACCCGTGGCGGCGGAGATCATGGCGGGGCGCCCGCCGAGGAAGGAGATGGACACGGCCATGGTGAACGAGGCGAACAGGCCCAGGCGCGGATCCACGCCGGCGATGATCGAGAAGGCGATAGCCTCCGGGATCAGGGCGAGGGCGACGACGAGACCGGCGAGCACCTCGGTCTTCAGCAGGCGCGGCGAGCGGAGGGTCCGCAGCACCGACTGCCGTTCGAGCGGGGTCAGCGCCTGCGGGTCGGTGGGGGGTGGGCTGGAAGGCATGGGGGACTGTTCCTTCGGGAGGAGGGGTGGCGACCGGGGCGGGGACGCGGCGGCTGCGCGCAGGAGCGGCTGAGTGCGGGAGCGGAGATGCACGGAGGGGTGCAGGCTCGTCGGACAACTCTAACGCGAGCCTGTGCGTGCCCGTCCGTGAAAGCAGGGGGAGGAGGTGTCGCGAACACCACATCCACCATGGCGCCGGGAATCGTGCGCGACGGACGGCTCGGCGCGTGCGTCCTCGTCGGCCAGGGGTGCGTGCCCGACGCCGACGGGTCGTCGGGACCGGATGCCTGCAGGCACCTGTGATCAGGGCGACGGCGGGGTGTCGGCATGCCCGGAGAACGTGGTACCCGAGAGAGGGGCGTAGGCGTACCAGGGGCCCGTGGACAGCTGCGCGTGGAGCGCACGCTCCTCGGCGGCCTCGTGCAGCAGCATGGCGGCCGCCGCCGGACTCCGCGGTGGTGCCGTGCTGGTGAACACGAGAGAATCCTCGGCGGTACCGGTCCGCAGGTGCACCTCGATGCCAGCTCCCAGCTCGCCGGCGAGCCACTCGGCCAGCACACCGCCGTACGCCGGTGAGACGTCACCGAGCAGCCCGTCCCCGCCGTAGCTGTCCGCCTCCCAGCGGGCCAGACCCGTGCGGAGGTCGTCGGGGAGGTCGAGCTCCGCCAGGGCGACCGGACCACCGGCGGACCACAGGGGAGAGTTCGCGTACCCGGCGAACATGCGCACCGTCACGGGGTCGGTGTTCGCATCAGGATCCCCGGAAGGATCGAAAGAGGGATACGGCGAACCCGGGACAGGAGGGACCATGACGGAACCCTATCCGACGCCCGCGGACGGATCGCGGTGCTGCAACCGCCCGGAGCGGCTCGCTACAGTGGCCCCATGACGTCGAACCCCCAGTCAATTCCCGTCCCCGCACCCCTCGGTGCACCCGCCGATCCTGCCCCGGCCGCCCTGCGCGCCGTCGTCACCGGAGCCAGTTCCGGCATCGGCGCTGCGACCGTGCGGGCGCTGCGCAGCACCGGATGGGACGTGATCGCCGCAGCCCGCCGGATCGACCGCCTCGAGGCGCTCGCCGGGGAGACAGGCGCCACGCCGATGTCCCTCGATGTCACCGACCAGGCCTCCGTGGATGCCTTCACCGCCGAGGTCACCGCCGCCGGACCGATCCACGCCCTGGTCAACAACGCGGGCGGCGCCTTCGGCACCGAGCAGATCGCGGAGGCGAGGACGGAGGACTGGGAACGCATGTACGCCGTGAACGTGCTCGGGTCCCTGCGCGTGACCCGGGCACTGCTCCCGGCGTTGCGGGCCGGACGCCAGGGGAGCGTGCTCTTCCTGACCTCCACAGCAGCGCTCGCGGCCTACGAGGGCGGCGCCGGGTACTGCGGGGCCAAGGCGGCCCAGGAGTCCATGGCGCGGTCGCTGCGCCTGGAGGAGGCCGGCAACAACGTCCGCGTGATCGAGGTGGCCCCGGGTCTGGTCCACACCGAGGAGTTCTCGCTCAACCGCCTCGGCGGGGACCAGGGGGCGGCGGACAAGGTCTACCAGGGCGTCGAGTACCCCTTGACGGCGGACGACGTCGCCTCCACCGTGGCCTTCGCCCTCAACGCCCCGCACCACGTGAACATCGACCAGCTCGTGCTCCGGCCCCTCGCGCAGGCCGCCAACCACAAGCTGCTGCGGGGCTCCTAGCCCCTCGAAGCGCTGGTCAGCACCTCAGGTGGGTGGGTGAGGAACTCTTCCGATGCCCCTCCGGTCCGCGTCACCCGTGGGTCGATGCCGGTTGCTGCGCGGAGGGGGACACCCGGCAGGCCCGGGTGTCGTCCGGTGTGTCAGAGCTGCTTCCGGACGGTGTCGGCGATCAGCGCCAGCGCCGCGCCGAGCTCCTGCTGCCGGGCGTGGTCGAGCGGGTCGAAGACGAGTTCCCGGACACGCTCCACATGGCCCGGCGCACTGTCGACGACCTGCTGCATCCCGGCCTCGGTGAGCGTCCCGAGGGTGTACCGGCCGTTGACCGGGTCCGGGAAGCGGGTCACCCAGCCGTTGCGTTCGAAGCGGACCATCACCTTCGACAGTCTCGGCTGACTGCTGTTGCACTCCGCCGCGAGATCGCTCAGTCGCAGCGTTCTTTCGGGTGCCATGGAGGGAGTCCACGTGAAAGCGATCCAATACCATGAGTTCGGCGGTCCGGATGTCCTACGTCACGAGGAGGTGGACCGGCCTGCGCCCGGTCCGGGGGAGGTGCTCGTGCGGGTCGTGGCGACGTCGTTCAACCCGGTCGATGACCACATCCGGCTCGGTGTCCTCGCCGCAGCGATTCCCGCGCCCCTCCCGGTCACGCCGGGACCCGACGTGGCCGGCACCGTCGTCGAGCTCGGTGACGGGGTGAAAGGTCCTGCCGTCGGGGACGAGGTCATCGGCATGTTCCCCCTCGACGTGCACGGTGGCGCAGCGGAGTACGCCGTCATCGCTGCGGACCTGGTGACGGCCGCGCCGAGGACCCTTCCGTTGGCCGATGCAGCGGCACTGCCGCTCACCGGCCTCGCCGCACGGCAGGCCGTCGTGGAACTCGCCCGGATCGCCGCCGGTCAGACGGTGCTGGTCAACGGTGCCGGTGGTGCCGTCGGCAGCATCGTCGTACAGCTCGCCGCCCGTGCAGGTGCACTCGTGACAGCCGTCGACGGACCGCAGCACGAGGAGCGGCTCCGTGCGGCCGGCGCCTCGGACGTCGTCGGCCCCCTCGACCTCCGGGCCGGGCCCGCGGACGTCGGCGGACCGTTCGACGTGGTGGTGAACCACGTCCGCCTTGCACCCGAGGACCTGGCGAGGCTGACGCAGTACGTCGCCGACGGCGGCATCGCGGTCAGCTCTGCCGGCGCCGTCCCGGTGGATGCCGAGCGGGCGACACGCGCCGGGAACGTGTGGGTGACCCCGAGCGGTGCTCATCTCGCCGACCTCGTCGCCCGGGTGGAGGCAGGACACCTTCACCTGAACATCGCAGGACGTCGTCCCCTGGAGGACCTCCCCGCGGTCCACGACGAAGCCGCCGCCGGCAGACTCACCGGGAAGACCGTCATCACGATCGGTTGACGAGAGGCCGGTGCCCGGGACGTGCTCCCGGG
This sequence comes from Arthrobacter sp. RIT-PI-e, assembly GCF_001187915.1. Lineage (GTDB taxonomy): Bacteria > Actinomycetota > Actinomycetes > Actinomycetales > Micrococcaceae > Arthrobacter_D. The sequence goes on along the minus strand of NZ_LGIU01000058.1, from coordinate 73,961 downwards.
CACCGGCACCCCTCCTCAGGCGCGGGGCGTGACCCCGAGGTGCACCGAGTAGTTGTCCATGGTGCCCGGCAGCGGGCGCGCCGGATCCAGGGCCTGGCCCTTCTCCACCGCGAAGTCGTGCCCGTCCACCAGGGCCGCCAGGGCGGCGCTCGTCAGCAGCAGCACCAGTTGCTTCCCCGGGCACACCACCGGACCGTCGCTGAACGGCACCAGCGGCCAGCCGTCGTCCTCCTCGGTCAGCCAGCGGTCGGGGGCGAAGTTGTGGGCGCTGCGCAGCGAACGCTCGTCCCGGTGGAAGTACGGTGCGTAGACCAGCACCCCGCAGTCCTCGGGCATCAACCCGTCCTCCCACTGCACCGGCCGGGTCGATTGCCGCAGGATCATGGGCGTGGTGGGCCAGAGCCGCAGCGACTCGAGGACGGACGCACGCAGGTAGGGGAGCAGCCTGCGGCCCGAGGTGTCCTCGTCGACCTCGCGTCGGGCGTCCGCCAGCGCCTCGGGGTGCGTGGCCAGCACGCACAGCGCCCGGAAGGTCGCCATCCCCGCGGGGTCGAAGGCGAAGAGCCACTGCGGCACCTGGTGGATCGGCTCGGCGCCCTCACCCTTCCGTGCCCCGGCCATCACGGCGGCGAGGCTCCCGGGTTCCGCGGTGGCCAGCTCCTCACCGATCCGCTGCAGGAACCGCTCGCGGGTCTTCCTGCGCACCGGCTTCAGGAAGGCCCAGTTCCCGTCCCGGCGCAGCCGGATGATCATCGCGGTGAGCTCCTTGTCATCCCGGGCGTGGTCCCCGAACACCACGCGGCGCACCACCCGGTACCAGGCGTCGAGGAAGTCGTCCCAGGGCAGCGACCCGCTGCGGACCGCCTCCGCGAGGAGCTGCTGCATCTCCTCCTCCACCACCGGGACGAACGTGTCGGCCAGGTGGTGCACCGGGTGACCGGTGTCGAGGACCTGCTCCTGCAGGGCGCGGCGTACCGTGCGTACCGGGCCCCGGGAGATCAGTACGTTGTGCGGCTGGAAGTGCGACAGCGCGGCCTTCTTCTCGCTGCTGGCCGGGGAGAAGGGCTCGGGTGACTGCGCCAGGACGGTGTTCGCATCCTCGGGCGCCAGCGCGATCGCCTGCTTGCGGATCGGCAGCTTCAGCATCAGTGGCCCGGCGGGGTAGCGGGAGTGGACGTCGCGGACGATGTCCATGGACCTCGAGTCGAGCTCGAGGCGACTGAAGAGTCCCACCACCTTCGGCCGCCGGATGATCGGCCCCTTCGCGATCGTGGGCAGTAGCACGCCCAGGACGAGACGGGCCGTGTCCAGCGCGGTGGCCGTGGGGAGGGTGGAGGGTGCCATGGTGTCGTCCATCCTGTTGCGGTCGGGATACACCCACCCTGTCAAGCCCCGCTCCCGGGCACAACTGGAGATCCACCGACCCCCTCACGCCCCTTCGACACCGAATTCGTGCCCGGGCTAGACTTGCCCCACCAGCATCGACCCGGCGATCACCGGCGAGCTTCCGGAAGAAAGGCCCCGCGCGGACAACGCGGGGCCCGTAGAACCGGACGGGGCGGCCCGTCATCGCCGAGCAACGAGTGGCAGCCGGGTCCGCACCTCCTTCGACGGGAGGTGCACGGGCCGACGGCGGCAAGTGAGGTGGTACCGCGGGTCCAGGACCTCGCGGCCGGTTCGGCAACCGGCGGCGGGCGGAACGGCAACCCGTCCTCACGGCAGGATTCCTGCTCCACCCGACGCCGCCGTACACAGGATGAGAACCATGCCGCAGATCTACCCCAAAGCAGTGTCGCCCGACGACGGCGGTACCCCCTCCTCGGGGACCAGCGCGTCCCCACGTTTCCCCGAGCTCGAGGAACGCGTGCTCCGCTACTGGCGCCAGGACGACACCTTCCAGGCGTCCATCGACGCCCGGGACGCCGGCGCGGACGGCTCCAACGAGTTCGTGTTCTACGACGGACCGCCCTTCGCCAACGGACTGCCCCACTATGGCCACCTGCTCACCGGGTACGCCAAGGATCTCGTGGGCCGCTACCAGACCCAGCGCGGGCACCGCGTGGAGCGCCGCTTCGGCTGGGACACCCACGGGCTGCCCGCCGAGCTCGAGGCCATGAAGCAGCTCGGCATGACCGACAAGCAGCAGATCGTGGCCATGGGCATCGACAACTTCAACGACGCCGCCCGCGCCTCCGTGATGAAGTACGCGGGGGAGTGGCGCGACTACGTGACGCGCCAGGCCCGCTGGGTGGACTTCGACAACGACTACAAGACGCTGAACCCCGAGTACATGGAATCGGTGCTGTGGGCGTTCAAGACCCTCCACCAGAAGGGCCTCACCTACAGCGGCTACCGCGTGCTGCCGTACTGCTGGAACGACGAGACCCCGCTCTCCAACCACGAGCTCCGCATGGACGATGACGTCTACCAGGACCGTCAGGACCAGACCGTCACCGTCACGTTCCCGCTCCTCCCCGGGGACTCCGAGCTCTCGCAGGAGCTCGCCGGGGTCCAGGCGCTCGCCTGGACCACCACGCCCTGGACCCTGCCCACCAACGCGGCGCTCGCCGTCGGACCGGACATTGCCTACGTGGTGGTCGACGCCGAGCGCGACGGCGAGGCGGGACGCTACCTGATCGCCGAGGACCTCCTCGGCAACTACGCCAAGGACCTCGGGTTCGCCGACGCCGCCGCGGCCCGGGACGCCGTCACCTCCCGCCACCGCGGGGCGGAGCTGGAGGGTCTGACCTACACCCCGCTCTGGGACTACCTCGCGGACCCGGAGGAGGGCGGCTACCGCAACGCGTTCCGCGTGCTCGTGGCCGACTACGTCACCACCACCGACGGCACGGGCGTGGTGCACCAGGCACCCGCCTACGGCGAGGAGGACCAGAAGGTCTGCGAGCAGGCCGGCATCCAGGTGATCCTCTCGGTGGACGAGGGCGCGAGGTTCCTCCCGGTGTTCGGCAGCGGACCGCTCGCGGAGATCGCCGGACTCCAGGTCTTCGAGGCGAACAAGCCCATCACGCGCGTCCTCAGGGCGGAAGGACGCCTGGTGCGCCAGGCCAGCTACGTGCACAGCTACCCCCACTGCTGGCGGTGCCGCAACCCGCTGATCTACCGCGCGGTGTCCTCCTGGTACGTGGAGGTCACCAAGATCCGCGACCGCATGGTGGAGCTCAACCAGGACATCACCTGGATCCCCGGCAACGTCAAGGACGGGCAGTTCGGCAAGTGGCTCGCCAACGCGCGCGACTGGTCCATCAGCCGCAACCGCTTCTGGGGCAGCCCCATCCCCGTGTGGCAGTCCGACGACCCCGAGTACCCGCGCACCGACGTCTACGGCTCGCTCGCCGAGCTGCAGGCCGACTTCGGGCGCCTCCCGCTCAACCACCAGGGTGAGGTGGACCTCCACCGGCCCTACATCGACGAGCTCACCCGGCCCAACCCGGACGACCCCCGCACGCCCGAGGAGGGCCGCTCCACCATGCGCCGCGTCGAGGACGTCCTGGACGTCTGGTTCGACTCCGGGTCCATGCCCTACGGGCAGGTGCACTACCCGTTCGAGAACGAGCAGTGGTTCGACACCCACAACCCCGCGGACTTCATCGTCGAGTACATCGGCCAGACCCGCGGCTGGTTCTACATGCTGCACATCCTCTCCACGGCGCTGTTCGACCGCCCGGCGTTCCGCAACGTCATCAGCCACGGGATCGTGCTCGGCTCCGACGGACAGAAGATGTCCAAGAGCCTGCGCAACTACCCCGACGTCTCCGAGGTCTTCGATCGCGACGGCTCCGACGCCATGCGCTGGTTCCTCATGGCCTCCCCAATCCTGCGCGGCGGGAACCTGGTGGTCACGGAGCAGGGCATCCGCGAGGGAGTGCGCCAGGTGATCCTGCCGCTGTGGAACGTGTGGCACTTCTTCGGCCTCTACAGCAACGCCGCCAACGGGGGCGCCGGCTACGAGGCGAGGACCGTCACGGCGGAGGACGCCGCGCAGCTCGCCGAGCCGATCGACCGCTACATCCTCGCCGAGACCGGGCTGCTGGTGCGTGATCTCACAGCGTCGCTGGACGCCTTCACCATCAGTGACGCCTGCGAGTCCCTCCGCCGGTACCTGGACACCCTGACCAACTGGTACGTGCGCCGTAGCCGTCAGCGGTTCTTCGACGAGGACGAGCAGGCCTTCGACGTCCTGTACACGTGCCTCGAGGCGGTGTGCCGCGTCGCCGCGCCCCTGCTGCCGCTGGTCACCGAGGAGATCTGGCGCGGGCTCACGGGTGGGCGCTCCGTGCACCTCACCGACTGGCCGGAGGCGTCGTCGTTCCCCGCCGCCGCCGACCTCGTGGGACAGATGGACCGCACCCGCCAGGTCTGCTCGGCGGGGTCCAGCCTGCGGAAGGCCGCGAACCTCCGGGTGCGGTTGCCGCTGCGCGAACTCACCGTCGTGGCACCGGGCGCGGAGCTCCTGGCCGGTCAGTACGCGGCGATCATCGCCGACGAGCTGAACCTGAAGGACGTGCGCCTGGTGGACTCCGCCGACGCCGAGCCCGCCGAGTTCGGGATCACCCGGCGACTCGTGGTCAACGCCCGTGCTGCCGGGCCGCGCCTGGGCAAGAACGTGCAGACGGTGATCAAGGCCGCCAAGTCCGGTGCCTGGCAGGTCGACGACGACGGCGGCGTCACCGCCGGTGGCCTGGCCCTCGAACCGCACGAGTACACCCTGGACACCGTGGTGGAGGGGAACGACGCCGGCTCGAAGGCCGTCACGGTCCTGCCGGGAGGCGGGTTCCTGGTCCTCGACACCGAGGTCACCGAGGAGCTCGCGGCGGAGGGTACGGCGCGCGATGCGATCCGCGCCGTCCAGCAGGCCAGGCGCGACGCGGACCTGGACATCAGCGACCGCATCCGCACCACGGTTCGAGTGGCCCCCGGGAAGGTGGCGGCGCTCGAGGCGAACGCGGAACTGATCAGGGCCGAGACCCTCACGGTGGACCTCCGCATCGAGGCCACCGACGGCACGGACAACGAGTTCAGCATCACCCTCGGGAAGCAGGAACAGCATGGATGAGACGCAAGGTCCCGACGGGACGCAGCTCGACGCGTTCTCGGTGGAGAGCGTGTACGCCGAACTCCTCGGCCGTGCACCGGAGAGCCAGATGGAACCGCGGATGGCGCCGCTGCACCGGGCCATGGAGATCCTCGGGGAGCCCAACCGGGCGTTCCCGATCATCCACATCACCGGTACCAACGGCAAGACCTCCACGGCCAGGATGATCGAGAGCATCCTGCTGGCGCACGATCTGCGGACCGGACGCTACACCAGCCCGCACCTCTCCCGCGTCACGGAGCGCATCAGCATTGACGGCGAGCCCGTGGACGACGCCACGTTCGTCCGCGTGTGGGACGAGATCAAGCCGTACGTGGACATCGTGGACGGCGAGCTCCTCGTGGTGGGCGAGCCGCGCCTGACCTACTTCGAGTGCGTCACCATCCTCGCGTTCGCGATCTTCGCGGACGAGCCGATCGACGTCGGGGTGATCGAGGTGGGACTCGGCGGCATCACCGACGCCACGAACGTGGGTGACGGCCAGGTCGCCGTGATCACCCCCATCTCCCTGGACCACACCGAGCTCCTCGGCGACACGGTCGAGGACATCGCCGCCGAGAAGGCCGGCATCGTCAAGCCCGGTGCGTTCCTGGTCAGCGCGAGCCAGCCGCGCGACGCCGCCCAGGTGCTGCTCGAGCGGGCCCGCGAGGTGGGGGCCGAGTTCCGGTTCGAGGGCGTGGAATTCGGTGTGGAGTCCCGCACGGTCGCCGTCGGTGGGCAGGTGGTGTCCCTCACCGGCCTCGCCGGACGGTACGGGGACCTGCTGGTACCGCTCCACGGTGAGCACCAGGCGCAGAACGCCGCGGTGGCCGTGGCCGCCGTCGAGGCCTTCCTGGGCGGGGGGGAGCGCGAACTGGAGACGGACCTGGTGCGCAATGGTCTGCGCGCGGTCACCTCCCCGGGCCGGCTCGAAGTGGTCCGGACCGCACCCAGCATCATCGTGGACGCAGCCCACAACCCCGCAGGTGCCCGCGCGGCGGGCCGCGGCATCACGGAGGCCTTCGACTTCACCCGGCTGGTGCTGGTGATCGGCGTCCTGGAGGACAAGGACGCCCACGGCATGTTCGCCGAGCTCCACGAGGAGCTGGGTGGCATCCTCGAGGACGTCTGCCTCACGCAGTCCACCTCGCCACGCTCCGTCCCGGCCGCGGACCTGCTGCAGGCCGCACTCTCCGCCGGGTTCGCCGAGGAGAACATCACCATCCTCCCCGGGCTGGACGACGCCCTGGAGTGGGCGGTCATGAAGGCCGAGGAGAACAATGACCTCGCGGGGGGCGTCCTCGTGACCGGGTCCATCACGGTGGTCGGGGAGACCCGGACCCTCCTGGGGAAGTAGGCACGATCATGGCACGACGCATGACGAAGGCGCAGCGCGAGTGGCGGCCCGGTATGCCCAAGAAGCGCCGGTCCACGAAGGTCCTGTTCGCCTCCACCGTGCTGATGCTCGAGGCCTTCGTGGTGTTCTTCGCCACCCTGGCCGTCTTCGGGCTTCGGCGGGACGAGATCCCACCGGCGGTGATCCTCACCTCGGGCCTCGTGCTCGCGGTGGTGCTCGTGCTCACCTGCGCCGTGGTCACGAAGAAGTGGGGGATCGGGCTGGGCTGGATCCTGCAGTTCGTCATCATCGCGGGCGGCTTCCTCGAACCGGTGGTGTTCGTGGTGGGTATCGCCTTCGCGCTCACCTGGTTCTACGGCCTCCGGCAGGGGGCACGGGTGGATCGCGAGAACGTGGAGCGCGACCGCCTGCAGGCCGAGTGGGAGAAGGCCAACCCGGAGGAGGGATCCGCCGTTTAGTAGAGTCGACGGTGATACCCGCCGTCATCGGCGGCGCCCCTACCTCCCAGGAGAACCCATGAGCGTTGAACGCACCCTCGTCCTCGTCAAGCCCGACGGCGTGTCCCGCGGCCTGACCGGCACCATCCTGTCCCGCATCGAGGCGAAGGGCTACACCATCGCCGAACTCAAGCAGGTGCACGCCACCCGTGAACTGCTCGAGGAGCACTACGCCGAGCACGTGGGCAAGCCGTTCTTCGAGCCGCTCGTCGAGTTCATGCTCAGCGGGCCCGTCGTGGCCGCCGTGTTCGAGGGCCAGCGCGTCATCGAGGGCTTCCGGTCCCTCGCCGGTACCACGGAGCCCACGACGGCGGCCCCCGGCACCATCCGCGGTGACCTCGGCCGCGACTGGGGAGTGAAGGTCCAGCAGAACCTGGTGCACGGTTCCGACTCCGTGGAGTCGGCGACACGCGAGATCGGCATCTGGTTCGCCTGACCGCACCACCGACCGTCCAGTTGCCCCGGGTTCTGTGCCCGGGGCAACTGCTTTGGTAGGTTGGGCGCATGATGACCTACCGCAGACTGGGTTCCTCCGGGCTCAGCGTCTCCACCGTCGGACTCGGCTGCAACAACCTGGGCCGGGCGGGTACCGTGTCCGAGTCCCAGGAGGGCACCGACGCCGTCGTCCATGCGGCGCTCGACGCCGGGATCACCCTGTTCGACGTCGCCGACATGTACGGGAGGACTCCCGGGACCAGTGAGACGCAGCTGGGCAAGGCGCTCGCGGGCACGCGCGACGACGTGGTCCTGGCCACGAAGTTCGGTCTCGACATGGACGGCGCGAACGGCCCGGACTGGGGCGCTCGCGGGTCGCGGCGCTACATCGTCCGGGCGGTGGAGGCGTCCCTGCGCCGCCTGGGCACCGAGTGGATAGACCTGTACCAGTACCACGCCCCGGACACGCTGACGCCGATCGAGGAGACCCTGGCAGCGCTCGATGATCTCGTGACGAGCGGCAAGGTGCGCTACCTCGGGCACTCCAACTTCGCCGGCTGGCAGCTCGCCGAGGCCGAGTTCACGGCCCGCAGCGGTGGGTACACGCCCTTCATCTCCGCGCAGAACCCCTACAACCTGCTGGACCGCAGGCTCGAGCGCGAGGTGGTGCCCGCCGTCGAGGCGTACGGACTCGGGGTCCTGCCGTACTTCCCGCTCGCCAACGGACTGCTGACCGGCAAGTACCGCCGGGACGAGGTGCCCGCCGGCAGCCGCCTGACGCACTCCCGGAAGAACCTCCTGGAGACGGCGGACTGGGACCAGCTCGAAGCGTTCTCGGCCTTCGCCTCCGAGCGCGGTCTCACCGAGGTGCAGGTCGCCTTCTCCTGGCTCGCCGCCCAGCCGTCGGTCGGTTCCGTCATCGCCGGTGCCACCACGCCGGAGCAGGTACGCCAGAACGCGGAGGCGGTCAGCTGGACGCCGTCGGACGAGGACCTCGCGGCACTCGACGGCCTCTTCCCGCGCCCCGCGTCGTGAGAGACGGCATCACCGCCTGACCGAGGTCCGCGCCTCCGACCGGTCCTGCACCGCCCTCCCGGGTCAGCCCGGTCGGTCCGCGTTCTTCGACCGGTGCTGGTCAACCGTTCCGTATCAGCCCGGTAGCGTGTCCGCGTTCTTCGACAGCGTGAAGATCCCGTACCGCATCGCGCCCGTGCGGTAGGCGATGATCAGGCGGGGGAGGCTCAGCAGGAAGACGCGGTTGCGCCCGCGGAGGGCCAGTCGCTGGGTCTCGCGGTCGATGAGCAGCGACTTCAGGACCCGGCCCGCGCAGATCGTCCAGGTCCGCGCAACCCGTCGGCTGACGTCCTCGTAGCCGGTGACCTCGAACCCAGCCGCTCTCGCCATGGCCTCGTAGTCCTCGCGCGTGCCCATCGACGGCAGGCGACCCTCGCGGCAGATCGGCTCGAGCAGGTGGCGGATCTTCCACGGGCCGGCATCGGTCTCCGCCAGCCACGCACAGATCACGAAGCGGCCCCCCGGGGCCAGGACACGGTGGGCCTCGGCGAAGAACGCGGGCTTGTCCACCATGTGCTCGCTCGACTCGATCGACCATGCGGCATTCACCGAGGCATCGGCCAGCCCGTTGTCGAACCAGTTCCGGTGCCGGATGTCCACGCCCGGGACCGGGCGGGCAGCGGCGTACTGGGCCTGCTCGGCCGACAGGGTGAAGCCGGTGACGGACACGTCCCTCGAGCGTGCCAGCTGCCTCGCCGTGGAGCCGTACCCGCAGCCGATGTCCACCCCCGCTTCGCCGGGTGCGAGCGACAACCGCTCACCGACCGTGTCCACGAGTGCCTCGACGGCCTGGGTGGGGGTCTCCCGCCCGGTGGTCCAGAGCCCGTGGTGCACGTGCTCGCCCCACAGCCGGCGGTAGAGCGGGTCGAGCTCGTCGTAGTGGTCCGCGACGGCGGCGGCGTCCTGGTCGGTACGGGGGATGATCACGTCCTCACCGTACGACGGCGGGGCGGAGTACCGGAAGATCCTCCCACCCTGCGGGGAGGACCTTCCGGTACGGCTAGGATGACGCGGTGATCGGGCCCCGTCAGCCCTGGTGGAACCGCGTGCCGTTCACCCGCTCGGAGGCCCCCACCCGGTCCAGGTACGGGGTGATCCCGCCCAGGTGCATCGGCCACCCGGCTCCCATGATCATGCAGAGGTCGATGTCCTCCGGCGCGGCGACGACGCCCTCGGTCAGCATGCGCCCGATCTCGTCGGCCAGCGCGTCCTGCGTGCGGCGCAGGACGTCCGCGGACGAGGAGGGGGAGCTGCCCCGGTTCATGAGCGCGAGGGTATGCTCCGGCACTGCGGGACTGCCATCCGCCGACGTCTCCCAGAGACCCTTGATGCCGGCGTCGATCAATTTCTGCTGGTTCGCCGAGACGTGGAAGCGCTCACCGAAGGCGGTGTGCAGGGATTCCTGCACGTGCTGACCCACGGGCAGCCCCACCAGGGCCAGGAGGTTGAACGGCGTCATGGGCAGGCCCAGCGGACGCAGCGCCCCGTCGGCCGTCCCGGCGTCCGTCCCCTCGTCGAAGACGGCGGTGATCTCACCGAACATCCGGCCGAGGATCCGGTTCACCACGAACGCCGGGGCGTCCTGCACCAGCACGGCGTTCTTCTTCAGCCCCTTGGCGAGCACGAACGCGGTGGCCAGGACGGCGTCGTCGGTCCGCGGGGCACGTACCACCTCGAGCAGCGGCATGGCCGCCACCGGATTGAAGAAGTGGAAGCCGACCACGCGCTCGGGGTGGGCGAGGTCCGCGGCCATCTCGGCCACCGACAGCGACGACGTGTTGGTGGCGAGGATGCACTCGGGCGAGACCACGGCCTCGACCTCCGCGAACACCTGCTTCTTGACGGACAGCTCCTCGAAGACCGCCTCGATCACGAAGTCCGCGTCGGCGAAGACGTCCTTGGACACCGACCCGGTGACCAGCGCCTTCGTGCGGTTGGCCGCGTCCTGCGAGATGCGTCCCTTGCCGAGCAGCTTCCCGATCTCGGCATGCACGTACGCCACGCCCTTGTCCACACGCGACTGGTCGATGTCCGTGAGCACCACGGGCACCTGGAGCTGACGGGCGAAGAGCAGCGCCAGCTGGCTCGCCATGAGACCGGCACCCACCACGCCCACCTTGGACACGGGACGCGCCAGCTTCTTGTCCGGCGCTCCGGCGGGCCGCTTGCCGCGCTTCTGCACCAGGTCCAGGAACGCGTACACCGTGGCCGAGAACTCGGGGGTCTGCATCAGCTCGGCCAGCGCGGCACACTCCGCCGCCGCGGATTCCTCCTGCGACCAGGTGCGCCCAGCCTCCAGCAGGTCCAGCACGCGCGCGGGTGCCGGGGCGGCGTTGCTCGTGCGCGCCTCGACGAACGCCCGGCCGGCCGCCACCGCGGCCGTCCACGCGTCGTCGTCGTACTGCGCCAGCCGGGCCCGGCGCTCGGCGACGGCGTGGGCACCGGTTCCCCGGACCACGTCCGCCGCCCAGCGGATCGACTGCTCGAGGAAGTCCGCGGGCTCGAAGAGGGCGTCGGCGATCCCGAGGTCGTGGGCGGCCCGGCCGTCGAGGCTGCGGTTGTTGCTGAGCGGGTTCTCGATCATCACCTTCACGGCGTTGCCCGGGCCGATCAGGCGCGGCAGCCGGTACACCCCGCCCCAGCCGGGGACGAGGCCGATGAACGCCTCGGGCAGTCCGATGCCCTTCGCCCCCGTGGACACCGTGCGGTAGGTCGCGGCGAGGGCGATCTCCAGTCCGCCGCCGAGGGCCACCCCGTTGATGAACGCGAAGCTCGGCACGCCAAGGTCCGCCAGGAGGTCGTACGCCTCATGGCCGAGCTCGGCCATGAGACGGCCGAGGCGCTCGGAATCGACGCTCTTGACCGTACTGAGATCGGCCCCGGCCACGAGGAAGTGGGGCTTGCCCGTGACGGCGACGGCGGCGAGCTCCCCGCGGGAGACCCGCTCCTTCAGTCCCTCGAGCGTGCGGCCGAACCCGATCAGGGTGTTCGGCCCGAGCGTGGTGGGCCGGGAGTGGTCCAGGTCGTTGTCCAGGGTGATGAGCGCAAGTGTCCCCGCGCCCCCCGGGAGCTCGGCGTCCTGGACGTAGGAGTGGGTGACGATCTCGGCGGGAACCAGCTCCGCCAGTTCCTCGTAGCGTTCGAAGCTCATGCTGCTCCCTGTCCGTAGTGCTCGTGGTGCGGGTTCTCCCAGATCACGGTGCCGCCCATCCCCAGGCCGATGCACATGGTGGTCATGCCGTAGCGCACCGTCGGGTCCTCCTCGAACTGGCGGGCGAGCTGGTTCATCAGCCGCACCCCGGAGGAGGCGAGCGGGTGCCCGACGGCGATGGCACCGCCGTAGCGGTTCACCCGGGGATCCTCCTCGTCGATGCCGAAGTGGTCCAAGAAGGCGAGGACCTGCACGGCGAAGGCCTCGTTGATCTCGAGGAGCCCGATGTCCGTGATCTCGAGTCCGGCCTGACGCAGCGCCTTCTCCGTGGCCGGCACGGGACCGATCCCCATGACCTCGGGTTCGACGCCCGCGAACGCGTAGGCCACCAGGCGCATGCGCGCCAGGAGGCCGAGCTCGGCGGCGGTCTCGGCGGAGGCGAGCAGGGCCGCCGTGGCGCCGTCGTTCAGTCCGGCGGCGTTGCCGGCGGTGGCGCGCCCGCGGGCGCGGAAGGGGGGGCGGGGCTCGGCGGGAGCGGCTGGGGTGGTGGTCGGGCGGGGCGGCTCGTCGGCGGTGTGCAGGGTCCAGCCGGAGCCCGGCTTCCTCCCGGCCACGGGAACCAGATCCGGCTGGATCTGCCCGGCGTCGTACGCCCGCGCGAGCTTCTGCTGGCTGCGCACGGCGTACGCGTCAGTGCGTTCCTTCGTGATGCCGGGGAAGCGGTCGTGGAGGTTCTCGGCGGTGTTGCCCATGTTGAGGGCCGCCGGGTCCACGATCCGCTCGGTCAGGAAACGCGGGTTGGGATCGGTGTCGGCGCCCGTGGGGTGGTTGCCCATGGGCTCCACCCCGCCGGCGATGACGACGTCGTAGGCGCCGAAGGCGATGCCGGGCGCCGTGGTGGTCACGGCCGTGAGGGCGCCGGCGCACATGCGGTCGATCGCGAAGCCGGGGACGGAACGGGGGAGTCCGGCCAGGAGGGCGGCGGTCCGCCCGATGGTGAGGCCCTGGTCACCGGTCTGGGTGGTGGCGGCGATGGCGACGTCGTCGATGCGCTCGGGCGGCAGGGACGGGTTCCGGCGCAGGAGGTCGCGGATGCACTTCACCACGAGGGCGTCGGCACGCGTGCCCGCGTGGATCCCCTTGGCGCCGGCCCTGCCGAACGGTGTTCTCACTCCGTCCACGAAGACGACGTCGCGCACGGTCCGCGATGCGCTCCGCGCGGACGTGGTCCCGGTTCCTTGGCTCACCTGGTGCTCCTCTTCGAGTAGTTGGTCCGCGCTCATGTTACTGATCGGTAACATAGGCGCGCAAGCCCCGCAGAGCTACGCACTGTTCACCCCGCCGGTGCCTCCTCCGCCCGCGCTCCCTTCTGCGGCAGCGGATCGGGATCCAGGAAGGCCACCGTGATGATCGCCGCGACGTGCTCCACCTGCCACGGGCGGGCCCCGAGGTCCACGAGGGCCTCCGTCACCGAATCGAGCGTGATCTCGGCGGGTGGACGCCAGGCGATGCGGCGCAGGAAGTCCGGGGTGAGCAGGTTCTCCACCGGCATCCCGAGCGCTTCCGCCCGCTGCGCCACGCGAGGCCTCACAGTGTGCAGGCGCGCGGCCGCCTCCGGATCCTTCTCGGCCCAGATGCGGGGCGGGGGAGGGGCGTTCGAGGAGACGTGCAGGGGCGGGAGCTCGGTGAGCTTCCTCGCCTCGGCGATGCAGCGCAGCCAGCGCGGGGCCTCCTTGGCGGCGGCCCGCCCGTGGACCCCCTTGGTGGCCAGGGGCTGGGGGACGGTGCCCGGCATGGCCTTGGCCGCTGCCACGAGGGCGGAGTCGGGGATCAGGCGGCCCGGTGCGACATCGCGGCGTTGCGCGAGGTCCTCGCGCTCGCGCCACAGTTCGCGGACCACGGCGAGCTGCCGGCGGTCACGCAGCTGGTGCAGCCCCGAGGGCCTGCGCCAGGGATCCACCCGCGGTTCCGCGGGGGGGGAGCTACGGATGTACTCGAACTCCTGCTCCGCCAGCTCGAGCTTGCCGTCGGCCTCCAGGAGGGCGGCGAGTTGCCCGCGCAGTTCCGCCAGCACCTCGACGTCCAGGGCCGCGTAGCGCAGCCACGGCTCCGGCAGCGGCCGCGTCGACCAGTCCGCGGCGGAGTGCTCCTTGGCGAGCGTGAACCCCAGCTGGGACTCGATGACGGCGGCGAGCCCCACGCGCGGCAGTCCCGCGCGCCGTCCGGCGAGCTCTGTGTCGAAGAGCTTGTCCGGCCACATGCCGAGCTCGGAGAGGCAGGGCAGGTCCTGGCTGGCGGCGTGCAGGATCCACTCCACCCCCTCCAGGGCGTCGTCGATGATCCGCAGGTCGTCGAAGGGTTCGGGATCGATCAGCCAGGTGCCGGCACCCTCGCGCCGGATCTGGACCAGGAAGGCCCGCTGGCCGTAGCGGAAACCGGAGGCCCGCTCGGCGTCCACGCCGGCCGGGCCGCTGCCGGGGCCCGCGCGGCCGCAGCCCGCGCCAGACCTGCCGGGGTGTCGATCACCAGGGGGACGCCGTCACGCGGCTCGGTCAGCAGTGGGAGCGCTTCCGCGGTGGCGGGAGCGGATGCGTCGTCGCGATCCGTCTGCTCGGAGGTCTGGGAACTCATGGTGGCCTCAGTCTAGCCCCGGGGTGCGACGGGTCAGGGGAACCGCGACGAGGACGACGGCGGCGTCCCGGGCCGATCGGTGGGCGGACGTGGGTGCGGGTGGCCGGGTCATGACCGGCGCTGGGGCAGGTGCACCACGCCGTCCGGGAGCGGCGGGAGCCCGGCGAAGACCCCCACCACCTCGGCCCACGCCTCCACGTGCCGCCGGACGTCGGAGGTCTCCGGGCTCCAGGAGGCCCGGAGTTCGAGGTCGATCGTGTCGGCGCGGTCCTCGAGCGTCCCGTAGCTCTCGGACAGCATCCTAGTGCCCGTGCCGCCCGTCGAATGGTGGCGTGCCCCGTGGGCGTCGAGGGCCTGCACCAGTCGCGTCCAGGCCACGGGGCCGAGCAGGGAGTCGTTGCCCAGCTCCGCCTCGAGCCGGGCGCGGATGTAGGTGACGATCCGGAAGCGCCCGTTCCATGCGTCCGAACCCGCCGGGTCGTAGAGGAGGATGAAGCGCCCCGTGGCGAGTTCCTCGGGCTCGGGCTGGAGGACCAGGTTCCGGGCGGGGCCGTGGGGTAATGGTGGCGGGAACGGCACGGTGTCGAAGACCTCGGCGCCGAGTGCCACGGCCAGCGGCGCCAACCGGGTGGGGGCCGGGACCTCCTCGAGCCGGATCTCGCTCCGCGGGGCGGCCCTGCGCAGACCGGTGAGAGCGTCCAGGAACTCCGCAGGCAGCTGCGACACCCCCCCGGTTGAACTCACCTCCGCAGGCTACGCCCTGGGCGGGCGATATCCGCGGCGACGCGCCGCCCGGCCGGATCCGATACCGCCCGCGGACAGCGGATCAGGCGGCGACCTCGCGCCGGATGGCCTCGAGGAAGGCGTCCACGTCCTCCTCCGTGGTGTCGAAGGAGCACATCCAGCGGACCTCCCCGGTGGCCTGGTCCCAGTCGTAGAACCGGAAGCTCTCCCGGATCCTCTCGGCGGAGCCCTCGGGCAGGATCGCGAAGACGGCGTTGGCCCGGGTCTCCTGGGTCAGCGTCACACCCTTGATCCCGCGGGCCCCCTCGGTGAGCCGGGCCGCCATCGCGTTGGCGTGCTGCGCGGAGCTGAGCCAGAGGTCGCCCTCGAGGAGGGCGATCAACTGGGCGGAGAGGAAACGCATCTTCGACGCCAGCTGCATGTTGAGCTTCCGGAGGTAGTCGAGCCCGGTGGCCGCCTCCTGGTTCAGCACCACGATGCACTCACCGAACATCAGGCCGTTCTTGGTGCCGCCGAAGGAGAGGATGTCCACGCCGGCGTCGCGGGTGAACGCCCGCAGGGGCTCGCCGAGAGCGGCGGCGGCGTTCGCAATCCGCGCACCGTCCATGTGCACGCTCATGCCGCGGACGTGGCAGTGGTCCGCGATGGCCTTGATCTCCGCGATCGAGTACAGCGTGCCGAGTTCGGTGGTCTGCGTGATGGACACCGCCAGGGGCTGTGCACGGTGCTGGTCGCCCCAGCCCCACGCCTCCCGGTCGATCAGCTCGGGGGTGAGTTTGCCGTCGGGTGTGGGCACACTCAGCAGCTTGATGCCACCGACGCGCTCGGGCGCGGCGTTCTCGTCCACGTTGATGTGCGCGGTGTGCGGGCAGATCACCGCACCCCAGCGGGGGAGCAGGGACTGCAGGGAGAGCACGTTCGCCCCGGTTCCGTTGAACACCGGGAAGATCGAGATGCCCTCACCGAAGTGGCCCTCCATCACCTCCTGCAGGCGCGCCGTGTACTGGTCGTCACCGTAGGCCCCCTGGTGCCCCTCGTTGGCGGCGGCGAGGGCGGTGAGGACCTCGGGGTGCACCCCCGAGTAGTTGTCGGAGGCGAAGCTCCGCTTGGTCCGGTCGTGCAGGGAGGCGGCTGTCATCAAGGTGTCGGTCACCGGTCCATTATCCCCGAGCCGGTACGGGACGGGGTCCACGACCGCCGTCCACGGAGAACCTGCGGACAGGACGACGGGACCGGCCACGAGCGTGGCCGGTCCCGTCCGCGTTCCCCGTCTACTCGCTGGGGACGAGCTTCATGGAGATGGAGTTGATGCAGAACCGCTGATCGGTCGGGGTGTCGAACCCCTCACCCTTGAACAGGTGCCCCAGGTGCGAATCGCACCGCGAGCACCGCACCTCGATCCGCTCCATGCCCAGGGAGCGGTCGTGCAGGTAGCGCACCTTCCCCTCGGCGAGCGGCGCCCAGAAGGAGGGCCAGCCGCAGTGCGAGTCGAACTTCTCGTTGCTCGTGAACAGTTCGGCGCCGCACGCCCTGCACTCGTACGTGCCCGCGGTCTTCGCGTCGTAGTACTCGCCCGTGTAGGGGCGCTCGGTACCCGCCTGGCGCAGCACCTGGTACTCCTGCGGAGTCAGCTCCTGCCGCCACTGCTCGTCCGACTTCTCGATCTCTGGCCGATGGGTGTCGTGTTCGGTAGTCATGCAGGGCACAACGCCTACGAGTCGCCGATAAATCCCGACCCGGAGTAGAGATGCAGGACGGCGATCCCGAGCTTGTCCTGCGCCCTGTTGGCCCAGTCGGTGTGGAGGGTGTCCGCGACGGCGCGGGGCCGGGTGATCACCACCGCCTGCGCCGCCCCGCTGTCCGCGGCCTCCTGCACGAGGGCGTCCACGGGGTTCCCGGTGGTGGTGCGACCGCGGGCGGAGAAACCCTCGGCCCGCAGGAGGCCGAACGATTCCTCGAGGGCGGACTGCGCCGACACCTCGTCGTCGCGCCCGTCCGCCGAGAGCGAGCGGAACGCGTCGCCCACCTCGAGCAGGCTCAGATGGTGGAAGAACTGGCCGAGCACGGACTCGTCGCGGTCCTCGGGGATCAGCACCACGAACTCCGCGGGCTCCTCGCCCTGCAGCGTCCGCAGGTTCGCCAGGTCCGGCGGGGTCAGGGCTTCCTCGGTCAGCACCAGGATTGTTTGGGTCATGGCGCCCCTGTCCGGCGGGCCCCCCCCGCCGCAGGACATCCCCTCGTGGCCTGCACCGCCCGGCGAATCGACGGGGCAGGGGCGGCAGGGTAGAAATGGAGGCATGGCATCGACGAGGTCACAGGCCGCAGCGCGACGGAGCAGTGCGCCCTGGTTGAGATGGACGCTCCTCGGAGTGGGGACGGGGGCCGCACTGGCCTCCTCGGCCGCCGGTGTGGTGTCGGGGCTGGCGGTGTACTTCGCACGGCAGATCGTCACCCCTGCCCGCAGTCGTGAGGAGAACCTGGACATCCTCGCTGTCGTGGGCTCCCCGGGCCGGCAGTCCGTGATCCTCCCCGCCACCGAGGACACCACCGTGGAGGGCACCTACAGCCTGTACTTCCGGCAGGGCACCGGGCACGCCCGCATCGGGATGATCCGCTCCTACGTGCCGCGTGAGGGGACTGTGGAGCGTGAGGTGGAGCAGGTGTACGCGGGGGATCTCGCCACGGCCACCCGCGGCTGGTGGAGCGGCGCGGTGTTCCCCGCACCGGCTGCGCTGGGCCTGCCCGAGGAGGAGGTGCAGATCCCGGTGGAGGGTGGCTCGGCCCCCGCCTGGCTGGTCCGTGCGGACGCCCCCGCCTCCACGTGGGCCATCATGGTGCACGGACGCGGTGCGTCGCGCGCCGAGACGGTCCGCGCGCTCCCCCTGGCCCGCAGACTCGGCCTGACGAGCCTCGTGGTGTCCTACCGGAACGACGGCGAGGCGCCCTCCGCCCCCGACGGCCGGTACGGCCTCGGCATGACCGAGTGGCACGACGTCGACGCCGCCATCGACTTCGCCGTGGCCCGCGGCGCGCGCGAGGTGGTCCTGTTCGGCTGGTCGATGGGCGGCGCGATCGTGCTGCGCACCGCGGACCTCTCGCGGCACCGCCGTCGTATCACCGCCCTGGTGCTCGACGGCCCGGTGGTCAACTGGATCGAGGTGCTCGCCCACCACGCGCAGCTGAACCGCATCCCGGCCTCCGTGGGCAGGCTGGGTCAGTACCTGCTCGCCAGCTCGCGTGCACGCCGGATCACCGGCCTGGCCGCCCCCCTGGACCTGCGGAGCATGGACTGGATCGCGCGGGCCGAGCAGCTCACGCTGCCCACGCTGGTCCTCCACAGCGAGGACGACGAGTTCGTCCCCATCGGCCCGTCCGCCGCGCTCGCCGCGAAGAACCCGTCCTTCGTCACGCTCGAGCGCTTCCACCGCGCCCGGCACACGAAGGAGTGGAACGTGGACCCGGAGCGCTGGGAGTCCGTGGTGGAGCAGTGGCTGGGGAGGATCCTGTTCGGTCGCACCCTTCCCGGCGGGAGGATGCCCGACCAGGAGGTCAGCGGGCTTCCCTGATCTTCCGCTTCACCCGTCCCAGCATCGCGGTCATGCCGCGCATCCGCAGCGGGGTGATCGCGCGGGTGAGGCCCAACCGGTCCGGGACGTCGTCGGGTACCGAGAGGACCTCCTCGGCGGTCAGTCCGTCGAGCCCCTCGAGGAGCACCCCGGCGAACCCGCGTGTGGTCGGCGCCTCCGGCGGGGCGGAGAAGAACAGGTGCACGCGGTGCTCCGGGGCGTCCCCGATCTCCATGGTCAGGAACAGCGGGCTCTGGCACTCGACGACCTGCTCCAGCAGTTCCGGGTGGGCCGTGTACCGCTCGGGGAGCTCGGGCAACCCGCGGGAGAAGTCGAGCAGCAGCTGCAGCCGGTCCGGTTCGGAGAGGTCCTGGAAGTCGTCGATGATCTCGGCGAGCTTGGCGGGGACGGGGCCCGCGCTCACCGGCGTGCCCCCGCGGGGGCCTCGCCCGGCTCGGTACCGCGGACGATCGGCACGCGCACGGCGTTGCCCCACTCGGTCCAGGAGCCGTCGTAGTTGCGCACGTTCTCGAAGCCGAGCAGGTGCCTGAGCACGAACCAGGTGTGGCTGGAGCGCTCGCCGATCCGGCAGTAGGCCACGACGTCGTCGCCGTCCTTCAGCCCGGCCTCGTCCCGGTAGACGGCGTCCAGCTCCGCCCGCGTGCGGAATGTGCCGTCCTCCGCAGCGGCACGGGCCCACGGGACCGACGCCGCGGTGGGGATGTGGCCGCCACGCAGTGCACCCTCCTCGGGGTAGGCGGGCATGGTGGTGCGGGCACCGGTGTACTCGTCACCCGAGCGGACGTCGATGAGCGGCTTGCCCAGGTGCTCGAGCACGTCGCCGAGGTAGGCACGGATCGGGGCGTCGTCGCGCTCCACCACGGGGTAGTCGGTCGCGGTGACCTCGGGCTTGTCGGTGGTGAGGTCCCGGCCCTCGGCCACCCAGAGGTCACGGCCGCCGTCGAGGAGCCGGACGTCCTCGTGCCCGAAGAGGGTGAACACCCAGAGGGCGTAGGCGGCCCACCAGTTGCTCTTGTCGCCGTAGATCACCACGGTGGAGTCCCGCGAGATCCCCTTGCTCGCCATGAGCCGGGCGAAACCCTCGCCGTCCACGTAGTCACGGGTGACCTCGTCGTTGAGCTCGGTGTGCCAGTCGATCTTCACCGAGCCGGGGACGTGCCCCGTCTCGTACAGCAGGACGTCCTCGTCGGACTCCACGACCACCAGTCCGTCGGTTCCGAGGTGCTCGGACAACCACCCGGTGGAGACGAGCCGCTCGGGGTGGGCGTACTCGGAGAACTTGTCCTGCGTGTCTGGTCCCAGGGTCATTGCGGCCTTTCGGGTAGCGTGCTGCACCTTCGAGGGTGCACGGGGTTCCATCCAGCCTAACCACGCGGTGTGCGGAATGCTTCCGGCGCCCGGGTTCGCGGTAGGAGCGCGGACGCGGCGGAGGGCACCGGGCGGCGTTGCCGTACTGTTGCGTTGCAGAGCCGCCACCCGTGGGACGCGGGCGGCTGACACCCTCGCAGAGAGAAAGCGGTCCGGATCCGTGCCAGCCATCGAACACCTCATCGAGCGTTCACCCAAGGTCTCCGTCGACGAACTGCTGGGAGGGTTCTACCCGTCGCCGCGCTTCGGTGAGGTGTCCTTCGACTCCTACCGGCCGGATCCGCAGCAGCCCTCGCAGGCCGCCGCCGTGACGAAGCTCCGCGAGTTCGCCACCTCGGTGGACCGGCCGGAACCCTCGGGGTTCCGCAGGTTCTTCGGTGGTGCCAAGAAGTCGGACGCCCCCGCGGGCATCTACCTCGACGGCGGGTTCGGTGTGGGCAAGACCCACCTCCTGGCGTCGCTGTGGCACGCGTCCTCGGGGCAGAAGGCCTTCGGGACGTTCGTCGAGTACACCAACCTCGTGGGGGCCCTGACGTTCCGGAAGACCGTGGAGGCCCTCAGCGGGTACAGCCTGGTGTGCATCGACGAGTTCGAGCTCGACGATCCCGGCGACACCGTGCTGATGTCGCGCCTCATGCGTGAACTCGCCGATGCCGGGGTGAAGCTCGCCGCGACGTCGAACACGCTGCCCGGTTCGCTCGGCGACGGCAGGTTCGCCGCGCAGGACTTCCAGCGCGAGATCCAGGTCCTCGCGGACCAGTTCGAGGTGTCCAGGATCGACGGCGAGGACTTCCGGCACCGGGGGCTGCCCGAGGCGCCCGCCGCTCTCGACGACGCCGCGCTGCAGGAGCGGATCGCCGCCTACTCCGGCGGGGTGCTGGCCGAGGACCGGTTCCTGGACCTGGTGCGTCATCTCGGCGACGTGCACCCCAGCAGGTACCGGCAGCTGCTGGACGGCGTCGACGCCGTGGCCTGGCACGGGGTGGAGACGATCACCGAGCAGTCGGTGGCGCTGCGCTTCGTGGTGCTGGCGGACCGCCTGTACGACCGCGACGTCCCGATCATGGCCAGCGGGACCACGTTCGACCACCTGTTCACCGAGGAGATGATGAACGGCGGGTACATGAAGAAGTACTACCGCGCGGTGTCAAGGCTCACGGCCCTGGCGCGGCAGGGGAGCGAAACCACCGCGTAGGTCGCAGGGATCCCGCCGAGGAGAGCAGGAGGCGCCGGTGCCGCCTCACAGCAGGACCGGCGCCTCCTCGTCGTCGGGCCGGTGTCAGCCGGCCGGCGGCGGGGTCGGGCCGTCGGAGCCCTTGCCGTCCTTCTTGTCCAGCGAATCGACCATCTCGGAAGCCTTCGACTGCATCCCGTCGATGTGGCGTGAGTACTTGCCCTGGGTCCTGCCGTCGACGAAGTCGCCGGCCTTCCCGATGCCGTCCTTCACCTTGTCGGAGTTCTCGCCGATCAAGCTGGTGGCCTTCCCTGCGAGAGAGCCGGCCTTACCCTTGAGCCCGTCCAACAAACCCACGGATACC
Organism: Arthrobacter sp. RIT-PI-e; assembly: GCF_001187915.1. GTDB lineage: Bacteria > Actinomycetota > Actinomycetes > Actinomycetales > Micrococcaceae > Arthrobacter_D. Next base: position 52,487 of record NZ_LGIU01000058.1, on the reverse strand, counting down.
TCCTTCCGGTCCTGGAAACGCCATCCGTTTCCGCTCCCGTCAGCATAGGCCCGATTCAGGAGGGGCGCACCGGGACGGACCGGGGTCATCGTGCCGGGAACGGAAGGGGGCCGTTCGTGGCGGACGCCGACACGGCCGGGACCGGACCCCCGTGCGGGCGGAGACAAGAAATGCCCGGTCCTCGCCAGGACCGGGCATCGGCCGAAGACCGGCCTGAGAGCGGACGACGGGATTCGAACCCGCGACATCCACCTTGGCAAGGTGGTGCTCTAGCCAGCTGAGCTACGTCCGCAAAAAAGCGCCCCCGTGGGGGCGCCTTCGTGGGCGATACTGGGATCGAACCAGTGACCTCTTCCGTGTCAGGGAAGCGCGCTACCGCTGCGCCAATCGCCCATTCTCATGGTGCTCGTCCTGCAACGAGGTGGGGACGGGATTCGAACCCGCGTATACGGCTTTGCAGGCCGCTGCCTCGCCTCTCGGCCACCCCACCGAGACCGGGGGACCCGGCCACCGGACAAGATCCGGCCTTGCAGTGACTTGCGAGCGGACGACGGGATTCGAACCCGCGACATCCACCTTGGCAAGGTGGTGCTCTAGCCAGCTGAGCTACGTCCGCAGAGGGAAAAGGACCGGAAATCCGCGTTCAAGCCTGTGCTTTCGGCGGTGTTTCTTCGTTTTCCAACGAGAGAAGACTCTATAGGACGTTCCCGGCCGCGTCCAATCAGCGCGGAGCATCCGTGTCCTCCGGTTGTGGGCGCCTGCTGACAGACTGGGGACATGACCGCCCCGCTCCTGGCCCACGCCACGCCCCACGGCAGGATGTACTCCCGTTCCACCGCGGACCAGCCGTCCGTACCGTCCATCACCACCGTGATCTCCCAGCTGCCGAGCTCCCTCGGAGGGTGGTTCGGGCACATGGCGGCCACCGCCCTGTCCCGGGACCCGCGTCTGCCCGCGGCGCTCGGCAAGCCCGCCGAGATGCGCTCCGCGGTCAAGGAGGCGGCAGCTGCCGCGGAACGGTACCGGAACGACGCCGCCGAGCGTGGCACGCGCGTCCACCACTACTGCGAGCAGGTGGCCCTGCGTGTCCTGGGGCGCGAGGAGGAGGTGGACGCCGCCCGCACGGACCTGGAGCAGCACGGCGAGGTGGCCTTCGCGGAGCGCTTCGACGAGTGGTGGGAGCTGTACGACGTGCGGCCCGTGGAACCCGAGATCACGGTCTGGAACGCCACGCTGGGCTACGCGGGGACACTGGACCTCGTGGCCACGATCGGGGGGCGTACCTGCCTGATCGACTACAAGACCAAGAACACCGACCGCGACGGTTTCGTGAAGGCGCTGGACGACAAGGTGGTCATGCAGCTCGTGGCGGGCATGAAGGCGGAGGAGTCCCTCGTGGACGCGGCAAGCGGCACCTGGCAGCCCTGGGCCCACGGTGACCAGCCACTGCTGCTCGGCGTGGCGGTGGGGCAGACGGAGGTGCGGGCCATGCGGGCCAACCCCGAGGTGCTCAAGGACCACTGGTTCCGCTTCTGCGCCCTGCGGCGTGCCTGGGAGGCCGGGCTGCAGGCCGAGGAGGCCGGGAGGGCGCTCCTGCCGATCGGGCCACCGCCGGCTCCTGCCGCCTGACCCGGTGCGCAGGCGCGGCCACCGCCCGGCTACGGCGGCGGCGACGCACAGCACTACCATTGGCGGGGGCCCCGCGGCACCAGCCCGATCGCGGGCGTACCGCGTACCGAAGCGAGGAACAGAGCACAGATGGCCGTCCTGAGTATCCGCATGATCGGCGATCCGATCCTCCGCACACCGGCGGCGGAGGTCACCGAGTTCGGCCCCGACCTGGCCCGGCTCGTCGCGGACATGACCGAGACCATGATCGATGTCCAGGGTGCCGGGCTCGCCGCACCCCAGGTGGGGATCGGCCTGCAGGTCTTCACCTACCGCGTGGACGGCGCAGAGGGCCACGTGGTCAACCCGGTCCTCGAGACCGACGGGCCGTTGCAGGCGGAGTCCGACGTCGAGGGCTGCCTGTCCGTCCCCGGGCTCGGCAGCTACGTGGCCCGTGCCGACTGGGCCCGCGTCACGGGACGGGACGCCGCCGGGGAGACCGTGGTGGTGGAGGGGACCGGCATGCTGGCGCGCGCCCTCCAGCACGAGACCGACCACCTCCGCGGGATGCTGTACCTCGAGCGCCTCGAGGGGGAGGACCGCAGGAACGCGCTACGGGCCATCCGCAGCACGGAGTACAGCCGGGTGGCCAGCCGCACCGCCGTGCAGCGCTCCCGCTCGCTCGGCTCGAGCTTCATCGCGCAGACCGGGGCCGCGCAGGACGCGACCCGCCGGACCGGCGGCGCCCGATCCGGCACGTTCGGCGGGGGTGCACGATGAGGATCCTCTTCGCCGGGACGCCCGAGGTGGCCGTGCCGTCGCTCCGCGCGCTCGCGGACGCCGGGTTCGACGTCGCCGCCGTGCTGAGCCGGGTGGACGCACCGCTCGGGCGCAGGAAAATCCTCACCCCGAGCCCGGTGGCAGCGGCGGCGAAGGACCTCGGGCTCCCGGGGCTGAAGGCCAACCGGTTCACGCCGGAGCTGATCGAGCAGCTGACGATGCTGCACCTCGACGCCGCCGCGATCGTGGCATACGGGGGGATCGTGCCGCCCGCAGCACTCGCCGTACCCGAGCACGGGTGGATCAACCTGCACTTCTCCGTCCTGCCGCAGTGGCGCGGCGCAGCCCCCGTGCAGCACGCGGTGCTGGCGGGCGACAGCGTCACCGGGGCCACCACGTTCCTCCTCGAGGAGGGCCTGGACACGGGGCCGGGGCTCGGGGTGATGACCGAGACGCCCGACCCCGCAGCCACCAGCGGCGGGGGGCTCGCGCGGTTGTCCTCCAGCGGCGCGGGACGGCTCGTGCGGCCCCGGGGGGACCGGGGCGCCGGCCGGGTCACCGCCACGCCGCAGACGGGCGAGCCGAGTGCGGCACCGAAGCTGACCATCGACGACGCCCGCGTCGACTGGGCGCAGCCGGCCGCAGGGGTGCGGCGGCGCATCAACGCGGTGACCCCCGAGCCCGGGGCGTGGACCACGCTCGCCGGGCAGCGGGTGAAACTCGGCCCGGTCACCCCGCTCGACGGCGGCGCCCCGGAGCATGCGGACGACGGGATGCCCCTGGACCGTCCGGGGCCCGGCGTGGTGCACCTCGTGGACCGGGAGGTCCGGGTGGGGACGGGTTCCACCCCGGTGGTCCTCGGCACACTGCAGCCCGCAGGCAAGAAGACGATGTGCGCCCTGGACTGGGCACGAGGCGCGGCGACGCGCGGAGAGCTGGTGTTCGAGTGACGGAGAGAGACGGGACGAGCAGCGGGGCGGGGGGGCAGGACGCCCGCGGTTCGGGGGCACCGGGCGGAGGCCGACGCCCGGGCGGCAGCGGCAAGGGCGGATCCGCCCGGCGTCGCAACGAGCAGGGGCGCGAGCGCAACCGCGGGGGAGAGCGACGGTTCTCCGAGGCCGCGCCGTCGCAGCGCACCAGGCGCGCCGACCCCGCACGCCTGGTGGCCTTCGAGGTGCTGCGGGCCGTCGCCGCGGAGGACGCCTACGCGAACCTCGTGCTGCCGGCGAGCATCCGGAAGCACCGGCTGGACCGCCGGGACGCCGGCTTCGCCACCGAGCTGACCTACGGGGCGCTGCGGGGTCAGGGGACGTACGACGCCGTGCTGGCACGCTGCGTGGACCGGCCCCTCGACCAACTGGACCCGGCGGTGCTGGACGCCCTGCGGATCGGCGCCCACCAGATCCTCGCGATGCGCGTCCCGGCGCACGCAGCCCTCGACCAGACCGTGGGTCTGGTCCGCGCCGTCGTCGGTGCCGGGCCGTCGTCGCTCGTGAACGCCGTGCTTCGCAAGGTCACGGCCCGGGACCTGGACGGCTGGATCGCCGAGATCGTGTCGGGGCTGACCGACGCCACCGCGATCGCCGCGCTGACCCACAGCCACCCGGAGTGGATCGTCCGGGCGCTCCGGCAGTCCCTCGTGGCGCACGGCCGGGACGTCGCGGAGATCGACGCCCTGCTCGCGGCCGACAACGCCGCGCCCTCGGTGCACCTCGTGGCGCTGCCGGGCATCGGGACCCTGGACGACGCCCTCGCGGAAGGCGCCGAACCGGGCCTGCTGGCACCGGATTCCGCGTCCTACTCGGGCGGCGACGTCAGCCGCCTGCCCGGCATCTCCGCCGGGACCCTGCGGGTGCAGGACACCGGCTCCCAGCTCGTGGCCCGTGCCCTGGCCGGCGTCGAGCTCGCCGACGGCGCCGTCGAGGGTCCTGAACAGTGGTTGGACCTGTGCGCGGGACCGGGCGGGAAGACCGCCCTGCTGGCGGCGCTGGGACAGGGGAGGGGTGTGCACGTGACGGCCAACGAGCCCGTGCCGCACCGCGCCCAGCTGGTGCGGCAGGCACTGCGCCCGTTGCCGGCGAGCAGCTGGACCGTGCTCGGGGGCGACGGCCGCGACCTCGGTGCGGAACGGTCCGGGCAGTTCCACCGTGTCCTCGTGGACGCGCCCTGCACCGGACTCGGTGCGCTGCGTCGCCGCCCGGAATCACGCTGGCGCCGGCAGCCGGCGGACCTCGCGGGCCTCGCACCGCTGCAGCGCGACCTCCTCACCGCCGCCCTGGACGCCGTCGCCCCCGGGGGAGTGGTCGCGTACGTGACCTGCTCGCCCCACCACGCCGAGACCGACGCCGTGGTGGACGACTGCCTGCGCCGGCGCGAGGGCTTCGAGCGCCTCGACGCCGGTGCGGCCCTGGACGCCGTGAGTACCGGCGGGCCCCCCGGGGCGGGGGGCGGCACCGGCGCGCAGCTCTGGCCGCACGTCCCCGGCCCGGGCGCCATGTACCTGGCGCTCATCAGGAAGGCCCCCGAAGGGCGGGTGCCGGCGGCATGAGCATCCGCGGTACCGACCCGTACGGCTCCACCGCGCCGGGGACACCACCCGGGCCAGGAAAGGCATCATCGTGACGCACCCGCGCATCAACCCCAGCATCCTCTCCGCGGACTTCGCCAACCTGGAGGCGGAGCTGCAGCGCATCGGTTCGGCCGACGCCGTGCACGTGGATGTCATGGACAACCACTTCGTGCCGAACCTCACCCTCGGGCTGCCGATCGTGCAGCGCCTGCAGCAGGTCAGCCCGCTCCCGCTCGACGTGCACCTCATGATCGAGGACGCCGACCGCTGGGCGCCGCAGTACGCGGAGGCCGGAGCGGCGTCCGTGACGTTCCACGCGGAGGCCGCGGCCGCACCGGTGAAGCTGGCACGGGAGATCCGGGCCGCGGGTGCACGCGCCGCCATGGCGCTGCGCCCCGCCACCCCGGTGGAGCCCTACCTCGACCTGCTCGGTGAACTGGACATGCTGCTGATCATGACGGTGGAGCCCGGCTTCGGCGGTCAGTCGTTCCTGGACCTGACGCTCCCGAAGATCCGGCGGGCCGCCGCCGCGATCCGCGGGGCGGGGCTGCCCCTGGTCATCCAGGTGGACGGCGGCATCACCGAGGAGACCATCCTCCGCGCCGCCGACGCCGGTGCGTCCGTCTTCGTGGCCGGTTCCTCGGTCTACGGCGCGGACGACGCCGCCGCCGCCATCACGGCGCTGCGGCACGCCGCGCTCCCTCGCGCCTGAGCGGACCCGTCTGCGTCAGGCCGGTGGGTCGGTGACCGTGATCCTGACGGACAGGGCGGACCGCGCGGCGTCCTGGAGCACCGCGAGACGCGGGTCCGGCACGGTGAGGAACGCAGGTCGCGGGAGACCCGTGTACCGGGCGAGGACCGGTTCGGCGAGTGCGGCCGCGGCCAGGGTCCGATCCCCGCCCAGCTGGAGGCAGGCGGGAGGGTGCGCGTCGAACAGCGCCGCGGCGCGCAGCGCGGTCTCCTCCACGAGGGCGTCGGCCTGGTTGGCCCGACGCCGGGCGAAGCGCTGCGGGGACCCCCCGCCGGCCGCCGTCCGCCCCTGCACGTAGCGGGGGCCGGTCTTCGAGGGCAGGATCCCCCCGGCGCGGGCGGCCCCCACCGAGTAGCCGCCCCGCCGGATGAGCAGCAGCCCCACCACCACGGAGGTGTCCACGCCGGTGAGCAGCGCCTGCAGGGGCGAGGTGTCGGCGGACGTGGGGGCAGCGGGGGGAAGGGGAGGCGAGAGTACCGCGACGCACCCGTTGCCGCCCTCGATCCGGACGGAACCCGCGGGTAGCCCGCCGTCCCGTGCACCGGGATCGCCGCCGCCCGCCACCGCGTAGCCGCCGTTGCGATCGGCGAATCGGGACAGCCAGCCCTCCAGGCGGTTCGTCCCCACGAGCACCGCCCGGCTGGATGGCATGCTGTCCCCTCCCGGGTCGGTGTCGGGGTCCTGCCCCTGCGTGCTGATGGTCCGCTCCGGGGTCCCGCGGTGATGCGATGTCCCGCAGGGCCCCGGACCCCACAGTAACCTTGGCGGGGTGAACGATCTCTTCAGCTCCGCGGACGACGACGCCGAGGAGGCGCCCGCCGCGCGGGTCCCCGGCGCCGCTCCCGGTACGGGACGCCCGCGGAGCCCGCTGGCCGTCCGGATGCGGCCGCGCACCCTCGACGAGGTGGTGGGCCAGCAGCACCTCCTGGGCCGCGGCGCACCCCTGCGCACCCTCGCCGGGGAGACGGACGCCGGCGGCCACGCCGCGCCGTCGTCCGTGATCCTCTGGGGTCCGCCGGGAACGGGGAAGACCACCCTCGCGCACGTGGTGGCGCGCGGGCAGGGCCGCACGTTCGTGGAGCTCTCCGCGATCACGGCCGGCGTCAAGGACGTGCGCCGCGTCATGGACGAGGCCCTGACCTCGCGCGACCTGTACCGGCGGACCACGGTCCTGTTCCTCGACGAGATCCACCGCTTCAACAAGGCCCAGCAGGACGCCCTGCTGCCCGGCGTGGAGAACGGCTGGGTGGTGCTGATCGCGGCCACCACGGAGAACCCGTCCTTCTCCGTGGTCTCCCCCCTGCTCTCGCGCTCGCTCCTGCAGACCCTCCGGCCGCTCGAGGAGGACGACATCCGCGGCCTGCTGGAACGCGCGGTCGACGACGAGCGCGGGCTGGCCGGCTCGGTCCGGCTCACCCCGGAGGCGCCCGAGCACCTGGTGCGGCTCGCCGCGGGGGACGCACGCCGCGGACTGACCGCGCTGGAGGCGGCCGCCGCCGTCGCGCACTCGGAACGCCCTGCCGCCGGGCCCCCCACGGGGTCGGAGGGGACGGAGGAGGACGATGACGAGGGGCCGGACGGCGATGCCGCTCCGCGTGACGCACCCGTCGCGGTGACGCTCGAGCACGCGGAGAAGGCCGTGGACGTCGCCGCGCTGCGCTACGACCGCGCGGGCGACCAGCACTACGACGTCGCCAGCGCGTTCATCAAGTCCCTCCGCGGCTCCGACGTGGACGCCGCCCTCCACTACGTGGCGAAGATGCTCGAGGCGGGGGAGGATCCCCGCTTCATCGCCCGCAGGCTCATGATCAGCGCCTCGGAGGACGTGGGCATGGCGGACCCCACGGCCCTGCAGACCGCCGTCGCCGCGGCCCAGGCGGTGCAGCTCGTGGGGATGCCGGAGGCGAGGATCATCCTGGCCGAGGCGGTGGTGCACATCGCCACCGCCCCGAAGTCCAACGCCGCGTACAACGGCATCAACGCCGCCGTCGCGGACGTCCGGGCGGGGCGTGGGCAGGGGATCCCCGCCCACCTGCGGGACGCGCACTACCCGGGGGCGTCCCAGCTGGGGCACGGCAGGGGGTACGTCTACTCGCACGAGGAGCCGCACGGGATCGCGTCCCAGCAGTACGCACCGGACGACCTCGTGGGACGCGACTACTACGAGCCCACGGACCGCGGCGCGGAACGGGACATCGCGGGGCGCCTGGCCCGGTTGCGCCGGATCATCCGCGGCTCCTAGGCGGTGCCGGCGGCGGACCGGGCACCGACGACGTCCCTCCGGGGCCGCTCCCGTTACGGTTCGGCGCAGCGTTGCCCGACTGCTAGCATGGGACGCTGACTGGCAAGTCGTCGTGTACCAGCCGGCCGTCCACCACCTCCGCAGCGGGATCCTTGCTGCTCGGTGCCGGACGAAGGGCCAGGGTCGCGACGGACTGTAGTACCGGGAAGCGGCCAATCCCGGCTCTCCGCACATGGAGGCCAGCGACACCAGGAAGTACGGATGCACCCCTCGTGGCGACGTCCGTCTCTTCGCCGCGAAAATGATCGGAAGGTAGACGTGGCTAACAACACACGTGCCCGCCGGAAGGTCCGCATCTCGCGGGCCCTCGGCATCGCCCTGACCCCCAAGGCAGAGAAGTACCTCGAGCGTCGGCCCTACGCGCCGGGCCAGCACGGCCGTGCGCGTCGCAAGCAGGACAGCGACTACGCCGTCCGTCTGCGCGAGAAGCAGCGCCTGCGCGCCCAGTACAACATCCGCGAGGCGCAGATGGCCCGCGTCTTCGAGGAGGCCCGCCGCACCGCAGGCCTGACCGGTGAGAACCTGATCGAGCTGCTCGAGATGCGTCTGGACGCACTCGTGCTCCGTGCGGGCTTCGCCCGCACCAGCGCGCAGGCCCGCCAGCTGATCGTCCACCGCCACATCATGGTGGACGGCGCCCGCGTGGACCGCCCGTCCTACCGCGTGTCCGAGGGCCAGCTCATCCACGTGCACAGCCGCAGCGAGACCATGGTCCCGCTGCAGGTCGCCGCCGCCGGTGCCCACCGCGACGTCCTCCCCGCCGTTCCCGGCTACCTGGACGTCCAGCTCGAGAAGCTCCAGGCCCGCCTGGTGCGCCGCCCGAAGCGCTCCGAGGTCCCCGTGACCTGCGAGGAGCAGCTCGTGGTGGAGTACTACGCACGCTGATCACCCCCGGGTCATCCGGACGCAGTACGAGAAGCATGCACGAAGAGCCCGCGGCGCCCGCCGCGGGCTCTTCGTTCTGTAAGGTACTAAGAGCAAGAATTCCCGTGCCCGTCCACAAGAGACGGCACACCCCTGCGTAAAGGAGACCGCCCATGTCAGGTGGAGATATTGCGGGCCTGATAGCTGCCGGCGTGTTCGCCATCCTGGTGCTGCTGCTGGCCGTACCGATCTGGAAGCTCGGACGCGTGTTCGACGAGCTGCGCAAGGCCATCCGCACCGTCACCGAGGAGACCACGCCGCTGATCGAGGAGGTCACGAGCACCGTGAGCACCACGCACCAGCAGCTGAGGACCGTGGACGGCATCACCTCCAACGTCTCCGACGCCTCCGCGAACATCTCCGCGCTGTCCTCGCTGGTCGCGGCCACCATCGGGTCGCCGCTCATCAAGGTGTCCGCCTTCAGCTACGGTGTCCGCTCCGCCCTCGCCGGCCGGAGAGCACCCGTGCGCCGGCGTCGCAGCCGCTAGTCCCTTCAGAGAACCGGAGAGAACAATGATCAGAAGAGTCTTCTGGCTGGCAGCCGGGGTCACCATCGGCGTCGTCGCCGTCCGCAAGGTCTCCCAGGCGAAGTCGACCCTCGGCCCCGAGGGCATGAACCGGGCCGTGGGTCAGATCAGTGACAGCATCGCCGACTTCGCCGACGCCCTGCGCTCCGCGATGACCGAGCGCGAGGACGCCCTCCGGGCGGCCCTCGGCGTCCAGGCGCCCACGGCCACGGCGACCGGGGCCCCCGGCCCGCCCCCCCCCCCCCCGCGGCGACCCCGCCGCGGCCCCCTGCCCCGCCGATGGACACCACCGCCCTCGCGGAGGTGTCCATCGGCGGCAGTGCGTCGTCCCGGGACGCGTCCCCGCACTCCCGATGCGCCCCGCCGGCCCCCTGCCCGGCTCCCCCGTCGAAGGATCCCCCCATGAAGTCCCACGAGATCGCCGCCCGCTGGCTGAGCTACTTCGAGAAGAACGGGCACACGGTGGTGCCCTCGGCGTCGCTGGTCTCCACGGACCCCTCGCTCCTGTTCACGGTGGCGGGCATGGTGCCCTTCATCCCGTACCTCACAGCACGCGAGGAGGCCCCGTACAGCCGCGCGACGAGTGTGCAGAAGTGCATCCGCACCGGGGACATCGAGGAGGTCGGCAAGACCGCCCGCCACGGCACGTTCTTCCAGATGTGCGGCAACTTCTCCTTCGGTGACTACTTCAAGGCCGGGGCCATCCGGTTCGCCTGGGAGCTGCTCACCAAGGACGTGGACGAGGGCGGCTTCGGTCTCCCGGCGTCGAAGCTCTGGGTCACGGTGTACCACGAGGACGAGGAAGCACTCGGGATCTGGCGCGACGGCATCGGGGTGCCCGCCGAGCGGATCCAGAAGATGGGGAAGAAGGACAACTACTGGTCCACGGGCCAGCCCGGTCCGGCCGGACCCTGCTCGGAGATCTTCTACGACCGCGGCCCGCAGTACGGCGTGGACGGTGGTCCGGAGGCCGACGACACCCGCTACGTGGAGATCTGGAACCTCGTGTTCATGCAGTACCAGCGCGGCGAGGGCACGGGCAAGGACGACTTCGAGATCCTGGGCGAGCTGCCGAAGAAGAACATCGACACGGGCCTCGGCCTGGAGCGCCTGGCCATGATCCTGCAGGGCGTGGAGAACATGTACGAGACGGACCAGGTGCGGCCCGTGCTCGACCGCGCGGCCGCCCTCAGCGGGAAGGCCTACACCAGCTCCGAGTCGCCCGCCGACCCGCACCACACCGACGACGTCCGGCTCCGCGTGGTGGCCGACCACATCCGCTCCTCCCTGATGCTCATCGCGGACGGGGTGAGCCCGTCGAACGAGGGCCGCGGCTACGTGCTGCGGCGCCTCATCCGCCGCGCCGTGCGTGCCATGCGCCTCCTCGGGGTGGAGAAGGCCTGCCTGCCGGAACTCCTGCCCGCCTCCCGCGACGCCATGAAGGGCGTGTACCCGGAGGTGGAGAACGACTTCGAGCGCATCAGCCGCATCGCCTACGCGGAGGAGAAGGCCTTCCTGCGGACCATCGCCTCGGGCACGGCGCGCCTCGAGGAGGCGGTGAAGGAGTCCCTCGCCGGGCAGCGCCCGCTCTCGGGCGAGGACGCCTTCGCCCTGCACGACACCTACGGGTTCCCCATCGACCTGACCCTGGAGATGGCGGAGGAGGCGGGCCTCGCCGTCGACGCCGAGGGCTTCCGGTCGCTGATGCTCGAGCAGCGTCAGAGGGCCCAGGCCGACGCCCGCGGGAAGAAGGCCGGTCACGCGGACCTCACCGTGTTCACCGAGCTGCTCGGCCGCGGCCGCACCCTGTTCACCGGGTACGACGAACTCACCTCCGGGGCCACGATCATCGGCCTGATGGTCACGGGGCAGTCCGTCCCGGCGGCGCTGCAGGGCGACGAGGTGGAGCTGGTCCTGGACCGGACGCCGTTCTACGCCGAGTCCGGAGGGCAGGCCGCCGACGTCGGCCTGATCACCGGCAACGGCTTCGTGGTGGAGGTGCTGGACGTGCAGCAGCCCGTCAAGGGCCTGAGCGTGCACCGGGCCGTGGTGCGTGAGGGCGAGGTGTCGCAGGGCGCGGGAGTCACCGCCGCCGTCGACCGCCAGCGCCGCCACGCGGGCGAGCAGGCCCACTCTGGCACGCACATCGTCCACGCGGCCCTCCACGAGATCCTCGGCCCCGAGGCACTGCAGCGCGGATCGTTCAACAAGGCCGGCTACCTGCGCTTCGACTTCGCCTGGGGCGAGGGCATCAGCGCGGGCGCCCGCTCGGAGATCGAGGAGGTCTCCAACATCGCGATCCGCAACAACTACGAGGTGGAGACCAGGATCATGTCCCTCGCCGACGCCAAGGCGCTCGGAGCCACGGCACTGTTCGGAGAGGCCTACGGCGACACCGTGCGCGTGGTGGAGATGAACGCGGAGTTCTCCCGTGAGCTCTGCGGTGGCACGCACGTCTCCTCGACGTCGCTGATCGGGAGCCTGACGCTCCTCGGCGAGCAGTCCGTCGGTTCGGGCAACCGGCGTGTGGAGGCGCTGGTGGGTCTCGACGCGTTCCGGCACCTCGCGGCCGAACGCGCCCTCGTCTCCGAGCTCTCCGACATGCTGAAGGTGCCCTCCGCCCAGCTGCCGGAACGGCTCTCGGCCACGCTCGGCAAGCTCAAGGCGGCGGAGAGGGAACTGGACCGGCTGCGGAAGGAGCAGCTCGCCGTGGCCGCGGCGTCGCTCGTGGACACGGCCGTGGACGTGGACGGCGTGCGCCTGATCGCGCACGACGCCGGGGAGATCGGCGCCGCCGACGACCTCCGGACGCTCGTGCTGGACCTGCGCGGGCGCCTGGGCTCCGAAGCCGCCGTCGTGGCGGCGACCGGCGTGTCGCAGGGCCGCCCGCTCGTGCTCGTGGCCACGAACGAGGCCGCGCGGGGTGCGGGCGTCAAGGCCGGGGCCCTGGTGCGCACCGCCGCGAAGATCCTCGGCGGGGGCGGTGGCGGGAAGGACGACGTCGCGCAGGGCGGCGGGGCCGAGGCGGTCCGCATCCCCGATGCCCTGGCCGCGATCCGCACCGCCGTGGCCGAGCGCTGACGCACGTGGTGGCATCCGATGCCGCAGGACCGGCCGGGACTCCTTACCCGGTCGGCCCGAAGCTCGGCGTCGACGTCGGCGAGGTGCGCGTGGGACTGGCCGGCTGCGACCGCGACGGGATGCTCGCCACCCCCATCCGGACCCTGAAGCGTGATCGGCGGAAGAACAGCGATGTGCGGATCCTGGTCCGCGAGGCCCTCGAGCGGGGAGCCGTGCAGATCTTCGTGGGTCTGCCGCGGAAGCTCGACGGGCAGGAGGGGGCGTCCGCGGAGATGGCCCGCAGCTACGCCGACCGCATCCTCGACGAGCTCGCGCGGGTGTCGCTGGAGCTCCCCGTGCACCTCGTGGACGAGCGCCTGAGCACCGTCTCCGCCCACCGCTCACTCCATCTGGCTGGTCTCGACAGCCGGAAGCATCGTATGGTGGTGGATCAGGTGGCGGCTGTCGAAATACTCCAGCACGCCATCGACATGCAGCGATCGCGGATACGGGACGTGGGGGATCCGGTACCGGGACGTACGGCGGAGCAGGCACCGAACCTGTCGCCGAGCCCGAACGAGGAGCCAGTCATCGAGCAGTCCCAGTCCAGCAGAAGGAACCCGGAGTCGTGAACAACCGTACCCCCCATTCCGCTGCATCCCAGGATGCCGGCCGACACGCCGACGAGCACCTCGACGACGGGCACGAGTACTTCGCGGACGACTACGAGCACCCCGAGCCGGTGGAGGACTTCTTCGCCACCCAGGACCAGGGCGCGCACGGCGCCAAGAAGCCGCGCTCCAAGGCCAAGCGGCGCAAGAGGCTGCGCCGCACCGTGGTCATGCTCGTCGTGCTCGGCATCTTCGCCGGAACCGTCTACGGGGTGGCACTCATGCTGCGCGACATGCTCGGGTTCGACACCGTCACCGACTACGCCGGTCCCGGCGGTGACGAGACCGTCTTCACCGTCGACTCGGGAGCCGGCCCCCTCGCCATCGCGAACGGGCTGCAGGCCGCGGACATCGTGGCGGATTCCGGGACCTTCGTGAGTGCGCTCACCTCGATCGCCGGGGGCCGCGAGGTGCAGCCCGGCGAGTACGAGATGCGACTCCAGATGTCCTCCGCCGACGCCGCCGAGGCGCTGCTCGGCGACGACCCCACCCTCGTCTCCTACGCGGCAGTGGCACGCGACCTCCGGCAGAACGAGGTCTTCGGCATCCTCAGCGAGTCCACCGGCATCCCGGTCGCCGAGTTCGAGGCCCTGGCCGCGGACCCCACCCAGTTCGGTCTGCCCGCCCAGGCGCTCTCCCTGGAGGGGTACCTCCACCCGGGGGAGTACCGCTTCGACGTCGACGCCACCGCCCCCGAGATGATCACCGAGATGATCACCGCTACCCAGGACCGCCTCGTCCAGGACGGCATCACCGACCCGGCCGAGCAGTACCGGATACTCACCATCGCGAGCATCGTGCAGGCCGAGGCCGGCGAGGGTGACTACGCGACCGTCGCAGGGTCCATCGACAACAGGCTCACCCCGGGCAACACCGAGACGAACGGGCTCCTGCAGTCCGACGCCACGGTGGCATACGGGCTGGGGAAGCGGACCTACCAGCTCACCCCGGAGGAGAAGGCGGACACCTCCAACCCGTACAACACCTTCGCGAACCCCGGCCTCCCCGAGGGCCCGATCGGGTCCCCGAGCGACGAGGCCATCGACGCCACGGTCAGGCCGGCGGACGTCCCCTTCTACTTCTGGGTGACCGTGAACCTGGACACCAAGGAGACCAAGTTCTCCGAGACCTACGCCGAGCACCTCGGCTACGTCGCGGAGTACGACGCCTGGTGCGGTCAGAACCCGGGGCGGTGCGACTAGGCGCCGGTCCGGCCGGTGGCGTGCACGCCCTCCGGGCGGCCGTCGTCGGATTCCCGATCGGGCACTCGAAGTCACCCGCACTGCACGCGGCCGCCTACCGTGACCTCGGCATCGACTGCTCCTACACGGCACTCGAGACGGACGAGGGGTCCTTCGACGACCTCCTGGTCCGGGTCCGCACGGATGAGTCCTGGAGGGGTCTGTCGGTGACCATGCCGCTGAAGGCACGGGCGGCACGCTCGGCGGACTCCACCACCGAACCGGCCACCGCGCTCGGCGCGGTGAACACCCTCGTGGCGCACGGCCATGGGCCCACCCGGAGGGTCGTGGGCCACAACACGGATGTGATCGGTGTGGCCGAGGCACTCGCCTCGGCCGGTGTCGGGACACCCCGGCGGCCGGCGGTGCGCGGCGGCGGGGGGCCGGCGCCCGCCGCGGGGGCCGGCCCCCCCCGCCCCGGCGCCCGCCCGGTGCCCCTGGTGGGGCGGCGCCCCGCCTCCGTGGACGGGCTCGTCGCCGTCGGAGCCGCGCTCGGCGTCACCGTGGAGGTCCTCGGGTGGGACACCGCGGCCCGGGTCCTCGGTTCCGCCGACGTCGTGGTCTCCACCCTCCCGCCGCGTGCCGCCGACCCGCTCGCCGCCGAGCTCGCGTCGGCCCGCGGCACGCTCCCCGCCGGGACGCTCCTCGACGTCGCGTACGACCCGTGGCCCAGCGCGCTCGCCGAGGTCTGGGAGCGGCGCGGGGGCGTGATCGTGCCGGGACTCGACATGCTCCTCCACCAGGCCGTGGAGCAGGTCCGGCTGTTCTTCCCCGACGTGCCGCAGGAGCGCCACCGGGTGTTCGAGGTCATGTGTGACGCCGTGGGCGCTTCCCGACGCTGAGGGCAGGGGCGCTGCATGGCAGGATGGGAATCATGTTGCGGTGGGTGACGGCGGGAGAATCGCGCGGCCCCGCCGTGGTCGGGATCATCGAGGGGATGCCCGCGGGTGTGCACATCACGAGCACCGACATCCAGGACGCCCTGGCCCGCCGCCGCCTCGGCTACGGGCGGGGCGCACGGATGAAGTTCGAGCAGGACCAGGTGCGGATCCTCGGCGGCGTGCGGCACGGGATCACGCAGGGCGGTCCGGTGGCCGTCGAGGTGGCGAACACCGAGTGGCCCAAGTGGGAGAAGATCATGTCCGCCGATCCGCTCGGCGACGAGGACGCCGCGGAGCTGGCGGCCTCGGCCCGCAACGCCCCGCTGACCCGACCCCGGCCCGGGCACGCGGACTTCACCGGGATGCAGAAGTACGGCTTCGACGAGGCGCGTCCGGTCCTGGAGCGGGCCAGCGCCCGGGAGACCGCCACCCGGGTGGCCCTCGGCACGGTCGCCGCGAAGTTCCTCGGAGGCCTCGGCATCCGCCTGGTGAGCCACACGGTGTCCATCGCCTCCGTCTCCGTGCCGGAGGACGCACCCCTGCCCACCCCCGACGACGTGATCGCCCTCGACACCGATCCGCTGCGGTGCTTCCACCGGAGCACCTCGGAGGCCATGGTGGCCGAGGTGGACGCCGCGCACAAGGAGGGCGAGACCCTCGGGGGTGTGGTGGAGGTGGTGGCCTACGGCCTCCCGCCCGGACTCGGCAGCTACGTCCACTGGGACCGCCGCCTCGACTCCCGCCTCGCGGCCGCGCTCATGGGCATCCAGGCCATCAAGGGCGTGGAGGTGGGCGACGGCTTCCGTACGGCGGCCCGTCGCGGGACCGCCGCCCACGACGAGATCGTCCGGAACGCCGACGGCAAGGTGATCCGGACCAGCAACCGTGCCGGCGGGATCGAGGGCGGCATGAGCATCGGCGAGGCCCTGCGGGTACGGGCGGCCATGAAGCCCATCGCCACCGTGCCACGCGCCCTGCGGACGGTGGACGTCAGCACGGGCGGGGCCGCCCGCGCGCACCACCAGCGCTCGGACGTCTGCGCCGTCCCGGCCGCCGGGGTGGTCGCCGAGGCGATGACCGCCCTGGTGCTCGCCGAGGCCGTCACGGAGAAGTTCGGGGGCGACTCCCTCGCGGAGACCGCCCGCAACATGCGCACCTACCTCGAGAGCATCCCGGAGTTCCTGGACTCCGCCGGAGCCTGATGGGTCCCACCCGACCGCTCGTCCTGATCGGCCCGATGGCCTCGGGGAAGTCCGCCGTCGGCCGGATGCTCGCACACCGCACGGGACTGCGTTTCATCGACTCGGACCGGGAGATCGTGGAGCGGCACGGCCCGGTCGCCGCGATCTTCGCCGAGCGCGGCGAGCAGGCCTTCCGCGTCCTCGAGGCGGACGTCATCGCGGCGGCGCTGGAGAACGACGACGTGGTGGTGGCACTCGGCGGGGGCGCCGTGCTCGACGCCGGGACCCGGGACCGGTTGACCCGCACCACGGTGGTGTACCTCGAGACGGATCTCGCGACGGTGCGTCCCCGGATCAGCGGGGACACGACACGACCGCTGCTCGCCGGGAACCCGGGGGAGCGGTGGCAGGAGATCTACGACGAGCGGCGGCCGCTCTACGAGGCGGTGGCCACGGAGGTGATCGACACCCGCGATCTGTCCGCGCGGGCGGTGGTGGACGCCGTCCTCCGCGCGATCCGCTCCGCGCAGCAACCCGCGGGCCCACCGGCCGGAGCAACCGCAGCACCCACACACGAACGAGGAGAGCGGGAGAACACCCCATGACCACTGACGACGCCACGATCATCCCGGTGACCGGGAGCACCCCCGCGGAGACCTACGACGTGCTGGTGGGGCGCGGGCTCCTGGACCGGCTGCCCGCGATCCTCGGCGAGCGCGTGCGCCGCGTCCTGGTGATCCACCCGAGGGCGCTGCGTGCCACCGGCGACACCGTGCGGGAGGAACTCGCTGAGGCCGGCTTCACCGCCGTCACGGCCGAGATCCCCGACGCCGAGGAGGGCAAGCACATCCAGGTGGCGGCCTTCTGCTGGCAGGTGCTCGGGCAGAACGACTTCACCCGCTCCGACGCCGTGGTCACCGTGGGCGGGGGAGCCGTGACCGACGTCGGCGGATTCGTGGCGGCGACCTGGCTCCGCGGGGTCAGGGTGGTCCACCTCCCCACCAGTCTGCTCGGCATGGTGGACGCCGCCGTGGGGGGCAAGACCGGCATCAACACCTCCGAGGGCAAGAACCTCGTGGGTGCCTTCCACCCGCCCGCCGCCGTGCTGGTGGATCTCGACGCGCTCGCCACGCTGCCGCAGAACGAGCTCGTCACCGGGCTGGCGGAGGTGGTCAAGTGCGGCTTCATTGCCGATCCGGTGATCCTCGAGCTGATCGAGCAGCACCCGGACGCCGTCCGGGACCCGGCTTCGCCCGTGCTCCGCGAGCTCGTGGAACGGGCCGTCCGGGTCAAGACGGAGATCGTGTCCGAGGACCTGCGGGAGTCCGGCCGGAGGGAGTTCCTGAACTACGGGCACACGCTCGGCCACGCCATCGAGCTCGCCGAGCGGTACTCGTGGCGGCACGGCGCCGCCGTCTCCGTGGGCCTGGTCTTCGCCGCCGAGCTCTCCCGCATGGTGGGGCGGCTCAGCGACGCCGACGCGGATCGTCACCGCACCGTCCTCGAGGGCCTGGGCCTGCCCGTCACCTACCGCCGGGACCGCTGGGCGTCCCTGCTCGACGGCATGCGCCGCGACAAGAAGTCCCGCGGTGACCTGCTGCGCTTCGTGGTGCTCGACGGCGTGGGACGCCCCGGGATGCTCGAGGTCCCCGACACCTCGCTCCTGTTCGCCGCCTACCAGGAGATCGCCTCCTAGCGGCGCTCCGGGCCGGTGCATACCGGACCGCGCCGGAACAGCACGGGGCGTCAAGCCGGCGGGCGGGAGGGCCACGGGCTCCGCAGGGTACACTGTCCCCTGGACTTCCGGCGCGCTGCGGCGCGCCCGCTCGGCCCCGGCCGGCCCTCCATCCGCGGCACCGACATCCGCGGGACATCCGCGAAACCGACGAAAGTGAATCTGTGGCGACCACGAACGACATCAAGAACGGCACTGTGCTGAAGCTCGAGGGCAATCTCTGGAACGTCCTCGAGTTCCAGCACGTCAAGCCCGGCAAGGGTGGCGCGTTCGTCCGCACCAAGCTGCGCAACATCCTCTCCGGCAAGGTGGTGGACAAGACGTTCAACGCGGGTCTGAAGATCGAGACGGCCACCGTGGACCGCCGCGACTACCAGTACCTGTACAAGGACGGCGAGGACTTCGTGTTCATGGACACCTCGGACTACGACCAGATCACGGTGCCGGGCAAGACCGTGGGGAACGCCGCGAACTTCATGCTGGAGAGCCAGCTGGCCACCATCGCCATGCACGAGGGTACGGCCCTCTACGTGGAGCTCCCGCCGTCCGTGACGCTCGAGATCACCTACACCGAGCCCGGCCTGCAGGGTGACCGCTCCACCGGAGGCACCAAGCCCGCCACCGTGGAGACCGGCCACGAGATCCAGGTCCCGCTGTTCCTGGGGACCGGCACGAAGGTCAAGGTGGACACCCGGACCGGTGACTACCTCGGACGCGTCAACGAGTGAGCGCACGCAGCAAGGCACGTCGTCGCGCGCTGGACATCCTCTTCGAGTCCACGCAGCGCGGGATGCCGGCACTCGAGGTGATCCGCGCCCGCCGCGAGAAGACGGACATGGTGATCGCCGACTACACCGTGGACGTGGTGGAGGGCGTGCTGGAACGCCAGGAGCAGATCGACGAGTACCTGAGCACCTACTCGCAGGGCTGGACGCTGGACCGCATGCCGGTGGTGGACCTCATGATCCTGCGGATCGGCAGCTGGGAGCTCCTGTACAACGACGACGTTCCGGACGGCGTGGCCGTCAGCGAGGCCGTGGAGCTCGCGAAGATGCTCTCCACGGACGAGTCGCCGAAGTTCGTCAACGGTCTCCTCGGCCGGCTGCAGCAGCTCAAGCCCACCCTGCTGGCCTAGGACCCGCTTTTCGAACGCCCCCGTCCGTCCCCGTAACCGGGACGGACGGGGGCGTTCTGCTTCGTACGGTGGCGTGGTCTCAGGACGCACGCCGGATGATGCCGGCACGGCGCAGCTCCGCCTGCTCCAGGAGCTCGCGTTCCACCGCGGCGTAGTCGGCGTCGCGTCGCCCGCTCAGCATGCGCTGGCGCGTGTGGGCGATGCGCGTCCCCGTGCGGATGAACTCCCGCATGTCCTCCTCCGCCCCTGCACGCCGTGCCCAGGCGAGCGCCTGTGCGCGGCCCGGGGCCGTGGCGAGCATCCGCACCTCCCCGGCCGTGAACCATCCGGTACGGGCGTAGTCGGCGAGCCGCGCCTCCGTGAGCCGGCGCTCCGAGGCGCGGAGGAGGACGACGGCGAGCACGGCGGCACCGAAGAGCGGCACCTGCACCACGAGGTAGAACAGGAAGAAGTCGTCGAACAGGACCAGGGTGCCCCCGTTCCACAGCATGTGGCCGCCGATGGCCGGCAGCAGACCGAGGACGAACGCCCGGAGGATCCGGAGGTTGCCGCCCCCGCGGACGAGCGCTGCGCCGAGGGCGAAGCCCAGCACCGCCGTGAACATCACGTGCGCGAACGGCGAGAAGAGACCGCGCAGGATGAACACCCCCACCAGCGAGCCGGCCGCGCCCGGCTCCAGCACGGCGGCACCGAAGTAGAGGATGTTCTCGGTGAAGGCGAACCCGGCGGCCACCGTGCCCGCGTACACGATCCCGTCCACCGGCCCGTCGAAGTGGCTGCGCCGCGTGTACACGAGGATCAGTACTCCGAGCCCCTTGGCGAACTCCTCCACGAGCGGGGCCTGGAGCACCGGCCCGAGGAGTTCGGGCGGCGCGGTGGTCAGGGCGGAGCCGAGGAGCTGCACCACGTAGCTGCCGAGGGCCAGGGTGACCACCACGGAGGCCCCTGCACCCCAGAGGAAGGCGAAGAGCAGCGCACTGCGCGGTTCGGGGTCCCAGCGATCGATCCAGCGGAGCCCCAGCAGGCAGATCCCGAGGGGCACGAGGGCCAGGAAGCCGCACAGCAGCAGCGCCGACGGGCCGAGGGACGCCGAGAGCAGCAGGAGGACGCCGGCCACCACGAGGGCCGCGAGGACGAGCAGCAGCGCATCGAGCACCCGGCGTCGTCGTGCCGGCCGGATGCGGATCGGCTGCACCGGCGCCCCTGCGTGCTCGGGGGCGGGCAGGCGCACCCGTTCGGTGCTGTCGCTCCACCAGTCGCGCCGGGGGTGCCCCGGGAGCCCGCCCGGGAGCCCGCCCGGGGGTCGGCCCTGCGGGCCCGGGAGGCCCCGGCGGGCCGGGTGCGGGGAGTTCGTCTCCATGGGGCAACCCTAGGGTGCCGGTGACGCTGTGGTAGTTTTGTGCTCGCAACCAGCCTTTAAATGCCGTCCAGTGAGGCGGGGAAGGAGGAAGCGTGTCATGACCGTGCCTGCTTCGGAATCCGGTGTCACCAAGCGCGTCGTCCTCGCAGCCGCCGACATCGACCGCGCACTCACGCGCATCGCCCACGAGATCCTCGAGGCGAACAAGGGCTCGCAGGATCTCGTGCTCCTCGGCATCCCCCGGCGCGGGTTCCCCCTCGCGCAGCGCCGGGCGCAGAAGATCGCCGCCGTGGACCCGGCCGTGGACCCCGCCCTCGTCACGGGTCAGCTCGACGTCCCCCTGTACCGCGACGACCTCCGCCGCAACCCCACGCGCTCACCCCTGGCCACGCAGCTGCCGCCCTCGGGGATCGACGACAAGGTGGTGGTCCTGGTGGACGACGTCCTCTACTCCGGACGCACCATCCGTGCGGCGCTCGACGCCCTCGCCGACCTCGGCCGCCCCCGCTCGGTCCGCCTGGCGGTCCTCGTGGACCGCGGCCACCGCGAACTCCCCATCCGCGCCGACCACGTGGGCAAGAACCTGCCGACGTCGTCCCGCGAGCGGGTGCGCGTGCACCTCGCCGAGATCGACCTGATCGGTGGTTCTGCGGTGAACGAGGTCGTCATCGAGGACCGCACGTGAGGCACCTGCTGAGCACGCAGGACCTCTCCGTCCCCCGTGCCCTGCGGCTGCTGGACGTGGCGGAGGAGATGGCCGCCGTGGGGGAGCGGGAGATCAAGAAGCTCCCGGCGCTGCGTGGGCGCACCGTGGTGAACCTGTTCTTCGAGGACTCCACCCGTACCCGGATCTCCTTCGAGGCCGCGGCGAAACGATTGTCCGCCGACGTCATCAACTTCTCCGCCAAGGGTTCCTCCGTGTCCAAGGGCGAGTCGCTGAAGGACACCGCGCAGACGCTCGAGGCCATGAGCGCGGACGCCGTGGTGATCCGTCACCCCTCCTCCGGGGCCCCGGCACGGCTGGCGGCCTCCGGGTGGATCGACGCCGCCGTGGTCAACGCCGGCGACGGCACGCACGAGCATCCCACCCAGGCCCTGCTGGACGCCTTCACGCTCCGGCGCCACCGTGCCCGGCTGGGGGGTGAGCCCTCCACGGGCTCCACGCTGGCCGGGATGCGGATCCTCATCGTGGGGGACGTGCTGCACTCGAGGGTGGCGCGGTCCAACGTTTGGCTGCTGACCACGCTGGGGGCGGAGGTGCTGCTCGCGGGGCCGCCCACCCTCCTGCCCGTCGGCGTGCACTCCTGGCCCTGCACCGTCTACTACGACCTCGACGACGCCCTCGCCCGGCGGCCGGACGCCGTGATGATGCTCAGGCTCCAGGCGGAACGCATGCACGCGGCGTTCTTCCCCTCCACGCGCGAGTACGCCCGGCGCTGGGGGTTCGACGACGCCCGTCTGGCACGGCTGGACACCCTGGGGCTGAAGGACACCGTGATCATGCCCCCCGGCCCCATGAACCGGGGCCTCGAGATCTCCTCCTCCGCCGCGGACTCCTCCCGCTCCACCGTCCTCGCGCAGGTCCGCAACGGCGTGTCCGTGCGCATGGCGGCCCTGTACCTGCTGCTCTCCGGGGACCAGCAGGACGACGACGCGGAGGACGACGTGCCAGCCCCCGACCCCCGAACGTCCACCCCCCGAGCAACCGATCTTTCGCCGGAAGGCCGTACCCGTGACCAGTGACACCCCCCAGTACCTGATCCGCGGCGCCGCGCTCCTCGGCGGTCCGGTCCGCGACCTCCTGATCCGTAGCGGCAGCATCGCGGCCGTCGGCGACACGGCCGCCGCGGAGGCGTCGTCCTCCGCCGTCGTCGTGGACGCGACGGGTCTGATCCTGCTGCCCGGTCTCGTGGACCTGCACACCCACCTCCGGGAGCCCGGCCGCGAGGACGCCGAGACCGTGGAGACCGGGTCCCGTGCCGCGGCGCTCGGGGGCTTCACCGCGGTGCACGCCATGGCGAACAGCTCCCCCGTGGCGGACACCGCCGGCGTGGTGGAGCAGGTGTACCGCCTGGGCCTGGCCGCGGGCTGGGTGGAAGTCCGCCCGGTGGGCGCCGTGACGGTGGGACTCGGCGGGCAGCGCCTGGCCGAGCTGGGTGCCATGGCGGAGTCGCCGGCGCGCGTGCGCGTGTTCTCCGACGACGGCATCTGCGTGCACGACCCCGTGCTGATGCGCCGCGCCCTGGAGTACGTCAAGGCCTTCGACGGCGTGGTGGCGCAGCACGCGCAGGAACCGCGGCTCACCGAGGGTGCGCAGATGAACGAGGGTGAGGTCTCGGCGGTCCTCGGGCTCACCGGGTGGCCCGCCGTCGCGGAGGAGAGCATCATCGCCCGCGACGTGCTGCTCGCCCAGCACGTGGGCTCACGGCTCCACGTCTGCCACGTGTCCACGGCGGGGTCGGTGGAGATCATCCGCTGGGCCAAGGCCCGCGGCATCGACGTCACTGCCGAGGTCACCCCGCACCACCTGCTGCTCACCGACGAACTGGTCCGCAGCTACGACCCCGTGTACAAGGTGAACCCGCCCCTGCGCACCTCCGACGACGTCCACGCCCTCCGTGAGGCCCTCGCGGAGGGCACCATCGACGTCGTCGGCACCGACCACGCACCGCACCCCAGCGAGCACAAGGAGTGCGAGTGGGCGCAGGCCGCCATGGGGATGACCGGCCTCGAGACTGCGCTGTCCGTGGTGCAGCACACCATGGTGGAGACGGGCCTGCTCGACTGGGAGGGCTTCGCCCGGGTGACCTCGGTGACCCCGGCGCGGATCGGGCGCCTGGCGCATCAGGGCAGGCCACTGGCGGCCGGCGAACCGGCGAACCTGGTGCTCGTGGACCCCGCCGCCCGCTGGACCGTGGACCCGGGGACCATGGCCACCAAGGGGCGCAACACCCCGTTCCGCGGACTCGAGCTGCCGGGCAGCGTGCGGGCCACCTTCCTCGGAGGGCACCCCACGGTGCTCGACGGCGTCCTCGCCACACCGCGCCGTGCACCGGTGTCCTCCCCGGACAGGGAGGCCGGCTCGTGGAGCATCTAGGCTGGGTGCTCTTCGCCGTCCTCCTCAGCATCGCGGTCGTGGCCCTGATGGGTCTCGGCTGGCGCAACAGGCTCCGTCGGCAGGGCGGCGTCCCCGCGCCGCCCGAGGTACCGGCGGACCTCGGCCGGGTCCAGTACGAGGCCGACGGGCAGTACGTCGCCACCACCACGGCGGGGGACTGGCTGGACCGCATCGCCGTCCACGGCCTCGGGATCCGCGGCAACGCGGTGGCGGCCGTCCACCCGGAGGGCGTGCTGATCGACCGGACCGGGGCACGCACGGTGTTCGTGCCGCGCGATGACCTCGTCGCCGTGCAGCTCGCCGGCGGGATGACGGGCAAGTTCGTGGAGAAGGAGGGCCTGGTGATCCTCACCTGGAACCTCGGCACGGAGCGTGTCGACACCGGTTTCCGCACCCGCCACGCCTCCGCCAAGACCCAGCTCGTCGCCGCCGTCGCGGCCCTCGTCCCCGACATCCCGGACCCGCGTACCCCGGACCGACACATCCCAGACCAGCGCACTCCACCGAACCCCGAAGGCAGGGAAGAACTGTGAGCACAGTCCACTCGAAAGCACCCGCGGTGCTCGTCCTCGAGGACGGCCGCACCTTCCGCGGCAGCGTCTACGGTGCCGAGGGCACCACGCTCGGCGAGGCGGTCTTCGCCACCGGGATGACCGGGTACCAGGAGACCATCACGGATCCCTCCTACGCCCGGCAGCTCGTGGTCCAGACCGCCCCGCACATCGGCAACACCGGTGTGAACGCCGACGACGCCGAGTCCCGCCGCATCTGGGTGGCCGGCTACATCATCCGTGACGCCGCCCGCCGCCCCTCCAACTGGCGCTCCGAGCAGAGCCTGGATGAGCAGCTGCGCGAGCAGGGTGTGGTGGGCATCGAGGGCGTGGACACGCGCGCCGTCACCCGCCACCTCCGCGAGCGCGGCGCCATGCGCGCCGGGATCTTCTCCGGACCGGACGCGGCCCTGACCGACGCCCAGCTGGTGGAGAAGGTCCTCGCCCAGCCCTCCATGGCCGGTGCCAGGCTCGCCGAGGAGGTCAGCGTCGACGCCGCGTACGTCGTCGAGCCCGCGGACCACGGCTGGACCGGGGAGACGGTGGCCACCATCGCGGCTCTGGACCTCGGCATCAAGGCCATGACGCCCAAGCACTTCGCGCAGCGCGGCGTCCGCACCGTGGTGCTGCCCGCCGGCGCCACCTTCGGGGACGTCGCGGCCGTGCAGCCCGACGGTGTGTTCATGTCCAACGGCCCGGGTGACCCCTCCACCGCGGACGCCCAGGTGGAGCTGCTCCGCCGGGTGCTGGATGCGCGCATGCCCTTCTTCGGCATCTGCTTCGGCAACCAGATCCTCGGCCGGGCGCTCGGCTTCGGCACCTACAAGCTGCGCTACGGGCACCGCGGCATCAACCAGCCGGTCCTGGACCGCCGCACCGGCAAGGTGGAGATCACCTCGCAGAACCACGGGTTCGCCGTCGACGCCCCGCTGGATGGTCCCGTCCAGGCGCCCGCCGGTTCCTACGGCCGCGTGGAGGTGAGCCACGTCAGCCTGAATGACGACGTCGTCGAGGGCCTGGCGTGCCTGGACCTGCCCGCGTTCTCGGTCCAGTACCACCCCGAGGCCGCCGCCGGCCCGCACGACTCCGCGTACCTCTTCGACCGCTTCATCGCCCTGATGCAGGCGGAACAGCAGCACCCCGGCTCGGGGGACGCGGCGCTCGCCTCGGCCCTGGACGCCGCGTCCGAGGCGGACGCCCTCGCCGAGGCCGCCGCGGCGGAACTCGGCACGCACGGTTCGAAGGTGACCGGTACGCAGCCCCGCCACGGCACGACATCCCAGAGCACCGAACAGACCGGCAACGAAACGCAGGAAGAGAACTGATGCCCCGCAGAACCGACCTCACGAGCGTCCTGGTCATCGGCTCCGGCCCGATCGTCATCGGGCAGGCCGCCGAATTCGACTACTCCGGCACCCAGGCCCTGCGCGTGCTCCGCGAGGAGGGCCTGCGGGTCATCCTCGTGAACTCGAACCCGGCCACCATCATGACCGACCCGGAGTTCGCGGACGCCACCTACGTGGAGCCGATCACCCCCGACGTCGTCGCGAAGATCATCGAGAAGGAGCGCCCCGACGCCCTGCTCCCCACCCTCGGCGGGCAGACCGCGCTCAACACGGCGATCGCCCTGGACAAGAACGGTGTGCTCGAGAAGTTCGGCGTCGAACTCATCGGCGCGAACATCGCCGCGATCGAGCTCGGCGAGGACCGCGAGAAGTTCAAGGGCGTGGTGGAGCGCTGCGGCGCGGAGTCCGCCCGCTCCAGCATCATCCACACCCTCGACGAGGCGCTCGCCGCCGCCGAGGACCTCGGCTACCCCATGGTGGTCCGCCCGTCCTTCACCATGGGCGGGCTCGGCTCCGGCCTCGCGTACACCGAGTCCGATCTCCGCCGCATCGTGGGCCAGGGCCTGCAGTACAGCCCCACCAGCGAGGTGCTCCTCGAGGAGAGCATCCTCGGGTGGAAGGAGTACGAGCTCGAGATGATGCGGGACAAGAACGACAACGTGGTGGTGGTCTGCTCCATCGAGAACGTCGACCCCGTGGGCGTGCACACCGGCGACTCCATCACCGTGGCCCCCGCGCTCACCCTCACCGACCGCGAGTACCAGCGCCTCCGGGACATCTCCATCGCCGTCATCCGCGAGGTGGGCGTGGACACCGGCGGGTGCAACATCCAGTTCGCCGTGGAGCCGGACACGGGCCGCGTGGTGGTGATCGAGATGAACCCCCGCGTCTCCCGCTCCTCGGCGCTCGCCTCGAAGGCCACCGGCTTCGCCATCGCGAAGATCGCCACGAAGCTCTCCCTCGGCTACACGCTCGACGAGATCCCGAACGACATCACGCTGAAGACCCCGGCGTCCTTCGAGCCGACGCTGGACTACGTGGTGGTCAAGGTGCCGCGGTTCGCGTTCGAGAAGTTCCCGGCCGCGGACCCCACGCTGACCACCACCATGAAGTCCGTGGGCGAGGCCATGGCCATGGGCCGCAACTTCACCGAGGCGCTCCAGAAGGCGCTGCGCTCGCTCGAGCAGAAGGGCTCCCAGCTCTCCTACGCACCCGTGCCGGCCGACGAGGTGGACGCCCTGGTGGAGGCGGCGAAGCGGCCCACCACCGAGCGCCTCTCCCAGGTGCAGCGTGCCCTCCTCGGTGGGGCCTCCGTGGAGCGCCTGTACGAGGCCACCGGCATCGATCCGTGGTTCCTGGACCAGCTCGTGCTCCTCAACGAGGTGGCCGGTCAGGTGCGGACCGCCCCGGATCTGACCGAGGACGTGCTGCGGCTCGCCAAGCGCCACGGCTTCTCCGACGAGCAGATCGGGGCGCTGACGTCCACCCCCGACGCCGTGGTGCGCGGGGTGCGCCATGCCCTGGGGATCCGCCCGGTGTTCAAGACCGTGGACACCTGCGCCGCGGAGTTCGCCGCGTACACGCCCTACCACTACTCCTCCTACGACGAGGAGGACGAGGTGGCGCAGCACGAGAAGCCGTCCGTCATCATCCTCGGCTCCGGCCCCAACCGGATCGGGCAGGGCATCGAGTTCGACTACTCCTGCGTGCACGCCACCATGGCGCTGCGGCAGGCGGGCCACGAGACCGTCATGGTCAACTGCAACCCCGAGACCGTGTCCACGGACTACGACGTCTCCACGCGCCTCTACTTCGAGCCGCTGACCCTCGAGGACGTCCTCGAGGTCATCGCGGCCGAGCAGCGCACCGGTGGCGTGCTCGGCGTGTTCGTGCAGCTCGGCGGGCAGACCCCGCTGAAGCTCGCCCAGGAGCTCGCCGACGCCGGCATCCCCATCCTCGGCACCTCGCCGGAGGCCATCGACCTCGCCGAGCACCGCGGGGCCTTCAGCCGCGTGCTCGACACGGCTGAGCTCATCGCCCCGAAGAACGGCACCGCGGTGTCCTTCGAGGACGCGAGGAAGATCGCCGACGAGATCGGCTACCCGGTGCTGGTCCGCCCGTCCTACGTGCTCGGTGGGCGCGGCATGGAGATCGTGTACGACGAGCCGAACCTCGCCCGCTACATCACCAACGCCACCGAGATCACCGAGGCGCACCCGGTGCTGATCGACAGGTTCCTCGAGGACGCCATCGAGATCGACGTGGACGCCCTCTACGACGGCACCGAGATGTACCTCGGCGGCATCATGGAGCACATCGAGGAGGCCGGGATCCACTCCGGCGACTCCGCGTGCGTGCTGCCGCCCATCACGCTCGGCGCGGACGTGCTGCAGCGCGTCCGCGAGGCCACCCTGGCGATCGCCGAGGGAGTGGGCGTGCGCGGGCTGATCAACATCCAGTTCGCCCTGGCCTCGGACGTGCTCTACGTGCTCGAGGCGAACCCGCGGGCCTCGCGCACCGTGCCGTTCGTCTCGAAGGCCACGGGCGTGCAGCTCGCCAAGGGCGCCGCCCTGATCGGCACCGGGGTCACCGTGGCGCAGCTGCGGGAGCAGGGCATGCTGCCCGCGACCGGCGACGGCGGGTCCCTCCCGCTGGACGCCCCGGTGTCCGTGAAGGAGGCCGTGCTGCCCTTCAGCCGCTTCCGCACCCCGGCGGGCGACGTCGTGGACTCGCTGCTGGGCCCGGAGATGCGCTCCACGGGGGAGGTCATGGGGATCGACAAGTACTTCGACACCGCCTTCGCCAAGAGCCAGGCCGCCGCCAACGCGGCCCTGCCCGTCGAGGGCAAGGTGTTCGTCTCCGTGGCCAACCGGGACAAGCGCTCCATCATCATGCCGGTCAAGCGCCTGGTGGACCTCGGCTTCGAGATCGTCTCCACGGGGGGCACGGCGGACGTGCTGCGCCGCAACGGCATCCAGGCCACCACCGTCCGGAAGGTGGCCGAGGGCGCCGGCGAGGGGCAGGGGACCGTCGTCGACCTCATCACCGACGGCGGGATCGACATGATCATCAACACCCCCTCCGGCGGCCAGGCGCGCGGGGACGGCTACGAGATCCGCGCCGCCGCCACGTCCTACGGGCTGCCCGTCATCACCACCATCCCCGAGGTGGGGGCGGCCGTGCAGGCCATCGAGGCCATGCGCTCCTACGAGTGGTCGGTGACCAGTCTGCAGGAGCACGCCGCCGCGCTCCGGGCGTCCGTCGAGGCCCGCGATGCCTCCTGACGGTCCTCCCCGCGCGTCCTTCGGGGAGCGGCTCGCCGCTGCGCGGGAGGCGAAGGGGAGCCTCTGCGTGGGGATCGACCCGCACCCGGGTCTCCTCGCCGCCTGGGGGCTCGAGGACACCCCCGCGGGGCTGGAGCGGTTCTCCTCGACGGTGCTCGACGCCGTCGGGCCGGTGTGCGCCGCGGTCAAGCCTCAGGTGGCCCTGTACGAGCGGCACGGGTCCCGGGGGCTCGCCGTCCTCGAGAGCGTGCTGGCCCGGGCGGCGGAGGCCGGGGTGCTGACCATCGCGGACGCCAAGCGCGGGGACATCGGCTCCACCCTGCAGGCCTACGCCGAGGCGTGGCTGGGGGAGGGGAGGCCACTCGCCGCCGACGCCGTGACCCTCAGCCCGTACCTCGGGTTCGAGTCCCTCCGGCCCGCGCTCGACCTCGCGGCCGCGACGGGACGCGGGGTCTTCGTCCTCGCGCTCACCTCCAACCCGGAGGGGCGCTCGGTCCAGCACGTCGGGGGCGAGCAGTCGGTGGCGCGGTCCATCGCGCACGCGGCGGCCGCGGAGAACACCGGTGCCGGGCCGGGCTCCGTGGGGCTCGTGGTCGGGGCCACCGTCGGGGACGCCCCCGAGCGGCTCGGGCTCGATCTCGCCGGGCTGAACGGCCCGATCCTCGCCCCCGGCGTCGGTGCGCAGGGCGCGGGTGCCCGGGAGCTCCACTCCACGTTCGGCGGCGCGCTGCCCCTGGTGCTCCCGACGTCGAGCAGGGCGGTGCTCGCCGCCGGTCCTGCGTCCGCCGAGCTCCGGGCGGCGGCCGAGCACGCGCGCGACGAACTCGCATGACAGCGGTGGCACATTGATTTCCGCCGCACACCCCCGGTAGGTTCGGATCCGATCCCCCACCCATCGACACGACGGGCGGTGACCCCCGGGGCACCGCCCAGCGCAGGGAGTACGCGTGAGCCTGAAGCCCTTGACCGACGCCGAGCGCGCCCGGGCGCGCACCAAGGCGACGGCGGCGCGGGCGGTCCGGGCGGACCTGAAGGCGCGGCTGAAGACCGGTAAGCTCTCGGGGGCGGAGGTGATCGAGAACTCCGCCGGCGACGACGCCGTGGGCCGCCTGAAGGTCCTGGACCTCCTCAAGGCCCTCCCCGGCGTCGGGGAGGCCCGTGCGGCCGGCATCATGACCGCCGTGGGCATCGCCGCCACGCGCCGCGTCCGCGGACTCGGCATCCACCAGCGCAAGGCGCTGATCCGTCACCTCGAAGACCATCATGCTGGCCCGGCCAGCGAGTAAGGAAGCATCAGTGTCCCAGCCACGGCTGACCGTCCTCGCCGGCCCCCCCGCCGTCGGCAAGGGAACCGTCTCCACCTACATCCGGGACAACTACCCCATGGTGTGGCTCTCCGTCTCGGCCACCACGCGCCCGCCCCGTCCCGGTGAGGTCGACGGGGTGCACTACTACTTCGTCTCCCCCGAGGAGTTCGACCGGCTCGTGGCGGACGGCGAGCTGCTGGAGTGGGCGGTGGTCCACGGCCGCAACCGGTACGGCACCCTGCGCCGCACCGTGCAGGCGGCCATGGACGAGGGCCGCAGCGTGCTCCTCGAGATCGATCTGCAGGGCGCACGCCAGGTCAAGGAGACGATGCCGGAGGCCAATTTCGTGTTCCTCGCCCCGCCCACCTGGGACGAGATGGTGCGCCGGCTCGTGGGGCGCGGCACCGAAACCCCCGAGGAACAGCAGCAGCGCCTGGAAACCGCTAAACTGGAACTCGCCGCCGAGCCGGAATTCAACCACACCGTCGTCAACGACACCGTGGAGCATGCGGCAGACGAGCTCGTATCACTGATGGGACTGCGCCCCCTGCAGCGCTGAGAACCGCGCTTCCTGGCGGTCCCGCCTAATATTTGGAGAATCTGTGTCAACTCAGCCCGAAGGCATCATCAACCCGCCGATCGACTCCCTGCTGGAGGCCTCGGACTCGAAGTACGCCCTCGTGATCTACGGCGCCAAGCGCGCACGCCAGATCAACGCGTACTACTCGCAGCTGCACGAGGGTCTCTTCGAGTACGTGGGACCGCTCGTGGACACCAGGCTCAACGAGAAGCCCCTCTCGATCGCCCTGCGCGAGATCGACGAGGGCATGCTCGTCTCCTCGCCGATGGACGAGTCCGAGTAGTCTCCGTGGAGACGGATCACCGGTGCGCGTAGTACTCGGGGTCGGAGGAGGGATCGCCGCCTACAAGGTGGCATCCCTCCTCCGTCTTTTCACGGAAGCCGGTCACGACGTCACGGTGATCCCCACCGACGCCGCCACCCGCTTCGTGGGCACGGCGACCTGGGAGGCCCTCTCCGGCAACCCGGTGAGCAACAGCGTATGGGACGACGTCGACCGCGTGAACCACGTCCGGCTGGGGCACGAGGCCGATCTCATCATGGTGGCGCCGGCCACCGCCGACGTCCTGGCACGCGCCGCCGCGGGCCTCGCGGACGACCTCCTCACCGGCACCCTGCTCATGGCCCGCGGCCCGGTGTTCATGGCCCCCGCCATGCACACCGAGATGTGGCAACATGCCGCCACGAGGGCCAACGTGGAGACCCTGCGCTCGCGCGGTGTGACCGTCATGGACCCGGCGTCCGGGCGGCTCACCGGCGCGGACAGCGGACCGGGCCGGCTCCCCGAGCCCGCAGACATCTTCGACGCCGCACTGGCCGCCGTCGCCCGTGCCACCCATGGAGGTGACGGTGCCCTGCGCGGCAAGCGCGTCACCATCTCCGCCGGTGGCACGCGTGAACCGCTGGACCCCGTGCGTTTCCTCGGGAACCGCTCCTCCGGCAAGCAGGGCATGGCCCTCGCCGAGGCCGCCCTCGCCGAGGGTGCCGAGGTCACCCTGGTGCTCGCCCACGCCGAGGTCCCCGCCCCGCGGGGGTGCGAGGTGGTCCGCGTGGAGACGGCGCTCGAGCTGCGTGACGCGGTGCTGGAGGCCCTGCCCGGCACGGACGTGCTGATCATGGCGGCGGCCGTGGCCGATTTCCGGCCGGCGGAGCTGATGGACACCAAGATCAAGAAGACCGACGACGGCGCGGACCCGGTCATCACGCTGGTGCGCAACCCCGACGTGCTCCGCGAGGCCGTCCTCGCGCGGCAGGGCATGGTGGAGGAGGGCCGTTCCGAGCCGCTGGTGATCGCCGGCTTCGCGGCCGAGACCGGGGACGCCACGGCCGATCCCCTGACGCATGCGCGGGCCAAGCTCGAGCGCAAGGGGTGCGACTTCCTGGTGCTGAACGTGGTGGGCACCGGGCTCGTGTTCGGGCAGGACACCAACGAGGTGCTCATCCTCGACCCAGCGGGTGGCGAGCCGGTCCCGGCCGGTGGCAGCAAGCGAGCGGTGGCCGACGCCGTCGTCGCCCACGTCGCCACGCTGCTCCCCGCCTGACGCAGCTGCGCATCCGGGGGTCAGGGAGGACTGTCTCCCGGAACCAGTAGAGTGAACACGTGAATTCTCCCAGCACCGATTCCCCCCTGCGCCTGTTCACCTCGGAATCGGTCACCGAGGGTCATCCGGACAAGATCTGCGACCAGATCAGCGACGCCATCCTCGACGGTCTCCTGAAGCAGGACCCCGATTCCCGGGTCGCCGTGGAGACCCTCGTCACCACCGGACTGGTCCACGTGGCCGGCGAGGTGACCACCGAGGCATACGTGGAGATCCCGGACATCGTCCGGAAGACCATCCTCGGGATCGGCTACGACTCCTCCGCCAACGGGTTCGACGGTGCCCGCTGCGGCGTCTCGGTGTCCATCGGCCAGCAGTCCGCGGAGATCGCCTCGGGCGTCTTCACCTCGCTGGAGACCCGCGAGGGCACCGGGGTGGACCCCTACGACGCCCAGGGCGCGGGGGACCAGGGCATCATGTTCGGGTACGCCAGCGACGAGACGGCCGTGCTCATGCCCACCCCCATCTGGCTCTCGCACCGGCTCTCGGAGCGCCTCACCACGGTGCGGAAGGACGGCACCCTGCCGTACCTCCGCCCCGACGGCAAGACCCAGGTGACCGTGGGCTACGACGGCGACCGGCCCGTGTCCATCGACTCCGTGGTGGTCTCCTCCCAGCACGCCGCCGATGTCGCACTGGAGGAGCTCCGGGCGGATCTCGTGGAGCACGTGATCACCCCGGTCCTCGCCGAGTCGGAGCTCGACTCGTCCGCCGTCCGGCACATCCTCAACCCGGGCGGTGCCTTCGTGATCGGCGGACCCGTGGGCGATGCCGGGCTGACCGGGCGCAAGATCATCGTGGACACCTACGGCGGCATGGCCCGCCACGGCGGGGGAGCGTTCAGCGGCAAGGACCCCTCGAAGGTGGACCGCTCCGCGGCCTACGCCATGCGCTGGGTGGCCAAGAACGTGGTGGCCGCCGGGCTGGCCCGCCGGGCGGAGATCCAGATCGCCTACGCGATCGGCATGGCGCAGCCCGTGGGCGTGTACGTGGAGACCTTCGGCACGGAGACCGTGGATCCGCGGGCCATCGGCTCCGCCATCGGCGAGGTCTTCGACCTCCGGCCGCTCGGCATCATCAACGCCCTGGACCTCAAGCGCCCCGTGTACCAGCGCACGGCGGCCCACGGCCACTTCGGCCGCGAGGAGGAGGGCTTCACCTGGGAGCGGACCGATCGTGTGGACGAGCTCCGCAGCTACTTCGACGCCTGAGCCGGCCCCGCACGCCGGCACCGTCGCATCATGAGTGACACCGGGCGGAGCGCTCCCGAGGGGCAGCTGTCCCTGCTCCACGGCTTCGGTCCCGCGAAACTGCCCAAGGGGAACCCCGATCGGGCGGCATCCCTGCCGGTGGCCCGCGTGGTCCTCGAGGCGCAGCTCCCGCACCTCGACCGGTTCTTCGACTACGCGGTCCCCGCGGAGATGGACCTCGACGCCCGGCCCGGCGTGCGCGTCAAGGTGCGTTTCGCGGGCCGCGAGCACGCAGGGTTCCTCGTGGAGCGCGTGCAGGAGGCGTCCACCACGGCCACGCTCCTGCCGCTGGGGAAGATCGTCTCGCCCCAGTGTGTGCTCACCCCCGAGATCCTCGCCCTCGCGACCGCGGTGGCCGAGCGGTCGGTGGGGACGGTGAGCGATGTGCTCCGCGTGGCGATCCCCCCGCGCATGGCCCGGGTGGAGGCCGAGTTCGCGGACGCGTCCCCCGGAGCCGGGCGCGGTCCGGTACCGGACACGGCAGCCGGCGGCGGATCCGTCGGCTCGCCGTCCGCCGGGACGGGCGAGGATCCCGGTACCCCCTCCGGTGCGTTCGAGCGCTACGGCAGCGGTTCCGCCTACCTCGAGCACCTGCGTGCGGGGGAGTCGCCCCGGGCCGTGCTCACGAGCCTCGGCGGCTACGGCCCCACCGCGTGGACGCAGGAGATCACCGACGCCGTGGTGGCCACCGTCGCGTCCGGACGTGGCGCCGTCGTCGTCGTCCCCGACCAGCGCGACCTCGCCCGCCTCGAGGCCGCGCTCGTGGCGAGACTCGGAGCCGACGCCGTCGCACGGCTGACGGGGGAGGACGGCGCCACCCCGCGGTACCGCAACTTCCTGCGGATCCTGCACGGTTCCGCCGGTGTGGCCATCGGCACGCGCTCGGCCGCCTACGCGCCGGTGCGCCGGCTGGGACTCGTGTGCCTGTGGGACGACGGCGACGACCAGCACGTCGAGCAGCGTGCACCGTACCAGCACGTGCGCGACGTCCTGCTGCTGCGCGCCGAGCACGAGGGTGCCGGGGTGCTGCTCTCCTCCTTCAGCCGCTCCACCGAGGCGCAGCGCCTCGTCGACTCCCGGTGGGCCCACGCCATCCAGGCCGACCGCTCCGAGGTGCGCAGGTCCACGCCCCGGGTGGTCCACGCGATGGACGCCTACCAGCTGGAGCGCGATCCCCTCGCCGCGCAGGCCCGGATCCCGCACGTGGCGTGGTCGGCCGCACAGGCAGGGCTCCGGCGCGGGCCCGTCCTGCTGCAGGTGGCGCGCACGGGTTTCTCCCCGGCGCTGGCCTGTGAGCGCTGCCGCCACCCGGCGCGGTGCCCCGTCTGCGCAGGGCCCCTCGCCCAGCCCGGACGCAACGCCCCGCCCACGTGCCGCTGGTGCGGGCGCCCGGACCACCACTGGTCCTGTGTCGAGTGCGGCGGCACGCGCGTGCGGGCCACCGTGGCAGGAGCCACCCGCACGGCGGAGGAACTCGGGAGGGCATTCCCCGGTGTCCCGGTGATCTCCTCGGCGGGCGAGCACATCGTGGATACGGTGAAGGACACCCCCGCCGTCGTCGTCGCCACCCCGGGGGCCGAACCCGTGGCGCCGGGCGGGTACGCGGCGGTGATCCTCCTCGACGGCAACGCCCTGCTGAGCAGGGAGTCCCTGCGCGCCGGGGAGGACGCCCTGCGGCGCTGGTTCTCCGCGGCGGTCCTCGCCCGCCCGTCCTCGGCCGGTGGCGCGGTGGTCATCACGGGCGACGACGACGCCGCCGTCGGGCACCTGGTGCGGTGGGATCCCGCGGGTGCGGCCGGGCGTGAGCTGGCCGAACGCCAGGAACTCGGGTTGCCGCCCGCCGTCCGGTACGCCGTACTGACGGGGACGCGCGAGTCGCTCGCCCACTTCCTCACCGGCTTCGACACCGGGTCGGGGGTCCGCGTGGTGGGCCCCGCGCCGGTCCCGCCGGACGTGCGCCGCGACGCCGAACGCGCGGCGCGTGCGGCCGTGGCCGGTGGGGCGTCCCGGACGGACGAGCCACCCGCGCTCGCCGGGCAGGGCAGTCATCGGGTGCTGCTGTTCTTCTCCTACCGTGGCGCCGCATCCGTGACCCGTCAGCTCCGTGCGCGACGCGCGGCGCTCTCGGCGAAGCGCACGGGAGACCTGATCCACATCCGGCTGGATGCCCTGGACGTGCTGTGACCGGTGCAGCACCCTCCGTGCTTCCCGCCCGGGGGAGAGGGCGTATGGACAGCATGGTGATCGTGATGCACGCTGATCAGGACGCGCAGCTGCGGCGAGAGGTGATCATGATGAGCACGAGTCCCGGCCCATGGACGTGCGGTTCACCGCACCGATCGGGGTCGACGTCAAGGGCGAGACGTGGTCCTGCGTCGAGGTCCCCGGTTCCGCGGACCTCTTCGGCACAGGCGGGGCGCTCAAGGCCACCGCGGGGGGGGACGGCGCCCCGCTGACCGCCGGTCTGCTGCCGACCGGTCGTGGAGGGCACATGCTGTCCATCAGTGCGAAGCTGCGTCGGACGATCGGCAAGGACGTCGGGGACGACGTCGTGGTCCACATCACGGAACGGCTGACATGAGCCCCTCCGGTTCTCCGGTGGTACACACCGACGACGACGGCGATGGTGTGACCGCCCGGACCCTGCCGGAGGCCGAGTTCGCCTTCCCCGGCCCGCTGCGCGACGCGCTCGTGGCGGCGGTCCTCACCGGCCGGAAGACCAGCACCACGTCCCTGCTCGTCGAGTACACGATCACAGGTGAGCCGCTGCCGGTGGTGGGGGAGCGCCAGGCGGTCGTCGATTCGTGCGGGAACCGGGTGGCCGTGATCGAGACCGTCGCGGTGGACCAGGTACCGCTCCGGCAGGTTCCCCTGCAGCACGCCGTCGACGAGGGCGAAGGACACGAGACGCTGGCGCAGTGGCGGGCCGATCACGAACGGTTCTGGCACGGCGAGGACATGCGGCAGTCGCTGGGTGATACCACCTTCACCGTCGACGACGGCACGATGGTGGTCCTGGAGCGCTTCCGCCTCGTGGGGACCGCAGCCTCGGATCAGTAGCCCTTGAACCCGACCCCGAACGACTCCGACGCACCCTCGTCACCGGTGCTCGATCGAGAATCCCTGCGACCTGATTGCGGGAACTGCTTCGCGCTCTGCTGCACGGCACTCGGCTTCTCCCGCACCGCGGACTTCGCCGTCGACAAGCCGGCCGGGACGCCGTGCCGGAATCTCGCCTCCGACTTCTCCTGTACCATCCACGACAGTCTCCGGCCGCGGGGCTTCCGGGGGTGCACCGTCTTCGACTGCTTCGGTGCCGGGCAGCACGTCTCCCGGAACCTGTTCCGCGGGATCAGTTGGAGGGAGGAGCCGGCAACGGCGGGGGAGATGTTCCCGGTGTTCACGATCGCCCGGCAACTCCACGAGATGCTGTGGTACCTCGTGGAAGCCGGTACCCGGACCTTCGATCCGGAGACCGGGCAGCGTGCGGACCACCTCCGGACGGTCATCGAGGCTGCACTCGCTGACACGGCGAGCGTCCTGTCGCTCGACGTCGGTGACCTGCAGGCACGCGTCCGGTCCGTCCTCCTGGGCGTCAGTGAGGAGGTCAGATCCTCCTATTTCGCGACCGGCGATGATCATCTCGACGGTGCGCTCGTTCCCGGAGCGGATCTGATGGGGAGGAACCTGAGGTCCCGGTCGTTGTGCGGGGCGGATCTCCGGGGGGCCTACCTCATCGCCGCGGATCTCCGGGACTCTGACCTCTCAGGTACCGACCTCCTTGGTGCGGACCTCAGGAACACACGTGTGCACGGGGCGGATCTCTCCAGGGCCCTGTACCTGACGCAGGCCCAGGTGAATGCGGCCCACGGCGACGCGTCCACACTCCTGCCGGATGATGTCGGTGCTCCTCCTCACTGGTGCAGCACCAGGTGACGCCCGTGTCGGCCGGTTCGGGACGGAAGTGACCGTGGTCCCGGCCGATCGACGCACCCCAGAAGGAACCCGGTCCTGTCGAGGAGGTCCTTCAGACCGGTTCACAGCACCACCGCGAGGGTCGCGATGATCGCCGCGAGCGGGATGGTTCCCTGTTTGACGGCCGCGCCTCGTCTGGTCGGATCGGAGACGAACAGGACGAGTGCCGCCGCGGCCATCGATCCGACGCCGGCGAGGATCAGTGCTGCACCGATGCCGTTGTCGAACGTCGCGAACAGGACGAGGCCCATCAGGGCGATGAGGGCGAGGAACAGGTTGTAGAAGCCCTGGTTGAACGCGAAATCCTTGGTGACCTCCACGTCCGCATCGCTGGCCGGCCCGAACGTGCGGCGCGCCTGAGGGCCTTCCCAGGCCAAGGACTCCATCCAGAAGATGTACACGTGGAGCAGGATGGCCAGAGCCGTCAGGATCAGTGCTGTCAGTATCATGTCGGGCTTCCCGTCTGCGTGCGTGCCGGCGATGTGAGGAGCCTACCCGTGAACGCATCGATGCGGATGATGCCTGCACCGCCGCGTACGGGTCGATTCCGGCAGGGAGGTCGTCTGTCCTCCGCAGACCGCTGATCGAGCATGCCCACGGTGGAGTCGTGGACGAACGGGGTTTCCGTGTCCTTCACGACGGGTGGAGCAGTCCCGGGCCGATCGCCTGTCCGGATCTCGGCAGATCCGAACGCACCACCTGGCAACGAGCGGGGAGAAAGCGGAGCGGTCAGCGTTCCTGCGAGTACTTCCCTCTCACCAGGCGGAGTGGAACGGCTGCATCGGAGGGATCGGTCCATGGATGACACTGCGGCGGGTATCTGCCCTCAGCGTCGGTCGCTTACTCGGACAGCGCCTCCGGCGCTAGGCTCGATCGACGAGTTCGATCAATCATGGGGGTCATTGTGCGTGTGGATGGAATAGGTATTCTCGTCGTTCTCTTCACCATGTGGGTCGTGGTGCCGGCAATCGTTGCTTACGTTCTGTACCTGATCGTCCGACTGGGCGTGAAGCACGGACTGAGGGCCCACGATGCTGCCAAGAACGAGGGACCTTCTCCCACGGAGTAGGTCACGCGATCGTCGTAGGGCGATCCTCGACCGGCTGCTCTGAGTATTTTTGTGCTTCGCAGCAGGATCGTGCGGGGGTCGAAGGACGATGTGACGTGGTCCGGGTGAGAGGCGAGGGGGGAGTCATCCTTCGACGAGTTCATTGCATTCACCGATGCTCTCGGGGCGGGTCGCGGTCGTCGCGTCCGGACAGGACAGGGAAGCCCATCCGTGGTCGCCGCCGTAGCTGTCGAATTCATTGGTCATGGACAGAACGACCCCTTGGTTCCAGCTCGCGACGTAGGCGAAGTAGACGATCAGGTCGCCTTCCGTGGTGGGGCGACTCCAGGCGAGCTCGGCTTCCTCTTTCTCGGTTGCCGCGCTCAGGCAGGCCACAGCCTCTGCCAAGAGCTCCTCACCCTGCCCGAGGACGAATTCGCCGCACGAGGTAGCGGCATTGCCCTGTCGAACCACTCCCGGTGTATCCGGTAGTGCCCGTGCCGCGTCGATCGGATCACCGTCGGGTGCCCGGTTCGTGAAGCCCGGCACGGATCCAGTGCACGAGGTGAGCACAAGCGCACCACAGGCGAGGGCGAGCACCCCGGTGGTGCGGGATGCGCCTGTACGGGACGTCGTCGGCCTCATGCGTCATACGGTAGTGGCGCGATGAGCCGTGCGGAGCAGGTCTATCAGCCAAGCGGTGATCATCCGATCCGCAAGGGAATGGATACTGGGTCCTGATCGATCACCGCCAAGCTGACCACCTTCCAGTAGGGGGTAGTACGGTACGTGCCAGCGCCACCTTGTCCTCTGGGAGTTCGCTTACCTGAGTCTGTTCGGAGCGCATGGTGTCCTCCGGACCTTCGAGCCTGCTCTCCATCCATGTATCTCCTTCGATGTACCGCTCGGAGTATCCGCCGTTCACCACTGCATGCACCGTCCACTCGAGGTCGTCCGCCAGCCGCACGACGTCGTCGTCGCAGGTATCGCACCCGCAGGAGGGGAAGTGGAAGTCGCGCAGTGCGCCGGCGTGGAGGAACACTCCCGGGAAGTCGGTGAGGACGAAGGTCAGAGGTGCTGCTGCCGGGTCGCGAGGTGAGATGCGGACCGCCCGGATGATGTCGCCGGGACTCTGCAGGAAGTCATCCACGACGGCTGGGGACTCTTCGACGCGGACGTCGAAGGTGTTCTGCAACCATTCGATGAGAGAGTCGGCGACCGTGTGCAGGGAAGCGAAGCGTTGGAGGTTGCTTGTTCTGGAGTAGGCGTCGTCGGGTGGTGATCCTGCCCAGCGCTGACCGTAGTCGACGGGCTGCCCTGCATCATCACGATACGTCTGAACTGGAAGGGCGGGTCGTCGGTATCCGTTCATACCCCACGTTATCCAACCATTGCGCTCAGCATGGGGTCGAGCACGAGCGGATATGCCTACGCGCCCCGGTTCGCATGGTCGGAATGAGCCGGTCCTCGGCGGTCTCGAAGCCAGAGTGCCAGACCGACACAGACAAGCAGACCCGCCCCGATGCCGACAAGCCAGTGAAGCCCCGTCGATGGATCGGTGAACGCGTCGAGGACGACGTACACGATGAGAGCAGTGAGCAGACCGGCGATGGATGGAAGGGATCTCATGTCGCCAACGCTTTCAATCCTCCGGAGGTGCGGTCAAGCTCCAGCGGTCCAGCTGCCCTCGGAGGATCGGCATACGGGCAGTTGTGTCGTCGGGCTGAGCTCATGTCTCGAGCCCCGATCACCGGCAAGTCGGGCAGGGGCAGACGACGGTGCTGGGCGAGCTGTCCCGGCGGGGCCACCGGACGCTCGACACCGACCATGACGGCTGGTGCTTCCCGACGGCACCTGGGACGACATGCGCATGGCCGCGTACCTCGCCTCGAACTCGTCCGTGGTCGTCTCCGGAACTGTGGAGAACCAGGGACGCTTCCATGACCGTTTCGGGGCCGTCGTACTCCTCGGCGCACCGGTGGAAGTGCTCGTCGAGCGCGTATCCATTCGTACCGACGATCCCCATGGCACGGCAGAGGCGGAGCAGGCCGTGATCCGTCAGCAGGTCCTCGGCCTCGAACCGCTGCTTCGACGGGGTGCGGCCCTCGAGCTCGACGGACGCCGACCGCTTCCAGAACTGGCTGATGCTGTCGAGAGCCTCATGGCATTCGCCGGCCTCGCGAGGTGGAGTAACGTCTGGTCATGCCCGACGCCATTTTCGATCATCCGCGGGTTGCCCGCGTGTATGACCCCCTTGATCCTGATCGTACCGATCTGGAGACGTACATGGACCTCGTCGACAAGTTCGGGGCAACAGCAGTTCTGGACGTCGGTTGCGGCACGGGAACCTTCTGCTCCCGCCTCGCGGCGGAGCGCGGCATACGCGTGCTCGGCGTCGACCCTGCCGGAGCGTCCGTGGATGTCGCCCGAACCAAGACCGACTCGGACCGCGTGACGTGGGTCGTGGGTACCGCTTCGGACATGGCCGCCGATGCCGTCCACCGGCAGCAGTACGACCTGGCCACGATGACCGCGAACGTCGCCCAGGTCTTTCTCGATGACGAGGCATGGCTCGTCAATCTGCGGGCAGTCCGCGCCTGTCTGCGCCCCGGTGGTCATGTGGCATTCGAGAGCCGGGCGCCTTCTGATCGGGCCTGGGAGCGGTGGACGAAAGAACTCACTCATCAGGTCGTCGAGGTCGAGGGTGAGGGGCCGGTGGAGGACTAGGTGCAGGTCACGCGAATCGATGGAGAGCTGATCACGTTCGAATCCCCGACCATCTTTCGGGCCGATAGAGAGCGTATCGACTCCACGTCCACACTGCGCTTCCGGAGCCGCGATGCACTCGAGTACTCATTGACCGAAGCCGGTTTCACCGATGTCGAGGTTCGAGACCTGCCCTACGCTCCTGGTCGGGGGTGGCTGATCACTGCTCGCGCTCGAGAGCCGGGCGCCCTCCCGAGGTGGAGGTGACGACGGCAGCGAGGTCGACTTCGGTCATGCCGTCCTCGAGCCGATGGTTCACGGCACACGTCCCACGTTGCCCTTGACCGGCCTTCATGGACGGCATTGTCGCGAGAGGGCTCCTCCGAGCACCTGAGGCTTCCACCGGTGAGCCGGTGGTCACCCGACGGTTCAGCCGTCGCTGGCCGTGGTGGGTGTACTGTTCTCGTATCTGAGGTAAAAAGCATTCGGGCTCGTCCCCGGGTTGCGCGCACACGCGGCATCGAACGATCCGCCACTTCTCCCTCGAGAAGGAGTGCGCCCATGGTGCTCGACACCCCCCGATCCGTCACACCGGACGCGACGATGGATGCAGGGTCTCCACGACGCCTGCGCGATGAATGGGTCGCCCTGTCCGGCCTCTCCGCGGTGTTCCTGTTCGAGATGCTCGACAACTCGCTCCTCACCATCGCCCTGCCCACCATCGGCCGTGACCTCGACACGACCACAGCGGCACTGCAGTGGGTGACGGGTGCGTACTCGGTCGCGTTCGGCGGGCTGATGCTGCTCTTCGGCGCGATCGCCGACCGGTTCGGACGCCGACGGATCATGCTCGCCGGATTGATCCTGCTCGCTGCCGCCAGCCTCGCCACCTTGTTCGTGACGACCGCGGGCCAGCTGATCACCGTCCGGGTGGTCATGGGGATCGCTGCGGCGATGACCACACCCGGTTCCATCGCACTCGCTTTCAGGCTGTTCGACACCGACGACCTCCGAGTACGCGCGATCACCGTCATCTCCACCGCGGGACTCGTGGGGCTCACCGCCGGACCCACCGCAGGGGGTCTCGTGCTCACGATCGCGCCCTGGCAGGTGCTTGTGCTCGTGAACGTACCGATCGCGGGGCTCGCTTTCATCGGCATCCGCACCGGGATCGCGACCGACATCCGAGACGAGTTGCACGGAGACCCGATCGACGTCGTCGGAGCTCTTCTCGGCACGACCACGATCGCAGGCGCGCTGATCACGCCGACGCTCTTCGTCGGTGACGGTCCCCGACCGTCGGCACCGTGGGTCGCCACGGCGATGACCGTCGCTGCGGGAATCGGCTTCGTGCTCCGTCAGCGTTCGGCGCGGCACCCGCTTGTGGACGTGCGCCTCATCACCCTGCCGCTGGTCTCCAGTGGCCTGACCTACAAGGCCGCCGCCGGGCTGGCGGGTGCGGGGCTGTCCTATCTGGTGACGCTGCAGCTGCAGCTTGCATGGGGCTGGACTCCGGCCCTGGCCGCGGTCGCCCTGCTTCCCCAGGTCGTGGTGCTTCTGGGTAGCGGCCGTCTCGTCGGTCCGTTCGTCCACCGTGTCGGCCTCGACCGCGCCGCGGGGTTCAGCGCGGCGGCCGTCGTGACCGGACTCGCCGTGTTCGGGTTCCTCGGCCGGTTCGGCTATGTCTGGGTACTCCTCGCGCTCGTGCTCGTCGCGGCCGGGATGCGTGTCGTCGGAGTCGTCGCTGGCACGAACGTGCTTCGCGGACTCCCGGCCGATCGCACCAGCATCGGCGCGGCACTGGTGGACACCTCCAGCGAGCTCGCAACTGCGACCGGCGTCGCCGCCGCCGGGACGATCCTCTCCGCTCTCACCGCCGGGAGCATCACCGGCACCCACTGGACCTCGGCCGACCTCGCGCAGTTCGAAGGCGCGATCACCGTCGCCGGTCTCACCCTCACCCTCGCCGCAACGGCACTGGTCAGCTTCGGCGCCATCTGCTCGCGCGCCATCATCTCGACCCAGGAGCCCACCCATGCCTGACGCACTCGCCCGCCCCTCCTTCGACCCTGAGCTGGCCACCTTCCTCACCCGCATGCAGGAACACGGGCCCTTCACCCTCACCACCTCGATGCTTCCCCGCATGCGCGAGCTGGAACTGGCGGAGGAGGAACTCGACGAGGATCTCCGCGCACGCGGACTCGAACGTCGCACCGCCACCATTCCCGGACACGACGGCGACCCGATCACCGCCGGCATCATCCAGCGTGCCGGGCGCACCGGGTCTGCTGCACGAATAGGTGACATCTGATCTGGCTTGCCTGGGGGCGGGCCTGGAAGGATGTTGCTGTGCCCAAGCCCTACCCAGATGAGTTCCGTGATGATGTGGTGCGCGTTGCGAGGAATCGTGAGTCCGGAGTGACCATCGAGCAGATTGCGA
Source organism: Arthrobacter sp. RIT-PI-e (assembly GCF_001187915.1). Classification (GTDB taxonomy): domain Bacteria; phylum Actinomycetota; class Actinomycetes; order Actinomycetales; family Micrococcaceae; genus Arthrobacter_D. The sequence continues at coordinate 8,556 of NZ_LGIU01000058.1, read as the reverse complement.
AGGACTTCGGTGTTCACCCGATGACGCTTCAGAAATGGCTTCACCGTGCCGACATCGATGAAGGCGCCAAGCCCGGCCAACCCCGTATCGACTCGGCTGAGCTGCGAGAGGCACGGAAGCGGATCCGGCTGCTGGAGCAGGAGAACGAGGTTCTACGGCGGGCGGCAGCGTATTTGTCGTGAGGCGAACCTGCCGGGAAAAGGTTCTACCCGCTCGTGACTGAGCTCGCCGACTCGGGAATCCCTGTGACGGTGACGTGCTTAGGTGTTGAAGCTCTCACGCCAGCCCTACTATCGGTGGCTGGCAGCACCCGTCACGACCAGCGAGCTGGTGGAGGCCTATCGTGCGAACGCACTTTTCCACGCTCACACCGACGACCCTGAGTTCGGTCACCGGCTCCTGGTCGATGAGGCCCGCGACGCCGGGGAGGTGATGGTTGACCGAACTGCGTGGCGGATTTGCGCGGCCAATGGCTGGGGGAGTTCGTTCGGGAAGAAACGCGGGAAGAACGGGAAGAAACCAGGCCCGCCGGTGCACGACGATTTGTGCGCGGTCACCGGCGAGGACGGGAAGGTTCGGCACGAGTTCGTCGCGGAAAAGCCCAACCGGTTATGGCTGACGGATATCACGGAGCACAAAACAGCTTGGATTCCAGCAGGAGAAGGGAAGCTCTATGTCTGCGCGGTCAAGGACGTGTTCTCGAATCGGATCGTCGGGTACTGGCATCGACTTGAGGATGAAGTCGACGCTTGCCGTCTACGCGCTGGAGATGGCGGTTGCTCGTCGCGGTGATGTCGCCGGCTGCGTGATTCACAGCGACCGGGGATCGCAATTTCGGAGTAAGAAATTCCTGCGTGCCCTGACCCGCCACCAGATGGTCGGATCGATGGGTAGAGTCGCGTCTTGCGGCGACAACGCCGCGATGGAATCATTCTTCGCGCTGCTCCAGAAGAATGTCCTCGACCGCCGGTCCTGGACTACCCGCGAACAACTGCGCATCGCGATCGTGACGTGGATCGAACGGACCTACCACCAGCGACGCCGACAAGTACGACTCGGACGTTTGACGCCTATTGAGTTCGAGACCATCATGAACACGCCAGCCGCCCTGGCAGCGTGACTACAAACTGTCACCTATTCGTGCAGCAGACCCAAACCTTCAGCAGTCCCAAGGTTCCCATAACCGGAAGAAGCACGGCCACAGCGAGTACTACCGCCGACTTCAACGACCTCAACAACCTGAAGTACCACAGCGCTGCAACGACACCTAGAGCCCATGCACTCAGTGTCACCATCTCTAGCGCATTAATTTCCGGCATGCTGCTCCTCCCCACGTACCCGCTCACCAGAAGTTTCTAGGTCACCTCGGTGCTTGAACGACTCCCAGTCATCCACCCTTTCACTCGACCATGAACCTATGAAAGCCAAGACGGCCAGAAAGCATAAGCGTTAATGCATCGGTACGCCGCCACGTAAGGGGATCGTCTTCCGGACTGGACATGCTGATCAACAAATGGTGCTTCTGGACCTCGTGACGGCGTATCAATTAGGTAACGCCTGGAGGGGTACGGCGTTCTGGCTTCCGTGGTCCTTCACGTGAGTGCAAGGGTGGAACACCAAAGGCAACCACGCTGACCCGATCAGGAGCTGATTAATATCGCGGTTGTGAATAGCTCCGCTCGGCTACGCACTCTCTGCTTGACGAGTGCTCTCGGACTCAGCCTGAGCGGCTGCGCACCAGCACTGGAGCCGGGAAGCGTCGCTGTTGAGATCCGTTCGGTTCTGCCCGATACCTCGGGTGGAGAGTATGAGATTCGAGTTGTCGGCCCGGACGGCGCAGTGATCTTGTCGCAGGACATGGGGGCGGGCCACTCCCTGTCTTACGGAGATGTCCCGTTGGGGTGGGTATCTGTCAGTGCGGAACCCAGATGCATAGTCGAAGCGGAACTGACTGCGGACCACCCGACGATGGGCCTCATCGTTGACGGTCGGCACTGCACCCTTACCGACGGCAACTCTGAGCAGGCTTCCCCGTGAGCTCCCGGTAGGACGAAGCCGAAAAATGCAGACTCTAATAGAGAGTGAGTACCTTATGGCAGAACCGAGAAGGACCAACTATGTCCTGCGGTCCGCGTTCTTACTTCCAGGCCTCGTCATCATCGTTATCATAGCCAACGTCGCTCGAGACCCCTCCGACAACTTCACGCCTCCCGCGGTACTCATACCCGGTGTGGTCTTCATCGTGCTTTCCAGTTTGATACTCACCGAGTACCTAATGAAGCGCAAAAGGCGTCATCTTCAATCGGAATGATTAAAGGCAGTACCGGTCGAAAAGCTCCTTTGGATCACTTCGAGTACGCACGATAGTCCATCCTTTTGCGGGAACCTTTTTCCGACACGTCTATCGTCCTGAGTTCCTCATAGTGCTGCTGGTACCCGCACACTAGGTGTAGACATATCTACTGGTCAGGAGTTTCAGAGACCGCGTGCTTTCGGCGGCGTCGACGTAGGACGAGTCCCACTGCGTTGGCGATGGCGACACCGAAACTGAAGACGATGAGCAGCACATTGAGTGCCACCCACATCGGTTCTGAGAAGCGGTTGAACAGCGCATTCGTTCCTAGGAGGGCTCCGAACACCACGTACCAGAGGCGGGGGAAGTCTTTTCCGAAAAACGATCGCATTGACATATCCGGAGCCTAGTACCGTGGGTTCTGGTTGTCAGTGTTGATGCCGACGACTCCACGTTGGTCGGCGCCTCAGGGCGAGGAGTCGCCTATAGCGTCGGCTAGCTGGGTGTTTGAAAGCGGATCGGCTTACGGGAGTGATCGTTGGGGCTCGTACCGCTTAGAAAAATCCGACACCGAGACTGTTGACGACCTTATCGGTGGATCAAAGATAATCTGCAATCACAGAAGTTTTCTTCATTCTCATTCGTGCAAAGGTGACAGCTACATGAAGCGCGAACCGATCCAACAGATCAGCGCACACTGGGATACGCCGCTTTCGTCCGAGGAAGTGCTGACGGCGGTGAGTGGAGCCTTCGAAGGAGAGAAGGTAACTACTGATGCGTCATCCGGCATCGTAGAAGTGCGAAGTGGATCCAACTTCAAGTATCGGATGTGGGGGGAGTCTTGGAACGGGTACAAGAACCTCCCCGTTGCTCTTGCACTAGAGGCCCGGGACACACCCGAGGGATCCACTGTGGATGTTCGGGCGTTCGATACCTTTGGATTCCGCATGACAGACCACCTTTTCATGGGTGCCGACGTGACCCTCAAATCCAAGCTGGTTCACCTTATGGAAGTTGCTTCAAGCACGTTGAAGCCGCATAACCCTGGCTGGTCTTAGTCGTCATCCGCTAAATCTGTCGCACGATGCAGGATCCGCTAATGAGTCGTTAGTACTTTGCGGGTGGTCGAGCTACTCGCTGAGAATGCGCTTCATGGCCACACGAGGCCAGGCATCCAAGCCGATCGAGGCTTCAGGGTGTCGGATCTCTTCCAGGCCAGGGGTGAGCTGGTCCGGTGGGATGATCTCGAAGCCCAGGTGGGCGTAGTAGGGCGCGTTCCAGGGAACATCAGCGAACGTGGTCAGCGTAAGCACCAGGTACCCCTGAAGTGCCGCCCATTCCGCGGCCTTCTCGATGAGTCGCCGGCCCTTTCCTTGACCTGCATGGGATGGGTGTACGGAGACTTGCTCGATGTGCGCGGCACCACCGGCGACGTCCAGGAGGAGGTAAGCGACAGGCCTGTCGAGCTCATCGACGTCCACCCATGCTCGTCCTGCGTCCTGGTACCGGAACAGGTCAGGGATTGACATGGTCTCGCCCTCGACGACAGCGTCCATGCTCATGCTGCGGAACACCGCATCAGCGGCACGTTCGATACCGGGCAACGAGTCGATGTCATCTACCTGGGCGAGTCGAATCATCTGTCCATTGCACCAGATAACTCTCTGCCATCACCGCACACTGTGATGGGCGGTTCTCGATCCCGTTTAGGGGCGAATGCCACGAGTAGGAGGATTGAGGGGTCCCCGAAGCTCTCCCCATCCGAAGCTGCTTTCTGCGATGAAATCTTGAAGATCACTCTGTACGAAACGCACCAGGGAATCGGCGCCGCCTTCGAGGATGAGGTTGCCGGACCCCCCATCTTCGCCGGCGATTTGCCACCTCACCCATACCCGGCTCAGTTCGATGACATCGCTATCGGGAAGTCCCCTGCCATGCATACCGTCAACGACCTTCACCATGCGAAATGTGAGTGAACGTAGTTCTTCGCTGGTCAGCATCGACTCGAACATTGGCTCAAGAAGTTGCTTCACCTCCCGAATCTGCAATAGTTCCCTCATGCGCTCATCGTAACGACGCCGGAGCTATCGGTACCCTCGCCACCAGCGTCCCGTACACCAATCGTTGAGCGGACGGCAGCGGGACTGTTGTCACTAGTCAGTAGGATCAACAAATGCTCATTCGTCAGGCAATGCCCGATGACGTTGACGGCGTGGGTGACATCAGCCGGGCCAGCGGCCGTGACGTCTGGGACCTAGATACGCTCAGGACGACGTCAGAGCGACTTGTCGTGGTTGCGGATCTAGAAGGTCAGCTCGTTGGTGCTGCAAAGACCCATTTCCACGCACATCCTGACAACGATGCTCCTTCCGGTCATTACCTTGGCGGAGTGATGGTTCTGCCCTCGTGCCGGCGGCAGGGCATTGCCTCAGCACTGACCCGAGCGCGCCTGGAGTGGATATGGTCACGGACTGACCGTGCCTACTACTTCGCTAATGAGCACAACACTCCTTCGATGCGCCTGCACGAGGCATTTGGCTTTCGTGTTTTCGGAACCTTCAGCACAATCCATGGCGTCACGGCCGACGGCGGGCAGTCAAACCTCATCCTCTTCGCTGCTGCACGCTGAGCGATCCTCAGCATGCGTCGATGAAGGTGGTCAGAGCACTGATCCAGGGGTTGAAGGCGTCGAGGTGAGCATCGTGTGAGGCGTCGGCGAGATCGACCCGGGTCACGTTCGCGCCGCGTTCTGTGAACTGGTCCTTCTGCTCCTGGGTGAACATGCCGTGCTCGGCGTAGACCACCAGGGTCGGGGTGGTGATGCTCTCCCATTCCTCCCACCGAGGTTCTCCAACATGGGTGATTGTCTGGACCATCACGCCAGCATCGAACCGCGGCCAGAAACCATCGTCGCGTCCTTCCAGGTCCGCGACCCATGTCTGCGCCAGAGGGCTATCCCCGAGGGCGGCCCGGGCAATCTCCCGCGTCGCATACGGGACCTTCCATGACCGGAAGTACTCACCCATGGCTTCTGCCTCCTCCACGGTCCCGCTCCCGGCGTCGCACTCGAGCAGAACAAGCCGGCGCACCAGATCAGGGCGTGATGCCGCAACCAGCATCGCGGTGTGAGCTCCCATCGACTGACCTACGAGGTCCACGGACACGAGCTTCTCGGTCTCGAGGACCCGAACGACGTCGGCGACGAACGCTTTCCGTGAGGTATCCGCCGGGATTCGTGTGCTCGATCCGTGGCCGCGTTGGTCCACGAGGACGACTTTCCGTCCTGCCAGAGCGTGGGCGGTCGGAAGGAACTCCCGGCTGCTCCCGGCGAGGCCGTGAAGGATCACCACCGCCGGAGCGGCGCCGTCGAGGACGGTGTAGGAAATGCTTACGCCACCGTCGGAGACGACGTTCTGCGTCAAACCAGTCATCCGACAACCCTAGGGAACACTCTTCGCGCAGTGGAGGACCGGCTATCGGAATGGCCCCCTGCGGGAGTGTGTGGCGGTGATCGTGCTGTTTACGGTTGTGCTCGAGGTGGTGGGGTTAGGACGAGGAGTTCTCCGATGTCGCAGTGAAGGGCATGGCAGATGGCGGTCAGGGTGGAGAAGCGGATCGCTCGTGCTCGGTCGTTCTTGAGGACGGAGAGGTTGACGAGGCTGACGCCGACCAGTTCGCTTAATCGGGTGAGGGTCATGTTCCGTTCGGTGAGGAGCTTGTCGAGGCGACAGTGCACGCCGGTTAGTTCGGTATCCGGCATGCTCAGATCAAGCCCTCGGAATCTGTGCGCAGTCTCTCCCCGGTACGGGTGAGGATCGCGAGCCCGCCGAGCGCCATTGCGGCGAGGAAGGGCAGCCAGTCGATGTGCACGGCGAATTGCCAACTGCCATCATCGGGTGCATCAGTGCCTAGCGCGACAGCCAAAGCGCCGTTGGAGGCCATGGTTCCGAAGACGATGGACGCGGCCCAGCCTCCGAGGATCGCGAATGAGCTGATGGTCACCAGGCGGGTCGTTCCTGGGGCGAATGCGTTGCCGTGCCAGAGCCGTCGGAAGATGACGACCGCGCAGCCGATGACGATCAGCGCCGCGACGGCAGGGAGCACCTCGGCCAGGAGCACGCTGATGAAAGTGGCGATCGGGAGATCAGTGACCACGACAAGCCCTTCATCGATCATCACCGGCGCTCCGGAGTCCGGACCGGGCACCAGGGTCTCTACTGGCGCGAACTGCACCGGCACCGTGACGCCGTTGACGCCGAAGATCTCGATCAGGCGAAAGACCAGCACGATAAGGACGTACGCGGCGGCGACGACGGCGACTCCGAGGGTCGCCACGAGGTCCGCGCGGGTGGAACGGGAGACGGGGATCCCTTCGCCTCTGGGCTGGAAGGACTTACCGGAAGAAGCACTCATGCCCACACCCTTATCGTTTAGCGTTATTAACGATGAACGATATACCTGGAGGTCTGGGGTGGCAAGCCAGTAGTTCCCAATCGAACTGATCGAGCAGCAACTGCTTGTCCAGAGAGGATCCCTCAGCGGGTTGTTAGGTCTACGTCGCAACTTCTGCTGGTGGAGTCGCCATCGACTGTGAAGTCCAGGTGCAGCATGGCGGCATGTGATGGTGGTGCTGGCGTGTACACGCGCATGTCATCCCAACCGATACCATCGCCGATCATCCGGAACCCTGACGGCTCGTACTGGGTGCCCTGGTCGTCCGTGATGGTGATGCCTACCCTGCTGAGGTTGCTCAGCTTGGGGGGCCCGTCTTTCTGGGCTTCCAGTGCTTCTGTGGCAAGGTCCTCGAGGGTCCGGGTCTGAGCAATCTGCGCGTCGTGGCTTACTGTCTCGTACCCTCGCGCTGCGCTGAGGTAGACCACTACGCAGGGGGTAGCGGATGGAACATCTACGTGCTGGGGAGCTTTCGTGACGTCGATTCCTGCGAGGCGGACATCAACCTCCCCGATGGTCGCAACGATCAGGTTCCCTGGTGCGCGAACAATGGTTGTCATGCATCACCCTAACTCTCGGCCCCGATGCACCACCTCGTATAAGGATCCGTTCACGAGCTCTAGTCAAAGGGTGATGGGTGCTGAACAGTTGGGGGATGAGTACTCTGCGCTTGGTTCGTGGCACGGGTGTGTTGCTGGCTGTGGGGTTCATGAGCGGTTGCTCAGCCGACACGGGCAGTGTTGCGATCGAGGTCAGGTCTATGACCCCCGATACGCAGGGAACCTTGTTTGATGTCCGTGTTCTTGGGCCCGAGGGCGAGCTCATAGCCTCGGACAGGATGATTACCGGCCGGTCTATGTTCTATGAAGGTGTTCCTCTCGGGTCGATATCGATCAACGCGGACCCGCTGTGTGTGGTCCAGTCCACCCTGACATCAGAGCACCCGACTATGAAGCTGATCGTTGACGGGACCCACTGCATCTTGTCGGACTGAACGTCACCGCGCTACTCACAGGCGGAAGGAAACGAAAGTACAAGCCGTTCCCGGGTGTTCTACGGAGGATCCCTTTGCGGGACGGTCGGCGTGGTTGGCGGACGGAGGGTTGGTTGAAAGACTCTTCCTCATGAGGACAGATTCCGGTCGATACTTCGGATCGGTCGTGGCGGGTTTGGGTGTCGGGGGCATTCTTGCGATCACCGGCTGGTTCGCCATCGGTCCTGACCACATCATCTACGCCGTCGTCGTGAAGTGTGGTTTCCTGCTCATGGCGCTTCTGGCGGGGCCCGTCATGGTCGATATCGGTCGATCTCGTTACCAGGTGAACAACCTCGAACCACGGATCTACATGCTGCTGGGCGCCGAGGTCGTCCGCCGCGTCCTGGATATCGTGGGTTGGAACCGGGTGATCAAGCAGATGCGTCGATCTGAGGATGGCGGGTCGGGGTTGGCCCGTTTCCTGCGGGGAACCGAACAATCCGAGACCGCGCATCTGCTCGGTGCCGCCGCGACCGTGACCCTGGCGATCACCGCTGCGGTCACACATCATCCGCTGGGAGCCGTACAGGTACTGGTTCTCGGACTGTTACTGCACGGGTATCCGGTCATGATCCAACGCATCGTGCGCGCGAAGATCACCCGACATTGCACACACAGCGACAGAACCACGCACTAGCGATTCACTAGTGGGGTTAACCTCTGTTGGTGGACACCTGAAGTAGCGGGATTTTGGGATTCTGCGGGAAGGTGTTCCTGTGAGCACGACACGACGTAAATTCACTCCGGAGTATCGGCGGGGGGGTGGGCGCCGTGT
>NZ_LGIU01000019.1 GCF_001187915.1 Arthrobacter sp. RIT-PI-e | reverse complement strand
CGGACGGCGGCACGCTTTCGAGACCGCCCTGATGCACATCATCGAGGGATCCGGTCAGTTGGAGCAGGACGACGCCCTCCTCGACGCCTGGGACCAAGCGCACCCGCCCAAACACACCGATGAGGCACCTGAGCCCAAGCCGGCGGAAATCTCCCGCATCAAGAGCGCGGCGGAGGTCATCCGCAGCATGCCCTACGACCTCTCCCCGGCCCGCTTGCGCTGTATGGAATTAGCGGCGCAACTCGACGCACCGACGACCCCAGCGCCCTAAGCACAACCTGCAACCCCAGCCCCAGCCCCAGCACAACCCGAATCGGCCAGCACCCGGGTAACCACCCGCCTACCAGGCATAGACGGGCTCAGGCCAGGGGCTTCCCTACGAACCAGTTCACGGCCCGAGCTCGTCGTCCGGTCGATCGGTACTTGGTGTCAATGCCCGAGTCAGTGAGCCACAGGCGCAAGCAACGAAAGCCCAACCAAGTAGCAGGACACCACGGTACGTCCAGGACTCACCAAGGCCTGTGAGCAGATACGTGCGACCTGCGAAGATCAGGACAGCACCAGCCAGGCACACACCGGTGACCACGAACCAGAAAAAGTTACGTCGAAGCACCACGACCCCCACTCATGCTCGGACACGGTCAGCCTACACACGCCGAGCCCAGTACCCCGCTCAGCACTGACCCGGACGGCACGATAATCTACCCGCGGATGAACCCCCTCCACTTACCGACCACGACAGAAGGAAACAGCCATGCGATCACGCCCTACAACACTCCTGGGTTCTGCACTCCTGCTCCTCGGAGCCCTGAGCATCAGTGGCTGCGATGACACGCAGCTACCGCAAATACCAGGCGTGGAAGAACAAGAAGACGCAGAAAACCAAGAGAACAACGAAAATCAGAACAACGGCGACGACGAGGAACAGGACGCGGAAGAGAACACCGAAGATGAGGAGGACAACGAGTAAGCGAACACCCAGCCGAGGAACGTAGGGGCAGGAAGCCCCACAACGCATAACCGTGAGCGATGGAGGATCCTCAGCCGGGCATAGCATCTGGTGACTGGCACACTAGGCGGATGGCCTTCGATCGTTACCCCGTCCGAAGACTGACCGAGCATCCGGCTAATATCCTTGATCGCCGCACGTGGCCGGCGACCCTGGCACCGGTGACCACGATCCTGGATCGGTGACCACGATCCTGGATCACGGACTCGATCTTGGTCCGGCCACCGTCCTGGTCGGCGATAACGGGTCCGGGAAGTCGACGATCATCGAGGCGATCGCGCTGGCATACGGGCTGTCCCCCGAGGGAGGTTCCACTGGAGCCCAGCACAGGACGCGGTCCACGGAGTCGGTTCTCGCTGATCATCTTCAACTGGTCCGCAATGCCGGGACCACTCGTCGCGGATACTTCCTGAGGGCTGAAACCATGCACGGGCTCTTCACGTATCTGGAGGCGAATCCGAGCATGAGCGGACCGGACGTTCCTTTCCATGAGATGTCCCATGGTGAATCGTTCCTCGAGCTCGTGGTCGACCGGTTCCGTGGTTCAGGTCTCTGGGTTCTCGATGAGCCGGAATCCGCTCTGTCTTTCTCCGGTTGCTTAGCCTTACTCGGGGTGTTGAAGGAGCTTGTGGTGTCCGGGAAGTCTCAGGTGATTCTCTCGACGCACTCGCCCTTATTGGCGGCCTTGCCGGGTGCGCAGATCTACGAAGTTGGCAGCTGGGGTTTGCGTCTTCAACGGTGGGAGGATCTTGATCTGGTCACCAGTTGGCAGGCGTTCCTCAGCTCACCCGAGCGTTATCTCCGACATCTCTAGCTCCACCACAAAGCACTCGCTGACCCAATTGGCGCGACGCACGGTGACGGATCCACCTCCGGTCACCTAACCGCTCTGCGATGATGATCAATAAGTCTCCCAAAGCAGAGGAACCCATCAGTGGTGGACTTTTCCCCGGCCGCGTTCGCGCGGCAACGCACAATGAAGCGCGTTGCGAGATGCTTCTTCGCTTTCGCTGTGTTGACAGTACTTATGCCCCTGATTCTTGGGCTCTTCGGCCACAACACAGCGCTGCCGATCGGTCTTGTCGTTGCAGCTCTGATGATGATCGGCGTTGTCATTCAAGCCAGGTCGGACCCGGTCTACGCGCGGCGATCGACAGATACGGAGTGATCCGCGCAGGGATCGGTATTCTGTATCGCTTAGTCTCTGGTGAGTACGCGCTGTGTCTGAAGGGCAGCAATAATCCCTGAGACCACGCCGAGACTTAGACCGACAACCACCATCATCGCCGTAGTGGGATCTATGAAGAAGGCGTTGAGCACCACAACAGCACCTAACGTTGCCACTGCGCCAGCTCCTAGACCCGCCGTCCACAGGTAGTGCATGAGCGCTGGCGGGTAAAAGGCTGCGCGCAACCGCAGTAACAACACCGCCCCCAGCCCGCCGGCCAAACCCACCACGGGCCCGACAACAACGCCGACAACGACGAAGATGAAAATGAAGCCAGGTTCCAGATCCCAGCCAAATTGTTCACGATGCCACGTCATCTCAGCAACGTAGTAGACGGACAACCCCACGGCGACAGCCAAACCCACAACAGCGCCCGCTACCACACTGCGAAGAAGGAGACCCCGAGCGATAGCAGAAACAACGCGTACGGATGTCCCACTCATGCTTCGAACACTACCCACAGCACCAGCGGGTTCCCTCCCGGTCACCGATCCCCCTGCGCGCACGTTCGGCATGGTTGGCGGACGGAGGGTTAGTTGTAAGACTCTTCCTCATGAGGACAGACCCCGCTCGATGCTTCGGATCGATTGTGGCTGGTTTGGGTGTCGGGGGCGCACTTGCCATCACTGGATGGTTCGCCATCGGGCCCGACCACATCATCTACGCCGTTGTCGTGCAGTGCGGCTTTCTCCTCATGGCGCTGCTAGCAGGACCTGCTGTGGTCGACGTCGCTCGATCCCGCTACCAGGTCGCGAATATCGAACCGCGCATCTATACGCTGCTCGGCGCTGAGGTCGTCCGCCGTGTTCTGGATGGTGTGGGCTGGAACCGGGTGATCAAGCAGATGCGTCAGTCAGAAGGCGGCGAATCGGGGGTAGCCGGTTTCCTGCGGGGGACCGAGCAGTCCGAGACCGGGCATCTGCTCGGTGCCGCCGCGACCGTTGCCCTGGCGATCACCGCCGTGTCCACACATCATCCGCTGGGAGCTGTGCAGGTACTGGCCCTCGGACTGGTCCTGCACGGGTATCCGATCATGATCCAACGCATCGTGCGCGCGAGGATCACCCAACGCCGGACACACAGGTATAGAACCACGCACTAAAGGATCCATTAGTTCTCATCCGGCCGGTACAGTACTGACCCGATTCTAGCCGGCCACATGGTCGCAGCTGCGCCCTGGGCTCGGCGGTGAAGATATCGAGTAGCTGCCATCAACGATGATAATTCAGGAGAATTCCGCGCATCTTGTCAAGGCCTTTCGATCGCATGTCGATGCAGGCTCTGATATGAGTTCCCACGTCGTAGACAGCATCAATCCAGGTAGCCCCAAAATCAACGATCGCGACCATGATGCTGGTTCACAGACCGGTGCCCCAGACGAGTATTTCCTGTGTTCGAGCGGATCTAGCGGCACTTCTCGCGGCTTGATTGAACCTCAAACTTTATCGGTGGAACCTCAAGATTCACGTCAGAGGGTTGACCCCTAAATTACGTATTGGTAACGTCGAGGTCATCAGGAAAATATTCCACACATTTTCATAGGTCTCTACTTCCCACAGGTCTCCGCCCCATTGTTAGGTCTCACCAGTACGGATATGACTTCACGGGAAAAGCATGAGGAAGGAAACAATTGTCATGAGAAAGACAAGAAGAATCCCATCTCTCTTTGCTTCATTCGCAGGACTGGCACTGATAGCTTCGACCGGTGGCGCCGCGAACGCAGCCCCGGGCACCACGACACCGATGACCACGGACACAGCTATCAGCACCCCCGCGAACACCGCCCAGGTCGCTGATCAGACGGTGCTCTCCACCATGGCCGTGGGCGAGGAGGAAGCGGCGGACATGACCGCGGTGGCCCTAGCCGCCATCTCCAACAACGAGGTGAGCGTCCACGCCCCGGTGGAATCACTGAAGCCCTCCGAGAGCAAGGTCAGCACCATCGCCACCGACGAGGGAGACTTCACGACCGTGACGGTGCCGGTCGGTGGGCCCTACAGTCTCACCAGTAACGTCGCGATGGTCTTCGACAGCTCAGGCGATCGCCTCCAGTACACCGAGACCCTCGTCAGTGAGAACCAGGCCGGGAACTTCGCGATCGCGACCTACCTCGACGGCACCCAGACCAGCAACCAGGACACCGACTTGGCGTTCATGACCGACGCCGAGCTCGAAGCCGACCTCGCCGCATCCCAAGCACCAGGCGCCAAGGACACCACCCAGAGCACCGATAAGAACACCGGGGCGTGCATCGCCACCGTCCTGGGTGTCGGCGGCGTTGTGGGAAGCATCATCGCCTACAGCTGCGCAGGTGCCTGCGCAGCGGCAGCAGCAGGCGTCGGCGTCCCCTTCTGCGTCGCCTGCATCGCAGGCTTTGCGACCGTCGGTGGCGCATCCGTCACCGCCGTAGCGACCTGCTTCTAACCCGCCACACACCACACTCACCCACCACAGTCACCGACGATCAGCCACGAAGGAGCACTCATGACCAGGAAAACCTCACCGGTGTTCATGGGCCTGTTCATCGCCATGGCAGTGATGGCATCGGCCCTCATCTTGACCCTGCCAGCACTGTTCGGATCGTACGAACCCCATCAGTTCTGGCTCACAGTAGGACTCGGAGGTGCCACAGCCATCCTCGCAGTCGCCCTGATCCTCCTACGACCCCCCAGGAACACACCCACCAGCTGACCCCAGCACCAGTGATGAACCCCCTTGTTGCTCACAAGGGGGTTCATCACCGTGATGGGGGCTGTCCAATAAACGGTAGGGGGCTCAGGTGTTCCAACCAGCGAGCACCCTATCGAGGGTGTCCCGGCGTGCGGGGTTCAGGGTGTTCTTCCGTGACCAGGTCCGCTGGCGGCCCAACCAGATCGCCAACACCTTCTCCCCCGAGATGTCCTGAGGCCGGTAGGTCGGGAACCGGCCAGTGGTAACCCGGAAGATTTCTACTTCCCGTAGCCGTGTCTGCCACAGTGCGGTGAGATTCCCCCGCGGTACACCACCCCAGTCCCCCACCCGATCCAACGCAGCCACTTTCTCGGCGGCAAGTTTCCCCTCCCCGTGGGTACGGCGTTGGGCGTGCACCCACTTATAGACCCGGCACTCCTCCACCCCACCGAGCTGCGACGGAAACCGACCCTGCTCAACCACAAACGCCGCATACGCGGCGTAGTGGCCCCACCACACCTGCTCCCGCCCACGCCTCCCAGCCTCCCCAGAGCACCCGGATTGCCCAGAGCACCCGGATTGCCCAGCGCGGCCGGGTCCCCTGGAGCGTCTCGCGCGTGCAGGCTCGGGTACCGGCTGGGCATGGACCACCCAGCACCTCCCCCACCAGGCAGTGTCCTGTGTCATGCGGCGTCGGATCGCCCGCTGCACCCGCTGCCGGTCCACCCGGCACCACCGGGCAATCACCGGCACCGGGACACCCCGCGAAAACATCAAACACCACTCACCACCACCGGCACTACTACCGGCGCTATCACCGACACCGACACCAGTACTAGCACCGGCACTGGTATCGGCACTGGTATCGGGATCGGCACTGGCCTGAGCGCGGGTACTAGGGTGTGCGTTGGGATGGTGGGAGGAGGTGTACTCGTCCTCAGTGAGGATCAGCTCGTCCCAGTCCATGCACCTCACCCCATCACTTCTTCGACCGGGCAGGAACCGGTACTCCACCACCAGAGCACACTCGTCTCCACCACCACGGCACGGGAAACCTACCCACCTAAGCGACACCGTGGTTCCTCTACACCCCTGCACACCACACGAGCGGGGAACCAGAACAGGGACCACGATGACACCACACCCCCACACCACATCCAACTCCATGTCCGGCACAACGACCGGTGCTACGGCTGACACTCCGGCGTGCACCTTTAGATCCTCAGGGCGGGTGACTGGTGGCCCGGAAGGGCGGGTCCTGGGTGAGCCCGCGGTGGTGCGCTTCCTGCCCTGTGGAACGCCGTTGGCGCTTTACTGGCACGGTGGGTGGGTTGTGGCAGGTCAGCGGTACACCCCTCATCCTGGTCATCCACGAGCACCTGGTAGGACCAGGACCTACACCCCTGGTAGGACCAGGACCTACACCCCTGGGCGGACAAGGCCGTACCCGCACCACCAGGTATCGGCAATTCCACACCCAAACCGGCCCATCCTCCCCGATCCCGGGACCCGACATGAGCGCCGGGCGCAGGCATGGGAACTGGTGGTTAAGCCGCGCCACCCACACCCACAGCTAATGATCGATGACTACCGAAGCCGGCGGCACTTGGACGAGCTGTCTGCTCGTGCCTCAGTCCAGAATGATGTGCCAGAAGCCACGAGGAACCACCCCAAGCTGACAGATCAGCGAACACGAGGAGATCGAGATCCGGAAGGAGCTCATGATGCTCACCCACAACCGGGGCCGACCTCGAACACCACCAGCCCACGGACTCCCCGAGCCTCGCCGGGCGTACGCGTGAGCACGGTACCCGCCGAAAGCAATCCCGGTCCATGCTCTCGCAACCACACACCCGGACGGCCGTCAGAACCCGGGGTCCTCAAACCGAAGACCCCCATCCACCGGGAAGGCTAGGTATGGCTGAACGCCGTCACACCAACATCAGCAGCACGACCGGGAAACATGGGCACAGCAAGCCGGCAAAGCCTTAGAGTCAGTTCCCGCAAAGATCTGGCCAGACGGTAACGATCACTGGTCGCACAACACCCCAAGAAGTCACCCCCGCCCCGGCTTCCTACCCAACTGCGCACGACTCAAGCCCCCACGCCTCACTGCTTGACCCGCACACACCCAAACAGCAAGAACCACTCCCCCGCCCGCACACCATCACCACTAGGTCACCCACACCACTCACACACCTCGAGCAACCGGCGGGCATGCACAGCTTCCATAGTGTGCATGAGCAGTCTCAATCTTGCCTGCTCTGGCACCACATTGATGTGGAACTAGTACTGTACTGGTGTAGTACCAAACTGGTACTACACCAGTACAGTACTAGTGCTATTTAGAGAGCTATCGATGGTCACGATTAGTGGGCACCAGATCCATACTTCTCCTCAAGTAGTGGCCAGATGATGCGTTCGAGGACCTTCTGCTGGCTGATGTCCTGATCAGCTGCGGCTTCTTGTAACAGTGCCGATTGACTTTTGCTAAGTCGGAAGTTGAGCCCTGTCGTCTTCGGTTCTTTGTTGCGACTTCGCCAGTCGCTAGCAGCATTAGCCGGTGATGGGGTCTGACGATCCGACTTGGGGCGTTCTGCACGTTCAGCAAATGCTTCAATTTCTCGTTCGTCGGCCGCGGATGGGCGTGGTCGTCGGTTCAGTGCCACGTCGTAACCTCCTGGATGAGTAGTTGAATTTCTGCTTTGGCCTTGGCATCGCGCATTTCAATGACCCCTAAGCCCTGCGAGAGTGCGTTTCGGAAGGCCTTACGTTGATGGATGACCGTCCGAGCCACCGTCACTTCCGGATAATCCGCCAAGTATTCGCGCGCATCTCTAACGTCATTGGCTCCTGTGTTAGTTGGTGCCATATTGAGGACGGCAAGTGCCCTCATGTCTGGGTTGAAGTCCTTAGCCTCCGTGAGAGTGGCAACCACACTCTCTGTCGTATCGAGTTCGGCCTGGTATGGCACCACCGGCATCAGCAGTACATCGGCCGCAGTCATAGCTGTACGCATTTCCTTACTGTCCTTGCCGGGCGCATCGACGATGACGTAGTCATATCGAGTGGCGAGGTCGAGAAGGGAGGATCGGAGATTACCGGTCTTCTGCACAGTCTGAATAGGCGGGTATCCGTTTTCCTCTCGATCGCGGGCCCAGTTACTCACCGTATGCACGGTTGGGTCAGCTTCTACGAGGATCACGTCAGCGCCTTGGCGCTGTAGCTCTACAGCGAGGTTGATGGTCAGTGTGGACTTTCCAACACCACCCTTGGTATGCGCGATTAGGAGGATCATGGCATCAGTCTAGTACCAATACAGTACTAGTACCACACCAGTACTACACCAACACCATACTAGTACCATATTAGTGTGGTACTAGTATGGTGTTGGTGTAGTACTGAGTACGTCGTCGTCATCGGTATCGTTCAATGAAGTCAGTTAATGCGACCAATTAAAATGATCCGCGATGGCGAGGAAGTCGAGATAATCGGCCACATTTCAGCTAACGGTGTTAATGACGACATGGCCAAAAACGTTGTCTCGGAGACGGCATCGGAAGCTACCAGTCTCGAAATAACTTCACTCCTGAATCCTAGGAAGCTACGTACTCCAACCGGTCACTCCAGGTGAGTGAGCGGTGTTGGTGACCTGGTGGAGATGTGTAGGTGGGGGAGTGGTTCCGGTTATCCGAGTGGGCAGGTCAAGCAGTGAAGCGGTGAGGGCTTGAGTCGTGCATATGGGACAGGAGCCCGGGGATGGTGACGATGTCCGGGTCTACCGGGTGATGTGCTGACACAGAAGAGTGGAAGGGTCACCACGCGTTCGCTCGTGGTGACCCTTCCACTCTTTTGTGGTGCGGTGAAGGTGGTGAACCTCATGTCTAGTAGTCGATGTAGGTCCCGGTCGGGGCGGTACCACTGAAACTCGTGGACGGACCGAACTGGCCGGTGCTGTTACAGGTTTTCTGCGACCCGGAGAACGAGACCGTGTTGAAACCATAGGTCGCGATCAGGGACTGCCCGGCAGGGATGGTCGCCGGCCCCACGGTGGCCCCAGCCGACCAGGACTGACTCGCCGAAGCCGACGCGCTGATCTCTGCCTTCAACGGGGCAATGATCGAATCCACCGACACCGATCCAGAGACCGTGGCTGTGCTGGTATCAGTGCGACTGACACTGGCCGACACCGGCGCCGTGCTACCGGAGGTGTTGGTCAAGGTCACCGACCCGACGGCTTCCTTGTTCGATGAGCTCTGACTGAACGTGGTCTCCACATGACCTGCCTCGCACTCTGTGGGTGCTGCCGAGGCGGTCAGGGGGAGGACTGCGGAACCTGCAAGGAAACCGGCGGTTGAGACCAGCACTGCCATTCTTCTTGTGGTGCTTCGCATGATGCTCCTTCGTGTACCGAGATCTTCTCGTTACCTTTGGGGAACACCTCACGTTACTCCTCAGTAACTTAGAGTCAAGAGCCAGCACAAAGCTCTCTCGAGTCCTGATTCGCCCCCGTAAAGCAGGAGATTTTCCTCATACGGCGCCTCCAGACTCGCAGGAGCATGGTCATGGTGAATAATGCGAACCCGATGAGATCCACGAGGATGAAGATCAGTACTGTGTGTGCTCGTGTGCTCGTGTGCTTAGGGGATTTGGGCTAAGCCGCGTTCCACAGGGAGCGTTGATGCTCGTTCTCGTCCTCAACGGGCGGTAGCCAGTATTCGTCCACCTCGGCGTCGTAGAGCTCGCGCTCTTCGAGCTGGGGTGTGAGGTGCCGGTCGAGCCAGGCGTGCCCCGCGGCGCGCTGCTTCCGGTCCCGGGTAATCGGCTCCTCCCGATCCTCCGTAGCGCCCAGCCGGTCGGCCAGCTGGGTCAGGTTGGTGGTGGCCACAATCTCCCAGCGGCCGTGATGCCGGCGAATCATCCCCAAACTCTCCATCCGGGCCAGGTGATCGGTCAGGGCACGGCGGGAGATACCCGGGGTGCGGGTGGGGGCCGCGGTGGGGGGGGGGCGGCGGCCGCGTGCGATGCCCTCGTAGGGAAGGGCTGCGACGTCCCCGAGGGCCCGGAACACGGGCCGGACAGCGTGGATCTTGCCCTTACGCCAGGGGGGCTCACGGGCCAGCTGCTCGAACTGCTCAGGTAAGGCGATCGCGTACGTGTCAGCTGCACGGCCATGGCCACGTCCGATGCGGGTGAGAACACCGTTCGAGAGGCGCTCCAGTCGGGGGAGCAGCCGTGCGATCGTCCCGTGGTCCTTGCCCAGGGCGACAGCGAAGGTACGGCAGCCGACATCGAGAATGTTGGTCTGGTTCGTCCGCATGTAGGCCAGGACTGCCCGGAGAAGAAAGCGCAGACTGATCCCTGCCCGGCCCTCTCTCATCAGCATGTGATCCAGGTGCGCGTAGAGGACGTTCTCCAGATCATTCACCAGCTGATGGATAAAGTCCCGACCCAGCGCGGACCCAAGCTGATTCCGAGGTTGAGTACTGGGCTGAATGAGGGCTTTGATGCTGCCCCCCGTGAGATGAGTAGGGCTTGTGTGGCAATTATGCGCAGTAGTTCCCCGTGCTCGTAGGGGGCGGGTTTTTGCGGCAGTGCTGGTGCCGGTCTGGGTGGTGAAGGTTTGGGCTTTGGCCCACTCGATGGGCAGGAGCCGGTCCGCTTTGGTCCCGTAGAGGGCGGTGAGGCCGGCGTACTGATCTGCCATGCCAGTGCGGACCTGCTCCAGGGACCACCGGCAGGCCACGAAGTGGTTTAGCACAGCCATACGCGCCTCAGAGCGTGAGGTGTACCGGGTGGTGTCATAGAGCCCGGTACGGGCCACAGCGCGCAGCGGGGAGTCGTGACGGGCCGCTGGGAATGCCGTAGGTACCCCGGGGGTACGGGTGAGGGTGCGGCGTCGCGTCTGCTCGAGGCGATACAACTCCGGCGCCAGAGCCGTGCGCAGCGCTGCCAGGGCCGTAGCCGGGTTGCGGCGGGTCAGGATCCCGTACGCCTCCGTCAACGGCGTGACGAGGACCTGGTAGCCACCGAGCTTGTGAGCAGAGCCTGGGACACGGATACACCCATCGGTGACGTTCTGGTGCGGGCTCGGATCAAGACTCACGAACCTAACGGTCAAAGCCTCCACCAGCTGGCGTGCCTCAACCGCCGGTATCGCCTCCCGCAGCGGCACGTATAGGTGCCGGCCACCACTCGGGGAAAAGTCCTCGACGTAGGACAAACCGGCCCCGGCTAGTAGCGCCCCGAGCTGTGCGGCGTCCTCGAGCACCACAGCGTGCTGTGCCTTAGAGGTATCCAGGTCCAGGCACAGGGTCCGCACCGACCCATCGACGCCGTGAATCATCACGGCGGCAGGGACGGTCGGCAGGGCCCTGATAATCCGCAGGGGAGTAGTGGTGGGTCTGCGGTACTCAAACCGGCCATCCCTGGACCATTGGCCAACCCGGTACACGGGTTGGCCGGCGATCAGGGGGGCCAGGGCCCACGCAGCAGCGTGCGCTGTATCACGGCGTGGCGCAATATTAAGAGCTGGAGGTGCTTCGAGCACTCGGTGTACACTTTCGAGTAAGGGTACGGCCTGAAAAGGACGCACTTGGTTGAGCTCTTCACCGGTGATCTTGCCGGAACGACGGTGTGGAGCTTAGAAACTTGATGTAAGAAGGCCCGCTTCGGCGGGCCTTCTTTGTTTATGAGGCTCTGCTGAGCTCAAGGGCCTCCTGGCTCTGAAGTTCGTCGAGGTCGATAGTTTCGAGGTAGGTGTGAACGAGACGCGCAACAAGATCGCTTCGGTTCTCATCAGTAGCCGCAACCACTGCAGCGAGCTTTCTAGCGTCACTCACAGGAAGACGGGCTGTGATGACGTGTCGTTCACCCTTACTGCGCTGTGGCATGGTTCCTCCTTCTATCGAACTTGTGACACTGACCTTACCTGAATCAGATTACTTTGAGGAGGGGTATCGCAGCGTGTTGAGGGTTGGTCTTTCTCCTGCTTCGTGACACTCCTGCTTAGAGCTGGCAACTTTGGGTGTTGGTTAGATGCTCTAGCAGGTACGCCTCGTGGAGCGATGGTCATGGAAAGTCACTTGGAGACGGTGCAGTTGGTGCTACCCAGGCTTTGTATTGCAGACAGAGGTGGCTATCCTTTTTGTATGACGAAAAAGGTGGAGACCATTGGTGGTGTACCTGTGACGGAGGAGATGATCCAGACGTGGGCGGATGAAGCCGAGGCCGGATACACCCCAGATCAGCTACATATCCCTAAGCGAGGTCGGCCTCTGATGGGGACAGTACCTGCCACGCAGATCTCAGTGCGCTTGGAAAAGGAACTAATGGATCTGGTGTCCCGGAACGCGGCGCAGCGGCATGTGAGTAAGTCCGATGTGGTCCGTGAAGCGGTGCGCCAGTATCTGCAAGCTTCGTGAGTAGAAGCGTTCATACTTCGGCTCAGAAGCATGGTGTGGCCCCTGAGGACGCACTGCACGCTGCAGCCCACCAGGCCCATGAGAGTTATCTAGACGACGGTAACCCGGCACGCCGACTGATCCTGGGCTTTGGCACCCAGGGCACTTTGCTCGAGCTCGTCGTGCTGGTCTTCGATAGTGGGAATGAGCTGATTATTCATGCCATGCCTGCTCGCAAGCAGTACCTAAAGCGCCTGACGAAATGACGCACTCAGAGAACCATGCAGATCAGGCAGCGCCGATCGATTATGCACGACACCATCCAACGGTTCGCCGGGGTACACGGTTATTGCGTGGTCAGTGGATTTCCCTTGCCCTCATGCTGCTCGCCCTCGGCGTCGTAGTCTTGGTACGAGACCTGACGGAGGTGCCGACCCTTGCCGCCTTGGCATGCTTCATCGGCGCCGGCCTATCGCTTTGGGTGGGGCGGTTGATGATCAAGAGCCTTCGCTACGAGTACCGGTATCAAGACCACCAGGAGGATCACCATGATGGTGAGGGACTTAGCTCTCCAGGACGGTCGTGATATCGCCCTATAACAGCCGCACGTAGCGCCGTAGCGCTCACTTCCCGCCGAAGCGGGGTCGCCGCAAGCCGGATGCACAGCAGGTAAGGCAAATCATCAGGGCCAGCACCGCGGAGATACCCGAGGAGATCCTCGGCCTCGATATCGCCAAATCATTCACCAAGTCCGTTCATCCCCGAAAACTGGAGCTGTAAAGCTTTGAGAGCTCCATCGCCAGTAATAGAACCAGACTGTCGGCGAAACCTCATGAGCATTACCCAACCGATCGGTGCCATGACGCCTGATGAACGTTCGAGCCCGCGCTCCCGCCTGGCATAACTAGCCCTACAGCTTGTAGGTCATCTCAGTGATCTTCCGCTCCGATGGGAGGCGGCGTCCGCTGCCCGGCGGCTGCTGGCAGCGGAGTCTTCCTTTCCACGCTTCACCCTCTCTCCCCTGGCTTCCTTCGCGTCCATGGCCTTGCGGTAACGCTCAATGAGCTCATCCTGGTTTTTACCCCATCCCGACTTACTCGGTACCCGGGAGGTAGAACTGGCGTCCTTGGTTGTCACGGGGTCCTTCTGACGCTGATCCTGCGAGATCGGCGTTGACCCCGACTCTTTGCCTTGTGTATCACCAGCTGTAGCACCTGCAGCTTTCTCCGCCACAGCGCGGTGTCTGGCGATCGCGCGTGCGATCGCAGCCTGGATACCCTCCTCCTGTGTCAGCTCCACTTCCGGCTTCTGTGCAGGCTGCGCAGAAGCCGGACTCGATACTGCGGACTGAGTGGTCTGGGTAACTTCTACGATCTTGGCTTCGCGTTGCTGTGGTTCCGGGAGCCGATCGCTGGCGGCCGCGCGTTCTGCATGCAGACGTGCAATGGCCCTGCGTGCGGCGGCTTGATTGAAAGCGATCCGTTCTGCAATCGCTGCTTCATCGGCTCCCTGCTGGACTTGGGCCGGGGTGCGCGGGGCGGCCTGAGTGAGGGCGCTGTGCTTGTGCAGGGCGGTTGCACGCTCGATGAGCCGCCGCGCGGTCGGGTCGTCCTGGTACTGCTTCGGGATTATCGTCGTCTCGTGGGCGCCGATGTTGTACCGGTTCCGGTACGCCTCGGTCTCGGAGGCGATGCTGTGCCACTCGGCGGCCTTGGACTCCTTCGCCGGCACTGGCCCGAGCGCGGCCGCCCACGCCGGTTGTTCTTCGGCGAGCTGTGCCCCACGGACCGCGACCCGCTGTCCGAGGTGTGCCCGAAGCCGGTCAAGTTCGTCCCGGTACTCCTTGGGCACTCGTGCGTCCTGCAGGAGCACCGACGGTGCAATGTCCTCGCTGATGGTGGATCGGCCGAACCCTGCCGTGCTCGGGTCGGTGGTGGTTCTGATGCGGTCGGTGGACGCCGGCGTGCTGGTGCTGGGGATACCGGCCTCGCGTAGCTGGCGTTCCTGGCGGATTGCCTCGGCGATCGTGACCTGGTGGGCGCTGCGGGAATCCTCACCACGGGCGGTGCGTTCGATCGCTGTCTGCGTCGGGGAGAGATCCTGGCGGCGCTCGAGCTCGAGGGTCATGGTCTTCACCATCCACTGCTCTTTCCTCGTCGCAGCACTGAGTGAGGCGGTCGGGTCGAGGGACTGCAACCGCTCCACAACGTTGTCGCGTGTCTCGGTGAGTTTGCTGGTGTGCAGGAGCGCGAACGGCCGGGCTGCCCATTCGGTGTCCATGGGAGCCTCACCGGGCGTCCGGCGGAACTGATCGGCGGCAGCGCCCTCGGCGTGCTTCTCGGCCTGCTGTGCAAGGCGGTCGAGATGATCGTCGGTGAGGGCACC
This sequence comes from Arthrobacter sp. RIT-PI-e, assembly GCF_001187915.1. Taxonomy (GTDB): domain Bacteria; phylum Actinomycetota; class Actinomycetes; order Actinomycetales; family Micrococcaceae; genus Arthrobacter_D. The sequence continues at coordinate 70 of NZ_LGIU01000019.1, read as the reverse complement.
GAGCGGTCGCTGTCCGGTGTTCGCCCGGATCTGCTGCGCGGTGTCGACCCGATTCTCCACCCGGAAAGCT
>NZ_LGIU01000032.1 GCF_001187915.1 Arthrobacter sp. RIT-PI-e | reverse complement strand
CCGCCGGACTGCACCACCCCTAGGTGCGCACCGGCTCCGGTCCCACGGCGGACGGACCCGCACGGACCTGTACGGACCGGCGCCGGACCCGGGAGGGACGCCGCCGGGGCAGGGGAGGCATGTCCGCCCCGTCGGAGTCACCGGTTCCACGAGAAAGCCCCGCGGCTGCTGCCGCGGGGCTTTCTCGTGGAACCGGTCCTGCTGCTAGACGCCGGAGTAGCTGTGCAGGCCCTGGAAGTAGATGTTCACGATGGTGAAGTTGAACACCACGCAGAGGTACCCGGTGATGGAGAGCCACGCGGCGCGCGTACCGGTCCACCCGCGGGTGGCGCGGGCGTGCAGGTAGCCCGCGTAGACCACCCAGATCACGAAGGTCCAGACCTCCTTGGGGTCCCAGCCCCAGTACCGGCCCCAGGCCTGCTCCGCCCAGATGGCGCCGGCCATCAGGGTGAACGTCCAGCCGACGAACGCGACGGCGTTGAGGCGGTAGGACAGGTTCTCGAGGCTCAGGGCCGAGGGCACGAGCCGCAGGAACCTCGCGGTGTCCTCCTTGCCCGCCAGGACCTTCGCCTCACGGGAGGACTGCAGGAGCTGGAGCACGGACATGGCGAAGGTGATGGTGAACATCGCCGACGAGGCGACGGCGATGGACACGTGGACGATCAGCCAGTAGCTCTGCAGTGCGGGGATGAGCCGCGCCACCGGGGTGGGGAAGCCCACCGTCGCGGCGCACAGCATGACCACCACGAGGCCCACCACGAAGGACCCGATGAAACGGAGGTCCTTGCGCGAGAGCGCGATGAGGAAGATCACGGCCACGAAGAACGCACCGGTGGTGCAGAACTCGTACATGTTCCCCCACGGCACCCGGTGGGCCGCGACACCGCGGCTCACCACGGCCGCGCCGTGGATGACGGCGGCCAGCACGGTGAGCGCCACGGCGATCCGCGCGGTCCCCCGGCGCGGCCCGGCGCCGTAGTCCATGGAGTCGTCGGCGGTGGCGGGCGGCGTGGTGGTCCCGCCCGGCGTCGACCCCGCTCCCCGCGCACCCACCCCGGCCAGGACGCGGGCGGATGACGCCTGCTCACCGGCCAGGCGGCTCTCGAGCGTGGTGATGGTGGAACTGGACCTCACGAGGTCCAGGACGAAGAAGATCAGCGCCACGACGTAGGCGATGGATGCCAGCAGCATGAAGAGCTCGCTGAGCTGTCCGAGCTCGGCGTCGACCGGAGGTATCAGCATCGGCACTGCAGCCGGTGATGTCATGAGTTGTCCTTTGTGATGGTGTTCGGCTTCCCCCCACCGGCCGTCGAAGACGCACCGGCTTCCTGCTGTCCATTTTCCCCCACGGGACCGTCCGGCACGAGCCAGCGATCCAGCAGCGCCTTCTCCACGGATGCACCCTCACCTGCCAGGCGGGTGTCCTCACCCCGGGCGAGCAACCCGTACTCCACCAGGATGCGGCCGTCCGTGCCCTCGGCGGTACGGACCCACAGCCGTCGTCGCCCGATGAAGAGCGACGCCGAGAGACCCAGCAGGGCGAGCGTGGAGAACACGAGTGCCCCGAGCTGCCCCGGGTCGTGGTGGATGTCGAGCGCGACGTAGCGCTGCAGCCCGTCGAAGCTGATCGATCCCTTGCCCTCGGGGAGGTCCACGGTCTGGCCGACGCCGAGCACGATCCCGCCGTCGTCGGTGGTCCTGCTGTTGAGCTCGGTCAGGTCGTCGGTGTCCAGGACGTACACGTTCTCGGGTGTACCGTCGTCGAGCCCCAGGTCCCCGTAGTAGGAGTTGAGGTTCAGCTGCGGGTTGAACGGGTCCGGGTCCCGCGAGAACGAGACGCCGGCCTCGTCGACGAACGCCGTGGGCAGGAAGAACCCCACGAAACCCAGCTGGTCCGGCTGCGCATCGGGTGCCTTGATCACCAGCAGCGACGTGTAGAGGCCGTCGGAGGGGACCGCCACCACCGGACCCTGCTGGGCGATGTCGCCCTCGCCGTCGCGGACCGTCACCACGGGCGCATAGCCGTTCCCCACGAGGTACACGTTCGTCCCGCCGATCGTCACCGGCGCGTTGACCTTCAGGACCTGCTGCTCCTCCTCGGCCCCCGGGCCGTCCTGCGTGGTGAGGTTCGCGGTGAAGTCGAGGGGCTGGCCGTAGTGGCTCTCCTGCTCGCGGTCGAAGCGCACGTCGAACGAGTCGAGGCGGAGGGAGTAGGGGTCGAGCTGGTCACCGGTGAAGTTGGACCCCGGATCGAAGCTGTCGTAGCCGATCAGGGTGTTCACGAAGCTCTCGCCCTCCACGAGCACCTTCTGCCCGTTATACCCGAACAGTCCCCCGACGGCCACGGAGACCAGCACACCGATCAGCGAGGTGTGGAACACGAGGTTGCCGAGCTCCTTCGTGAGACCCCGCTCGGCACCGACGGACGGTGTCCCGGTCGCGGTGTCGCGGACGTCCACGCGGTACCCGCGCTTCTTGAGCAGGGCGGCCGCCTGCTCCGCCGCGAGCATCGGCGTGAGCCCGGTGGCACGCGCCCGGGCGGCGGGAACCTCGATGGTCCCGTGCACGGGAAGCCGCGAGAGCCGTTTGGGCGTGCGGGGCGGCGTGGACCGTACGGCCTTGAAGTGGGCGATGGCCCGGGGGATCACGCACCCGATGAGGGAGATGAAGAGCAGGAGGTAGATGGCCGAGAACCAGACCGAGGAGTAGACGTCGAACATCTGGAACCAGTCCAGGATCGGCCCGGAGGTCGGGTTCTCCTGGAGGTACTGCGTGACGACGGCGGGGTTGGCCGAGCGCTGCGGGAACAGGGAGCCGGGTACCGCCCCGACGGCGAGCAGGAGGAGCAGGAACAGTGCCGTCCGCATGCTGGTCAGCTGGGTCCACGCCCAGCGCAGCGTACCGAGGAGGCCCAGTGCGGGAAGCACCACGTCCGGCTTGGCGCCGCCCGCACTCCCCTGTTCCGCGTCTCGCGTCACGTCCTGCTTCACAGTTCCCTCTCCATAGAATCAACCACCTGCCCGGCCACCGGGGCCGCTCAGATCGGCAGGATCACGTTGCCGATCACCAGGTCCTGCAACCGGGTGACCCAGAAGTTCCACACCCCGGTGACCATCAGCACGCCCACGAGCACGAGCATCCCTCCCCCGAACCGCTGGAGCAGGAGACGGTGCCTGCGGAAGAACGCCAGGGCACCCATACCGCGCCGCACCCCGAGCGCGATGAACAGGAACGGCAACCCGAGACCCAGGCAGTACACGAAGGTGAGTACCGCACCCTTCAGCGCCGTGGCGTCGTTGCCGGAGATCGCCAGGAGCTGCACCGCGCCGAGCGTCGGGCCGATGCAGGGCGCCCAGCCCAGACCGAAGGTCAGGCCTAGGAGCGGCGCCCCGAGCAGCCCCGCCGGCACCCTGGCGTGGATCCGGCTCTCGCGCTGGAACCAGGAGAACCCGCCCATGAACACCACTCCGAGCAGGATCACCACCACGCCGAACACCTGGATCAGCCAGTCCTGCGACACGCGGAGGAAGGCCCCGAGCTGGCCGAACAGGGTGCCGTAGGCCAGGAACACCACCGAGAACCCGAGGACGAAGAGCCCGATGCCGGCGACCATCCTCCCGCGCCGCTGCTTCTCCAGGTCCACGCCGGTCAGCCCGGTGACGTAGCCGAGGTACCCCGGGACCAGGGGCAGCACGCACGGGGACGCGAAGGAGACCAGGCCTGCGAGCAGGGCCACGGGCAGTGCCAGGAGCATGGAGCCGTTGAGCACGGCGTCGGCGAAGGGGTTCCCCGCCAGGAGGGGCACGGACACGGCCGCGGACGCCGTCATGGGTGACGCGCGGCGAGCGCGTTACTCGGCGAGAGCATCGCTGATCAGGGCGTTCAGGGTGCTCCGGTCCGCCAACCCGAGGATCCGCGCCGAGACGCGCTGCTCACGGTCCAGCACCAGGGTGGTGGGGACCGCCTGCGGCGGGACGTACTGGGTCATGCCGAGGAGCACCCCGCCGTCCTTGTCGTCGAAGCTCGCGTAGGGGATCCCGAAGTTGCGCTCGAAGGCCTCGGCCGTCGCCTGCTCGTCCCGGATGTTCACCCCGTAGAACCTGGCGCCCTGCGGCTCGTACTCGTCGTGCAGGGCCACCAGGTCGGGAGCCTCCGCCCGGCACGGGGCGCAGGCCGCGTACCAGAAGTTCAGCACCGTGACCTCGTCGTCCCAGTCGGCGCTGGAGACGGCGGTGCCGTCGAACAGGGTCCCGGAGACCTCGACGGGATCACCGCGCTCGGACGGCGCGTACTCCGTCACCGAGCCGTCACCCGCGATGTAGTTCTTGCCGTCACCGGCCGCGGCCTGCGCGGCCAGTGGATCGTCCGCGGTGCAGGAGGTGAGCGCGAGCGCCACCGGCATGCAGACGGCGAGCAGCCCCAGCAGGCGGGTAACGCGCTTGGTACGGGGTTCTCTGGTCACGGCTGCTTCCGATAGATTTCTACGGCGTGTAGTAATTCTATTACGCCCCGGGGACATTCGCGGCCCCGGGCAGCAGATCCGCACACGGCTCCGCGTAGCGCACGCGCTGCAGGGTGTCCCCGGAGAAGTCGAGCGACGTGACCGAGGTCAGCGTGCACTCGCGCTGACGCGGGTCGTGCCAGAGCCGCCGGTGCTCCGCGCTCAGCCGGGTGACCCAGATGGGGAGCTGGTGGCTCACCAGGATCGCCTCGGGTGCGGCGTCTGCCCCCTCCGCCCCTGCCAGCTCGACGGCCCGACGTCGCGCATCGTGCACGGCCGACATCACGCGCTTCGCCTGCTCCTCGTACGGTTCGCCCCAGGACGGGCGGAACGGGTTGACCAGGAGCGGCCAGTACCGGGGCTGGCGGAGGCGGCTCTTGATCCGCGACATGCCTTCGAAGCGGTTCTCGGCCTCGATGATGCGCTCGTCGGTGTGGATCGTGAGGCCCAGGGCCTCGGCCACGGGCTGTGCCGTCTCCTGCGCCCGGGTGAGGGGGGAGGCCACCAGGTGGACGATCCTCGCGCCCTCGTCGCGCTGCCGCCCGAAGTGGTCGGCCACCTGCGCGGCCATACGGCGCCCCAGGTCCGAGAGGTGGAACTCCGGCAGTCTCCCGTAGAGGACACCCTCCGGGTTGTGGACTTCACCGTGACGCACCAGGTGGACCGTTGATCGCTGCATGCCCCCAAGTTTCCCGCATGCCCGCCACCACGGCCAATCGACCGGGGACCTCCCACGGCGACACACCGGAGGTGCTGCTTGAACAATCCACGGATCCGTGAAATAAAACATGCATACGCATGGTTCTTTCTTCCGTAACCATCCGCCCGACATTCTTCCCCAGGAGTTCCATCATGACCGTCCCCTCAGGCCTCACCTCCGGCACCTGGTCCTTCGACCCCGCACACAGCGAGGTGGGCTTCAGTGTCCGCCACGCGGGCATCAGCAAGGTGCGCGGTTCCTTCACGGAGGTCGACGCCGCCCTGACCGTCGGCTCGTCCCTCGAGGACTCGAGCATCACGGCCACCATCAGGACCGCCTCCTTCACCTCCGGTGACGACAACCGCGACGCGCATGTCCGCGGCGCCGACTTCTTCGACGTCGAGCAGTTCCCCGAGATGACCTTCGTGTCCACCTCGCACACGGGTTCGGGTGAGACCTACGAGATCTCCGGCGATCTCACCATCCGCGGCATCACCAAGTCCGTGGTGCTCGACGCCGAGTTCAACGGCGTCGCGGTGGATCCCTTCGGTGCCACCCGCGCCGGCATCTCCGCCTCCACCACCATCTCCCGCAAGGACTTCGGCCTCACCTGGAACGCGGCCCTCGAAGCCGGCGGCGTCCTCGTCGGCGACAAGGTGACCATCACCATCGAAGCCGCTTTCGTGGCTCCTGCGGCGGCCTGACCCCGCACCTGCACATCGGAACGCAAGGACCGGCACCACCCTCCGGGGTGGTGCCGGTCCTTGCGTTCCGGGTCGAACCCTCCCCTCCGGCGTGACCGGCGAACTAGAGTTGCAGCAACGAACCGAGGCGGGCACCCGCTGCAACCCGATCACGGAGGACATGCCATGAGCACGCCGCAGGACAACCGGAATCAAGGACAGGACGACGGCAACGGGCGCTCCTGGGATGCCCCGGGAACGCCGGGAGGCGGTACCACCCCGTACGGATCGCCCTCCTCCGAGCGGCCCGGCGGTCCGGGCCAGTACACCTACCCGTCCGGAGCGGCCCCGGGGTACTCCTACCCCGGGGGCGGGTCCTTCCCGCAGCAGGCGGACAAGGGCGCCCCGCCCAAGGAGGTGACGCGGGCCTACCAGCTCGTCCTCGCGGCAGGCATCCTCTACCTGCTCACCGCCGTGGTCTCCACCCTGGTGCTCGACACCTCCGGCATGCCCGGCGTCGGCAGCGGCGTGGCGACGCTCGGGTACGTGATCGCCTTCGTCGTCGCCGCCGTGGTCACGGCCGCCTACGTGGTCCTGGCGATCTTCATCCGCAAGGGCCACAACTGGGCGCGCATCACGGCCACCGTCCTGGCGGCCCTCAACGTGGTCTCCAGTCTGATCGGGCTGCTCGTGACCCCGCTGCTGGATTCCCAGGCGGCCGAGCTGGGTCAGTCCGCACCCGAGACCTCGCTCGTGGCGCAGCTGATCAGCGCGGTGGTCGTGCTGCTGGGCGTGGCCGGCGTCGTCCTGACCTACACGAAGCCGGCGCGCCCGTACTTCGCACCGCGGCAGATCGGCTACTGACCGGAGCTCCGGGAGCGGGGCGCCGGGAACGGACCGGCTACCGGGCGCGGGACACCGCGTCCAGATCCGGCTCGTGCGCACGCTGTGCGTGGTAGGCGAGGATCTGCAGCTCCGTGGACATGTCCACCTTCCTCAGCTGCACGTGCGGCGGCACCTGCAGCACCACGGGCGCGAAACTGAGGATGCTGCGGATCCCTGCCGCCACCAGCCTGTCGCACAGCTCCTGTGCGACGGTCGCCGGGACCGAGAGCACCGCCATGTTGGTGCGGGTCCGGTCGAGGACCTCCTCGAGGTCCTCGACGTCGCTGACGCGCAGGTACCCGATCTCCGAACCCACCACCAGCTGGTCGGCGTCGAACAGTGCCACGATCTCGAAACCCCGCGAACCGAACCCCGGGTAGCCGGCCAGCGCCCGCCCCAGGTTCCCCGCCCCGATGATCCCCACACGCCAGTCCTGGGTGAGCCCGAGGGCGATCGAGATCTGCCGGTTCAGGTACTGGACGTCGTACCCCACTCCCCGGGTCCCGTAGGACCCCAGGTGGGAGAGGTCCTTCCGGAGTATGGGCGAGTTGACCCCGGCCGCGTCCGCGAGCTCGTCCGAGGACACCCGCTCGATCCCCTCCGCCAGGAGGGAGTTCAGGGCCCGCAGGTAGATGGTCAGCCGCGCCACGGAGGCGGGAGGGATGTGGCGTCCGTGATCATCCACGGAGTGGAGGCTCGGTGTTCCCGGCGTTGTCACTGTCATCGGCTCCGTCGCTAGCGCCCGCGCACCGGTACGGGCCGCGGATCCCGGCCCCTACCTGACGGCGCCGGAAGTAGGTCCACTGTATGCCGCCGGACGGGGGCCTCCAAGCCGGGGAGCCGGGCCGCGGCGGTCAGGCCAGGAGCCTGCGCAACCGGCCCTCGTCGATGGACCAGAAGTCCCTCTGCACACCGTCGATGAACAGGACCGGGAGTTCCTCGGCGAAACGCTCCCCCAGGGACGGGACCTCCGCCACCGACACCTCGCGCCACGTGAGACCGAGGTCACCGGTGACGCGGTCCACCACCCTCCGCGCATCCTCGCAGAGGTGGCACTGCGGGCGGGTGAGCAGGACGACGCCGGCGCCGAAGGTATTGGCTGCTGCTTCCATCCGTCCACCGTACTGCCGCACCACGGGGTGTCACCTCCGGGGAACTAGACTCGGATCATGCTGGACGCCACCCGGACCGAGCCGCACGCCCTCCCACCCGGGGCGGCGGCCCGAGGGGAGGCAGCGTTCTTCGACGTCGACAACACCCTCATGCGCGGCGCGAGCCTGTTCCACGTGGCGCGCAAGATGTACCAGCGGAAGGCCTTCACCCTGCGCTTCGCGATGGGACTGGCCTGGAAGCAGCTGCGTTTCATCATGCGCGGGGAGACCATGACGGACGTGGACTCGGTGCGCGACGCGGCCCTCGCCTTCGCCATCGGGATCGCCCACGAGGACATCCTCGCCCTGGGCGAGGAGGTGTACGACGAGATGATCGCCTCGAAGATCTGGCCGGGAGCACGCGCTCTCGCCGAGCAGCACCTCTCCTCGCACCGCCAGGTGTGGCTCGTGACCGGGACGCCCGTGGAGGTGGCCGGGGTCATCGCGAGCAGGCTCGGCCTCACCGGGGCCCTCGGCACCGTGGGCGAGGTGGCCGACGGCCTGTACACGGGGAGGCTCGTGGGCGACTTCCTCCACGGACCGGCCAAGGCCGCCGCCGTCCTCGAGCTGGCGGAGCGGGAGAACCTGGAACTCACCCGGTGCTGGGCCTACAGCGATTCGTACAACGACATCCCGCTGCTCACCGCCGTGGGACATCCCGTGGCCATCAATCCCGATGCCAGACTCCGCCGCCACGCGCGGGCCAACAACTGGCCCGTCTACGACTTCCGCAGTGGGCGCCGCGCCGCCACCTTCGGACTGCAGGCAGCCACGGTGGCGGGGTCCGTCTACGGCCTGTGGCGCGGCTTCTCCCGGTTCAGGAGTCGCTGAGGCGATACCCGGACACCGCTTCCGCCCCGGGAACGACGACGGCCCGGCTCCTGCCGCCGTGGGCGGGGAACCGGGCCGATCGGGGTGCACCGGCTCGTGGCCGGGAGGACCCTCTACTTCTTGTTGCGGCGCTGGTGGCGGGTCTTGCGAAGCAGCTTGCGGTGCTTCTTCTTCGCCATCCGCTTCCGACGCTTCTTGATTACTGAACCCATAGAGCCCTCACAAACCTGTTCTGTTGCCGACATCCGTTCCGGCAGGAACCCGGGACCGGCTGCTGGTGCTGACGAGAGGCGCACGCCTGACGGCACGTACCCCGATGACATGAAACCGGAGCGGGCGAGTAGCCCGCTCGAAACGCTCCTTAACAGGGTACATCCGTTTGGCTGACAGCCCGTACGTGGCCTGCGGGTCGAGCCCTCCGGTACCCCGCCCGCCGCGGGTCAGGCGTCCTTCCGCCGCCGCAGGTGTGCCAGGAGATCCGCGGCCCGCTCCGCCGCGCGCCCCATGGTCCTGCCGATCGGAGGACGGGGGATGTCGATCGCCGTGAGCGGTTCCGGCTCCATCAGCACGGCGGGAGCGAGGATCTCCTGCGTCTGGCCGGCCCGGGCCGGTACGGCCTCCTGATCCACGACGACGTCGTCGACGCCGCCCTCCGGCTGCCCCGGCGGTCCTGCCGCGTCGAAGGGGAGCTCCGCCGCAGGCACGGGGCCGTCGAACCCGGAGAGCCACCCCTGGATCACTCCCAGTGGACCGGCCTCCAGCGAGTAGAAGCGCTTCTGGCCCTGTGCCCGCATCATCACCAGCCCGGCCTCCCGCAGGACCTTCAGGTGCTTGGACACGGTCGGCTGGCTGACGCCGAGTTCCAGCACGAGCTCACCCACCGCCTTGTCCCCACCGCGCAGGTTCTCGAGGATCTGCCGACGCGTCCCCTCCGCGATCACGGCGAATACGTCGTCAGGTGCCATTCGGACAGCCTAGCGACGTATGCGCCTCACGGCATCATCGACGGGCGGGTGTCAGTCGAACCAGGGATCCAGGCCGTGCAGCGGGAAGAGCGCCTTGCGGGTGGCCATGACCGTCCGGTCGAGATCGTCGTCCGGGTCGTAGCCGACCTCCCAGGAGCGCCACCAGAGGTCGACGTCGTCACCCATCAGCAGCGGCGCCTCCGTGCCGTGACGCGCGCGCCCGTCCCCCCGCCACTCGCCCGGGACGGGCATGGACGGCCCGATCGACGAGCCGGCCGCGACCGCCACCAGCAGTGCCCACGAGCGCGGGACCACACTCGTGAGTGCGTAGCCACCGCCGCCCGTGGCCAACCAGCGTCCTTCGCAGAGCCGGTCGGCCAGCTCCCGTACCGCGACCATCATGGCGTGCTGGGCGTCGACGCTCACCCGCAGATTGGTGAGGGGGTCCTCCCGGTGCGAGTCGCAGCCGTGCTGGCTCACGATCACGTCCGGGGCGAACGCCCCGGCCAGCTGGGGGACCACCGCGTGGAACGCACGCAGGACGGCGGAGTCCCCGGCCGTCGTGGGCAGCGCCACGTTGACCGCGTAGCCCTCCGCTCCCGCCCCGCCGGTCTCGTCGGCGAACCCGGTCCCGGGGAACAGGCTCATGCCCGTCTCGTGCAGGGAGATGGTCATGACGCGGCTGTCGTCCCAGAAGATGCTCTGCGTGCCGTCGCCGTGGTGGGCGTCGACGTCGATGTAGAGGACACGCCGGGCACCCCGGTCGAGGAGCCGCTGCACGGAGGCGGCGGCGTCGTTGTAGATGCAGAAACCGCTGGCCCTGGACCGCGCGGCGTGGTGCATGCCGCCACCGAAGTTGACCGCCCGGACCACGGAGCCGGCGGAGAGCGCGTCCGCGGCACCGATGGAGCCCCCGGCGAGGCGCGCACTCGCCTCGTGCATCCCGAGGAAGGCGGGCGTGTCCTCCGTACCCAGCCCCAGGACGGCGTCGGACAGGTCGGGGTTCGCGCTCACGCTCCGGACCCCCCGCACGTACTCGGCGCTGTGGACGGTCTCCAGCTCGTCGTCCGTCGCCACCTCCGGCGCCGCCACGGACACCCCGTCGAGATCCAGCAGCCCGCAGGCCCGCACGAGCCGTGACGTCAGGTGCAGCCGTTCCGGATTCATGGGGTGCTGCCCGCCGAAGTCGTAGGCCAGCATCGAATCGTCCCAGACGATCTGGAGGGGCACCGCGGCGCCGGTACGGGTAGACATCCCTGCAAGGCTACGCGATCACCCATGCCTCCGGGACGGTGTTCGGTGAGATGCTTTACTACTGCAGGTGGGAACTCCGCCACCGCCGGGGCGGTGGGCCGACAGACGGGGCGGAACGGCGTCAATGGTAGGTTCACAGCCTCGATGGCTGAAGGACGATCGCAACGGATACGTGAGGCTGCTCGCCTCGGTCCGCGACTTCGTCGACTCCTTCGCTAACAGTTCCCCCGCCCGGCTGGCCCTCTTCATCTTCACCGGCGTCATCCTCGTGTTCACGGCCCTGCTGAGCCTGCCCGTGTCGACCACCAGCGGTACGGTCACCCCGCTGCACGACGCGTTCTTCACCGCCGTGTCCGCCGTCTGCGTCACCGGCCTCACCGTCGTGTCCACCGCCACCCACTGGTCCTTCTTCGGGCAGCTGGTGATCCTGCTCGGGATCTTCGTCGGTGGCCTCGGGACGCTCACGCTCGCCTCCCTGCTGGCCCTGATCGTCAGCAAGCGCCTCGGTGTCCGGGGGAAGCTCCTGGCCCAGGAGGCGCTCAACAATGCCAGCCGGCTGGGCGAGATCGGCACCCTGCTGCGCATCGTCATCACCACGTCCGTGCTCATCGAGGTGGTGCTCACGCTGGTGCTGATCCCCCGCTTCATGGTGCTCGGCGAACCCTGGTGGCAGGCGCTCTGGCACGGCGTCTTCTACTCCATCTCCGCCTTCAACAACGCCGGTTTCACCCCGCACAGCGACGGCCTGGTGCCCTACGAGACCGATCTCTGGATCCTCACCCCCCTCATGGTGGGGGTGTTCCTCGGGAGCCTTGGCTTCCCCGTGATCATGGTGCTGGTGCAGGTCCGCCACCACTTCAGGCGCTGGACGCTCCACGCGAAGCTGACGGTGGCCGTCTCCCTGATCCTGCTGGTGGCGGGCACCTTCGCCTGGGGTCTGCTGGAGTGGGAGAACAGCCGCACCATCGGCGGCCTCTCCCCCGCGGACAAGGCCATCCATGCCCTCTTCGCCTCGCTGATGACCCGCTCGGGCGGATTCAACCTCGTGGACCAGACGGACATGAACTCCACCACCATGCTCCTCACCGATGCACTGATGTTCGCCGGGGGCGGCTCCGCCTCGACGGCCGGCGGGATCAAGGTCACCACCATCGCCGTCATGTTCCTCGCGATCGTCGCCGAGGCGCGCGGTGACGCCGACGTCCGCGCGTGGGGGCGCACCATCCCGCACGGGGCCATGCGTGTGGCCATCTCGGTGATCTTCATGGGAGCCACCCTGGTGCTCGTGGGGAGCGGCCTGATCCTCGCGATCACCGACGAACCGCTCGACAAGGTGGTCTTCGAGGTCATCTCCGCCTTCGCGACCTGCGGTCTGAGTACCAACCTGAGCGCGGAACTGCCGCCCGCCGGGAAGTACGTCCTGTCCGCACTCATGTTCGCCGGCCGGATGGGCACCATCACGCTCGCCTCGGCACTCGCCCTGCGGCAACGCAGCACGCTCTACCACTACCCCGACGAGAGGCCGATCATTGGCTGAGAGACCCGCACACAATGCACCCGTACTCGTGATCGGCCTCGGCCGGTTCGGCGCCGCCACGGCCCAGCAACTGGTCCGTCAGGGCCGCGAGGTGCTCGCGATCGAACGCGACCCGCACCTGGTGCAGAACTTCGCGAGCACCCTCACGCACGTGGTGGAGGCGGACGCCACGAACATCGACGCCCTCCGCCAGCTCGGCGCGCAGGAGTTCTCCTCCGCCGTCGTGGGCGTGGGGACCTCGATCGAGTCCAGTGTGCTGATCACCGCCAACCTGGTGGACCTCGGCATCGACCACCTGTGGGTGAAGGCGATCACCCCGTCCCACGGCAAGATCCTCAAGCGGATCGGCGCCAACCACGTGATCTACCCCGAGGCCGACGCCGGTCAGCGCGCCGCGCACCTCGTGGGCGGACGGATGCTGGACTTCATCGAGTTCGACGACGGCTTCGCGATCGTCAAGATGTACCCGCCGAAGGAGACCCAGGGCTTCACCCTGGCGGAGTCCTCCGTGCGCTCCAAGTACGGCGTCACGGTGGTGGGGGTGAAGTCCCCCGGGGAGGACTTCACGTACGCGAGGGCCGACACGAAGGTCTCGGGGCGGGACATGCTGATCGTGTCCGGGCACGTGGACCTGCTCGAGCGCTTCGCCGGTCGGCCGTGAGCACCGGTGGTCGTGGCGGGCCGGTGCCCGCCCGGGACGACGCCGTCGGGCGGAGCCCCCGGCGGGGCATCACCTGGCCGTGGGTCGGGGGCGGGGCGGTCGTGGTGGGCATGGTCGTGGTGGCCGCCCAGATCCACGGGCTCGACCTGGCGGTGTACCGGGGGGGCGCCCTCCCCCTCCTCGGACGTGCCGGGGACAAGGAGCTGTACGACGACGCCCTCGTGCAGACGGACACCCGTGGCCTGCCCTTCACCTACCCGCCGTTCGCCGCCCTGCTGTTCGTCCCGCTGGCCCTGCTCCCGCAGCCGCTCGCGCTGACCGTCCTGACCCTCCTCTCCTGCAGCTGCCTCGTCGGCGTCGCGCTCCTCGTGGTCCGCTACCTGCGGGCGGCGGGCCCCGTCGGCCGGGCGCCCCGGCGGTTCCCCGCCGTGGTGCTCGTCGCGATCCTGCTCATCGGGATCAGCGGTCCGTGGCGGGAGGGCCTCGGTTTCGGGCAGATCAACGCACTGCTGATGGTGCTCGTCCTCGCCGATCTCCTGCGCACGCCCCACCGGATACCGTCGGGTGTGCTCATCGGCGTCGCGGCGGGGATCAAGCTGACACCGCTCGCGTTCGGCCTGATCCTCCTCGCGCGCCGGGACTGGCGATCGCTCGGCTGGATGACCGCATCCTTCGCGGGCACCGTGGGTGTCGGATGGCTGCTGGCGCCGCGCGAATCAGGGGTGTTCTGGGGCGGCGCACTGTTCGATGCCTCCCGGGTCGGGGAGACCGCCGACCTGTACAACGTCTCGCTGAACTCGATCGTGACCCAGTCCGCTCTCCCCGACGCGGCGCAGCGTCCCGTCTGGGCGCTCGCGTCCCTCGCCGTCGTCGTCGTGGGGTACGTGGCGATCCGACGGGCGGACGATGCGGACGATGCGGTGCGGGCCGTGACAGCGAACGCCGTGGTGATGCTCGCCATCTCCCCCATCTCCTGGTTCCACCACTGGGTGTGGATCGCCCTGGTCCTGCCCGCGGGCCATGTCTGGGCCCGGCAGCAGGCGGCTCCCCTGCGGAGGGCCGGATGGGTGGTGCTCGGCGCCCTAGTCCCCGTGATGATGTTCTCGTCGATCACCATCACCCTCACGCTCACCGGCGTCGTCTCGGGGGAGGGGCCGGTACCGCTGCGGCTGTTCACCGCGCTCGGCGTGATCCTGCCGGTGATCCTCCTGGCCCTCTGGGCGCTCCGTCCGGTCAGGACGACGCCGGCCCTCCCAGTTCCTGCGTGATGGCGGCGGCACGGGCGGTGGCGGCCCGCGCGCCGTCGGACACGATGCCGCGCAGCCCCAGGCGGTCGAACGTCTCGATGGCGCTCTGCGTGGTGCCGTTCGGGCTGGTCACGGCCCGGCGCAGTGCCACCGCGTCGGCGCCGTCCTCGGCGAGCATGTACCCCGCACCGGCCACGGTCTCCCGGGCGATCAGCGTGGCGAGCTGCGCGTCCAGACCCAGCTCCACCCCCGCATCCGCCATGGCCTCGGCGAGGTAGAACGCGTAGGCGGGGCCGGACCCGCTGACGGCCGAGAGCGCGTCCACCTGGTGCTCGGGGATCTCCACCACGGTGCCGGCAGGCGCCAGCAGCAGGCTCGCC
>NZ_LGIU01000079.1 GCF_001187915.1 Arthrobacter sp. RIT-PI-e | reverse complement strand
CGCCGGGCGCCGGGCGCGGGGGCGTCGGGGCCAGGGCCCCCGGCCCGTCCGCGCTGCGGCCCCTCCTCCCCGCGCGCGGATCCGCCGTCCCTCCCGTGCCCAGGCCCCGCGCCCCACCCCCCCGGCCCCGTTTTCGGTGCCGGGCCCTTCCTTCCCCTCCCGCACGGGAGGTCCCGGGGGGGGGGGGGGGGGCGGAACGAGCACCCCGGGTCCTCCCTCGGGAGGCGGTGTGTCCTCCGCAGGGATGACGAAGCGGGTGCGGTGCCGTTGCTAGCGTACGGATATGAGTTCCCTCCTGCCCCCTCCGTCGGACGCGAACAACCCCCAGGCCGAGCCCGGTACCGCGGCCCTCGCCATCCGTGGTCTCGCGAAGCGTTTCGGCGAGAAGATCGCTGTGAACGGCGTGGATCTGGAAGTGCCGTCCGGGTCCTTCTACGGTCTGGTGGGACCGAACGGCGCAGGCAAGACCACCACGCTCTCCATGGCCACGGGGCTGCTGCGGCCCGACTACGGCCAGGCGCTCGTGCACGGCGTCGACGTGTGGTCCAGACCGCTCGAGGCGAAGAAGCTCATGGGCATCCTGCCGGACGGCGTCCGGTTGTTCGATCGCCTCACCGGTGAGCAGCTCGTCACCTACGCCGGTCTGCTCAGGGGCATGGACCGCGGGACCGTGAAGGAGCGGACCGGGGACCTGCTGAGGGCTCTGGACCTGACCAAGGACGCCGGCACGCTCGTGGTGGACTACTCCGCGGGGATGACGAAGAAGATCGCCCTGGCATCGGCACTGATCCACGCCCCGAAGCTGCTGGTCCTCGACGAACCGTTCGAGTCCGTCGATCCCGTCTCCGCCGCGAACATCCGGGACATCCTGAACGGGTACGTGGGCTCCGGCGGCTCGGTGATCGTCTCCAGCCACGTCATGGACCTGGTGCAGCGCATGTGCGACCATGTCGCGGTGATCGCGGGGGGCATGGTGCTCGCCGCGGGCACGGTCGACGAGGTCCGTGGGGACGCCACGCTCGAGGACCGTTTCGTCGAACTGGTCGGCGGGCGCAACACGGCGGAAGGGCTGTCATGGTTGCGGACCTCCTGAGGCTCAAGCTGGTCCTGCTGCGCAACTCCCTCAAGCGCAGTACCGCCCAGCTCGTGGGGGTGATCCTCGGCGGACTCTACGGGCTGGGCATCCTCTCCTTTCTGGTGGTGGGGCTCGTGCTCCTCAGCAGGGCCGACGTGGAACTGATCCGCACCGTCCTCGTGATCGGCGGATCGGCCGCGGTGCTGGGCTGGATCGTGATCCCGATCGCCGCGACCGGTATCGACATGACCCTTGACCCCGCGCGGTTCGTCACCTTCGCCATCCCGATGCGCTCCCTGCTGCTGGGGCTCGTCCTCGGTGGTCTGCTGGGGGTCCCCGGCGTGGTGATGGTCATCGCTGCGCTCGCGCAGGTCGTGTCCTGGATCCGTCATCCGGCAGCGGCGGTGGCCGCCCTGGTGTGCGGTCTCCTCGCCGTCCTCCTCTGCGTCGTCGCGTCCAGGCTGGTGACGACGGCCGTGGCCTCGATGTCCTCCTCGCGCCGGTTCAAGGACGTGCAGGGGATCGTCGCCTTCATCCCGCTGATCTTCCTCGGGCCGATCATCGGGGGGATCGCAGCAGGGTTCCAGAGTTCGCCGGGCTTCGCCCTCACTCTCGCCGACATCCTCGCCTGGACTCCGCTCGGTGCCTTCTGGGCGGTGCCGGCGGACATCGCCCGAGGAGATGCCGGTCCGGCCGCGGCGAAGTTCCTCATCGGCGTCGTCACGCTGGTGCTGTTCCTCGTCCTGTGGAGCCGGAGCCTCGGGCACGCGCTGGTGACTCCGCCGTACAACGCCGTGACCAAGCGCGCCGGGGGCAATCTCGGGTGGTTCGACCGGTTCCCGGCCACTCCCGCCGGTGCCGTCGCCGCGCGGGCACTGACCTACTGGCTGCGTGATCCCCGGTACTCCGCCTCGCTGATCCTGATCCCGTTCCTCGCGGTACTGCTCTTCTTCGTCGGAGGAGGGGCCACCGGCCCCCTGCTCTTCCTCGGACCGATCACCGCGTTCCTGCTCGCGTGGTCCATCTCGGCGGACATCTCCTACGACAACACGGCGTTCAGCATGCACCTCTCCACCGGCGTCAGTGGCCGGGACGACCGCGTGGGGAGGGCCACGGCACTCCTGGCGTTCGGAGTGCCGGTGACGCTGCTCTTCACCGTGGTACCGGCACTCGTCCTCGACCGGGCCGACGCCCTGCCGGCGGTGCTCGGGATGGCGCTGGGCTTCCTGCTCTCCGGAACGGGCCTGTCCAGCCTGGTGTCCGCACGCTACACCTACAACGTGCCACTGCCGGGTGAGAGCGCCTTCAAGACCCCTCCGGGCACCAACTTCCTGATGTTCGCGGTGCAGTTCGGTGGCTGGTTCGTGATGCTGCTGCTGGCTCTCCCGCAGATCGTCCTGGGCGTCGTGTTCTTCGTCACCGGGGATGCGCTCTTCGGCTGGCTGACGCTGCTCGTCGGGCTGGTACTCGGCGTGGTGCTGCTCGTGGTCGGCATCCGGATGGGTGGGCGCTGGTACGACAGGCGTGCACCCGAGCTCCTGCTGGCGGTCTCGGCCAACCGCTGACACCCCGAGCATCGGTGCGTACGGCCTCCTTCCACGGTCCGGCCGGCACCTGCTCACTGATCTCCGAACACGACGCACTACTCGGTGTCGCCGTGGGGACTTACGAGTAGGTTCCCGTTCACTACCTGATACCTGTGCATAACCTGTACCCGCCGTTTTGCTTCTGGTTATGCTGAGTGCCATTCGAGCTCTGCAGTCGATCGTGACGGAGAAATGGCGTGTTTTCAGTGCGTGAGCAGGGCCGACGGCGGGAAGCGCCGCTTCTGGCTGGCGCAGCCGTGGCAACCATGTTGCTGCTGACGGCTTGCACAGGAGACGCCGAGCCGAATGCAGGTGGGACCGTCACCGGTCAGGCGTCACCGTCGCAATCTCCGGCGGCGGTCGTGACCACGGCGCCGTCAACGCCTGAACCGTCGCCGGCCTCCTCCGCCGGCCCCGCCGCCAACATCCCGCTCCCCGTGAAGCCGGCGCTGGCCGACGAGAACTCGGCCGAGGGCCTCGAGGCCTTCACGGAGTATTGGTTGGCGCTTTTTTCCTATGGTTACGAAACCAACGAGTGGTCTGAGTTCGAGGCTGTAACTGACCCTGGTTGTAGAACCTGCGAACGAGTGAAGCAGATCGTCGGCGATCTATATGCTGAGGGTCGCTGGATGAGCGGGGGAGTTTTTGAAATAAATACTTATACAACGGATTTTGTGATTAATACTTCTGGGTCTATTCGTAGTTTCGTCGAGTATCAGCAATCCGAAATAACATACTACGAAACTGACGGTAGTCTCATTCCATCCGATGATTCACCGGAGCCAGCTCTCAATGCTACCTTTGCGATTTACGAGGATGGTCATTGGGTGATGTTAGATTTCGGGAAACCAGAGGGTACCTGATGCGTTTTTTCGTAAGGTCATTCTTATTACTCGCAATTATTCCTGGTTTTCTTTCTTCTAACTCTCTCGCACTTGCCGCTGATAAACCACCCAGTGCTTACGCTGATGACTACAATTTTGTCGCAAGGATTCCGCCCAAACGCGGAGCCGTCGAGGATCAAAATACGTTAAAGCCCGCAAGTTTCGAGGAACCTGCTATAGCTCTTCCCGTAGATGACGGCATCGACTACACCTATGTAAGAACGTGTCTAGCTGGAGCGCGGGACAACCTCGATCCTGCTACCTGCCCTCTGATTAACGCCCGCTGCGACGCGCAGGAGGGCGGTGTGCTGGTCGACTGGATCGAAGTGAACAACAACGTGCAGCCCGCCACCGAGACACCGACGGGCCGGTCCTCCTGCATGTACCCGGGCGAGCCTCCTGCACCACCGGTCGAAGGCGCAGCAGTGGCCGAGGAAGCGCCGATCGTCATCACACTCGAGGAGTTCGAGAAGCAACCCGTCCTCGCGGCGGTCATCGTGTCGCAGCCCTCCAACTTCGGCCTCCGGAATGCGCACTCGAACCTCTACGCCGATGCGCAGGAGCAGGAGTTCACCTTCGACTTCCAGGATGCGGCGATCGTGCTCAAGGCGCGGCCCGTGTCCTACCAGTGGAACTACGGGGACGGCACGAGCGCCGTCACCACGATTCCCGGCGGCCCCGTGGCAGGGAACGCCTTCAACACGCAGACGCCGACCAGTCACCAGTACACCGAGACGGGGGACTTCGACCTCACGCTGACCACGTACTTCGCCGGCGACTACTCCGTGGACGGCGGGCCGTTCCAGCCGGTGGCGGGAGAGGCGGCGGTGGTCTCAGTACCTCACCTGATGAGCATCTGGAGGACCCAGGGGCACAACGTCAGCGAGAACTGCATCGAGAATCCCGCGGGGATCGGATGCGAGGCGCCCACCCGTTGAGCTGCAGTGTGGACCACGTCCCGTGCCGAGCGTGCGGCCGAGTCCCACCTGCAGTCATCCGGACATCCACGTCCGTCCGCCGGGTGAACGGGCGACGAGCGTCTTGTCCGCCGACCTCGCTCGCCGTGGTTCCGCGTGGAAATCCGTACGGTGGGCCGTGTGACGAGTGCATGCAGGATCGCCCGGGAGCACCCTCGGATCAACGGGTGCCCGCGAACGGTGCCCGATAGACTCCTCCCATGACTACGCCTGCAGATCCCTTCGCCAACGATCCGCTCGACGCCGGTACGGGAGGCTCCACAGCCACTCTCGAACGTGAGGAGCTGCGTCAGGAGGTGGAGCCCGGTGACGCCGAGCGCTTCGCCCACTACGTGCGCAAGGAGAAGATCATGGAGTCGGCCTTCACGGGCGAGCCGGTGATCGCCCTCTGCGGCAAGGTGTGGACGCCCGGCCGAGATCCGGAGAAGTTTCCGGTCTGCCCCGAGTGCAAGGAGATCTACAACGGTCTCCGTCCCGGGAAGGACGACAAGGAGTAGCAGAGGCTCCATCGTCGATCGACCGGGGTCGGCTACGGTAGGGAAGGCCGTCCGGGGCCGGGAGCGGGCGAAGTGCCCGCACCGGTGCAACGATGCGGACGGACTACCGGAACAGGAACGTCGAACGGGATGAAGAGCAGAACCAGTACCACCCCCGGAGCCATGTCACCGGAGTTGCGTCCCCTCACCCTCGGGATCCTCGCGATCATCACCTGCGCCGCGTTCGAGGCGATGGCGGTGGTCACCGCGATGCCGTCGGTGGCGCATGAGCTGTCCGGCGAGTCCAGCTACGGGCTGGCGTTCTCCATGTACCTGACGGCGTCGCTGCTGGGAACCGTGGTGGCAGGCTCCTGGTGCGACCGCCGTGGGCCGCGCCCTGCCCTCGCCGTGGGCATGGCCCTGATGACCCTGGGCCTGCTGGCGTCCGGCGCCGCACCGGTGTTCTGGCTCGTCACCGTCGGCCGGGCCGTCTCGGGTCTCGGCGGCGGGTTCATGATCGTGTCCGTCTACGTGATCATCGGCAGGTCCTTCCCGCAGCAGACGCAGCCCGTGGTGTTCGGGTGGCTCGCTGCGGCGTGGGTTCTGCCCGCGCTGATCGGCCCGGTGGTCGCAGGGTTCGTCACCGAGCACCTGGGGTGGCGCTGGGTGTTCTACGGTGTCGCCCCCATCGTCGTGGCCGCGGTGGTGGTGGTGTGGCCGAGGACCAGGGCGCTCGGCCCGGTCGCCGCGGACGACGTGGGTGCATCACGACCGCGGGCGGTCCGCGGGCTCGCGCTCGCGGCGGGTGTGTTCGCAGCCCAGTGGGCCGTGGTGCGCCTCGCGGACACCTCGGAGCCCACGGGTACCACCGTGGCGGGACTGGTGTCGCTGGCCGTACTCGGGGTGGTGACCGCGCTCCTTGTCCTGCCCGCCCTGCTCCCGAAGGGCACCCTCCGGCTGGCCCGCGGTCTGCCGAGCGTGATCGCCACCCGCGGCCTGGTCAATGTGGCGTTCTTCGGTACGGAGGCGTTCATCCCCCTCATGCTGGTGAGTTCCCGCGACATCTCCGCCGGCACCGCCGGGCTCACGCTGAGCGCGGGTGCCCTCGGGTGGAGTGCCGGCTCCTACGTCCAGGCCCGCGTGACCTTCGGGCGCCAGTGGTTGCTGGTCCTCGGCTCCTCCATCCTCTCCCTCTCCCTGGGCGGGTTCGCGCTCGCCACCGCCGTCGAGGCCCCGCTGTGGACGCTCGCCGTCGTCTGGGCCCTGTCCGGGTTCGCCATGGGCATGACGCTCTCCACCACGTCCGTGCTGGTCCTCAAGCTGTCGGACACCACCGAGCAGGGACGCAACTCCTCAGCCCTGCAGATCTCCGACCAGCTCGGCGGGGGGGGGGGCACGGCGGGGGCCGGGGCCCTGTTCGCGCTGCTCCACGATCCTGCGGATCCGGGGTACCTCCCCACCTTCGTTGCGATCTGGCTGGCTCTGTGGGCGTTCACGGCAGCGGGTATAGTTTCGGGTCTGAGAGCGGCCGGATCATCCGATGTCGGCTCCCCATCCACCCCCAGCAAGACGACGGAAGGTTCTGTCCCGGCGTGAGTAATGACACCCTCTTCGGTGCCGGTGCATCCCTGCCCCCCGCCTACCCGGAACGTGCGGCGTGGGGTACCGCCCCCAAACTGCGCCAGTGGCAGAGCGAGGCCCTGGAGAAGTACTTCCACGATTCCCCGAGCGATTTCCTCGCCGTCGCCACCCCTGGAGCCGGCAAGACCACCTTCGCGCTCCGCGTGGCCACCGAGCTCGTGGATCGCGGCATCATCAACCGGGTCACGGTGGTGGCTCCCACTGACCACCTGAAGCGTCAGTGGGCGGATGCCGCGGCGAAGGTGGGCCTCGCGATCGACCCCAACTTCAAGAACGCCGACGGCCGTCACGGCGGTGCGTTCATCGGTGTGGCCGTGACGTACGCCCAGGTGGCCAGCAAGCCGATGCTGCACCGGGCCAAGACCGAGGCCGCGCGCACCCTGGTGATCCTCGACGAGATCCACCACGGCGGCGACGCGCTGTCCTGGGGTGACGGCATCCGGGAGGCGTTCGAACCGGCCACGCGGCGGCTGGCCCTCACCGGTACCCCGTTCCGCTCCGACACGGCCGCCATCCCGTTCGTGGAGTACGCGGAGGACCGCGACGGCATCCGCCGCTCGAAGGCCGACTACACCTACGGCTACGGCCAGGCCCTCCGCGATCACGTGGTGCGCCCGGTCATGTTCATGGCCTACTCCGGCCAGATGCGCTGGCGCACCAGGGACGGCGAGGAGATGGCGGCATCGCTCGGTGAGGCGGCGGTGACCAAGGACATCACGGCCCAGGCCTGGCGGACCGCACTCAACCCGATGGGGGAGTGGATCCCGTCCGTCCTCGCGGCCGCCGACAAGCGGCTCACCGAGGTGAGGCGCACGGTGCACGACGCCGGTGGCCTGGTGATCGCGACCGACCACGACGACGCCCGGGCGTACGCCGGTCAGCTCAAGAAGATCACGGGAGAGTCCCCCACGGTCATCCTGTCCGACGACGCCAAGGCCTCCTCGAAGATCGAGGAGTTCTCGACGGGTGAGAAGCGCTGG
This sequence comes from Arthrobacter sp. RIT-PI-e, assembly GCF_001187915.1. GTDB lineage: Bacteria > Actinomycetota > Actinomycetes > Actinomycetales > Micrococcaceae > Arthrobacter_D. The sequence continues at coordinate 8,391 of NZ_LGIU01000079.1, read as the reverse complement.
ATGGTGGCGGTGCGCATGGTCTCCGAGGGCGTAGACGTACCCCGGCTCGCCGTGGGCGTGTACGCCACGTCGACGGCGACGCCCCTGTTCTTCGCGCAGGCGGTGGGCCGCTACGTACGGGCACGACGCCGCGGGGAGACGGCGGCGATCTTCCTGCCCTCGGTGCCGAACCTCATGGCGCTGGCGAACCAGCTGGAACTGGAGCGCGACCACGCCCTGGACAGGCCCGAGAAGGACGACGAGGGGTTCGGTCTCGAGGATGACCTCATGGAGGCGGCGAACCGTGAGGACAAGGCGTCCGACTCCCTGACCAAGCAGAAGTTCGAGGCCCTCGAATCCCAGGCGTCCTTCGACCGCGTGCTCTACGACGGCGGTGAGTTCGGGACCGGCGGGGAGCTGGGCAGCGAGGACGAGCAGGACTTCCTCGGCATCCCCGGTCTGCTCGACGCCGACCAGGTGGGTCAGCTGCTGCGCCAGCGCCAGCAGGAGCAGCAGTCGCGCAGGAGACCGGTGACGGCCGCCGCGCCGGCCTCGGAGCCGCTCGTGGTGGACCACCGGCAGCTCACCGAGCTCCGGGGGCAGCTCGCGAAGAACGTCTCCGCCTGGGCGGCGCGGACCGGGATGCCCCACGGCCAGGTGCACAGCGAACTCCGCCGCCAGTGCGGGGGGCCGGCCGTGGCCCAGGCGAACGAGGACCAGCTGCAGCGCAGGCTGCAGAAGCTGCAGGACTGGTTCATCGGCAAGAAGTAACCGCGCCGCTCCGGTAGCGGGAGGGCAAGGCTGCCCCGCCCTCCCGTGTGTCCGCTGCGGCCCTAGCGCACCAGCTCGACGCCGGCGGCCTCTACCTCGTCCAGCGCCTCGGCCGTCCCCGCCGCGTGCACGCCTCGGGTGAGTCCCGTCAGCCCCTGCACCGAGTAGCCCGCCTGGAGTGCATCGAGGGCGGTGGCCCGCACGCAGAAATCGGCGGCCAGCCCGGCGACCGCCACCTCGTCGACGTCGTGCTCCCGCAGCCAGTCGTCGAGCGTGAGGAGGTCCTCGTCGCTCTCCGCCTCACCGGCACCGAGCTTCTGCTCCCCGGTGGGGACCTCGTCGTCCGGGGCCAGCACGCCCTCGAAGCCGGAGTACGCGGCCTCGAACCGACCCTTGCGGAACACGGCGTCGATGCTCTCCGTGTCGAGGTCGCGGTGGAACTCGGCGCCGCGGGTGTCGGCGACGCAGTGCACCGGCCAGGACACCGCGTAGTCCGGGGTCTCCGAGAAGTGGGCGCCGGGATCGATGTGCCAGTCCTGCGTGGCCACGACGTAGTCGTAGGTGCCGGCTTGCTCGTCGAGGTGGTCGCTGATGTCGGTGGCCACCTGGGCACCGCCGTCGACGGCCAGTGTGCCGCCCTCGCAGAAGTCGTTCTGCACGTCCACGATGATCAGTGCGCGCGTCATGGTGCTGCCTCCTCGTACTCGGTGGGAAGAACTGCCTCGCCGCGCTGCAGCCGCCGGACGGCGCCGGGCAGCTCGGCCATGGACTCCTGGTGCCGGGCGGCGGCGCGGGTGACGGCCTCGGCCCCCGTCCACCCGGGGAGCACCTCGCCGTGCCGCACGAACTGGTGCACGAGGTCGCGGCCGTGCCCGGAGGGGGTGGTGCCGATGCCGATCACCTCCGTCTGGGCGGTTCCGCGCTCGTCGAAGCGACGGAACGCCTGCTTGCGCCCGCCGACCGACACCTTGTTCTTCGCCGCCTTCGCGACGGAGACGAACGCGCCGTCGTCGCCCTGCCGGCTGACGAGCTTGTAGACCATTCCCGCCGTGGGTGCGCCCGAGCCCGTGACCAGCGAGGTGCCCACCCCGTAGGAGTCCACGGGCGCCGAGGCGAGCAGACCGATCGCGAACTCGTCGAGGTCCGAGGTGACCACGATCCTCGTGGACGTGTTGCCGAGCTCGTCGAGGAGCTGGCGGACCCAGCGTGCCTGGGCCACGAGGTCCCCCGAGTCCAGGCGGACGGCCCTGAGTTCCGGGCCCGCGACCTCGACGGCGGTGCGCACCCCCTGTTCCACGTCGTAGGTGTCCACGAGCAGCGAGGTGCCGCGCCCCAGCGAGGCGACCTGCGCCTCGAAGGCGGCGCGCTCGGAATCGTGGAGGAGGGTGAACGAGTGCGCCGCCGTCCCCACGGTCGGGAGGCCGTAGCGCCGGCCGGCCTCGAGGTTCGAGGTGCTCGCGAAGCCACCGATCACGGCGGCCCGGGCGGCGGCGACGGCGGACTCCTCGTGGGTGCGCCGGGAACCCATCTCGATGCACGGACGGCCGGAGGCGGCGCCGGTCATGCGGGAGGCGGCGGCGGCGATGGCACTGTCGTGGTTGAGGATCGAGAGGATCAGCGTCTCGAGGATGCAGGCCTCGGCGAAGGTGGACTCCACGGTCAGGAGTGGGGAGTTGGGGAAGAACACCTCCCCCTCCGGGTACCCGCTGATGGAGCCGGTGAAGGAGAAGTCGGCGAGCCAGGCGATCGTGGCGTCGTCCACGATCCCGCGGTCGCTCAGGAAGGAGAGCTGGGCGTCGTCGAACCGGAAACCGGCCAGTTCCTCGAGCAGGCGTCCCGTGCCGGCCACCACCCCGTAGCGGCGACCCGCGGGGAGCCTGCGCGCGAAGACCTCGAAGACCGAGCGGCGGTGTGCCGCGCCGGAATGGAGGGCGGCCTGCAGCATGGTGAGCTCGTACTGGTCGGTGAAGAGCGCACTGTTCGGGGGGGTCGCCGGGGACGGCGCGGTGCTCACCGCAGGGGTCCGGGGGGTCGGGGAATCGGTCACCCTGGAAACGATAGCGGGGCGTTCGCTGTGTGAGTACCCGGACCCGGGTGGGGGCGGCCACACCTAGACTTGGAGGCATGACAGTAGGCTTCGCATCCGGTACGGACACCCTGGAAGAGGTGGCGACCACCGAGAGCACCGATCTGGACCAGCCCTGGGTGGTGGTGGTCTGGAACGATCCGGTGAACCTCATGAGCTACGTGAGCTTCGTGTTCCGGAGCTACTTCGGTTACAGCGAGGCCAAGGCGCGCACGCTGATGCTGGAGGTGCACGAGCAGGGCCGCTCCGCCGTCGTCTCCGGGACCCGGGAGAAGGTGGAGCAGGACACCGTGGCGCTCCACGCCTACGGACTGTGGGCCACCTTCGAGAAGGCCGGGAGCGAGTAGGCGCATGGCGAAACCCTTCCGATCGACACGACGCGGGATCACCGGTGCGCTGGAACCGGGGGAGGCCCGGCTGCTCGGGGCCCTGCTGGGCGACGTGATCGCACTGCTGGAGCCCGAGACCGGCCCCAGTGAGGACCCGCTCGCGGCCCTGGTGGGCATGTCGGGGACGGACGCCGACGCAGCTGCGCCGGACGATTCCGCCGTCCGCCGTCTGCTGCCCGACGCCGTGCGCGACGACGACGACGAAGCCCTCTCCTTCCGCCGGCTCACCGAGCGCTCCCTCCGCGAGCAGAAGATCGGGGCGCTGCGCAGCAGCGCGCTGATGATCGAGTCCTCGCCGATGTCGCTCAACGACGAGCAGGCGAGATATCTGGCGCAGGCCCTGAACGACGTGCGGCTCGTCCTCGCGGACCGGCTGAGCATCGAGACGGAGGCGGACGCCGAGCGCCTCCACGAGGTCGCGGACGCGAAGGACGTCGACGACGTGGACTCCTACCTGGCCCTGGTCTACAACTTCGTGACCTGGCTCCAGGAGTCCCTGGTGCAGGCGATGCTGAAGGCGTCCCGACTCGAACGCTGAGACCCTGCAGCCGACGGACACCCGGCGGCAGCGGATCCGTTGTGACCAGAACCACGGATCGACGAATAGTTTTAGTCGGTGACACGTCATAGTGTCGGAGGATCATGAGCCCAGAGTCAACGAGCACGGACCGCAGCGCAGCGCCGATCGGCATCTTCGACTCCGGCGTCGGCGGCCTGACGGTGGCCCGCGCGGTGATCGACCAGCTGCCCCACGAATCCATCATCTACGTCGGTGACACCGCGAACGGACCCTACGGTCCCCTGCCCATCGCCCAGGTACGGGCCCATGCGCTGCACGTCATGGACGAACTCGTGGACTCCGGGGTGAAGCTCCTGGTGATCGCCTGCAACTCCGCCTCCGCGGCCGTGCTCCGCGACGCGCGGGAACGCTACACCGCCCGCTACGGCATCCCCGTGATCGAGGTGATCCAGCCCGCCGTCCGCCGGGCCGTGGCCTCCACCCGCTCCGGCCGGATCGGCGTGATCGGCACCTCCGCGACGGTGGGCTCCCGCGCGTACGACGACACCTTCGCGGCAGCACCCCACCTCCGGCTCACCTCCGTGGCCTGCCCGGCCTTCGTGGAGTTCGTCGAGGCCGGGATCACCGGCGGTGACGAGCTGCTGAGGACGGCGCAGGAGTACCTGGGACCGCTGAAGGACGCCGGGATCGACACGCTCGTGCTGGGCTGCACGCACTACCCGCTGCTGACGGGCGTGATCTCCTACGTGATGGGCGACGCCGTCACGCTGGTGTCCAGTGCGGAGGAGACCGCGAAGGACGTCTACCGGGCGCTCGTCTCCCACGGACTCGAGCGCGACACCACCGCCACAGCGGTGCACCGTTTCGTCGCCACCGGTGACGCCGCGGGCTTCGAGGTCCTGGCACGCCGTTTCCTCGGCCCGGAGGTGCTCAGCGTGCAGCACGTGGACCACGTCGCCGCGCACTACCCCACGGGCAGTCTCGCGCGGATCACGCCCGACATGATCGCCTCGGGATCGGCGCACCCGTGAAACTGACCATCGTGGGGTGCAGCGGGTCCTTCCCCGGCCCGCAGTCACCCGCCTCCTGCTATCTCCTCAGCGCCGAGTGGGAGGGCCGCACCTGGCGGATCCTCCTGGATCTCGGCAACGGGTCCCTCGGCGCCCTCCAGCGCTACATGGACCTCCGGGAGATCGACGCCGTCCTGCTCTCCCACCTGCACCCGGACCACTGCATGGACCTGTGCGGGCTCCACGTGGCCGTCCACTGGGACCCCTCGGGCTGGGGCATGCCCCGGATCCCGGTGTGGGGTCCGGCGGCCACGGCGGACCGGATGGCCAGTGCCTACGGTCTCGACCCCGATCCGGGGATGCACGAGGACTTCGACTTCCGGCACTGGCAGGAGCGCTCGCCGATCTCGGTGGGACCGTTCACGGTGACCCCGTACCGGGTGCTGCACCCGATCGAGGAGGCGTACGCCCTCCGCGTGGAGGTGCAGGAGCCGGACGGGCACGGCGCCGTCGCGACCCGGGTGCTCACCTACTCGGGGGACACCGACACCTGCGACGGGCTGGTGGACGCCGCACGGGATGCGGACATGTTCCTCTGCGAAGCGGCCTTCCACGAGGGCCGGGACGACGCCGTCTCGGGCGTCCACCTCACGGGCAAACGCGCGGGGACGGTGGCGCGCGAGGCCTCCGCGCGGCGCCTGCTGCTCACGCACCTGCCGGTGTGGAACGACGCGAACGTCGCGATCACGGAGGCCCGCGAGAGCTACGACGGTTCGCTCGCCGTCGCCGTGGCGGGAGTCTCCTACACGGTGTGAGCACACGGTGCAGGGACGGTGTGAGGTGCGGTGCCGCAGGAGCCGGGACTGGCGGAAGCGCGCCGTCTAGACTTGCACCCATGACCCCGAACACCTCCTCGCCCTCCTCCAGCCCTGCCGGCACGCTGCGTGCGGACGGCAGGACCCCCGACCAGCTCCGCAACATCAGCATCACCCGCGGCTGGTCCACGCAGGCCGAGGGGTCCGCCCTGATCGAGTTCGGCAACACCCGCGTGCTCTGCACGGCCTCCCTCACCAGCGGCGTACCGCGGTGGCTGAAGGGCGAGGGGAGGGGCTGGGTGACCGCCGAGTACGCGATGCTGCCGCGCGCCACCAACACGCGCTCCGACCGCGAATCGGTGAAGGGCAGGATCGGCGGCAGGACCCACGAGATCTCACGTCTGATCGGGCGTTCGCTGCGGTCCATCATCGACACCAAGGCGCTCGGCGAGAACACCATCGTGCTGGACTGCGACGTCCTCCAGGCCGACGGCGGTACCCGGACCGCCGCGATCACCGGGGCGTACGTGGCGCTGGCGGACGCCATCCGGTACGCGAAGGACAAGAAGCTCATCCCCGCCTCGGCGTCCCCGCTGACGGACACCGTGGCCGCGATCAGCGTGGGCATCATCGACGGCGTGCCGATGCTCGACCTCCCCTACGTGGAGGACGTCCGCGCCGAGACGGACATGAACGTGGTGGTCACCGGCTCCGGCAAGTTCGTGGAGGTCCAGGGGACCGCGGAAGGGGCGCCGTTCGACCGCGCCGAACTCGACGCCCTCCTGGATCTCGCGCTGCTCGGCACCGCGCAGCTCGCCCGGATCCAGGTGGACACGCTCCGGGACTCCGCCGGTGCCTGAGGCAGTGCCCGAAGCAGTGACCGAGGCACGACCGCGGCTGGTCCTCGCCACCCGCAACCCCGGCAAGCTCCGTGAGCTGCGCGAACTGCTGCGGGCCCGGGTGCCCGGCCTCGACGTCGACACGCAGGTGGTCGACGCCGCCACCGCCGGCGCTCCCGACGTCGTCGAGAGCGGGGTGACGTTCGAGGAGAACGCGCTCCTGAAGGCCGAGCAGACCGCGGAGGCCACGGGCCTGATCGCCGTCGCGGACGATTCCGGCCTGGCCGTGGACGTGCTCGGCGGTGCGCCCGGCATCCTCTCCGCACGGTGGGCCGGACACCACGGCGACGATGCCGCCAATCTGGCGCTGCTCCTGGCGCAGCTCGCGGACATCCCCGAGGATCGCCGCGGTGCCGCCTTCGTCTGCGCCGCCGCGTTCGCCGTTCCGGGACACCCCTCCGCGGCCCGCACCGAACGTGGCGAACTGCGGGGGTCCCTGCTGGGCGCACCCCGGGGCACCAACGGCTTCGGGTACGACCCGGTCCTCGTGCCCGAGGGACTGGAGCGCACCTGCGCGGAGCTCACCTCGGGGGAGAAGAACGCGATCAGCCACCGCGGCCTCGCCTTCCGGGCCCTGCTGCCGCATCTCGTGGAGGCGCTGTCCGACGACGTCCCGGGTACGCGTGGCATACCGGCAGACTCCTGATCCACAACTCACCCGCCCTGCGAACCTCACGAGGGGGACGACGTGCCCATGGATGAACCGGTGAGGACCACCGGGGACGCTGTACCGACCGGGGAGGACCCCCTGGTGCGGGTGTGGCCGCTCTTCGGCCTGGTCCTCACCACCCCGCGTCTGGTGCTGACGCCGGTGCGGGACGAGCACGTGCCCGAGGTGGTCGACGCCGCGCTCGCGGGCATCCACGACCCGGCCGAGATGCCCTTCTCCATCCCCTGGACCGACGCGCCCCCGGAGGTCCTGGTCCCCGAGACCGCCAAGTACCTGTGGTGCACGCGCTCCTCGGTGTCGGTGGCGGACTGGACCGTCAACTTCGCCGTGCTGTACGAGGGCCGGGTGGTGGGCCTGCAGGATCTCGCCGCCACCTCCTTCGGCACCCTGCGACGGGTGCGCTCGGGGTCCTGGCTCACCCGCTCCGGCCAGGGGCAGGGGATCGGCACGGAGATGCGGGCGGCGGTGCTGCAGTTCGCCTTCGACCACCTCGGCGCCACCTCCGCGGTGTCCGAGGCCGTGAGCTGGAACGGTTCCTCGCTCGGCGTGTCCCGACGGCTCGGGTACCGGCCCAACGGATCCCCGCTCGTGGAGGCGCGCAGCGGTCAGGCGGAGGAACTGCAGCACGTCCTGCTCCGGCCCGAGGACTTCAGACGACCCGCGTGGTCCCTCGACGTGCAGGGCCTGGATGCCGCGCTGGCGTACCTCGTGGGGAGCGGTGCACCGGAGGCAGATTGATCGGGGTGGGAATCCGGTGCTGTGGTGTCAGTACTCCACGCCTGCGTGCTCCGCTCAGGCCGGCTCCGCCGCTCGCAGCGGCGCATCCACGAGTGCCCGCGCGAGATCCGTCCCGGGGTCGAACAGGCGGGCGTCGATGCCGAGGGATCGCGCAGTAGTGATGTTCGCCTCGTTGTCGTCCACGAAGACCACCCGGCCCGGTTCCACGCCGAGCTCGGCGAGGACGTGCTCGAACACGGCGGCGGACGGCTTGACGAGTCCCAGGGACGAGCTGAAGAAGCGGTGGGAGAAGAACCTGCTCCAGGGCGCCCCGCCGAGCTGGGAGACCATCGCGGCGGGCATGTTCGAGAGCAGGGCGAGGCGTTCGCCCCGGGCGTCGAGGGCCTCGAGGGCGTCCAGGGTGTCGAGATTGGGGTGGGACCACTGGTTGCCGTCCAGGATGTCCAGCCAGGCGGCCCGGGAACCCCCGACGTCCTTCCCGCAGACGAGAGCCCAGTAGTCGGTGGAGCTCAGC
>NZ_LGIU01000021.1 GCF_001187915.1 Arthrobacter sp. RIT-PI-e | reverse complement strand
CAACGGGAAAGTCGAACGCTACAACCGCACCCTCGCCGAAGAGCTCCTCTACGCCCGCGAGTGGACCTCAGAAGCACAGCGCACCAACGCGATTACCACCTGGAACATCCACTACAACTACCATCGAACACATACTGCGATCGGGAACCAACCCCCAGCCACACGCCTGCACGACAGCGTCGCCAACGTCATGACACAGAACAGCTAGCGGTGAGTCGTTGTTCCGCGTCGAGATGGAAGGCGGAAGTTGCGCAGAAGACGGAAAGCTTACTTGGAAATTTAGCGCGAAGAAATCTCTTCGCCGGTTGCCAGAGTGATTAGCGGCACGCCCAGCAACGGAGAATTTATCGGTAATGAATTCCGATCCTCTGCTCTTGCCGGTGCTCGACCGTGTGCTGCGATGCGCCTGGTATCGGCGACGGTATCTAAGCGGATTTAGTTGTTGCGGATCAGCGTAGGTTCGGCGGCGTGCCAGTCAGGCGGGAAGTCGTACACGCGCTAGGGTGGCTCAACACAGCACTTTGGGGGTGGCTCGATATGGTGTACATGGTGTGCTGCTCAGCTTGCAAAGTGAGTTGGCAATATTAGGGGTAACTGTCAGCATGAGCGCTTTCAATTTAGACCAGGGGCAAGACCGACTTCACTTTAAGGGAACGCGATGAGCGGCGAAGCTCCTCGGTGGTCGGGACGAGATGACGGCCTGTACACCGGGAGATTCCCACTCGCCGTCGAAGGTTACCCGATGCGCCGAGTGGAGGAGCTACTGCCCGGAATCACGACCGTGACACCTCACGCTCGTTATTACTCGTTGCACGCCTATGTGGCCACGGCTTTGCACGCGCACGAGGATTTGGACCAGGTGGACACCTTACGGCGCTGTGAGGTGGTGTTCGCAGCGATTTCGATCCTCCATGCGCGGCGCTTTCCAGACCAGCACCGCGGCATGTCACAAGCCCATGGTCATGACGTTATTTCAGCTTCGATGCAGAACGGCGAGTTGAACGTTGCCGACCTTGCCGCTCCCAGATCGTATGCGCAGGCGAGCCGGGGATTCTTGGGGCCATACCTGGCAAGCGAACGGCTGCTCGGGCTGGTTACGTCAGGCGGCGAGCTTGTAGCCCCGGGCCAACATGTCGACGAACGGGCCCTGGAGCTCGCCTTCGAGGGTCTCCTCAAACTCGCCAAAATGGACTCAGTTCCCCTTGACCTACTCGAAGGACGCCAGGATCTTTGTCTCTGCGGTCAGTATGCATCTGAGCGCTCCTGGCTCCGTACGGTCATGTTCCCCGCCCAGCGTCCGGGAGACGCAGCGACTATCAACCGTCGGTCGGAGACAGCCCTCATGCTCTACCGACTCATAGAGATGTACGAGCCGGAGAACGTGTCCATAGAACTGAGCCGGAAGATTATTGCGGACCCAAGAACCTACACCGATGACCAGCTAGAGAAGATGGCAATTGTCCCCGCTTGGCGGGGTGTTGTCCTGAGACGCTGGTACACATGGGCCTGGCGCGATCTTTGGCGCTGGCTCGTCAACGAGCAAATGACAGGAGCCGTCCCCCTCGTCCAGCTCCAAGGTGCACTCTCGGAGCAGCTACCCGACCAGAAGTTTTCCAGCTTCCGCGACGACCTTCCCTCCGGCATCGATGGGAACAGGCTCATTGACGCCGAGTATCAGATGAGAATCGGCGCCATGGACCCGGGACCAAGGAATCTCGCATGGCTCATGATTGGCGCCAGCCGCGTGGGCCAGCTTTCCGAGCACGTAGCACCGTACTTTGAAAGCCCGGAACGCGAACGCCGAAACTACGAGCTCACGCCTTCTTGGTTGAAGGACTTCATGGACCAACGCAACGATCATCTGGTGCGGGACGTGGCATTCGAGCTGACCGGCATACTCCTCGCTCGGTCGCAACGCGTCGCAATGAGCAAGTCCTCCTTCGTCAACGGGCGATGGCGGGTCCCCACACGGCTGACCCTGCGAGACGGCTATGCCTTCCGGGAGTCCAATGAGGGAGGGGGCCCCGTGTCCTTGCGTTGGGACCAACTTACCCAAGTAATGAGTGGCTTGGGGATGGTCCGCCGTGTTTCCGGTGACGCAGGGACTTCAACCGACCGCTGGGTCCTGACACGGAACGGCCAAAAGTGAGATCGGCGGCAGTCCCAGTAAACCTGCCGGCACTCCTTCATGAACTGGAAGCGAGCGGTGACTGGGATGTCGAAGAAGCGCTCTTCCTTACATTCAACGCCGACGTGGGGTTCCTAGAACGAGGAATTTTAGGGCTTTGCCAGTCTATGGGCGCACGGGTCACGCTCATCGCAGATGCCGGGATGTGGCAACCCGACCCGCTAACTATGAAAGGCGCAGGCACCCAGTACCGCGTCGGCCTCGCCTCGCATAGTGGTGCTTTCCACCCTAAACTCGCCCTCCTTATTGGTAGCGACCGGGTGTTGGCTCTCATCGGATCGGGCAACTTGACCATGGGAGGGTGGCAACACAACTCAGAACTGTGGAACGTGCTTCGCGCCGAAGAGGGGCACGCGCCGCATGCCCTCGTCGATCTCGCAGCATGGCTCAAGTCACTCTCTCGAAGCGTGCGCCTAGGATCGGACAACTCTGCTGCGCTTAACCGAATCGGTGAGCGCCTCGATGCCGCGCTGGAGCAGTTCACCCTAATTCACGATGGCCCCCGACTTGTCACGAACCTAGACCAATCCATTCTGTCCCAGCTGCCGGGCGGACCGGTCGACGAGTTGACGTTGTACGCGCCGTTCATCGACGAACACGCAAGCGCCGTTCGCGCGTTGGTGCGACACTTTCCGACCCCTAAACTCACACTCGTTATCCAGCCCGGACGGACCGTAGTTGAACCTCACGCCCTAGCCAGCGTCTTGAGAAATCAGGCAGGCCTGACCATAATCACGGACACCTCGCCGCGATACCGCCATGCCAAATTAGTGGAATGGCGCCGAGGATCAAGCCGTGAAGCGCTAACCGGCAGCGCCAACTTGTCAGCCGCCGCTATGCTCAACACCGCACATGCCCGCGGCAACGTAGAACTCGGAATCCTTACGCATCTTGACGAACCGCTCTGGCCTGACCCCAGTCTCTCCCCAGATCATTGCGCTGAGTTGGTTAACATCACGGACATCCCCACCGTGCACATCGGCTCGCTCCACTCGAATATCGCCGAAATCGCGGCGCCTCAACTGCTCAGCGCCATGCTGTCGGGCTCTCAACTAGCAATCGAATTGGCGCATCCAGTCTCGTACGACGTAGAACTCGAGTACACCAACAACCCGATAACGGACGCGTGGAAGTCTGCCGGCCGGATCATCGCTGGGCTCGACGCTGCTTCGTTTCCCGCGGGCCAAATGAACGACAGCGTACTGCTCAGACTCAACTGGATGGGCACTGACCAAACGACCCTGGCACGCGGCCCCGCTGTGCCCGCCTCCATACCGGAACGACTCAGAGTGCGTCCCTCAGGCTGCCGGGCATCAACTGGACTGCGGATAAAGTCGCGTGACGACCTTCTCGGGCTAGACCTGCGCTACCTGGACGCATTCTCCAGCCAGCTCGCGCAGATCCACGAAGACGTAACCGCACTAAGAAGCGCGTCCGGACCGCGCAGCGTCACACCCACCACCTCAGCCGGCGACAGGGGAGCTGCGTTCGGAGAGGCGCCAGCAGCGTGGCTATGGGAAACAGAGCAGAACGCCCAACAGTTGCACGGCCCCGCCTTCTCGGGCTTTGCCCTCGGACTACCTGAACCTCTTCCGTCCGCAGGGTGGGAAAACTTCGACTCGGATGAAACTGGAGAACTCGACGCCGACGCCAGCCTATATGTCGATGAACCGGTTGGCGCTCCGCCCGCCAACGATGATGAGCCCGCTGAACCCCTGGCTCACTTCAACGACCCGGAAAAGATCAAGAAAGCCCGACGGGACCGTGTCCGGTCATTCGCCTCGATGACTGCACGCCTAAGCACTACCTCTTACCTTGGCCTCGCGCGGTTGACTCTTTGTTTCTATTGCGCCGGGAACTGGGAAGAGCACGACCCCGAACCAATCGGCCTCATCACCCACTTTCTCTCCCAGGCCCTAAACCAAGCAGATAGCTCCAGTCTGAGCGATGAGGCACACGCACTTGCCGCGGTCGCGTTGACATGTATACGCCACAGAACCGACAACACAACGACATCAGGCGCAACGCTCGAAGCAAGGAGATTGCAAGACAGGTGTGGGCAACTCGCTCTCGAAGCTGTCCCACTGCCCCTCGTGACCGAATACACTCGATGCCTGTCTGCGGTCGGTGGCCGACCCCTGGAAACCGTTGACGTCATAGATGAGCTTGAACGCTTCTTGGAGCACCCGCAGTTAGACGCAGTTGTCATGGCCGCAGAAGGGCACGGATACGAAGCCGAAGTGCTCGGACCAAATACCTTGCAGATCGCGGTCAGAGCTAGGGAACCCGTCCAGGCAGCACTGAGAGTACTGACAGTTGCGCAAGGCCAAATAGGAGTGACGGCGATGTCTACAACTTCAGGAAAATCGGCTATCGCAATGTGGTCCGATCCCGACCTCTACACCATCGAACTCGCTGACCCGGAGCGGTGGATTCACCACCAATCCAAGCAGGGGCTAAACGTGATTCTCGCAGCGATACGGGATTCCGAAGGCGGACGGTTCAGAGTCGACCACGGTCCATTCAACAGAGCGATTCCCGGAGCGAAGCAGTTAGCGGAGTGTCTCGGTCTCCAGATTCCTGCCAAATCTGAGGTTCCTTCCGGTGTCTGCCCCAAGTGTTTTCTGGTTCTTACTCCGGCGGGTATTTGTGCGAACTGTGAGCAGTAGCTGCGGAAACGGGGAACGCATGCTGCTTGCACGAGTGTCTCAAGCCCTGGGCTAGGAATCGCCGGAACCCTAGAAAACGGTAGGAACAGCATTGATAAAGCTGCGTGTAGCTAGAGAATTCCAGGGCAGTCCAGTGTTGAAATCAGCACTTGTCTTCACTCTCCGCATCCCTTGCCAATGTCAGCTGGCATACAGGCACGGCGGGCAATCGAGGCAGAGGGTCTGGTATTTTCCGGAGTTCTCCAGAAGTAAGGAGCATGTAATGGACACTGACTTTGGACAGGGGAGATTTCAGGAGTGAGCAACACGATGGGAACCGACGATTACGGTGCGGAACAACCTCTGACTGAGGTGTTCAGGGCATGGGGGCTGCATGAGAAGAATTCTCGAGTGTTGCGACTTTACGGGGACGAACTTAGTCGCTGGATAGATTGTGCTCTCCCTCCGGAATGGGAGCGTATAGTTCAACCCTCGGTTCAAGCCGGGCCCAGCATCGAGGCATTTCTTAAGGCCGAGTCCACGCTTGTATGGCTGCCACCGTTAGTTGGACCTCGGGCCCAGCAAATCGAAGCACTCTCCGACATGTTGCCGTCCCATAACAGCCACATGAGCGGCTCTATGGTCGTCATGCTCCCGCTAAGCGCGTTGACGCAGCGATCGTGGGTCAACTTTCGACAACGGATATTTTCTATCTGGCAGCCTCAAGTGCTTTGCGAGATCCCGAGCTCTAGGATCAGCGCTGCTTTCCCCATTGGTGTCGCGTTCGCGCTCATCCTACTGAAGCCCGTCAGCGCGGCTCCAGTCCAATACACGAAGTTCTTCCAGTTTCCACCGCAATCTACAGTCGAGAGCGACGATCTAGCTGAGGACTTCAAGCGCTTGATGAAAATGGAAGGAGGCCGCACGAAGTACGGCTTCGTGGTCCGGGGTGAGTCTTTTGACGGTGGTCCCATCAACTTCGGGGCCTACCACCCCGCCTTGCGAACATTGAGACTCGAACTCGCGGACTTTGGGTCCACGGGAACGCTCGGTGAGTTGTACGACGTGCTGCCCCCCGGTCATCGTTTCTCCTCCCGGAGCGGGTCCGATATTGACCACAGGAGTCAGGCGGCGAGGGGCGTGCGGGTGCTCCGCGGGCGAGACATCTTGCGGAATGGAACGGTGGTCGACACTGAGGACGATGACGATGCGCAGCTCGCAGACGTCCCGCTCGATCGCCGGTTACGTGCCGGCGATTTTGTAGTCAGGGCGATCACGAGCAATCGGCCAGGAGACGGTCTGATCATCGCTGAAGTCACGAGCGAAGACCTGCCTGCCGTTGCGGGATCAAGCGTTCTGGTACTGCGGCGCAAGGCGCAGCACCCGGGTCCCGTGCACGACTTCGTGTTGTCCTACCTAAGGTCGCCCAGGTGCGTGGAGCTGAGTCTCGTCGATCAACTGCACGGCGCTATCCGGCTCACGGTCTCGTCCTTGTCGAACATGCTTGTGCCACATCCGGACAGTGAGATGATTACGGCCCTGGCACATCTTCAACAAGTAAAGAACAAAATGCAGGGTTGGCAGAATGAAGCAAGCGGACTTCTAAACTCTGTCTTTGACGAGCGATCAGCAAAAGCAGCTCGGACGCGGATAATCGAACAAGGACGAACTCTACGTCAACGAGCAGAAGAGGCCGATTCGCTAACTTCACTGAGCGGGCGCATCCGAAAGCGCTTCCCTCTGCCAGTGGCGTACAGGTGGCGGGCAATGGAGGCCGAGCTATCCGGCGGTCCGTCGCGGGCAGGCTACGAGGCGATCCTCGGGTTCTTCGAGGTCCTTGCCGCCTACTTGGCTCAATTAGCCGCGGCAATGGCCGCTCACGCCGGTATCCAGCTCCAGGAGATTGACGACATTGCCAGCAAGGTCAGTGCTGGGCGTGGCGGAACCACTATGGGGGACTGGCTGGCCATCCTCGAATCTACAAAGGGTAAAAAGTTCAGGGCTCTCGATGACGACGCCGCCATAGGGGAGATCCGCAACGCCTTCGGGCCGAGAGTTGCGGAGGCACGGGCGTGGTTGAAAGCCGCGCGAAACGACAAAGCGCACGAAAGGCCCGTAGATGACGTGCAGCTACCCGCCGCCATCCTCACAGCCAAAAGACATCTCGACCAGATAATGGAGGACCTGTCGTTCCTCCCCGATCTTTCCTTGCGCTTTGTCAGTGACTTCCAGTGGGACGACCTCGCGAAAAGTGGACGTGCGTCGTACGAGGAACTGGTCGGCGACCATCCAGTCGTGCCTGCCGTCGTCGGGACCGTAAACACAATTCTCGAGAAGGGCAGTCTCTACATCGTCGATCCACTGGACAGATGGCATCGGATCCGTCCCTTCCTAATCCGAGAGCGGTGTCCCGAATGCAAGACTTGGTCAACCTTCTACTTGGACCGGCGTATCGGTGCCGAAACCATGCTGAAGAGCCTAGAACACGGTCATGTCATCAGCGCCGGCCCTCACGTGATCAGGGGACTGGAAGCAGTCGGTTATCTGCCCGGGTACTAGTAGGGCGGAGGTAGTTTCTCTCGTCGCACCTTGGTTGGTTTCGAGACACCTCGGTTGTACCTCAAATTGCTGACCTAGGTCGAGGTAGTCCCGACCAGTAACGGCGGGTTGGCCCCTCTGTGGTAGGCACTTGATTGCGGAGGCGTTGGAATTCAGGGCGATCGCCTGAAGTCGGGTGAACGAGCGCAAGGGTAGCCATACCAGCGGCAACTACGGAGGGTACTGAATTGCGCCCCGTCTAAGCGACGTCTACATGCGTTCCTTGACTCAAAATTCCGGCGGCGCGAGAAACGCGTGGCTTCTTGGTTCGGTGCTGCTTGGGGAGGACAACATCGCTGTGGGAGTCGTCAGGACGTTCAACTACATGCGGAGGACCTGTCGCACGTTATAGAACATCTGCATTGAAGCGCGTAGCATCCTAGAACATTGTGTAAGTGCAAGCAGAGAGAGCGTATGGTGGCACGGCCGGACCACTACAAGAGAGTCATCACGGGCGGGGGGCTAGGCGTGCCGGGGTTCAGTGCGTCCATTTCGACCGCACTCGTTCCTACCGACGCGAAGCATTGCCAGGTTCTTGTTGACGTCATCGACGATAAGGATGCGTTCGTGATGCATCCCGACCGTGAGGTCGGTGCAAGGGTCTTCGTCTCAATCGAGGAAGTTAGAAAACTCGCGGTCAGCACGCAGTCCCTCGTGGAAAGCGTCGAAGCCATGGAAGAGGCGAGGAACATCGCGACAGCGTGTCGGACCTTCATGCGCGAATACAAGGAGGGCGACGACCCTCGAGTGCTTGCCGGTATTCTTTCGGCCATGCGCGCTGACGTTGGAGAATCCGTGGCATTCCTCGTGCAGATGCTTGGCCTCCGCCCGCCCTCCCGGTTCGACGTGTCGCCATTCGAGCAGCGTGCCTTGGACGTTCTCGCCGGATGGCTAAATAGGCCCGCGTAAGATCAGAACTTCCTCAAGCAGGGGTGACCAGGAAGGCTCGGCCGTCGCCATGCAGTACGTCGAGCGACTCCGATGGCAGCACGGGACGCAGTAGGTGTAACCGTTCCTTGAGAATCCGCCAACTAGGTCAGTCAGCCGACATGGCTAAGTAGGTAAACAGAACCGCGAAATCACACTGATCCCCGTCTGGCGCTTTTCGCCAAGTATCGCCGGGTCTCACAGCACGCAGCCACACGGTGGGAAAGGGAAGGCGACGCCCGATCGGGCGTCGCCTTCCCTTTCTTCGTTCCACAGGCCGATGCTCATCTGCCTCCGACCGTCAAGACCGCCGAGGCGGTCGATGCCTCCGCTGCACCAGCGGAAGCCGATCACCGTCCTCGGTCAGTGAGGTCGACCGGACTGCCGACCCACCGTGTCGGTGCCTTCCGCAGACATCGACTCATCGGTACCACCTGTGCCGGAGGGAAGGACGGCCGAGGTCGGGATCTCCGTATCATCCGCTGCGGGGTCCGCTGCCGCTCCGGCCCGGTTCTTCCGGATGTGGCGGGTGATCTCGATGGCGGTGGGGACCACCGACACGACCACGATCGCCAGGGCGATGAGATCGATGTGGTCGGCGAGGAAGGGGACGCCGCCGAGCAGGGAACCCGCGATGGTGAACCCGGCTCCCCAGAGGACGCCGCCGAGGACGTTCCACATCAGGAACGCGCGGTAGCGGTAGTGGGCCGCGCCGGCGGCCAGCGGCACGAAGGTCCGGGCGAAGGGCACGAACCGGGCCAGGACGAGGGAGCGGCCACCGTACCGGGTGAAGAACTCCTCGGCGCCGGTGAGGTAGCGCGTGTTCAGGATCCGCGCGTCGGGCTTGAAGAGCTTCCGCCCGAAACGCCGCCCCAGCCAGTACCCGACCTGATCGCCCAGGATCGCGGCTCCCACGACGACGGCGATCAGCAGGATCAGTGGCAACCCGAGCCGAGCGTGCAGGAGCCCGGCGGTGAAGATGAGGGAGTCGCCCGGCAGGAACGGGAAGAGTAGCCCGGACTCGATGAAGACGATGCCCGCGACCACCGCCAGGACCCATCCGCCGGCGCCCTGCAGGAGAGCCGTGGGATCGGCCAGATCGGTCACGCTGATCCCGGCGGGGATCCCGCCGCCGATCGAACTGATGATGCTCGTCACTGGTGTCTGCCTCTCCACGTCCCGGCCGGAGGACCGGAACAGCGTGTGTACTGGTTCGTGCATCCGCGGTGGATCCGACGTGCCCGGGTCCGACCGTGGACGGTCCGTCGGCGGAGCACACGGTGGATGCGATACGGGCACCGACCCCGGGTGCCCGGGGCAACTCTCCACCGGGATCCTCGGAGGATGCTGGGAGAACCCCGGGGGTTCCCGGACCGGTCGGAGGGCTGACCGGATACCTGTAGCGAGCCTCCGACGCTCTTCATGATCGGTATAGCGGGCGCACTCGGTCCTTCGGCCGGCGGATCGATCCCTCAGAAGTCGGGCCGCCCCTCCAGGGGGGAGGAGGCCCGGGCGTGGGTGCGCTTGGGGATCCGGCCGGCCCGCGCCGCGAGTCGCCCGGCGACGACGGCGTGCCGGAACGCCGTCGCCATCCGCACCGGATCCTGCGCCCTCGTCACGGCGGTGGCGAGCAGCACGGCGTCGCAGCCCAGCTCCATAGCCAGGGCGGCGTCGGACGCCGTGCCGATGCCGGCGTCGAGCACCACCGGGACGCCCGCCCTGGACACGATGAGCTCGATGTTGTGCGGGTTCAAGATGCCCAGCCCGGTGCCGATCGGCGCTCCGAGCGGCATCACCGCTGCCGCCCCGAGCTGTTCGAGCCGCAGGGCCAGCACGGGATCGTCGTTCGTGTAGGCGAAGACCGTGAAACCCTTGCCCACGAGCGTCTCGGTGGCGTCGGCGAGTTCGAGCGCGTCGGGGAGCAGTGTCTGCTCGTCCGCGATGACCTCGAGCTTGATCCAGTCCGTCTCCAGCGCCTCGCGCGCCAGCTCGGCCGTCAGGACGGCGTCGCGCGCGGTGAAGCACCCGGCGGTGTTCGGGAGCACCCGGATACCCTGGCCCCGCAGCAGCTCGAACAGGGAGTTGCCCGCTTCGGGGGTGTACCGCCGGAGCGCCACGGTGGTGAGCTCGGTGCCCGACGCCGTCAGTGCCGCGCCGAGTCCCGACATGCTGGGAGCCCCGCCGGTTCCCATGATCAGTCGGGAGCCCAGCGCCACGCCGTCGATCACCAGGGCATCGTCCTCGTGCGTCATGGTCATCCTCCCTGCACCGCGTTGACGACCTCGACGTCGTCGCCGTCGTCGATCCGCACCGTGGCCCACCGGGAGCGGGGCACCACCTCGGCGTTGACGGCGACGGCGATCCCGAGCCGTTGCCCGTCCGCCGGCTGCCCGGCGTCGGTGAGGTCCCGGCCCGTCAGCTCGGCCACCACCTCCCTAAGGGAGCACCCCGTGCCGGTGGGTCTCGTCTCACCGTTCAGCGTGAAGCTCATGCATCTGCCTTTCCTCGAGGGACTGCCGTGCGGGGTGGAAGCTGGAGCGATCCGGACGGAACGGTGCCAGCTCGACACTCAGAGGCACACCCGCGACGAGGTCGGCGCAGATCATCGCCGCGATCGGGGCCAGCAGCACTCCGTGGCGGAAGAACCCGGTGGCCATGACGAGCCCGCCGACCTCCGACCCGTCGGGGTGCCGGCACCGGCCGAGCAGGGGAGCGTTGTCCGGCGTCCCCGGGCGGGTACGGCAGATCGCCTCGAGGAGCTCCAGCTCGGCGACGGCGGGGATCAGGGTCTGGGCGTCCCGGAGCAGCTCGTAGACACCACCGGCGGAGAGCGCCGCCGATCCGTTCTCACGCTGGGTGGCCCCGATCACCACCGTGCCGTCCTCGCGGGGCACCACGTAGACGGGCGTTCCGTGGACCAGCCCGCGGACCGTGCAGGTGACGAGCGGCCGCAGCTGCTCGGGCACTCGGAGGCGCAGGATGTCGCCGTGGACCGGGCGCAGGGGCAGGTCCACCCGCTCCGGCAGCCCGGAGACCTCCGCCGCGCCGAGTCCGTTGGCCAGGATCACCTCGTCGGCGAGGACCTCCTCCCCGGTCCCGAGCCGCACCCCGGTGACCGCCGAGGGATCCTCCGCGTCCCCGTGGAGGAGCGCGGACGCGCTCAGCTCCACCATCCGCGTACCCGGCTGCTGTGCCAGTGCCGCCCGGAGAGCGGCGGTCATGGCCCGGGGATCCACCTGGTGATCGTCCGGGGCGAGGAAGGCCCCGGTCAGCTGCGGGCCGAGCAGCGGTTCCAGCTTCCGCGCCTGCCGGGTGGTCAGCTCCTCGACCCCGAGCCCCAGCCCCGACTGGACGGCGCGCAGGTCGGCCAGCGTCCCGCGGTCCGCGGCGTCGATCGCCGCGACCAGCGTGGGGGTGGGGCAGTACCCGGTGCGCATGCCCGAAGCGGCCTCCAGATCCGTGGTAAACGATCCGTAGATCTCGCTGGAGGGCAGCGTGAGCGCCAGCAGGGCCTCCTCCTGGTAGTGGAGTTCGCTGGCGGGCGCGAGCATCCCGGCCGCGGCGTGGGTGGCACCACCGGCAGGAGCAGGGTCGACGACGGTGACCCGGTGCCCGCGGCGGCCCGCCTCCCAGGCGATCGCCAGCCCGATGATCCCTCCGCCGACGACGGCGACGTGCCGGAGGTCAGCCGGTGCATCCGAGCTCATGCGTGTCCTTCCTACGCCGGGATCAACCGGTTCAGGTTCATACGGTCGGCGCCGAACGCCCTCTCAGCCCCTCGCGCCGCCGATGTGCTGCCGACGCTCCCGGGCTCCCGTGGAACCACTAGTCTAGGGGCATGATTTCCGGCCCGGGTGCTCCGCACGTCCCGCACGATCCCCCCGGCGAGGACGGCGCTCCCGCCACGGAGGTGCACGCACGGAACCGGCGACGGCTCGACGCCGCGCAGCTGTACCTCTGCACCGACGCCCGGAAGGGCAAGGGCGATTTCGCCGACTTCGTGGACGCCGCCTACGCCGGTGGCGTGGACATCATCCAGATCCGCGACAAGACCGTGGAGGCCGCCGAGGAGCTCGCCTGCTTCGAGGTGCTCCGCGCGGTGGCGGAGCGGCACGGGAAGCTGTACTGCGCCAACGACCGGGCGGACATCGCCCGGCTGAGCGGCGCACCGGTGCTGCACGTGGGCCAGCAGGACCTCCCGGTACCGGCGGCACGGCACCTGCTGGGCCCCGACCCGCTGCTCGGCCTGTCCACCCACTCGCCGGAGCAGGTCCTCGCGGCCGCAGCCGCGGACGGGCTGGACTACTTCTGCACGGGGCCGGTGTGGGCCACCCCCACCAAACCCGGTCGCGCCGCCGTCGGCCTCGAACTGGTCCGTTTCGCCGCGGAGCTGGGGACGACGACGCCGTCCCTCCGACCGTGGTTCGCCATCGGCGGGATCGACTCCGGCACCATCGGGGACGTCGTGGCGGCGGGAGCGCGCAGGGTGGTGGTGGTCCGCGCCATCACGGAGGCCGGGGACCCGGCGTCCGCCGCCCGCGAACTCCGGGCGGCCCTTCCGGCACTGCCCTGACCACAGGTGCACGCACGGACCTGACGAGGATCACAGCGGCCCCGGACGGGAAGGCGCCGGAACAACCGTAGGGTTGAGCTGGTGACCGCTCCGACGAACAGCCCGCTCCCCGATGCCGCCAGCACCCGCGAAGGATACGTCCGCGTCCGCGGTGCCACCGAGAACAACCTGCGCGGCGTGGACGTCGACTGCCCGCGCGACGCCGTCGTCGCCTTCACCGGGGTCTCCGGCTCCGGAAAGTCCTCGCTCGCCTTCGGGACCATCTACGCGGAGGCGCAGCGCCGGTACCTCGAATCGGTGGCCCCCTACGCGCGCCGGCTCATCCAGCAGGGATCCACCCCGCACGTGGAGTCCATCACCGGTCTGCCACCCGCCGTCGCCCTCCAGCAGCGCCGCGGCACCCCGAGCGTCCGCTCCACGGTGGGCACCCTCACCACCCTCTCCAACTCCCTCCGGATGCTCTACTCGCGTGCCGGCACGTATCCGGCGGACGCACCGGACCGCCTGGAGTCGGACGCCTTCTCGCCCAACACGGCGGCCGGCGCCTGCCCGCGCTGCCACGGTCTCGGCATCGCCCGGGACGTCACGGAGGCCACCCTGGTACCCGATGCGTCGCTGACCATCCGCGAGGGGGCGATCGCCGCCTGGCCGGGCGCCTGGCAGGGCAAGAACCTCCGCGACGTGGTCAGCGAACTCGGCCACGACCTCGACACCCCCTGGCGCGAGCTGCCGCAGGCCTCCCGCGACTGGCTCCTGTTCACCGAGGAGCAACCCGTGGTGGAGGTGACCCCGCAGCGCGACCGCGTGGCCAAACCCTACAAGGGGCGCTTCTGGAGCGCGAAGAGCTACGTGATGCACACCCTGCACGACTCCAAGAGCCAGCAGATGCGCGAGCGCGTGCTGCCGTTCATGGAATCCGGACCGTGCGGGCTCTGCAGCGGCAGTGGTCTGCGCCCGGAGGCGCTCGCGGTGACGTTCGGCGGACGCTCCATCGCCGAGCTGAACGCACTGCCGCTCGCCGAGCTGGCCGATCACCTGAGGCCCGCCGCCGACGTCGCGCACCCCGTCTCGGCCCACCGCTCCGCGACGTCGGGGGAGGGTACGGAGGTGTCGGTGACCATCAGCCGCGACCTCGTGCAGCGCCTCACGGTCCTGGTGGACCTCGGGCTCGGGTACCTGAGCCTGGACCGCGCCACCCCCACGCTCTCGCCCGGGGAGATGCAGCGCCTGCGGATCACCACGCAGCTGCGCTCCGGCCTGTTCGGCGTCGTGTACGTGCTGGACGAGCCCTCCGCCGGGCTCCACCCGGCCGACGTCGAACCGCTCCTCACCGTGCTCGAGGCCCTGAAGGACGCCGGGAACACCGTGTTCGTGGTGGAGCACAACATGGACGTGGTGCGCCGCTCGGACTGGATCGTGGACGTGGGACCCGGTGCCGGGGAGGGCGGCGGGACCGTGCTCTACAGCGGGCCCGTGGACGGCCTGGCGGATGTTCCCGCCTCCCTGACCGCGCCCTTCCTGTCCCCGGACGGCACCACCGGCACGGCGGCGTACGAGCCGCGGGAACCGGTCTCCTGGCTCCGGCTGGACGGCATCCACCGCCACAACCTGCGGGGCCTCGACGCCGAGATCCCCGTGGGAGTGCTGACCGCGGTGACCGGTGTCTCCGGATCGGGGAAGTCCACCCTGGTGAGTACGGTGCTCGCCGACGCCGTCGGGGCGCATGTCCGCAACGACACCCCCGAGGACGGCGGGCCGGAGGCGGAGCAGGACGACGACGCCGCCGCCCCGGGCACCGTCGCGGGGATCCGCGGGCTGGAGGTGATCGACCGGCTGGTCAGCGTGAA
The DNA here is from genome assembly GCF_001187915.1 of Arthrobacter sp. RIT-PI-e. Lineage (GTDB taxonomy): Bacteria > Actinomycetota > Actinomycetes > Actinomycetales > Micrococcaceae > Arthrobacter_D. Next base: position 1,329 of record NZ_LGIU01000021.1, on the reverse strand, counting down.
CCAGAAGCCGATCGGCCGGACGCCGCGCTCCAACCTCGCCACCTACACCGGGCTCTTCGACGCCGTGCGCAAGGCCTTCGCCGCGACGCCTGCCGCGAAGGAGCTCGGCTTCGGCGCGGGCCGGTTCTCCTTCAACGTGCAGGGCGGGCGGTGCGAGACCTGCCAGGGTGAGGGATTCGTCTCCGTGGAGCTCCTCTTCCTCCCCGGCAGCTACGGGCCGTGCCCCACGTGCCACGGAGCCCGGTACAACGAGGAGACCCTGGCCGTCACCGTGCGCGGGAAGAGCATCGCCGACGTCCTGTCCCTGACGGTCGACGACGCCGCCGCGTTCCTCGCCGACATCCCCGCGGCCGCGCGTTCGCTCGAGACGCTCCGCGAGGTGGGCCTCGGGTACCTCCGGCTCGGCCAGCCCGCTACCGAACTCTCCGGCGGGGAGGCGCAGCGCATCAAGCTCGCCACCGAGCTGCAGCGTGCCCGGCGCGGCCACACCCTCTACCTGCTGGACGAACCGACCACCGGGCTGCACCCGGCGGACGTGGTGCTCCTCCTCGCCCAGCTGCGCAAGCTGGTGGCCGCGGGGAACACCGTGGTGGTGGTGGAGCACACCATGGCCGTGGTGGCTGCGGCCGACTGGGTGATCGATCTCGGTCCGGGCGGCGGATCCGCGGGCGGGACCATCGTGGCCACGGGGACGCCGCGGCAGGTCGCCGCCCTCGGCGCGGGGGAGAGCATCACGGCGCCCTACCTCGCCACCTACCTGGAGGGCGGAACCGGCTCCGGGGCGTGACGGGGTCCGCGGTTCACGGACGGGTGCACGCCCAGCGCTCGGAGCGATGTCCGCAGGAGCCGGAGCACCTGCAAGCCCAGCGTTCGCAGGTGGGCCGGCTCAGCTGCCCCGGAGGGCCGTGACCGGTTCCACCCGGGTGGCCTTCCGGGCGGGGAAGCCCCCGGCCACGAGCCCCACCACCGCCCCGAGCAGCGCCCCGCCGACGGCCACGTACGGATCGACCACCGGGGTCCACTGCTGGGAGAGCGCGATGGCCAGCACGGCGAACACACCGGTGGCTGCTCCGAGGAGGCCGCCGAGGAGTCCCACCACCACCGACTCGGTGATGAACTGCAGCGCGATCTGCCGGCGGGTGGCCCCGATGGCGCGGCGGAGCCCGATCTCACCGGGGCGCTCGAGCACCGAGAGCATGGTCACGTTCGCGATACCCACCCCGCCGGCGAGGAGCACGATCACGGAGATCACCACGAAGATGAGGTTGACGTCCGCCCGGACGTCGGCCGCCAGGTCCGAGCGTCCCTGCGGTGCCGCCACGCCGCCGG
>NZ_LGIU01000023.1 GCF_001187915.1 Arthrobacter sp. RIT-PI-e | reverse complement strand
CGCCGTGGGCGGGCCGCCGCCCCCCCGGCCCCCGGCCCCCCCCCCCCCGCCGGGGCCCGCCCCCGCCCCCCCGCGGGGGGGAGGTCGACGTCCGCCTCGGTGAAGGCACGGGCCCGCAGTGCGGCAAGTCCTCCCAGAGCCACGCCCGGACCCGCGTCCAGCGCCGTCGTGGGAGCATCCCCCGCGAACCCCCCCCCCGCCGGGCCCCCGCCTGCCGGGTCCGGCCGGCCGCCCGGCCCGCTCGGGTCCCCCGCGCTGTCGATGTCCCCCGCACCCTCCGTACCGTCCCCGTCCCCGGGTGTGCCCTTCGGCACCACGGTGCCGCCCCCGTCGGGGTCGCCGCCCCCGTCCGCCGGCTCCTGCAGGACCTCGGCGGTGCGCTGGGACTCGCCACCGGAGGTCACGTCCGACGTCCGGCCCATGCCACCCACCGTCACGGCCGTTCCCACCCCGCGCAGGACCGCTGCGAGGGCCCCCGCGAGCAGGGCGACACCGCGTCGTACCCGGAGCCCCTCCTCCCTCGTCCGGGACCCGGGATCCTTCCGCCGCCGACGTGCCGAGGGGTGCGACGAGGATCGCCTCGTGCCCCGCCGAGCGGGGAACGCCCTTCCTCCACCGGCGGTCCCCCGCCCGGCGGGGCGCCGCGTCAGGAGCCGGGCGGCACGCTCTCGTGCACCGCGGGGGCGAGATTCACGGGCACGGGTGTCGCCGAGGCCAGGAGCACCCGGGCAACCTCCGCAGCGGGAGGGCGACGATCGGTCGGTGCGCTCAGGCAGTCCTCGATGATCCCCATCAGCGCGGGATCCACCTCGGGCACCATCAGCGCCAGGGGCGGACGCTGCTCCGTGGGACCGGGCGCGCGTCCGGTCAGCGCGAACCAGCAGACGGCTGCGAGTGCGAAGACGTCGACCCCGACGTGGTACGCGCCGTCCGAGGCGGGATCCATGAAACCCGGCGTCCCCAAGGGAGCAGCGGCCGCCGCGCCGAGGAGACGCCCGGTGCCCAGATCGCCGAGGAGCGGTTTCCCCTCGCTGGTGAACAGGATGTTGCCGGGGGTCACGTCACCGTGCACCATCCCCTCGGCATGCAGGTGCGCGAGCGCCTGAGCCACGGGGGCCAGGGCCGTCACCACCTCGGCGACGGGGAGCGGACCCCTGCCGGCGATCAGGGCGAGCAGCGACCCGCCCGGTGCCAGCTCCGCGAGCATCCCGGGTCCCTGGTCCGTCTCCACCATCCGGTGGACCTCGAGCAGGTGCTCGTGACGGAAACGCCGCAGGAGGCGTAACTCCCGCTCGAGACCTCCACGGAGGCTTGCCGCCCCGCCGCCCTGCAGGTCGACGTCGTCCGCGGCGACCGGGAACCGCCCGGGTCCGTCCGCGGGGTCGGGACGGGCGTCCGGGCCGGCTGCGCGCCGCCCCCGCGACGGCGGACCTGTGACCGGCGGGGTCGGTGCGTGCCGTACCCCCTCCGGTGCCGGTCCTCCCCGTGACGGTGCCGGTCCTCCGCGCGACGGTGCCGCGATCTTGAGCGCGAAGCGCCGCCCGTCGTCGTCCGTCACGAGCCATGCCGACGAGAACCCACCGCGTCCGAGCAGACGTCCGACGTGGAGTCCGGGTACCACCGGAGGAACGGGATCCTCCGGCGGTGCACCCGAGGGTCCCGGGCCACCCGAAGGGCGGAGGCGGTGCCCGAAACTGGGGGCGTTCTCGGGTGCGGAATTGCTCATGACCCAGTTCTAGGGCACGAAGGGTGGCGTTCGGGGTTATCCACAGGATCTGAGCAGCCGCTGGGACGATCGCGGACTACCCTTGCAGCATGACTCTTGCGTTCTCACGCGTCGGCCTGGCCCCCGACTACGTGGAGTACTCCTCCGGGTGGGACCTCCAGAAGACCCTGCACGAGGAGGTGCTCGAGGGCATCCGCCCCAGCACCGTGATCCTGCTCGAGCACGCCCCCGTCTACACGGCGGGCAGACGCACGGAGGAGCACGAACGGCCGTTCGACGGTACGCCGGTGATACCGGTGGACCGCGGCGGCAAGCTCACCTGGCACGGCCCGGGGCAGCTGGTGGCCTACCCGATCATCGCGCTGCGTGACCCTGCACGCGTGGCGGAGTACGTCGGTACGCTCGAGGGGATCATCATCTCCGTGCTCCGCACCTTCGGGATCGAGGGTATGCGGGTCGAGGGACGATCAGGAGTATGGCTGACGGCGACCGAGGACCGGCCCGCACGGAAGATCGCGGCGATCGGGATCCGGGTCAAGGACCGCGTCACCATGCACGGGTTCGCCGTGAACTGCAGCAACGACCTCGCACCGTTCCAGCAGATCGTCCCGTGCGGCATCAGCGACGCCGGGGTCACCTCGATCTCGGCCGAGTGCGGCCGTACCGTGACGCCTGCCGCGATCGTTTCGCTGATCGAGGCCGGACTGCGCGACAATGAGAGGGTACTGGTGGGCGAGGACGACACCGGCTCCCGCCGGACCCCTCTCGCGAACCAGCCCCGTGACTCCGAGTCAGAAGGAACTTCACCATGAGTCTTGCCCCCGAGGGACGCCGTCTGCTGCGCATCGAGGCGCGCAATGCCGAGACGCCGGTGGAGCGCAAACCCGACTGGATGAAGGCGAAGGTCAACATCGGTCCGGAGTTCGTCTCCATGAAGAACCTCGTGAAGAAGGAAGGCCTGCACACCGTCTGCGAGGAAGCGGGCTGCCCCAACATCTTCGAGTGCTGGGAGGACCGTGAGGCCACCTTCCTCATTGGCGGGTCCGAGTGCACCAGGCGTTGCGACTTCTGCCAGATCGACACCGGGAAACCGCAGCCCCTGGACCGCAGCGAACCGTTCAAGGTGGCGCAGTCGGTCCGTTCCATGAACCTCCGGTACGCGACGGTGACCGGCGTGGCCCGCGACGACCTGCCCGACGAAGGCGTCTGGCTCTACGCGGAGACCATCCGGCAGATCCACGGCATGAACCCGGGGACCGGCGTCGAGATCCTCATCCCGGACTTCTCGGGACGCCCGGAGCACATCGCGGCGATCTGCGACGCGGCGCCGGAGGTGTTCGCGCACAACGTGGAGACGGTCCCGCGGATCTTCAAGCGCATCCGGCCGGCGTTCCGCTACGAGCGCTCCCTCGACGTCATCACGCAGGGGCGCGACCTCGGCATGGTGACGAAGTCCAACCTGATCCTCGGCATGGGCGAGACGCGCGAGGAGATCTCCGAGGCGCTCAGGGACCTCCACGCGGCGGGCTGCGACCTCATCACCATCACGCAGTACCTGCGTCCCAGCGAACGCCATCTGCCCGTGGACCGCTGGGTCAAACCGGCCGAGTTCGTGGAACTGAGCGAGGAGGCGGAGGAGATCGGGTTCCTCGGCGTCATGAGCGGTCCCCTCGTGCGCTCCTCCTACCGGGCCGGACGCCTCTGGGCGCGTGCCATGCGCAGGAAGGGTCTGGAGCTTCCCGCGGAGCTCTCCCACCTGGACGACCCCGGGACCGCCTCCCAGGAAGCGGCGTCGTTGCTCGCCGGCTGATCCGTTCCCGGGCGTCCCTCCTTCCGCCCTGCCGTCGACGCCCTCCGGGCGTCCCGTAGAATCGAAGCACTATGTCACATTCGATTGATCCCTCAGGCTCCCCCACGCCCAGACGCCGGCTCTTCTCGCGCAAGCCGAAACCGCAGAAGGCGAAGAAGACCGGGCGCATGAAGCAGATCGTCGAAGTCTTCAAGATGACACGGCGCAACGATCCCGCGGTCGTCTGGTTCATGCTCCTGGCGTTCGTCGGGATCATCGCGGTGGGCCTGCTGATCGGGCTCCTGATCGACAACATCGTCACCCTGGTCATCATCTCGGTGCCCCTGGCCCTGCTGGCGGCGATCTTCATCCTGTCCAGACGCGCCGAGCGGGCCGCGTTCTCCCAGATCGAGGGCAAGCCCGGCGGTGCCGGAGCCGCCCTGAGCGTGCTGCGCCGCGGATGGATCCTCCAGGAGCAGCCGGTCGCGGTGAACCCCCGCACCCAGGACGCCGTCTTCCGCGTCATCGGGCGCCCCGGCGTCATCCTGGTGTCGGAGGGACCGGCCACGCGCGTCAAGCAGCTCGTCGACGGCGAGAAGCGCAAGATGGCCCGCATCATCCCCAACGTCCCGGTGCACATCGTGGGGACCGGACGCGGGGAGGGCCAGGTACCGCTGGCGAAGCTCCCCAAGCAGATCCAGAAGATGAAGAAGACACTGACCAAGCAGGAGGTGTACGCCGTGGACAAGCGGCTCACCGCGCTCGGCACCAAGCTACCCATCCCGAAGGGCGTGGACCCGTTCAAGGCTCGTCCCGACCGCAAGGGGATGCGCGGGCGCTGACGCCCTCCGTCCACGAGATCCGAGGAAAGCCGTTCCCATCTCCGGGAGCGGCTTTCCTCGTCCTGTCCCCGAACCGGGTGAACCAGCCCGGTGGGACGTCAGGGGTAGGACGTCCGGGAGGCCCGGCGCGGAGTCGGCGGGGGGAGGGGGTGCGTCGGCCTCGACCCGACGGCCTGGATCGCGGACCGGACGGCCCGGATCGCGACGTGCACGGGCTAGATCCTGAACAGCGCCGTGCCGCGGACACGGTCGTGGACACCGCGCTGGTCCGCATCGAGGATCAGCGCCGGCACCACCAGGCAGACCAGCACGCTGCGGATCAGGGCGGTCAGGTACCCGGCCGGCCGTCCGTCGAGTGTCTGCACCTGCATCCGGAAGACCCGGTGCCCGATGCTGTACCCAAAGAATCCCACGAGGAGGACCTGCTCCACGAGGAAGATGAACAGGGTCGCGAGGGCGTCGTACTGGAAGAAGGCCGCCGAGGCGAGTGAGCAGATCAGCCAGTCGACGAGGAGGGCACCTGCGCGCGGCCCGAACCGCGCGATGGATCCCGGGCCCGCCTCGGGCCTGCCGAGCCGCTGACCCGGCCACTGCTGCTCGCCCGACGGCGGCGGACCGTCGAGCCACGAGCCGAGCTCATCCCTGTTCACCACGGACCCAGCCTACCGGGAGGAGGGCGGCGGGACCCGATCATGCACCCATCCACCCGACGCGCTAGGGTGGATCGAGCAGTTCCCCTCATGTAACGTCCCGGAAACACGCGCGACACCAGCGAGAAACTGCCCGCTCCTACTGTTGGAACGAGTCGGCGGCAGCGTCCCCATCCTGCCGGAGCTCGTGAAAATTCCTTGCGGTGCAGGGACACGCGCTGGCGCCGGGTTCCCCCAGCCATGCGTTAGGAGCATGAATCGATGTTTAAGAATGCGGACGAGGTCCTCAAGTTCATCGCCGACGAAGATGTCAGGTTCGTCGATGTACGCTTCACCGACCTTCCCGGAGTCCAGCAGCACTTCAACGTCCCTGCGAAGTCGGTGGACGCGGACTTCTTCATCAACGGTCAGCTCTTCGACGGCTCGTCCATCCGCGGCTTCCAGGGCATCGCGGAGTCCGACATGCAGCTCATCCCGGATGTGACCACGGCCTTCGTGGACCCCTTCCGTGCCGAGAAGACGCTTGCGCTGAACTTCTCGATCGTGAACCCGCGGACCGGTGACCCCTACCACCGCGATCCCCGCAGTGTCGCCGAGCGCGCGGAGGCGTACCTGTCCTCCACCGGTATCGCGGACACGGCGTTCTTCGCCCCCGAGGCCGAGTTCTTCATCTTCGACAACGTCCAGTACGAGTCCTCCCCGCAGGGCAGCTTCTACAAGGTGGACTCCATCGAGGCGCCGTGGAACAGCGGACGCGAGGAGGTGGGCGGGAACCTCGGCAACAAGACCCCGTTCAAGGGTGGTTACTTCCCGGTGTCCCCCGTGGACAAGCAGGCAGACCTCCGCGACGCCATCTGCGTGGAACTGGACAAGGCCGGTCTCGAGGTCGAGCGCTCGCACCACGAGGTCGGCGGCGCCGGCCAGGCCGAGATCAACTACAAGTTCACCACCATGACGCACGCGGCGGACGACCTGCAGAAGTTCAAGTACATCGTCAAGAACGTCTCCAACGCCTGGGGCAAGTCGGCGACCTTCATGCCGAAGCCCATCTTCGGTGACAACGGTTCGGGGATGCACTGCCACCAGTCGCTGTGGTCCAACGGTGAGCCGCTGTTCTACGACGAGCGCGGCTACGCCGGTCTCTCGGACACCGCCCGCTGGTACATCGGCGGTCTGCTGAAGCACGCCTCGGCGGTCCTCGCGTTCACCAACCCGACCGTGAACTCCTACCGCCGCCTGGTCAAGGGCTTCGAGGCGCCGGTGAACATGGTGTACTCGCAGGGCAACCGCTCCGCCGGTATCCGCATCCCGATCACGGGGTCGAACCCGAAGGCCAAGCGACTCGAGTTCCGCGCGCCGGACCCCTCCTCGAACCCGTACCTCGCCTTCGCCGCGCAGCTGATGGCGGGCCTCGACGGCATCAAGAACCGCATCGAACCCGCGGACCCGATCGACAAGGACCTCTACGAGCTCCCCCCCGAGGAGGCACAGGACATCCAGAAGGCCCCGGGCTCGCTCGAGGAGGCACTCCTGGCGCTCGAGGCCGACAACGAGTTCCTGCAGGCCGGCGGCGTCTTCACCCAGGACCTGATCGAGACCTGGATCGAGTACAAGCGCGAGGTGGAGATCAAGCCGCTCGCACTGCGCCCGAACCCCTACGAGTTCGAGCTCTACTACGGGGTCTGATCCACCAGGATCCGATGCACGCAATCGGACGTCACGACGGCGGTCCCCCTCACCGGGAGGCCGCCGTCGTCGTTTTCCGCCGCCCCACGCAGGAGACGATCAGTACCCGTAGAAGTGGCGCTCGAAGACGGTGCGGCTGCGCCGGGTGAGGCGCAGGTAGTCCTCCTCCAGCTCCGACCCGCTGTCCGGGCCGTAGCCGCACCACCGGGCCACGGCCTCGAGGTCCCGGCGGGAGGACGGCAGCAGGTCCGACCCCCGTCCGGTCCAGATGACGTTGGCGGCGCGGATCCGGCTGGCCAGGGCCCAGCTCTCGCGCAGGATGCCGGCGTCCTCCGCAGGCAGCAGCCCCTCGGCGCTGCAGGCGTCCAGACCCGCGAGCGTGGGCTGGACCCGCAGGGACGGCGTGGAGTGCGCATGCTGGAGCTGGAGGAGCTGCACCAGCCATTCGACGTCGCTGAGCGCACCCCGCCCGAGCTTGAGATGACGCGACGGGTCAGCACCGCGGGGCAGCCGCTCCGACTCCACCCGGGCCTTGATGCGGCGGATCTCGCGAACACTGTTCTCGCCGAGGTCGGCCGGGTAGCGCAGCGGGTCGATCAGGGCCACGAACTCCGCGGCGAGGTCGTCGCTCCCCGCGAGCGGCCGGGCACGCAGGAGCGCCTGTGCCTCCCAGGGCAGCGACCACCGGCGGTAGTACTCGCGGTAGGAGTCCAGGGAGCGGACCATGGCCCCCTGCTTGCCCTCCGGCCGCAGGGCGACGTCGATCTCGAGGACCCGTTCGGCGAGCACCGGGGGCTTGCACGGCTGGGTCAGCAGCGCCGTCAGCCGGCCCACGAGCGCCTCGGCCTGCCGCTGCGCGGCCGACTCGTCGGCTCCGGGCAGCGGCCGGTGCACGAAGATCACGTCGGCGTCCGAGCCGTAGGTGATCTCACGGCCTCCCTGGCGGCCCATGGCCATCACCACCACCTCGGTGAGCTGCTCCTGACCGTCCCCGAACAGCTCCTTTTCCGCGACGTGCAGTGCCCCGAGGACGGCGGCCCGGTCGGCGTCGGCCAGGGCCCGGCTCACCTCCTCCTGCGGGAGCAGGCCCGCACCGTCCGCGACGGCGATGCGCAGCAGTTCCCGGCGGCGGATCAACCGGATGAGCCGGATCGCCTCCCCGGCCTCCGGGTGCCGCGACATCTTGGAGCGGATCTCCTGCCACTGCGCATCGAACGTGTCGGGGACCAGTGCGGCGTCGGACCCCAGCCACTGGGTGGACTCCGGTGAGACCTCGAGGAGGTCCGTGATGAAGCGGCTGCTGGACAGCACCGCGCACAGGCGTTCGGCGGCCGCGCTCGAGTCACGCAGCATGCCCAGGTACCAGTGGCTCTCCCCCAGCGACTCGCTGAGCCTCCGGAAGCCCAGCAGCCCGGCGTCGGGGTCCACGCCGTCGGCGAACCACGCCAGCAGGATCGGGAGCAGCTGGCGCTGGAGCAGCGCCCTGCGCCGGAGCCCCCCGGTGAGCGCCTCGATGTGTCGCATGGCCCCCCGCGGGTCCTGGTACCCGAGGGCCGCCAGGCGTGCCTGAGCCGCTTCCGCCGTGAGCTGCACGTCCTCGGGCCGGAGGGTGGCTGCGGTGTTCAGCAGCGGGCGGTAGAAGATGGATTCGTGGAGCCGCCGGACGAGCTTCCGGGTGCGCTGCCACTTCTCGTGCAGACTCTGCGCGCTGGGCCTCGCGGTGACCATGCAGCCCTCGGACGCCCGGGCGAGTGCACGCAACGCGCTCGGGTCCTGCGGCATCAGGTGGGTGCGGCGCAGGTACGAGAGCTGGATGCGGTGCTCGAGGACCCGCAGGTAGCGGTAGGCGTCGTCCAGGTCGAGGGCGTCCGAGCGGCCGATGTAGCCGCCCGAGCTGAGGGCGGCGATGGCGGTCACGGTGTCGCGTACCCGGAGGGACTGGTCGAGCCGCCCGTGGACCAGTTGCAGCAGCTGCACCGAGAACTCGACGTCGCGCAGACCTCCGGGTCCCAGTTTGAGCTGCCGGCCCTCCTCCTCCCGCGGGATGTTGTCGGTGACCCTGCGGCGCATCGCGCGGACCGCCTCCACGAAGCCCTCCCGCTGCGAGGACGCCCAGATCAGGGGGGCCACCGCCTCCTCGTAGCGCCGCCCGAGGTCCGGGTCCCCGGCCACAGCACGCGCCTTGAGGAGCGCCTGGAACTCCCAGGTCCGCGCCCAGCGCTCGTAGTAGGACACGTGGGATCCGAGGGTCCGCACCAGCTGCCCGTCCTTGCCCTCGGGCCGCAGGTTGGCGTCCACCTCCCACAGGGCCGGCTCGGGGGCCACGGAGTACACACCGCGGACCATGCCCGAGGCCAGGCCGGTGCCGATCCTGGTCAGCAGAGCGTCGTCGACGTCGTCCCCCTCCACCACGTACACGACGTCGACGTCGGAGATGTAGTTGAGCTCCCGGGCGCCGCACTTGCCCATCGCGATGACGGCGAGCCTCACGCGCTCCACGACCTCCGCCCCGTACACCTCGCCGAGCTCGGCGCGGGCCACGGCGAGCGCGGCCTCCAGGGCGGCCGCCGCGAGATCGCTCAGTTCGCGCGAGACCACCGGCAGGTAGTCCAGCGGGGCGCAGTGGCCGAGGTCCCGCACCGCGAGATCGGTGAGGTGGCGCCGGTAGGTGATGCGCAGACGCCGGTACGCCTCGACGCCGGTGAGACCGGCCACCGGGTTCACCGCACGCGGATCGGCCTCCACCGCGTGCAGCAGCGCCGCCCGGAGGCTCTCGGGCGGCACCGGCGCCGGCGTCGCCGGCCCGCTGCGGACCACGTCGAGGTGCTCGGGATGACGCATGAGGAACTCACCGAGTGCCTCCGAGGCCCCGAGGAGCCGGAACAGCGCAGGACGCCGGGCCTCGTCCTCGAAGGCACCCAGGACACCCCCACGGTCCACCGCCAGCAGCCGGACGAAGGACTGCAGCGCGAGGTCCGGGTCCGCCGCCACCGCGAGCGCGTCGAGGAGCTCGTCGTCGTCGAGATCCGTCAGCTCCGGCGCGGCCAGGAAACGCCGGCTCTTCTCGAGGTCGGCGAAGCCGTAACTGATCAGCTTACGGTTGAGGCTCATGCCCCAACCCTAGCCACCCTCCGGCCGGCGTCGCCGGCCGGCTGCCCCTGCGGACGGCTCGGCGGAGGGTCCGAAGGACGGCTCAGAGGATGTTGAGGTTGCGGCGCAGCTCGTACGGGGTGACCTCGATCCGGTAGTCGTACCACTCGGCGCGCTTGTTCCGCAGGAAGTTCTCGAACACCTGCTCCCCCAGGATGTCCGCCACCAGCTCGGAATCCTCCATCACCCGGATGGCGTCGTGCAGACTCGCCGGCAGGGAGTCGTGCCCCATCGCGCGGCGCTCCGCGGCCGTGAGGCCCCAGACGTCGTCCTCGGCCGCGGCGGGCAGTTCGTAGCCCTCCTCGATGCCCTTCAGCCCCGCCCCGAGCAGCACCGAGTAGGCGAGGTAGGGGTTGCTGGCGGAGTCGATGCCGCGGTACTCGATGCGCGCCGACTGGCCCTTGTTCGGCTTGTAGAGCGGGACGCGGACCAGCGCCGAGCGGTTGTTGTGCCCCCAGGACAGGTAGCTGGGAGCCTCACCGCCACCCCAGAGCCGCTTGTAGGAGTTCACGAACTGGTTGGTCACGGCGGTGAACTCGGGTGCGTGCCTGAGGATCCCGGCGATGAACTGGCGGGCGGTGGTGGAGAGCTGGAACTCGGCGCCGGCCTCGAAGAACGCGTTCGTGTCCCCCTCGAACAGGGAGAAGTGCGTGTGCATCCCGGATCCGGGGTGCGCGGAGAACGGCTTGGGCATGAAGGTCGCGTAGCTGTTCGAGGTGAGGGCCACCTCCTTGATGATGGTGCGGAACGTCATGATGTTGTCCGCCGTCTGCAGCGCGTCCGCGTAGCGCAGATCGATCTCGTTCTGGCCGGGCCCGGCCTCGTGGTGGCTGAACTCCACCGAGATGCCCACGGATTCCAGCATGGCGACCGCGTTGCGCCGGAAGTCCTGCGCCACGCCACCCGGTACGTGGTCGAAGTACCCTGCGTGGTCCACGGGGACGGGCTGCCCGTCCGCGCCCACCTCCTCCGACTTCAGGAGGTAGAACTCGATCTCCGGGTGGGTGTAGCAGGTGAAGCCCATGTCGGCGGCCTTGGCGAGGGTGCGCTTCAGCACGCCCCGCGGGTCCGCGGTGGAGGGCTGCCCGTCGGGGGTCAGGATGTCGCAGAACATGCGCGAGGTCTGCTCCGTGTCACCGCGCCAGGGCAGGATCTGGAAGGTGGAGGGATCGGGCTGCGCCAGCATGTCCGATTCGTACACGCGCGCCAGGCCCTCGATCGAGGAGCCGTCGAAGCCGAGCCCCTCCTCGAACGCCCCCTCCACCTCGGCGGGGGCGAGGGCCACCGATTTGAGGGTCCCGACGACGTCGGTGAACCACAGACGCACGTACCGCACGTCGCGCTCCTCGATGGTTCGTAGTACGAACTCCTGCTGCCGGTCCATGACCACCTCGTTCCTCCTCGTCGTCCTGACCACGCCCCGTCCCGGAGGTGGCGGACTGTTTCCGCCCGGCGTCGTACGCGTCCGGGCCCGCCACGGCCGGTGGACGGCACGGCGCACCTTGCCGTTGATCACTCTACTGATCCGCGGGCCCTCTTCAGGCGCGGACCGTTCCGTCCCGTGTGCCGCGCCGACGTCGACGGGCCGGCGTCGGCGGCCAGTCGGGCGGCATGGGGTGGGCGGGGACGTGTGCGAAGGGTCCAGTAGGCTCGGGGCATGACGTCCGCCGAACTGCCCGCCCCCTACGGAGCCGGCGCCGCCGCAGGATCCCCGGAGGGCACCCGGGGAGCAGCGCTGTCCCCCGCCCGGATCCGGACCCACCACCTGCAGCAGGCCAAGGACCGGGGTACGCGTTTCGCGATGCTCACGGCCTACGACCAGTACGCGGCCGAGGTGTTCGACCAGGCCGGGATCGAGGTCCTCCTGGTCGGGGACTCCGCGGCGAACAACGTGCTGGGGCACGCCACCACGCTGCCCATCACCCTGGACGAGATGATCCTGTTCAGCCGGGCGGTCAGCCGGGCCGCGACACGCGCACTCGTGGTGGCGGACCTCCCGTTCGGCAGCTACGAGGTCTCCCCCGAACAGGCCGTGGAGTCCTCGGTCCGGCTGCTGAAGGAGGGGCTGGTGCACGCCGTCAAGATGGAGGGCGGCGCGGACTACGCGGGGACGGTGCGCGCCCTGGTCCGGGCCGGCATCCCGGTGATGGCGCACATCGGGTTCACGCCGCAGAGCGAGCACGCCCTCGGCGGCTACCGTGTCCAGGGGCGCGGAGACGCATCACGGCGCATCGTGGACGACGCCGTGGCCCTCGCCGACGCCGGCGCCTTCTGCATCCTCATGGAGATGGTCCCGGCGGAGACCGCGACGGCGGTGGACGCCGCGGTCCCGGTGCCCACCATCGGGATCGGCGCCGGCCCGGGTACCACGGGTCAGGTGCTCGTCTGGCAGGACATGGCCGGACTGCGCGGTGGGAAGCAGGCCAGATTCGTCAAGCAGTACGCGGACCTGCGCGGTGTCCTGGCCGAGGCCGCCGGCGCCTTCGCCGACGACGTCCGTGCCGGGACGTTCCCCGGCCCCGAGCACTCCTTCTAGTCTCCCGTCCTGACGTCCCGACCGGTTCGGCGGCCCCCCGCCGAACCGACCCGGACGTCCTCCGGTGGTGGGGCTCAGTCCTCCTCGTCCTCCGCGTCCCACGCCTCGTTGCGCTGCCGCACCTTCTCGAGGGCCTTGGCCGCCTCGTCGCGCGTGGGGTAGGGGCCGATCAGCTGCGACCAGTCCGACTGCCGGTCCTCCTCGACCTCGTGGGTACGTACGTTGTACCAGTACTCCGTCATCCGGACCTCCTCCATCCGGGACGTCCCCGCCCCGTCCGCCGATTATGGGCCACGGTGGTCTTTCGATCGCCGACCCGGCCCGCTATAGGATCAAGGGTATGCCCCAGCCTTCCGCGACCGCCCCTCCCGGCACCCTCGTCCCCGGCACGATCTCTCCGCAACGCCCCGTGCCCAGGAGCATCGTGCGGCCCGAGTACGTGGGCCGGAAGGCACCCCGGCCGTTCACCGGGTCCGAGGTGAAGACGCCGGAGACCATCGAGAAGATCCGTGCCGCCGGCAGGATCGCGGCGCAGGCGATCATGGAGGTCGGGAAGCGGGCGCAGCCCGGGACCACCACGGACGAACTCGACCGGGTGGGTCACGAGTTCCTGCTGGACCACGGCGCCTATCCGTCCACCCTGGGGTACCGGGGGTTCCCGAAGTCGATCTGCTCCTCGGTGAACGAGGTGATCTGCCACGGCATCCCCGACTCCACGGTGCTGCAGGACGGTGACATCGTGAACATCGACATCACCGCCTACAAGGACGGCGTCCACGGCGACACCAATTCCACGTTCTGCGTCGGTGAGGTGGACGAGCAGTCCCGTCTGCTGGTGGAGCGCACCCGGGAGTCCCTGGCCCGGGCGATCCGGGTGGTGGCCCCCGGCCGTGAGATCAACGTGATCGGACGGAGCATCGAGACCTACGCCAAGCGCTTCGGGTACGGGGTGGTCCGCGACTTCACCGGGCACGGGGTGGGCGAGGCCTTCCACACCGGCCTCATCATCCCGCACTACGACGCCGCTCCCGCCCACAACCGCGTGATCGAGCCCGGGATGGTCTTCACGATCGAACCCATGCTCACCCTCGGTACCATCCAGTGGGACATGTGGTCGGACGACTGGACGGTGGTCACCAGGGACCGCCGCCGGACCGCGCAGTTCGAGCACACCCTCCTGGTGACCGGCACCGGCACCGAGATCCTCACCCTGCCCTGACGCGGCGCCCGCACACACGAGTACCATCCGCAGCCGGTACGCCGGCCCATCCCGACGGAGAACCATGGCCAAGGACACCGCCAAGACACACAGGACCGACAAGAAGTCGAAGAAGCTGCCGAAGAGCGTCATCGGGATCGACATCGGCGGTACGGGGATCAAGGGGGGCATCGTCGACCTCGCCCGCGGCGAGATCGTCGGTGACCGCTACCGCATCCCCACCCCGCAGCCGTCCACCCCGCAGGCTGTCGCGGAGGTGGTGGCGCAGATCGTCACGGAACTCACGTCGCGGCCCGAGGGGCCTCCCGCGGACCTGCCCGTGGGCGTGACCTTCCCCGCGATCATCCAGCACGGCGTGGCGCGGTCCGCCGCCAACGTGGACAAGAGCTGGGTGGACACCGACGTCGACGCACTCTTCACCCAGGTCCTCGGACGTTCCGTCCATGTGATCAACGACGCCGACGCCGCCGGTCTCGCGGAGGTCCGGTACGGGGCGGGCAAGGGGAAGCCGGGGACCGTCCTGGTGGTCACCCTCGGCACCGGGATCGGCTCCGCCTTCGTCTTCGACGGCCGGCTGGTACCCAACGTGGAGCTCGGGCACCTGGAGATCGACGGTCACGACGCCGAGACGAGGGCCTCCGCCGTGGCCCGGGAACGGGACGGCATCGGATGGGACGAGTACGCCGTACGCCTCCAGCGGTACTTCTCCCACGTCGAGTTCCTCTTCTCCCCCGAGCTGTTCATCGTGGGAGGCGGGATCTCCAAGCGGAGCAGCGAGTACCTCCCCTCCCTCGACCTCCGTACGCCGATCATCCCCGCGCAGCTCAAGAACCACGCCGGGATCGTGGGGGGCGCACTCCAGGCGGCACTGCTCTTCAGCCCGACCGTCTGACGCACCGGTCCCCGCAAGGAACCCGCTCCCGGACATCCGGGGGCGGGGCTCCTCGCGTCGGTCGGTGGACCGGTGGTGGCTCCGGCTTCCCCTCCGTCACCACCACCGGGGTCGTACGCGCAGGTTCTCCCCTGCGCGGATCTGCTCCCGGGCAGGGGGTGCTCCTGCGCGGATCTGCTCCCGGGCAGGGGATGCTCCTGCGCGGATCTGCTCCCGGGCAGGGGATGCTCCTGCGGGGAGGCCCTCCTGCGGAGAGATCCTACTGCGCCGTGAGCGGTCGCTGCACCCCGCTGGGTACCCGCTCGTTGTCCCGCGCCTGCTCCCGCAGGGCGTCGATGGCGGCCTCGAAGTCCTCGAGGGACTCGAAGCCCTGGTACACGCTCGCGAAGCGCAGGAACGCGATCTGGTCGAGTCTGCGCAGGGGGCCGAGGATCGCGAGGCCCACCTCGTGGGCGTCGATCTCCGCCACACCGCTGGCCCGCACGTTCTCCTCCACCTCCTGCGCGAGGAGCGCGAGGTCGTCCTCGGTGACGGGCCGGCCCTGGCAGGCCTTCCGCACGCCGTTGATGACCTTGCCCCGGCTGAAGGGTTCCGCGGCGCCCGAGCGCTTGACCACGCTGAGACTCGTGGTCTCCACGGTGCTGAAACGCCGCCCGCACTGCGGGCAGGACCGACGACGCCGGATCGCCGAGCCGTCGTCGCCGAGCCGGCTGTCGACCACACGGGAGTCGGGGTGACGGCAGTACGGACAGTACATGACTTACCCTCCGCTCGTCGGCCTCAAGGTCATCTTAGGACTACATGTAGTGAAACTACAAGGGTGGAATTACCAGATGTAGTGTTCTGTCAGGCGTGACCGGCGAACCTGGCTGCGACCGCGTCGCCGTGCGCGGGCAGGTTCTCCGCCTCGGACAGAGCGATGATCGAGCCGGAGACCGCCTCCAGTGCTGCGCGGTCGTAGTGGATCAGCTGCACCGCCCGCAGGAACGTGGTGACATTCAGTCCGGAGGCGAACGCCGCCGTCCCCCCGGTGGGCAGCACGTGGTTCGAGCCGGCGCAGTAGTCACCCAGGCTCACGGGGCTGGACTCCCCCACGAACACCGCTCCCGCATTGCGGATCCGCGCGGCCACGGCGGCGGCGTCGACGGTCTGGATCTCGAGGTGCTCGGCGGCGTACGCGTTGCACACGGCCACACCGTGCTCCAGATCGTCCACGAGGATCACCCCGGACTGCGGTCCGCCCAGGGCCGTCCGCACCCGCTCGGCGTGCCGCGTCCCTGCGGCCCTGACCTGCAGGCGGCGGACGACGGCGTCGGCGAGCTCCGCGGAATCGGTCACGAGCACGGACGCGGCCTGCGGATCGTGCTCGGCCTGGCTCACGAGGTCCGCGGCCACGAGGTCCGGGTCCGCCGCGGCGTCGGCCAGCACCGCGATCTCGGTGGTGCCCGCCTCGGAGTCGATGCCCACCGTGCCGCGCACCAGACGCTTGGCGGTGGCCACGAACACGTTGCCCGGCCCGGTGATCACGTTCACCGGATCGATGCCGGGCCGCTCGGCGTCGGCGGGGGCACCGGAGGCGGGGGCGGCCACGGCCCGGGCCCCGCCCACCGCGTGGATCTCCGTGATGCCGAGCATGGACGCCGCAGCGAGGATCACCGGGTGGGGCCAGCCACCGAACTCGCGCTGCGGGGGTGAGACCAGCGCGATGGAGCCGACACCGGCGGCCTGGGCGGGTACCACGTTCATGACCACGGAGGAGGGGTAGACGGCCAACCCGCCCGGGACGTAGAGCCCCACGCGGTCCACGGGGATCCACTTGTGCGTCAGCCGGGCACCGGGGGCCACCTCCACCTCCACGTCCGCCGGCAGCTGCGCCGACGCGAAGGCACGGGCACGGGCGATCGCCTCCTCGAGGGCCCCGCGCACCGCCGGGGCGAGCCCGGCCACCGCGTCCTCGCTCACCGCGGCGGGAACCCCCGGGTTCTCCCGCCGCACCCCGTCGAAGCGATCGGCAAGATCCCGCAGCGAGTCGAAGCCGCGGGTCCGGACGTCGTCGATGATGGCCTGCACCGCGGCCTCGGAGGACTGCTCGCTC
>NZ_LGIU01000036.1 GCF_001187915.1 Arthrobacter sp. RIT-PI-e | reverse complement strand
CGGACATCCCGCCGCGCCGTGATCGGTCCGGCCCGGGAGCGGTGCCGGCCGACGTGTCCGGCCCGGCGCCCCTGTGGGAGCATTGCGTCATGACCGAACACGCCCCCGCCCGCGGCTCCGGTCCCGCGACCGGCACCGTCCCCGGCGGGTCCGCGCCGGACGGCACGGTTGCAGGGGTGCCCGCGGGATCCGCGGACGGCGCGGCGGACCCGCGTCCGGCGTCCCTCGCGGAGCTGGTGGACGAGCCGGCGAAGGTGATGCGGATCGGCACCATGCTCAAGCAGCTGCTGGAGGAGGTGCGCTCGGCACCGCTCGACGACGCCGGCCGTACCCGCCTGGCCTCGATCCACGAGCGCTCGGTGAAGGAGCTCGAGGACGGGCTGGCCCCCGAGCTGGGGGAGGAGCTGCACCGGATCAACCTCCCGTTCGAGCAGGACGCCGACCCCACGGATGCCGAGCTGCGCGTGGCGCAGGCCCAGCTGGTGGGCTGGCTCGAGGGTCTCTCCCACGGCATCCAGGCCGCGCTCGCCGCTCAGCAGATGGCCGCCCAGCAGCTCGCCGCCCGTCTCCAGCTGCGCCAGCTGCCCCCGGGCACGGTGCTCGCCCCCGGCGTCGTCGTGGGTGAGGACGGCGAACCCCGCCGCGTCCCGGAGGCCCGTCAGGCCCAGGCGTCCCCCGCGGACTCCTCCGGCCCGGGCCAGTACCTGTAACGGCAGGTGGCATTCTTCGCAGCGGCGCGCCAGGGCCGGAAGGACGACGCCGAGCTCGGCAGCGGTGTGTGGCGGCGGGCCCACGACCGCTTCCGGCGCGGCCTGGACCGCTACCACCAGATCCTCGAGGGCATCGAGGACGACGCCCTGTACAACGAGCTGGTGCTCGTCGCGAACGAGCTCGGCGCCCTGCTGCCCCGGGTGCGCGCTATCTGCGTGAGCGCCCAGCGCTCCTCCCCGAGCGCCGGGCTCGACATCCCGGGCGCCCTCCTGCAGGTGCACCGGGCACTGTCGCGGGCCGGCAATACGCTCGCCACCACCGCGGAGGCCGCGGCGATGACGCGCCTGGACGGCGAGCGGTGGGGTGTGGCCTCGGCGGGTCTCGAGAACGTCCGGCGCCGCGCCGAGCTGGTCTCGGACGACGTCGCGGAGGCCGAACGCTGCATGCCTGCCCCGTGAGGAGCGCGAGCAGGAAGAATTACCACGCTGGCTGATAGTTGTTCGGTGGAACAGAAATAATCCGGGGACGACGTCGGTTCCCGACAGTATGACTACATCGCCGAATCTCACGTTCAACGACGGCCTCACCATCCCCCAGCTCGGGTACGGCGTGTGGCAGGTCGAGGACAACGTGGCCGAAGAGGTGGTCGGCCTCGCGTTCAAGGCCGGCTACCGCCACATCGACACCGCCAGGATCTACGGCAACGAGGCCGGCGTGGGCCGCGCGATCGCCGCCTCCGGCCTGAGCCGCGAGGACATGTTCATCACCACCAAGCTGTGGAACGAGGACCAGGGCTACGAGGAGACGCTGAAGGCGTTCGACGAGTCCATGGACCGTCTGGGCCTCGAGTACCTCGACCTCTACCTCATCCACTGGCTGCAGCCCAAGCAGGGCAAGTACGTGGACACCTGGAAGGCCTTCGTGGAGCTGCAGAAGCAGGGCCGTGTGAAGAGCATCGGTGTCTCCAACTTCACCACCGAGGCACTGCAGGAGATCATCGACGCCACCGGTGTGACCCCCGTGATCAACCAGGTGGAGACCCACCCCTACTTCAACCAGGCCGAGCTCCGCGCCTTCGAGACCGACAAGGGGATCCTGCACGAGTCGTGGTCGCCCATCGGCTCCGGCAAGGGACTTCTGGACGACTCCGTGCTGCAGGGCATCGCCGAGAAGCGCGGCGTCACCCCCGCACAGGTGGTCATCGCCTGGCACCTGGCGCTCGGCAACGTGGTGATCCCGAAGTCCGTCACGGAGTCGCGCATCATCGAGAACTGGGAGTCGCTCGGCGTGAAGCTCGAGGACGAGGACATCGAGGCCATCAACGCCCTCGACAAGGGTGCCGAGGGCCGCATCGGCGCCGATCCCGCCACCGCCGACTTCTAGGAGATCGCGGAAGCGCCTCCGGAACCGCGCAGAAGAAGCCGTCCCCACGGGGGCGGCTTCTTCGTGTCTGCGATGCTGTGCGCAGGGCGTGAGCCCGCCGTCGGTTCAGGCGGCCGTGGCCAGTTCTGCGCGGAGCGGGTACTCGGTGCCCTCGAGGATCAGCTGGGCGCAGGACCCCGTGCGGGGATCCACCACGATGGGGGCCGCGAGGTTCACGGTAGTGCCTTCGGCACCGGGGTTGGCCACCACGAACAGGTGCGCCTCGGGGACCTCCGGGCCCAGCACGTTCCGCTGCGACTCGGAGAGCCGCGGGACGTACGTGGGCACGTAGGTGGCGGCGTCGAGCAGGAAGAGACGGACCGCCGGGTCCTCCTGGGAGGTGAGCGTGAACAGCCCGTCGGCTCCGGCCACCGGCTCCAGCGCGAAGTCGGTGAGGGGCGCCAGCCCGGGCGGGGGCGTCACGAACACGGCCCTCATCGCAGGAAGTCCATCAGGGAGGGCTGCAGCACGCGCGCGGAGACGGCGAGCGCGCTCTGGTAGGCGGTCTCCTGGAGTTTCAGGTCCAGGATCACGGTGGCGAGATCCACGTCCTCCACGGCCGCTCGTTTCCCTTCCAGGAGCAGTGAGTTGTCGGCCACCACGTTCTTGGCCTCCAGCAGGCGTGCGTTGCGCGTCCCGATCTCGGCGTGCTGGTTCGTGACGTCCCTGATGCGCTGCTGCAGCGCACCGAGGTGCACCGAGACGTCCGTGCCGGCGCGGAGATCGGCGGCCAGGGTGTCCATCAGGGCGAAGACGGAGGCCTCGCGGCCCGTCCCGGTACCGCTGCCGAACACGGCGGCGCCGTCCGCGTCCACCCGGACGGTCTGGTCGGCGGCGATACGCCGCTCCACGGTGCCGCTCCCGGTGAAGGTGAGATCCGGGCCCACGCGGAGCCGGCGTCGGAGTTCCCGGCGAACAGGAACCGGCCCCCGTAGGTCATGTTGGCCTGGGAGGCGAGTTCGCCGCGGAGGGACTCGATCTCGATGGCGGTGGCCTCCCGGGCGTTCTGGGACATGGAGCCGTTGGACGCCCGGAGGGTGAGGTCGTTCGCCCTGTCCAGGATCCGCTTGGATTCGCCCATGGTGCTCTCGAGCTGGGTCAGCCAGCCCTCCCCGTTGGTGATGTTCCGGCCGTACTGCTCGTTGGCCCGGAGGTCAGCGCGGACGCGCATCGAATCGGCGGTGGCCGCGGGATCGTCCGAGGGCCGGCTGATGGCACGCTGACCGGATCCCTTGTCCTGCAGGTCGGCGAGGCGCACGAGGTTGGTCTGCAGGGAGCGCTGGGCGCTGTGCATCATGGTCTGGTTGGTGACGCGCATGCTCACGGTGTGCCTTTCCTATCGTCCGACGATTCCCATGCGGTTGATGAGGACGTCGAGCATCTCGTCGATCGCCGTCATCACCCGCGCGGCGCCCTGATAGGCGTGCTGGTACTTCAGCAGGTCCAGCTGCTCCTCGTCCATGCTGACCGAGCCCGCGCCGAGCTGCTGCTGCACGGCGCTCGTGGCCGAGACCTCGGCAAGTTTGTTGCCTCGGAGCTCCACCCGGGCGGCGGCGCCGAGACCGGTGACGAACGCGGACCAGGACGCGTCCGGGGAGCCGGGCTTCGTGCTGAGCTGGGAGACCTTGTCCGTCAGGGTGCCGTTGAAGCCGCCCTCCGCCAGGCCGGTGATGAGCTCCCGAGGAGTGGTGGGTGCCACCGTGAGCGTGGCCGCCGCGCGTCCGGCAGCGAAGGTGAAGAACGGCGGCTTCCCTGCCTCGGCGAGGACGCCGTTCACCTGACCGGCGAGCTGCTCGGCGAAGCTGTCGTACCCTGCGGCCGCCTGGGCCAGTGCGCCACCGGAGGCGACGGGGGCCAGCAGCGAGAGCGCGCCGGCGAGTTCGCCGCTCTCCACACCTGCGGAGACTCCCGGGCGCTGGGTCCACTCGACCTGGACGGCCGCGTCGCTCCCGAGCTGTGTGGGCCCGCTGACCTGCAGCGAGCGTGCGGTGGTCCCCGAGACCAGTGCGCCTCCGGCGATCAGCACGTCCGTGGTGCCGTCGTCGTTGTTCCGCACGGTGGCGCCGGTCAGTCCCGCGATGTCCGCCGTCAGCATGGTGCGGCGGTCGATGAGCTCGTTGGCTGAGGTTCCCGCCGCCGTCGCGCTGCGGATCTGCCGGTTCAGTTCGGCCACCTGACCCGCGGCGCCGTTGACCTCGGCCACGAGGCCCTCGGTGGAGGAGCGGAGGGAGGCCCACTGGTTCTCCACCTCGCGGTAGCCGGTGGAGATGCGGGAGGTGAGCTCGTTCGCCGCGCTGAGCAGGGGGGCCGCGGAGGATTCGAGGTCCACGTTGGTGGACAGCTCGGACCAGCCCGCCCAGAAGTGGTTGAGGGAGTCGGAGACGCCCTGCTCCCCGGGTTCCCGGAGACCGGTCTCCAGGTTCGAGTAGGCCTGTGCGCGGACCGCGGCGTACCCGGCGGTGCCGGCGGTGATGCGCACCCGGGCGTCGAGGTGGGCGTCGCCGAGACGTGCCACGCCCTGGGTGAGCACCCCTTCGCCGGCGCGGGTGCCCTGGGTGAACATGCTGGGCGGCGTCGCGGCCACGGAGGAGGTCTCCAGCCGCTGCCGCGTGTACCCGGGGGTGTTGGCATTGGCGATGTTCTGTCCGGTGATGTCCAGGCCGGCGCGGGCGGCGGCCAGGCCCGAGTAGGCGGTGCTCAGTCCACTGAAAGTGCTCATGGTCCGCTACAGGTCCTTGTTCAGGAGGGTGGGGGTACGGCTGAAGCCGGAGGAGGCGGCGCCGTCGGCCGCATAGGTGCCCGCGCCCGTCCCGATGCCGGCCAGGGTCTCCTGGGTGGAGCGGGTGGCGGCCCGGATGAACTGCTGGTTGCTATCGCGCAGTGCTGCGATCTGCGCCACGAGCACCGTCATGGCCTGTAGGTGCGCGCCGAGCAGCTCGTTCCACGGCCCCTCGGGAGCGGCGACGGCCAGCTCCCGGAGACTGGCGCCGCCGTCGATGCCCCACTGGGCGGCCACATCGGAGGCGTGGACGGCGCGGGCCAGGCCGATGTCCCGGAGGCGTCCGAGCACCTGCTCCACCTCGGCCGTGGCGTGGTGCAGCCAGCGAGTCCTGCCCGAGGTCAGCAGCAGCTGCTCCTCCTCCAGCTTGAACACGAGGAGCTCCAGCAGCTCGCGTTCCTGCCAGAGCAGGGCGGAAAGATCCTGCGCGCTCACTGTGCTCCCTCCTGTCCGGCACCACGGATGAGTGGTACCGGGAGAACTATCGGACCGTGCGGCGGTGATGTTAGCCGAATGCGTGATGCGCTCCGGGCCTCTATATACATGGTCTTTGTCAGGGGATTCGGAGTGGGCAGTGGGACGCCGGCTTACAGCGTATGGAGTAGCCGGGAAGTCCCCTAGAAAAAAGTTCACTCGATTCCTAACATCCCGGTGACTCCCTCCGATAGTGACTGGTGCAGGCCCATGGATGGGCCTGCGAACACAGCCCACTCACGGAGGAATACATCATGGGTTTCCAAATCAACACCAACACCGCGGCCAACACCGCGTACCGCAACCTCTCCAACACCCAGAACGACATCTCGAAGTCGCTCGAGAAGCTGTCCAGCGGCCTGCGCATCAACCGCGCAGCCGACGACGCAGCCGGCCTGTCCATCGCCGAGGGGCTGCGCTCGCAGGTCAACGGTCTGGGAGTTGCGGCCCGCAACGCCCAGGACGGCATCAGCGTGGTGCAGACCGCTGAAGGCAACCTCACCGAGGTGCACAGCATCCTGCAGCGTGTCCGCGACCTCGCAGTTCAGGCCGGTAACGACTCGAACAACGGCAAGGCTCGCGAGGCGATCCAGACCGAGGTCAATTCGCTCGCCGATGAACTCACCCGCATCGGTGACTCGACAAACTTCAATGGTATTCCCCTGCTGAACCGCGCGGAGGGTAACGATACCTTGACCTTCCAGGTCGGTGCAGGCTCCGTAGCGGCGAACGATCAAATCACGGTCAAGCTTGTAGACGTCACCGCTATCGCTAGGGCAATTGGTGGGACCGTGACACCGGGCACCGCGGCTATCCCGGGCACCACGGGTACCCCGGAAAGCACGGATGCAGACGGCAACGTAACCCCGGCTGTCGACGGCACCCCGGGTACCGCGGCTGGCCAACCTACCAGGGCTGGTGGCTTGGACCTCGTTCAGGCAACGCCTGCTGCTGGCACCACCGCCGGTGCGGCGCGTCTTGCCGCCATTGCGACGATCGACACTCAGATCGAGAACGTCTCGAAGGCTCGCTCCGACCTCGGCGCCGTGCAGAACCGCTTCGAGTCCGCGATCAACAGCATCAACGTCTCGCAGGAGAACCTCAACGCGGCCCAGTCCCGCATCCGCGACACCGACATGGCCAAGGAGATGGCGGACTTCACCCGCTCCAACATCCTGTCCCAGGCCGGTACCGCGATGCTCTCGCAGGCCAACCAGATGAACCAGGGTGTCCTCCAGCTCCTCCGCTAGATGGTGACCGTCTGACAGAGAGTATGTAGGCAAAAGGTGCACGGTGGTGGGACTGATCCTGGACCGACGGTCCCGCCACCGAGCATTAGCCTGCCCAGAGAACTGAAACTTCGCATCTCAGCTCCAGCCCGATCCGAAAGGCACGCTCATGGCGTCTTCCATCGACGGCATCGCCAGCGGGTTGCAGACCAAGGCCCTCATCGATCAGCTCATGCAGGTGGAGGCCCGACCGCAGACCCTGCTCAAGGCCAAGGTCAACACGACCCAGGGCTTGGTCACCCCCCTGCAGCAGCTGAACACCCGGCTGAGCTCCCTCACCGAGCTCGCCACCAAGACCGCCAAGCCTGCGGCTCTCGACCTCTACAAGGCAAGCTCCAGTGGCGACGCGGCCAAGGCCACCGCGTCGTCGTCGGCCCGTCCCGGTTCCCTCGACTTCACGGTGAAGCAGCTAGCGCAGTCACAGAGTTCTGTCTCGGCACCGCTGACCTCCTTCCCCGTGCAGCCGTCTACCCTGACCCTGCGCACCAAGGACGGCACCACCACCGAGGTGGAAATCACCGGATCCCTCGACGAGGTAGTCGCTGCCGTCACGAAGGCGAACGTCGGCATTACCGCGACGAAGATCAGCGTGAACAAGAACGCCGATGGTGAACAACAGTACCGCCTGCAGTTCACGGCCAAGGAGCCCGGCGCCGAGCACGCTTTCGAGGTGTTCCGCGGCACGGTCGATGACATCGCTGCCGGTACTGCCATCGACTTCTTCGCCGAACCCGGTGCAGCCACCGTGCGTGCAGCTCAGGACGCCGAGGTGGTGCTCTGGGGTGGGACCTCGGCCGAGCAAAGCGTGATGTCATCCTCGAATACGTTCGCCGAGCTGCTGCCGGGCGTCGATGTCACCGTGAACAAGGTATCCGTTGATCCTGTTTCCGTCACCGTTGCCGGAGACGCTGAGGGCACCACAGCGGTTGCCAAGGAACTCGTCGACTCGCTTCGAAGCGCTCTGTCCTTCATCTCGACGAACTCCGCCGTCACCCCGGGGATCACGGCCACGGCGAAGGCGAACGCCGGCAAGTTCGTGGGCGACAGTATGGTGCGAGGTATCGCGCAGTCAGTGCTGTCCGCCGCTACGGCTCCGGTCGACGGCCGCTCCACCGCGGAGATCGGGATCAGCCTTACCCGTTCGGGGACCGTCGAGTTCGACGAGAAGAAGTTCACCGCCGCTCTCGCAGCAAACCCGGACCAGATCAAGGAAGCACTGACGCTCATCTCCACCCGTGTGGCGGAAGCCGGTAAGAAGGGCTCGGACAAGTTCGACGGCGAGGTCACCCGACGTATTCAGAGCCAGGAATCCAGCATCCGGTCCATGAACGACCGCGTAGCCGATTGGGGCCGATCACTCGACAAGCGCCGGGCCACCATGGAGCGCACCTACGCCGCACTCGAGGTCACCCTGTCCAAGATGCAGTCCCAGGGCAACTGGCTCTCCTCCCAAATCGCGAACATTCCCTCCAGGAGTAGTTACTGATGCACCAGATGAACGGCTACCAGGCCAAGCGCTCGCAGTACGTGCAGGACGCCGTGCTCTCGGCCACCCCCGCCGGCTTGCTGACCATGCTCTACGACCGCCTGCTGCTGGACCTCGCGCGTGCCGGTGCCGCCCAGGAATCGGCAGAGTGGAGCACGGCCTCCGAGAACCTACTACACGCTCAGGAGATCGTGATGGAGCTGATGTCCTCCCTCCGCACCGATCTCTGGGACGGCGCCGCAGGCCTCCTGTCCATCTATACCTACGTACGGCAGACCCTCGTGGAGGCCAACGTGGGCCGCGACCGGGCCAAGACCGCCGAGTGCGCGGAGATCCTGGAACCCTTGCGCCTGGCGTGGCACGAAGCAGCGCAGGCGGGTACGGCGCCGGTCCCCGCGATGGAGGGTGCGGGAACGGCGGATGCACCTCGCTCCCTCGGGGTACTCGGTGTCGGCTGACCTCGCCGAAGGCGCTGTCACCGAGCCTGCGTTCCACGATCTCGCCGCTTCCGCGCCACCTTCTCCCACGTCCGGTGTGAACTCGCCAGTAGCTGATGCCATTGATCCCGCTACGGGCTCTGTCGGTCCACTCGAGGCCTGGTCCGACGCACTGGACTTCCTCGAGGTAGCCATCGATGACGCCATCGCGGGTGACCTCACGGACGACTTCGGCGGCACGGACCTGCATGACGCAGCTCTTATCCGGCAGGCCGCCGGGCTGGGTAGCTGGACCCCGCCTGCCGGCCTCGGCCCGCTCCCCGCCGAGCTCGTGGAGCGCGCCCTCCGCATCAATGAACGCCAGCAGGACGCCGCCGCGCAGCTGACGGGCGAACTGCGGACCCTGCGACAGCATCGCTCCGTGCTCGGGTCCGTCCAGACCGCGATCGCACCCGAGGAGAAGTCCGTGTACTTGGACGTCACCGGCTGAGAGATCACGGGCGGACGTCACGGGTTGAGACGTCACTGGCCGGACGTCACACCCTGAAACTTGTGCGCACAAGCACCTAACACCGGGCGGTACAGCGTCCGATAGTCGCCGGTGAGCATGGATCGCTCACCTCCCAGGCCACGGATCGGCCGCTCAGCCTTGCTTCAGCAAAGGTCTCAACGCCGTGCTCGATTCCGTGACCTCCCTCGCCCTGCGCAGCGCCCTCGACGGGCTCGCCCTGCGCCAGCGCACCATCGCGAACAACATCGCCAACGTCAACACCCCCGGCTTCCACGCGAAGCGGGTCACGTTCGAGAACGCCCTCGCGCGCTCCGTGGCCCAGGGGAACGGCAGCGCGGACACCACCACGGAGACCTCCCTGGAGCCCACGCGGCTCAACGGCAGCAACGTGAACCTGGACACCGAGACGCTCTCCAACATCGACACCGTGCTCCGCTTCCAGTTCGCGGCCCGCGCGATCGAGGGCCCCTTCACCGGCATCCGCACCGCGCTGAGGACCTCCTGATGACCTTCGACGCGATCGGCATCTCCGGCTCCGGGCTCACCCTGCACCGCAAGTGGCTCGACGCCGTGGCGGACAACATGGCCAACGCCAACACCGCCACCTCCACGGACGGCGACGCCTTCCAGCAGCGCTACGTGATCGCCCGCGCGGACGGCGCAGGCCAGGGCGCCTACGTGGCCGGCGCGGAGTTCGGCGACCCCGAGGGCCGCATGGTCTTCGAGCCCAACCACCCCCTGGCCGACGACGCCGGGTACGTCCGGTACCCGGACATCGACCTGAGCGCCCAGATGGGCCAGCTCATCATGGCCCAGCGCGGGTACCAGGCGAACGCCGCCGTGGTGGACCGCGCCAAGGCCACCTACGAGGCAGCACTCCAGATCGGACGCAACTGACATGCCCCTCTCCCCGATCGGCGTGGTGCAGCCCGCCGCCACCACCTACCTGCCCACCACGGGCACCGACCAGGTGTCCGACGCCGGCGGCGCGGGTTTCGCGAACTCCATGACCTCCGCGGTGGACAGCATGCAGTCCCTGCAGTCGGCGTCGAACGCCCTCGCCGTGCAGGCCGTCACCGGTGACCTCAGTGACATCCACAACGCCACCCTCGCCTCCCCCCGGGCCCAGGTGACCATGGAACCCGTGGCCGCCGTCCGCAACAAGGGCGCCGACGCCTTCAACGAGAACATGAGGATGCAGGCCTGATGCCCACGCCACTCTCCACCGCAGCCACCCGTCTCGGGGACGCCGTCAAGAGCTTCACCATCGCCCAGCGCACCATCGCCATCATCGGCGTGGCCGCGCTGGTGCTGGGCGGGATCGCCCTGGCCTCCTGGCTCGGCAAGCCCTCCTACACCCCGCTCTTCTCCGGGCTCAGCGGCGAGGACGCCAGCACCATCGTGGACCAGCTGACCACCGACGGCGTGCCCTACGAGCTCACCAACGGCGGGGACACCATCCTCGTCCCGCAGGAGTCGGTGTACGACCAGCGGCTGAAGGCCGCCTCGGCGGGCCTGCCGTCGTCGTCCACCGCCGGGTACTCGCTGCTCGACGACATGGGCGTGACCTCCTCGGAGTTCCAGCAGTCCACCACCTACAAGCGGGCGCTCGAGGGCGAGCTGGCGGCCACGATCTCCGCGATCGACGGCGTGCAGACCGCGAGCGTGCGCCTGGCCCTTCCCCGCGACACCGTCTTCGTGTCCGAGCAGGGCAAGCCCACGGCGTCGGTGTTCGTGAAGACCGCCCCCGGCGTGAACCTTTCCGACGACCAGGTGCAGGCCATCACCAACCTCACCTCCGCCTCGATCGACCGCATGGACGCGGTGGACGTGGCCGTGATCGACGCCGGCGGCCGGGTGCTCTCCGCCGTGGGTGTGGGCGCGGCGGGCGGCGCGGGCAAGCAGGCCTCGGACTACGAGCAGCGCGTGCAGGGTTCCGTGCAGACGATGCTGGACCGCGTGCTCGGCCCGGGCAACGCCACCGTGGCCGTGACCGCGGACATGCGCCTCGAGAGCGGGGAACGCGTGGCGGAGACCTTCACCAACCCGGAGAACACCCCCGCCCTCAACGAGTCCACTACCACCGAGGCCTACGAGGGCGCCGGCGGCGGGAACGCGGGCATCCTCGGCCCCGACAACATCGCGGTCCCCGAGAACGGCGGGAACGGGGACGGCACGTTCAACTCGGAGGCCACCACGCGGAACAACGCGGTGAACAAGACCACCGAGTCCACCGTGCTGCCCGCCGGCGGCGTCAACCGGCAGACCGTCTCGGTGGCCCTCAACCAGGGCGCCACCGCCCGGATGGACCTGGCCGCGCTCACGGGCCTGGTCTCCAGCGCCGCGGGGATCGACGAGGCCCGCGGCGACGTGGTCACCGTCGAGGAGCTCCCCTTCAACGACGCCGGTGCCGCCGACGCCGCTGCGGCGCTCGCCCAGGCCGAGGAGGACGCCGCCGCCCAGCAGCGCGCCGACCTGATCCGCACCCTCTCGATCGTGGCGGCCGTGCTGCTGGTGGCCATCATCGCCCTGATCGTGTACGCCCGCAGGTCGCGGCGCCAGAAGCGCGAGCCGCTGGACCTCGGGGAGCTGCAGGGCGTGTACCCGGCGATCCCCGCACCGAGCGCACCCGCCATCGATCCCGGCCTGCCGCTCATCACCGACGTGGAGCCCGCCCCGAACACCACCACGATCGACGTCGCAGCGGTCCGGAACGCCCTGCAGGCCGGTGCCGCGGACTCCGAGGTGGAGCGCATGCGCGCGGAGATCGACGCCCTGGCCTCCCAGGACCCGGCCCGCACCGCCGATCTCCTGCGCAGCATGATGGATGACAGGCAGAGCGTGTGAGCCTCGCCCCGACCTCCCTGACGGGGACGCAGAAGGCCGCCATGGTGCTCATGCAGCTCGACAAGGAGCACGCCGCAGCGGTGCTGAAGCAGATGTCCGAGGCCGAGGCCGAGGAACTCGTGGCCGAGGTGGTGCGCCTGCAGCGCGTGGACCCGGACCTCGCCGAGGAGGCCCTGTCCGAGTTCCACGGGCTGAGCTCCAGCGGTCGGCGCCGCACCCGCGGCGGCATGGACGTGGCCATCGGCCTGCTCGAGTCCTCCTTCGGCGCGGAGCGTGCCGCAGGGGTGGTGGGGCGCCTGGCCTCCACCGCCGCAGGGAAGTCCTTCGAGTTCCTCGACACCGTGGAGGCAGGCCAGATCCAGGCCGTGCTGGAGAGCGAGCTCCCGCAGACCATCGCCCTGGTGCTCGCGCACCTCAGGCCCGAGAACGCCTCCGCCGTGCTCGCCGGGTTCGACGCCTCCACCCGGCTCGACGTGGCGCAGTGCATCGCCACCATGGGATCGGCCACCCCGGAGGCCGTCTCGGTGGTGGCCGAGACCATCAAGATCAGGGCCGGCGCGGTGGCAGCCCCGAACAAGGCCAGCGCCGTGATCGGCGGCATCCAGCCGCTCGTGGAGATCATCAACCGCGCGGACGTCACCACCGAACGCGAACTCCTCGAGAGCCTCGAGAACCGGGACCCGGCGCTCGCGGAGGAGGTCCGCGCCCGCATGCTGACCTTCGCGGACATCGTGAACCTGGAACGCCGCGACGTCCAGCAGGTGCTGCGCGGCATCGACTCCGCCGTCCTGGCGCTCGCCATGAAGGGCGCCGCCGACGCGGTGGTCGCCGTCATCCGCTCGAACGTCTCGGAGCGCAACCGCGAGCTCCTGGACGACGAGATCCGCAACGCCGGTGCCGTGCGCCTCTCCCAGGTGGAGGAGGCCCGCGCCGAGGTGGTGCGGGCCATCCGCGACCTCGAGGCCGACGGCGTGATCGTGATCCAGCGCGGCGAGGAGGAGGACGAGTATGTCAACTGACGGCCTGGTGCCCATCACGTTCCCCCGCCTCGGATCCGCATCCGGCCAGGCCGCGGACGACATCGCCTTCGCCCGCGGGCACGCGGCCGGCTACGCCTCGGGACTGGCCCTGGCGCACGCCGAACTGGACGAGCGCCGAGCGCATGCGGAGGCCGAGTCCGCAGCCGCACGCGCCCGGGCGGAGGCCGCCGTGCAGCAGCGCCTGCGCGTGCTGGACAGCGCGGTGCGTGCCCTCGAGGCGCGGACCGCCCCGGTGCTCGCCGAGGCGCGGGAACGGATCCTCGACACCTCCTTCCACGTCGCCGAGCTGATCGTGGGCCATGCGCTCGAGGACGAGGCCGCCTCCGCGCGCGCCGCCGTCGCCCGTGCCCTGCAGGGAACGGGGGAGGACGAGGTGCGTGCCGTGCACCTGCACCCGGCGGATCTCGCCCTGCTCACGCGGGATGAGCGGATCCGACCCGAGGTGGTGCTCGTCGCCGACGCGTCGCTCGGACGGGGCGACGCCGTCACCCAGCTCACCGACGGCACGATCGACGCACGCCTCGGTGCGGCGCTGGACCGCGTGCGCGCCGTGTTCGGGGCCGGGAGCGGCGCGCCGTGACCCTCGTGCTGGATGACCTCATGGACCGCGTACGGGACGCGGCGACACCCCGTCGGCTGGGCCGGGTGGCCTCGATCGTGGGGCTCGGCGTGGACGTGGTGGGCCTGGACTGCGCGATCGGCGACCTCGTGACCATCGGCGGATCCTCGCCCGTGGACGCGGAGGTGGTGGCCTCCTCGACGGCGGGCCTGCGCTGCATGCCCTACGGCCGGCTCGCCGGGATCCAGACCGGCACTCCGGTCCACGCCCACGGCGCCCCCCTGCGGGTGCCCTCCGGGCCCGGCCTGCTGGGCCGCGTGCTCGACGGCCTGGGCCGCCCCATCGACGGCCGCGGCCCGCTGACCGACGTGTCCTGGGTGTCCCTGGACAACACGCCCCCCGCGGCCATGCGGCGCACCCGCATCAGCGAACCGCTGCAGCTGGGGGTCCGCGTGCTGGACACCCTCACCACCGTGGGCCGCGGGCAGCGCATGGGCCTGTTCGCCGGCTCCGGCGTCGGCAAGTCCTCCCTGCTCTCCATGATCGCCCGCGGCACGGAGGCCGCCGTGTCCGTGATCGCCCTCGTGGGTGAGCGCGGTCGCGAGGTCCGGGAGTTCCTCGAGGACGATCTCGGACCCGAGGGCCTGGCACGCTCCGTCGTGGTGGTCTCGACGTCGGACGAGCCGGCGCTCATGCGCCTGCGGGCGGCGTTCGTGGCCACCCGGATCGCGGAATCGTACCGGGAGCAGGGCGACGACGTCATGCTCATGATGGACTCGCTGACGCGCGTGGCCATGGCCCAGCGCGAGATCGGCCTGAGCGTGGGGGAGCCCCCGGCCACCCGGGGCTACCCGCCCTCCACCTTCTCGCTCCTCGCGCAGCTGCTGGAGCGCGCGGGCACCGGGAGCATCGGCTCCGTCACCGGCATGTACACGGTGCTGGTGGACGGCGACGACCACAACGAGCCCGTGGCGGACGCCGCCCGGTCCATCCTCGACGGCCACGTGGTGCTGGACCGCAAGCTCGCCGTCGCCGGTCACTTCCCGTCCATCGACGCGCTCGGCTCCATCTCGCGCGTGGCCTCCAAGGTGACCTCCCGCGAGCGCTCGGCCGTCGCCGGGACGCTGCGCCGGGCGATGGCGGCGCGGAAGGCGGCGCAGGACCTCATCGACGTCGGCGCCTACCAGCGGGGCACCAACCCGCTGGTGGACGCGGCCCAGGACCACGAGGCGGCGATCAACGCGTTCCTGCAGCAGCGCATGGACGAGCAGACGCCGTTCGACGAGGCCTGGGACCGGCTGGCCCACCTCACCGCATCGATGGGAGTCGGCTGATGTCACGATCGTTCCCCCTCGCCGGGCTGCTGCGTCTGCGTCAGCTCCGAGAGGACGAGGCCGCAGGGGCGCTCTCTGCGGCCAACGAACGGCTGCGGAGCTCCCGCTCGCACGCCGAAACCGTCACCGAGGCCCTCGGGGCCACCGAGCTCAACCCCTCCGAGGTGGCCTCGCTGTACGCGGTGGCCGCCGCCCGGGCCTCGGCCCGCAGCGTGCTCGCGGACCTGCACGCCCTGGAGGCGCATCTCCAGCAGGAGCAGGACCGCGCCCAGGAACGCTACCGGGCCGCACGGGCGGAGACCCTGGCCCTCGAGAAGCTCGAGGACCGGCACCGGCAGGGCGAGGCCGCGGCAGAGCTCGACGCGGAGCAGCGCGCACTCGACGAACTGGCATCGACCGGCTGGACCCGGCGTGCGGACAAGGACAGGCCATGACGATGATCGACTCCGTGAACCGGATCCAGCAGATCCAGGCCACCCTGATGATGCTCTCCGGCTCGTCCGCGCGCGCCGCCCAGACCGCACCCACGGCGTCGAGCACCTCCGCCGCCTCGGGCAGCTCGGCCGCGGGGACCTCGACGACGACGCCGGCCGCGTCCCGCCCCGCCCCGGCCTCCGCCGACATGTTCGCCGGTGCGCTCGCGGAGGCGGAGACCGCCGCGCCCGCCGTCGAGGTGGCGGCCCCTGCGGCCGCACCGGTCGCGGTACCCGGTGCGCTCCTCCCGCCGTCCTTCGGTGACACCGCCCGGCTCGTCGAGGCCGCCCGCCAGTACGAGGGCGTGCCCTACGTGTGGGGTGGCACGGACCCGGCCGTGGGCCTGGACTGCTCCGGATTCACCCAGCGCGCCTACGCGGACATCGGCATCCAGATCCCCCGTGTCACCTGGGACCAGATGAACGCCGGCACCCAGGTGCCGTCGCTCGCCGAGGCGCAGCCGGGTGACCTGCTGTTCAGCCACGACGGCGGGCACGTGTCCATCTACCTGGGGGGCGGCAAGGCCATCGACGCCCCGCAGCCCGGGCAGACCGTGGCCGTCCGCGACATGTGGGAGACGGACGGCACCATCACCACCATCCGCCGGATCCTGCCCGCCGAGCCCCAGGGCGCGGCCGCCGTCGGCCCCGGATCTGCGGCAGCGGCAGCGGCAGTGGACCCGGCAGCCGCCGACGCCTACGCCACGCAGGCGGCGTTCCTCGCGGGGATGGCCCGATGACCCCCGTGCAGCTCCCCGCTCCCCTCACGCCCGGGCGCGGCGGACCGGGCGGCACCCGGGACTCCCTCGACGCCCGGGGAGCGAGCCGCAGCGCCTCCGCCTTCGGCACGGTGTTCTCCGGTCACCTGACCGGGCGGCAGGCAGCCCCCGGGGTGTCCGACGGCCGGCAGCGGACCTCCGCCGAAGCGTCCCCCGTGACCGGAGGGGCAGCCGGCGCGGGGGAGCGGCCCGCTCCGTCCGGACGCCCCGTCCCCGGTTCGTCCCACAGCGGCCCCACGGCCACCGGTGCTGCCGCACCGCCGGTCCCGGGAGTACCGGCATCGGCGCTGACCACCTCCCGCCGGGACGCCGAGGCGGCGGCGCCGAGTGCGCCGTCCACCGGTGAGGAGAGTGCTCCCGTGCCGTCGATCTCCGGCGCTGCCGACGCTGCGGGCAGTACCGGAACCACCGGCGATCCTTCCGGGGCACCCGCGGCTGCTCCGCTCGTCCCTCCTCCGTCACCGACCACACCCGGGGCCGCCGAACCGTCCGAGGGCGCGGACGCGGAGGTGGACGCCGTCGACGCGCCGAACCCTCCGCCGGGTGCGGCGACGGGTGAACTCCCCGCCGCCCCGGACCAGCCGGACGCAGCGGGGGAAGCACCCTCCTCGCTGATCCCCGTGTCCGGCGACGCGACGTCGTCCACGGATGACGCGGCGGACGCGGCGGCTCCGCGCGCCGCGGACCAGCCAGCGCCGGT
>NZ_LGIU01000026.1 GCF_001187915.1 Arthrobacter sp. RIT-PI-e | reverse complement strand
CCGGCCGCAGGAGCGGCGTCCGCCGGGGTGCCCTCCACCGGGACGACCTGCTCACCACAGGGGTCGGCCGCACCCTCCGCGCCCTCGTCCGCCGTCGGATCGGCCTCCGCAGGCCCGTCCTTCGACGTGCTCTTCGTGGGCTCGTCCTTCGACGTGCCCTCCTGGGCGACGACGGCAACGGGAGCGGCGACCTCGGCTGCGGGAGCCACGTCACCGGGTGCGGCGTCCGCGATCGGCGAGGCCGCCGCATCCGGGGACTTCTCACCCTCTGCACCCTCCGGGGTGCCGGCGGGATCGACGTCGCACGACGGCGGAGTGACCTCCGGAGCTCCCGGGGCAGGAGCTGCCGTCTCGGTCGGCGTCGGCGCGGCCGGTCCGGGCGTGCCCGGCGTCGCCGGGACGACGGGCGCTGGGGCCTCGGGCTTCGTGTCCGGCTTGATCTCGGGCTTCGTGTCCGGCTTGATCTCGGGCTTCGTGTCCGGCTTGGTCTCGGGCTTCGTGTCCGGCTTGGTCTCGGGCTTCGAAGGATTGCCCACCGGCAGCTTCGACGGCACGGTCGGTGTCGACGGCTTCATCGGCACGGTCGGTGTCGACGGTGTCTGCGGCTTGGAGGTCTCCTGGGGCTTCGTCGTGGCCGGCGGGGTGACAGCGGGACCCGAGGGCCGGGTGGGCGCGACGACGGCCGGGGGCGCCGGCTGCGCGACGAGCGCGCCCCCGGGGTCCGGCGGCGGCCGCGCGCCGCCCGTACCACCGTCGTCGGACGAACCGGGTGCCGGGGCGCCGACTGTGACCAGCGGTCCGGTCACCGGCCGGGGCTGGTCCGAGCGGGTGGAGGACTGCGCCCACACCGGGATGTCCGCGGCGGAGTCGCCCGCCGGGCTGTAGTCCTTCAGCTCACCCTTGCTCGCTCCGTGCGCGGTCTGGACCAGCGTCCAGCGCAGCGGGTCGACGTGCTCGCCGTCGAGGATGGTCTCGAAGTGGAGGTGGCATCCGGTGGAGGAGCCGGTGGTGCCCATCGCGGCGATGGGGTCACCGCCGTTGACGGTGTCACCGGCGCGGACCGAGATGCCCTCCAGGTGGTTGTAGGTGGTGATGAGACCGTTGCCGTGATCCACCTCGACCCGGTTACCGCCGCCCCAGGGGTGCCACCCCACGGCTCGTACGGTGCCTGCATCGGCCGCGAAGACCGTGGTACCGCAGGGTGCGGCGTAGTCCTGGCCCGTGTGGAACTCGTCCGCCTGTCCCGTGATGGGGCTGGTGCGGAACCCGAAGGGAGAGGTGGGGACGAGGTCCACCACGGGAGCGAAGAGGGTTCCGGCGGCCGGGCGAGTCGAGGTCGTGGTCGCCGTGGTCGTGAGTTCCCGGCCGTGGGCCGAGGTGGCGTCGATGGTGCGGGGCGCCAGCGGGTCGAGGGCGTCCTCGGTGGCGTGCGGGGCGAGCAGGGAAGCACCGACGCTCCCGTAGGGGGTCAACCCGTCCTCGGTGGAGTACGCGGTGGTGAAGGCCCTCGCCGCCTCGAAGGTGGTGGCGTCCGCGGGACTGCCCCCCTCGGGGACGATGCCCTGGAAACCCACGAAGCAGACCACCATGGCCAGGCTGACCTTCATCCG
Organism: Arthrobacter sp. RIT-PI-e; assembly: GCF_001187915.1. Classification (GTDB taxonomy): domain Bacteria; phylum Actinomycetota; class Actinomycetes; order Actinomycetales; family Micrococcaceae; genus Arthrobacter_D. The sequence continues at coordinate 15,469 of NZ_LGIU01000026.1, read as the reverse complement.
TACGCCGGGGCGACCGAACGCGCGCCGGGCTGCCCTGGAAGTGTCTACGTGCTTTCCGGCGTGCGCCACGGGGTCCCCTTGTGAAAGTGCTCTGTGTGGCGGCCCGTCCGGAGAGACTCGGTCGCCGGGTGAGATGATCGGCCGCCTTCATCAAGGGTAAGCGGCGGCACCCGTCCGGACGACCGGATATTGCGGTTTGCTAACAAATTTTTGGATAACCTGAGGTTACCGGCTCCGGGACGGGTAGTTCCTGCTCGAGCCACCCGAGGTGGGACACGAGGGCGGCACGCCTGGAGGACCGGCGCGGCAGCAGGCGCGAGCCGAGCCGCCACGCCTCGAGATCGTACTCGGCCTCGGGGAGCTCGAGATACCGGAGCACGGTGTCGCAGCTGCCGTCCTCGAACACCGCGTCGCGGATCAGCGCGGAGGTGTCCTCCCGCAGGCGCACCAGGGCCGGGGCCTCGGAACGGGGCAGCACGGTTCCCGCGTACCTCCCGAGGGCTCGGCGATGCACCCCGTTCCCGAGGTCCTCGACCACCTGCACGGCGTCCACCGTCAGCTCGGACGGCAGCCGGTACGGCCGGGAACGCGGCATGATCGTACCGGCGTGGGGCCCCAGGACCTTGCGCAACCTCAGCATCTCCGCACGGACCGTGGTCCCCGACGCACCCTCGCCGTACGTCAGGTCCGCGAGCCGATCCGCGGGGAGACCCTCGGGGTGGAGTGCCAGCACCGTGAGCAGCTCGGTGTGGCGGAGGCTGAGTTCCATCACGAAATCCCCCACCTGGAGGATCCCCTGATGCACACCGAGGATCCTGAGGTGGGCCCGCTCGGCGCGCGGGGGGACCAGGTGCACGGCGTGACAGCTCTCCACGCCTTCCAACCGGTGCGTGAGCCGCTGGACGGTCAGGTGCGCCTCGGCTGCGGCGACGGCGGCCTGGACGAGGGACAGCGTGGTGGCCGCTGCCGCGTCGCGCGATCCGGTGACGTCGACCACGCCCAGCACCACGCCCGACTCCGGATCGTGCACGGGAACGGCCGTGCAGCTCAGGGCCCGTATGCGCGTGCTGAAGTGCTCCGCCCCGGCGATCTGCACGCTGCGCCGGAGCGCCAGGGCCGTACCGGGGGCATTGGTACCCACACGCGCCTCGGACCAGTCCGCACCCGCCACGAACAGGACGTCCTCGGCGCGACGCCGCAGGGCGGGGTCACCATCCACCCACAGGAGCCTGCCCGCTGCGTCCCCCACCGCCACCAGCATCCCGGCTGCGGCACCCGGCCGTACCAGGAGCTGCTCGATCACCGGCATGATCACGGCGAGCGGATGGGCCCTGCGGTGATCCTGCAGCTCCGACTCCGAGCAGAAGAGGCTCGCGTGGGCCAGGTCGGGATCCGGCAGGTGCTCGAGCGACCGCCGCCAGGACTCCCGGACCACCGGGCGCAACCCACCCGGGATCCGCGCATCGCATCCCGGTACCGGGTGCGCGGCCCGGGCCGACCGCTGTGTCTCGTCACAGCACGGATCGATGACACGGCTGGGACGGGACGGCGTCATCGGCACTCCGTAGGTTGACCTGCCCCTCGGTCATGTGGGGCTGGTCACAGCCTACTGGGCACTAGGATCCGCGGGAAACACTCACCATGTCCTCGCGGGGTACCAGCTTTACGCGCTCGCGCACCACCGCGGCGTTGCCGCTCGTGTCCACGAACCCGGCGCCCAGCTCCAGCTCGTGGGCGTCGAGCCTCAGCCACCCCTCCCAGGTGGTGTACCGGACGCCGCGCGCCTCCAGCAGGTCGATGATGGCGTCCTCCGAGGGGTCCTCGGCGGGCGGCAGGTTCAGGCGGTCCTCGAGGAGGAATCCGATGGTCTCCAGGGCGTCGCCCTTGGTGTGGCCGATCAGCCCCACCGGCCCGCGCTTGATCCACCCCGTGGCATAGATCCCGGGAACCAGGTTCCCCTCCTCGTCGATGACACGCCCGCCCTCGTTGGGGATCACGCCGCGCTTCTCGTCGAAGCCCACCTCCGGGAGCTCGGAACCGAAGTACCCGATCGCCCGGTACACGGCCTGGACGGGGTAGTCCACGATCTCGCCCGTGCCGCGGACACTGCCGTCGCCCGTGAGTTCGGTCCGCTCGAACTTCATGCCGGCGACCTTACCGGGCGTCTGCGGCGAGTCGTGGATCTCCACGGGCGAGTGCAGGAAGTGCAGGTGGAGCCGGCGCGAGGCGCCGGTCGGCTCGTCCTCGACCAGCCAGTTGGTGAGGGTCTTGACCATGGTCTTGGTCTGGTTGTTGCTCGCGATCTGCGCCTCCGAGCCGGCGTCGAAGTCGAAGTCCTCGGGGTAGAGCACGATGTCGACGTCGCGCGAGTGGGACAGCTCGCGCAGCTCCAGGGGCGTGAACTTCACCTGCGCCGGGCCCCGCCGTCCGAAGACGTGGACGTCCGTGACGGGTGAGGCCTTCAGGCCGCGGTACACGTTGTCGGGGATCTCCGTGGAGAGCAGGTCGTCCGCATGCTTGGAGAGGATCCGCGCCACGTCCAGGGCCACGTTGCCGTTGCCGATGACGGCGATCTCCTTGGCCTCCAGCGGCCAGTCACGGCTGACGTCCGGGTGTCCGTCGTACCAGGAGACGAAGTCGGCGCCGCCGTAGGACCCGTCGAGCTCCACGCCGGGGACGGGGAGGTCCGCGTCCTTGATGGCCCCGGTCGCGAAGATGACGGCGTCGTAGAAGCGGCGGAAGTCGGAGAGGGTGAGGTCGCGGCCGTAGTTGACGTTCCCGAGGAACCTGATGTCCCCGCGGTCGAGCACCTTGTGCAGGGCGTTGACGATGCCCTTGATCCGGGGGTGGTCAGGGGCCACACCGTAGCGGATCAGGCCGTAGGGCGCCGGGTACTGGTCGAAGAGGTCGATGCTCACGCCCAGCTCGCCGCCCTGGACCTCGTTGGATTTCGTCAGGATGTCCGCGGCATAGACGCCGGCCGGACCGGCTCCGATGATGGCGATCCGCAGCGGCCGGGCCGCAGCTGAGATGGACACTGAATTGCCTTCTTCCTGGTGGAGATTCCCCCGTGGGGACAGCTCTGCGCAGAATAAGCGCACAGATCCCTATTCTAAATGGTGAGGGGGGATACCGCCCCCACCGGCGGCGCCCGCAGCGGTGACGTGCATCTCCTCCTCGGGCGGGGTAGGGAATAAAGGCGACTGCGTTCCTGGTTCACGCCGCTGTGAACGGATCGGGAACCACCACGCGTCCTGCACGGAGCGAGAACTCCGTGGGAGTGCTCTTCGGGATCGGCGCGTACGGTCTGTGGGGCCTGCTGCCGCTCTACTTCCTGGTTCTCGCACCGGCCGGGCCCGTGGAGATCGTGGCGAACCGGGTGCTGTGGTCGCTGCTCTTCTGCGTGCTGCTCCTGACCGTGATGCGCGCCTGGGGACCGGCCCTGACCGCGCTGCGGACACCGGCGATCTCCGGGACCCTCGCGGTGGCCGCCCTGCTGATTGCCGTCAACTGGCTGGTCTACACCTACGGGGTCACTTCCGGGCAGGCCATCGAGGCGTCGCTGGGGTACTTCATCAACCCGATCGTGTCCGTGCTGCTCGGCGTCCTGGTGCTGCGGGAGAAGCTGCGGCCCCTGCAGTGGGCGGCCATCGGCATGGGCGTGCTCGCCGTGGTGGTGCTCGCCGTGGGCTACGGCTCCGTCCCGTGGATCGCACTCACCCTCGCCTTCTCCTTCGGCCTGTACGGCTTCATGAAGAAGCGGGTGGGCTCGCGGGTGGACGCCGTGTCCAGCCTCAGCCTCGAGACGCTGGCCCTCACCCCCATCGCGGCCGGTGTGATGCTCTGGCTCTCCTCCAGGGGTGATGCCACCCTCACCACCGAGGGCCCGGGGCACTTCTGGATCATGGCGGCCTCCGGCGTCATCACCGCGGTACCGCTCATCTTCTTCGGGGCGGCGGCGCGGCGGTTGCCGCTGACCACCATCGGCCTCCTCCAGTACCTGGCACCCGTCCTGCAGTTCCTGCTGGCCCTGCTGGTCCTCGGCGAGGAGATGCCCTTCGAACGCTGGATCGGCTTCGGCCTGGTCTGGGCGGGCCTGGTGCTGCTGACCGTGGACATGCTCAGGTCGGTGCGGCGGACACGGAGGCCCGTGCACATCACGACGACGCCCGCACCTGCCTGAGCAGGCTCCAGGACTGGGCCGGGGTCCCGGATCAGGGTTCGGCGCGGACCCAGTCCCGCGGGACCACCACCATGGGCACCGGGAGGGCACGCAGCATCTTGTTCGCCGTGGCGCCGAGGAACAGGCGTCGGTGCTGCGCGAGCCTGCTCGATCCCACGAGCACGAACTCCCCGGCGTCCCACTCGATGTCGTCGATGGACTGCTCGATGGTGGGCCCGTGCGCCACGATCACGGAGGCCTCGTGACCGTCGGGGAGCTGCCGTACCGCCTGCGCGAGCACGGAGTTCGCGTGCTGGTGGGCCTTGTTGATCGCCTCGCCCGAGGAATCGGGGTCGTGCTCGTCGAGGGCGACGAGCGAGACGAGCCGCAGCGGCAGACCGCGTCGCGCAGCGGACTCGACGGCGACGTCGAGCAGCCCCTCCGCACCGGTGCGGGCACCCACGGCGCATGTCATGCGGGTGAAGGCGGAACGGTGCCGGTAGCCACGCGGGGCGAGCGCCACCGGCACCTCCGAGCTGTGCAGGACGGCGTTGGCGACGCTGCCCACGGTGAAGCGCCGCAGCAACCCGTTGCTCGATCCTCCGATGACGATCAGTCCCGCGTCGATCTCGCCCACCACCTCGAGCAGGCCCTGGGCGAAGGAGTCGGCCAGGCGGAGGTGCGTGGAGACCTCGATCCCTTCGGGCACACTCGCCTTCGCCCGTTCCAGGGCCTCCCGGGCCCGTGTGCTCCCGGGAGCCATGCTGCCGTCCTGCGGCCAGTCGAGCACGGTGACCAGATCGATCCCGGCGGACTGCGTCAGCGCCAGGGAGGTGGCGAGTTCGAGGGCGTCCTGCCCACGGTCGTTATCGGTGTAGCCGACGACATAGCGCACGGTGGGTCTCCTCGGACGATCAGGGGCCGGTACACCACGGGACGCCGCGGAGTGGGTCCACTCTAGCGCGGCGGTCCGGGCCGGTCAGCGTCCCGACGCGGCGCCCCTGGTGATGACCTCCTGCCGGAAGAAGGCCGGGTTCAGCCGCGACCAGACGAGCATGAGCACCACCCCGAGCAGGATCACCCCGATCCCGAGGACGAACACCATGCCCACGCCGAACAGCTCCGATCCCGAACCGTATCCGGGATCCATGGAGTCGACGGCCGTCTTCACGAACATGACCAGCAGGATGACACCGCCGCACAGCGGGGCGAGGAACCGGAACGCGACGTTCCGGATGCTCGTGAAGGCCTGGGCACGGAAGTACCAGACGCAGGCCAGCGCCGTGATGCCGTAGTAGAAGCAGATCATGAGGCCGAGCGCCGTGATGGTGTCCCACAGCGCGTTCTCCGAGACGAGGCGGGTGAGGACGTAGAAACCGGCGGCGGCGAGCGCCGCGGCCACCGTGGCGAACCCCGGCGACTTGTGCCGGGGGCTGATGCGCCCGTACCCCTCGGGCAGTGCGCGGTAGTGCCCCATGGCCAGCAGGGTGCGGGCGGGTGAGACGAAGGTCGACTGGAGGGACGCGGCGGAGGAGCTGAGCACGGCCATGGACATCAGGATCGCGAACGGGCCCATCACGGGACCGGCGAGCACCGCGAAGATGCTCTCCTGGTTGTCCGGGTTGCCCGCCCCGAGATCGCCGTCGCCCACCCCCGCGAAGGAGATGGTGGCGAGGGCAACCGCCAGGTACACCAGGACGATGACGACCACCGTCAGCGCACCCGCACGGCCCGGCGTCCGCTCGGGGTCGGTGGTCTCCTCGTTCATGGTGAGGGTCACGTCCCACCCCCAGTAGATGAAGATGGACAGCGAGACGCCCGCCGCGAAGGCGGAGAAGGACCCGACGGCGAAGGGGTTGAACCAGTCCGCGCTGATGCTCGTCGCGTCGAACGCCGTGCCGTCGGCCACGTGGACGAACGCCGCGACGGCGAACCAGGCGAGCACCACGAGCTGGAAGGTGACCAGCACGTACTGGACCGTCTTCGTGGTCTCCATGCCCCGGTAGGAGATGTAGCAGGCGAGGGCGATGAACACGAGCGTGGTCGCGATGTTCAGCGGGAGGTTCCGGGTGAGCTCCGCGATCGCGGGGTTCCCGAGGAGCTGGGAGAGGAGCAGGTAGAAGAAGTCCACGGCCACCGCCGCCAGGTTGGACAGCACGATCACGGTGGCCGCGATGAGGCCCCACCCGCCCATCCAGCCGATCCAGGGGCCGAACGCGCGGGTGGCCCAGGTGAAGGACGTCCCGGAGTCCGGCATGGCGCTGTTGAGTTCGCGGTACCCGAGGGCCACGAGCAGCATGGGGATGAAGCCCACCAGGAAGATGGCGGGGAGCTGCGTACCCACCTCGGCCACGGTGGGGCCGAGGGCCGCGGTGAGGGTGTACGCGGGGGCCACGCAGGACACCCCGATCACCACGGCGCCGAGCAGTCCCACGGTCCCGGAGCTCAACCCCTTCCGGCTGAGGCCCGTTCCCTCGCGGTCCGTCCTGCGGGTGCTCATACGCCCTCCTGCGTCTGCAGGGCAGCGGTGCCGGTGCCGGTTCCGGGGGACTCGTACGTCCGCGGGACCACCACCATGGGCACGGTCAGCGCACGCAGGATCCTCGCCGCCGTGGACCCCAGGAAGATGCGCATGTGCTGCGCCAGGCGGCTCGAGCCGACGAGCAGCACCTCCCCCTCGTCCCAGGCGAGGGCGTCGATCGCCTCCTCGACGGAGGTGCCACGCGCCGTCTCCACGCTCACCTGACCGCCCGCCGCGAGGGACGACGCCGCGTCCGCGAGGCGGCGGTGCGCCTCCCCCCCGGCCCCGGCGCCCTCGCGCCCGGCGTCGAGCGCGAGGAGGGCCACGAGCCGCAGGGGGAGCCCGCGGCGCCGGGCCGAGGTCACCGCCACGGAGACGACGTCGTCGGCCCCCGCGCGACGGCCGACGGCGCAGGTGAGGCGGGGGACGGGGGCCGGGCGGCGGGGCGACCTCGGGGCGGGCGCCCCCGGGGCGGGGGAGGCGGGGAGCAGACCGCGGGCCACGTTGCCCACGCTGTAGCGGGAGCCGGGACCGGCCGCGCTCGCTCCGATCACGATCAGGGACGCGCCGGCGTCCTCCGCGGCCCGGATGAGGCCCTCGGCGTCGGACTCCGCGCGGACCACCTCGCCGCGGGCCGGGACATCCTCGGGTACGAGCGCCAGCCCCTGGTCCATCCATGTGTGCAGCTGCCCGGACAGGAGATCGTCGAAGCCGCTGTCCGAGGGGTGGCTCCCGGAGTAGGCCGAGCGCTCCGGGGCCACGAGGACCAGGTCGAGGGAGGCGCCCTGCCTTCGTGCGAGGGCGACGGCGAGGCAGACGGCGTCGTGCCCCCGCCCGTCCGCGGTGTACCCGACGGTGTAGCGCATGCTCAGCCGTCCAGACCGGACGGAGCCGGCTGCCGGCGGTCGGCGAGCATCCGGTCGATGGCCCCAGCCGTCCGCAGGCCCATGCGGATGGCACCGTCCACGTGCTGGTACCCCTCGGCGGCGATGTCGGAGCAGGACCAGTGGATGGGGCCCACGGGGGTGCGCTGGTCGCGGCCGTAGCGGTGGAGGCCGCCGAGGTCGTAGCTGGCGGCGTAGGCACCCCGGGTCCACTCCTCGGAGGCCCAGTCGGACTCGTAGTACACCTCGGGCTCGAGGGCCGCAGGGCCGAGGAAGCCGGCGATGGCGGCGAGGATCCGCTCCTGGCGCTCGTGCGGCGGGAGTTCGAACATGGCGTCCGCCTTCTCGTCGGAGACGAAGCCCACCAGGGTTCCGCGCGGGTCCTCGTGATTGGAGTTGTCATAGATCTCCTGCACCACCGACTCCGCGCTGAACCCCGTACCGGAGAGTCCCTCCTCCCGCCAGAAGGGGGTGGGGTAGACGGCGTGGACCTTGATCACGAGCCCGAGCGACTGGTGCTGGTGCATCTGGTGCTGGCGACGCGGCAGCGGGGGTTCGTAGCTGATGCGGGAGTACAGGTTCGGGGGCACGGCGACGACGGCGTACCGCGCGTGGACCGTCGTGGTGTCGGAGACCACCGTGACGCCGTCCTGCCCGTCCAGGCCGCTCCACCGCAGCGTGCGGGCAGGGCTGGAGAGGATGACGTCCTCCCCCAGGTCCGCGGCCATCCTCTCCGAGACGGACTGCATACCGCCCACCACGCGCCGGTCGAGGATGAAGTCCTCGTCCACCAGGTTGGAGAAGGATCCCGCGGTCGCCGCCATGAGGACGGCCTGCAGTGCCGAGAAGGAGTGGGCGGGTTTGGTCAGCATGCCGCCGGCGATGAACAGGCCGATGTTGTCGCAGGCCTCCTCGTCGTCGGACTGCTGCCGCAGCCAGTGGTGGAAGGAGATGGTGTCCAGGGCACGCGCCTCGGGGTGGTCCCACGGCGCCTCCGGGCCGGCCTCCGCCACGATCCGGTCGAGGATCCCGATGAGGCGCTCCATCTCCTCGCGCGTGCGGGCGTCGACGGGGAACATCTCGCCGGTGTAGCGCACGGGCCGGCCGTCGGGGCCGATGTAGACGGAATCGCCCTCGCGGTACCGCGGGAAGGTGTCGATCCCCAGTTCGTCGAGGAGCCCCGTGAGCGCCGTCTGGTCCGGCGACACCCACTGACCACCGATCTCGAGGACGGCGCCCTCGACGACGTCCGTGTGCGTCCGCCCACCCACGCGGTCCCGCGCCTCGAGGACCGCGACGGAGTGGCCGGTCCTCCGCAGTTCACGGGCCGCGGTCAGCCCGGACGGCCCTGCCCCGATGACGACGACGTCGCGCTCGATGGTCCGCATGTGGTCCTCCTTCGGCCCGCATGACACGGGACACAAAATGAATGGCGTTCATTATCTGCGTCCACTATAGCGAGGAGGGCGCGCGGGGGGAAGGGAGCGCCGTAGGGTGGGAGCGTCCACACAGGGAGCAGGATCGATGACCGCAGCAACGCCCGCGCCGCGCCGCGCCGGACGCCCCCCGCGCAGCGTGCTCTCGAGGGATCGCATCACCGCCGCGGCACTCGAGCTCGTCGCGGACACCGGCTACGCGGGCCTCACGATGTCCGCCCTCGCGCGGCGGCTCCGCGTGGCCCCGTCCGCGCTGTACAACCACGCGGGGTCCAAGCAGGAGGTCCTCGGCTGGATCCAGGAGCACGTCATGACGATGGTGGACTTCAGCGCCTTCGCCGAGGAGCCGTGGGACGAGGCGCTCCGCAGCTGGGCGTGGTCCTACCGCGAGGTCTTCGCACGCCACACACCACTGATCCCCGTGATCGCGGTGCTCCCCGTGACCGATGCGGAGAAGACCCTGCGCATGTACGAGGAGGTGACGCTCGGCCTGACGCGGGCCGGCTGGCCTCCGGAGCGGGTCGTCCCGGTGATCGTCGCACTGGAGTCCTTCGTCTACGGCTCCGCCCTCGACGTCACCGCTCCGGGGAACATCTTCGATCCGGGCGCACTGGCGGACCGGTTCCCCGCCTTCACCACCGCCGTCCGGCTCGCAGCCACCCCGGCGGCGGACGAGTCGCCCGCGGACATCGCGTTCCGGACGGGCCTCGACGGACTGATTGATGGGCTACGGGTGCAACTCGGCGCGTGGCTGCAGGCCGAGGACGGAGATCGCTAGTCTCTCTAGCTTTACGATAAATGAGCACTCTGTTACGGTCGAGGAACGGTCAAGCAACGGCCCACACACCACTGATCCATTCGAGGTCCGCCATGTCTGTTGCCACCACGACCACTCACCACTCGGGCTCGCAACCGCGCAATTCATGGGCCGAACTGCGTGATGCGACGGTTTTCGACGCTGCGCCCGAACCGGCCGAGCCCGAGGTCCCCGAGATGCCCGAGGACCTGTCCGCGGTGTCCACCCGCGAGCTGAGGGTCCTCTGCAACAGTCTGTACCGGCTGCTGGACACCGACTTCCCACCGTTCGGTGTCCGCGAGGACTACGCGGAGGTGGTGGGCGTCCTCGAGATACGTGCATCCCAGGCCACCGACCGCGGCGGGGCCGACACCCTCCGGGAGACGTTCCGCGACAACCCCGCGGCGTCCCGCTTCGAGCTCTTCCTCGACGGCACCATGGTGGGCTGCCTGAAGTACCGCCTCCGGGCGGGCCGCATGCACCTGCTCGAGACGGTCGTGGCACCGGGCCACCGCGACACGGGCCTCGAGTCCGTGCTCGTGAGTCAGACGCTGCTCAACGCCCACCGCCGTCGGCTAGCCCCCGTGCCCTACTGCGCGCAGGTGCAGTCCTTCCTGACCGAGAACCCGCAGTACCTGACCCTGGTCCCCGCCTCCTGATGTCGCGGGCCCGACCCACCGGGGCCGGGCCGCCTCTGCACCGGGAGCACTGCACGGAGCCCGCGAACCACGACGGCGTCAGGGCCGCCCCTCGTTCGCGTCCCTGATCGCGGCCTCGAGGACGTCGAGGGCGTCGGCGAGGAGTTCGTCGGTGATCACCAGCGGCGGGAGCAGGCGCACCACGTTGCCGTAGGTGCCGCAAGTGAGGACGATGACGCCCTCACGGAGGCAGCGCGCCGCGATGGCCTTCGTCACCTCGGCGTCCGGCGTCCTCCCGCCCCCCTGCTCCACGAACTCGAGGGCCAGCATGGCACCGCGCCCCCGCACCTCCCCGATGATGCCGTCCTCGCCGAGATCCGCCTGCAGGGCGCCGAGCCGCTCGGTGACCTGCGCCTCGATGTGACGTGCGCGCCCTGCGAGGTCCTGCTCCTTCATGGTGTCGATCGCGCCGAGCGCGGCGGCGCAGGCCACCGGGTTCCCGCCGTACGTCCCGCCGAGCCCACCTACGTGCACGGCGTCGAGCAGCTCCGCCCGGCCGGTGATCGCGGAGAGCGGCATACCGCCCGCGATCCCCTTGGCCATCGTGATGATGTCCGGGACCACGCCCTCGTGGTCCACCGCGAACCACGCACCGGTGCGGCAGAACCCGGACTGCACCTCGTCCGCGATGAACACCACGTCGTTGGCCTTCGCCCAGTCGGCGAGCGCGGGCAGGAAGCCCTCGGCCGGGACGATGAACCCGCCCTCGCCCTGCACGGGCTCGATGATGATCGCCGCGACCGAGTCCGCACCGATCTGCTTCTCGATCATGGTGATGGCCCGCTGCGCCGCCTCGGGTCCCGTGATGCCCGGGTTCTCCTCACGGAAGGGGTAGCTCATGGGCATGCGGTAGATCTCCGGTGCGAACGGGCCGAAGTTGCTCTTGTAGGGCATGGACTTCGCGGTCAGCGCCATGGTGAGGTTGGTGCGCCCGTGGTAGGCGTGGTCGAAGGCGACCACCGCGTTCCGCCCGGTGGCGAGCCGCGCCACCTTGACCGCGTTCTCCACGGCCTCCGCCCCGGAGTTGAACAGGACGGTGCGCTTCTCGAAGTCCCCGGGGGTCAGGTCCGCGAGCTGCTCGGCCACCGCGATGTACCCCTCGTAGGGGGTGACCATGAAGCAGGTGTGCGTGAAGTGCTCCACCTGGTCCTTGACGGCGTCGACGACGGCGGGGGCGGAGGCCCCCACGCTGGTCACGGCGATGCCCGCCCCGAGGTCGATGAACGAGTTGCCGTCCACGTCGAGGACCACACCGCCGTCGGCGTCCGCGACGTACACGGGCACACCCGAGGCCACGCCCTTCGCGACGACGGCGGCACGCCGCGCCGCCAGGGCGGCGGAGCGGGGGCCCGGGAAGTCCCCGGTGATGTGCCGTCTCTGCTCGAGCCGGAAGGTGGGGGCGGCGATCTTCGCGGTGGTGGCGAAAGTTGTCATGCGAGGTTCTCCGATCGGGAGCTCAGGCATCCAGCACGCTCATCACGTGCTTGATGCGGGTGTAGTCCTCCACGCCGTACATGGAGAGGTCCTTGCCGTAGCCGGAGTTCTTGAAGCCTCCGTGCGGCATCTCGGCGGTGAGCATGATGTGCGTGTTGATCCAGACGGCACCGAAGTCGAGGTCCCGGGAGACCCTCATGGCGGTGCCGTGGTCCGTGGTCCACACGCTCGAGGCGAGCGCGTAGTCCACGCCGTTGGCGAGCTCCACCGCCTCCTCCTCCGTGGTGAACGTCTGGACGGTGAGGATCGGCCCGAAGGTCTCCTGCTGCACCACGGGATCGTCCTGGCGGGCGCCGGTGATGATGGTCGGCTCGAAGAAGAAGCCCTTCTCCCCCACCCGCCTGCCGCCGGTCGCGATACTGCAGTGCGCCGGCAGCGCCTCGACGACGGCACGCACCGCGTCGAAGTGGCGGACGTTGTTGAGCGGCCCGAAGTAGTTCTCGGACTCGTCGGCGCTGCCGGTGCGCAGGGTCGCGGTGTGCTCCACCATGGCGGCCACCAGCTCGTCGTGCGCCTGCTCCTGCACGAGCACACGGGTGATCGCCGTGCAGTCCTGGCCGGCGTTGAAGAACGCGAACTCCGTGACGGCCTCCGCCGTCCTCCTCAGGTCCGCGTTCGCGAAGACGACGGCGGGAGCCTTGCCGCCGAGCTCGAGGTGCGCACGCTTCAGCCCCTTCGCCGCACCGGTGGCCACGGCCACGCCCGCGCGGACCGAACCGGTGATGGACACGAGACCCGGCACCGGGTGCTCCACCATGGCCGCGCCGGTCTCGCCCGTACCGAGCACCACGTTCAGCACGCCGTCCGGCAGGATGCCCTGCGTCAGGCGCGCGAGGACCAGGGTGGACTCGGGCGTGGTGTCACTGGGCTTCAGCACCACGGTGTTACCGGCCGCGAGCGCCGGCCCGATCTTCCAGATGGCCATCAGCAGCGGGTAGTTCCAGGGCGCCACCTGCGCGACGACGCCGATGGGCTCCCGGCGCACGTAGGAGGTGTGGCCCTCCAGGTACTCGCCCGCCGACTTGCCCTCGAGCACACGGGCGGCTCCGGCGAAGAACCGCAGCTGGTCCGCACCGACGGCCACCTCCTCGTCGGCGATCAGCCCACGCACCTGCCCGGTGTTGCGGTGCTGCGCCTCCACGAGTTCATCGCTCGCGGCCTCGACGGCGTCCGCGAGCTTCAGCAGCAGGAGCTGGCGCGTGCTCGGCGTGGTCCGCTTCCAGGTGGTGAACGCCCGCCGCGCCGCCTGCATCGCGTCGTCGACGTCCGCCGGCGAGGAGACGGGCGACTGCGCCACCACGTCACCGTTCGTCGGATCAACGATGTCCAGGAGCTCCGTGCCGGCGGGCGTCACGAACTGTCCGTCGATGTAGTTCTGAAGGATCTCGGCCACGCTGCAGCACCTTCCACGAGGGGATCCGCGGTGCTGTCGGAGCTGCCCACCGCGGGTGTCGGGGTGAGACTACCCGGGCGGGGCCGGACGCCACCACGGTTACCCGCCCTACAGGACCTGGGACTCCTGGTGCACTTGCACAAGTGCCCTACGCTGGGTGCATGGCCCTCACCCTCGCCGATCTGCTCGCCGACCCGAGCCTCGGACTCGTCCTGGAGGGTGGCACCGAGCCCCGCGCGGAACCGCTCCGGTGGGTCGCCGTCACGGAACTCGAGGACCCGCGGCCGTTCCTCAGCGGTGCGGAGGTGGTGCTCACCACCGGCCTGCGGCTAGGGAGCGTCGCCGCCCAGCGGGCCTTCGTCCGGCGGGTCCACGAGGCGGGGGCACGCGCCATCGGTTTCGGCGTGGGCCTGACGCACGCCGCCGTACCGGCGGGTGTCCTCGCCGAGGCCGCCGAGGTGGGACTTCCCGTCTTCCGGGTGCCCTACGCGGTCCCGTTCATCGCCATCGGCAAGAGGGTGGCCGACGCCCTCTCCGCCGCCACCCACGCGGGTCTCGAGGAGCTCCTCGAGGCCCACGCCGTCCTCGCCTCGGCGCTCCTGGGCGCCGGCGGGCTCGGCTCGCTGCTCACCGGGCTGGCGCGCATGCTCGGCACCGACGTCGTGCTCCACCAGTACGGTGCGCGCATCGCGGGGGCCTCCGCACCGGATCCGGTCACCCCCCTCCCCGGCGCCGGTCAGGGCGCCACGAGGCGCTGGCACCGGCTGCCGATCGCCACGGGACTGGAGGATCGCTGCACCCTGGACATCGCCGAGCCGTACGCGCACGCCGCCGTCGTGGACTACGCGCAGAGCCTGATCTCGGTCGAGCTGACCAACCAGGCCCGCAACCGGACCGGCACCCGGACCGCGCAGGGGCAACTGCTCGCCGACGTGGTGCACGGGACCCTCACGGGCACCGAGGCCGCCGCGAGACTGGCCGGGTCCGGGATCGACACCGCGCAGAGGCACAGCGTGCTGATCGTCGACGTGGCCCCGGGCCGACGGCGGGCGCTGCGCACGCTCCCGCTGCCCGACGGCTGGGCAGGGGTGTCCGCCGGGCTCGTGGACGAGCACCTGGTGCTCGTGCTCCCCACCGCGGGCGCACCCGGTCCGGCGGAGCTCAGCGACTACCTGCACGGCGCCGGGCTTCCCGCACGCATCGGGGTCGGCGGGGCCTACACCCAGCCGAACGGGTTGCGGTGGAGCTACTTCGAGGCCAGGGACGCCCTGCGACGCGGCCGGCCGGTCAATCTCGCCGACCGGCTGAGCCTGACCTCGCTCCTGATGACCAGCGCGGACGTCCCGCTCGCCGACCTCGCGGCGGAGACGCTGGCCCCGCTCGAGGACTTCGACGACGCGCACGGTGCCACGCTGCTGCCCACCCTCCGGCACTACCTGGATCTCGACGGTTCGGTGGGGGCGGTCGCCACGGCCCTCGGCCTGCACCGCAACACGGTCCGCTACCGTCTCCACCAGGTGGTCGCGCTCACCGGGTACGACCCCGCGGTCACCGCCGACCGCGTCCACCTGTACCTCGCGCTCCGTGTGCGGTCACTGGGCTGATGCGGGAATCGGGCGGTGCGTGCACCCGTACCGGCGGGGTACGGCGACGAAGACCCGGTACCTGTGCACCCGGCGGGGTGCATGCGATAGTTGGACGCACAGGTACCGGTCTCAGAGGTCTCAGGGGTAACCATGTCACTGCTTCACGTCGACGAGTTGGAAGTGCAGGAGCGGGCCCGGCAGGCCACCCTGCAGGAGTACGGGCTCCCCTACGGCGGGCCCGAAGGCGTGCCCGTGGAGCGGGCAGAGTACGAGACCCCGCCGGAACTGCTCGATCTGGTGAAACTGGCGGTGCGGGTCAGCGGCACGCAGTCCGGTGTCATCAACATCATCACCGCCGATCAGCAGCACCAGATCGCCGCGGTGGGCGTGGACGCGGGCATCTGCTCCCGCGAGGACTCCATGTGCTCCAAGGTCTTCCTCTCCCCCTCCATCACGGCTCTGGCCGACGCCCCGGCGGATCCGCGCTTCAGGGACACCC
>NZ_LGIU01000068.1 GCF_001187915.1 Arthrobacter sp. RIT-PI-e | reverse complement strand
GACCTCGTGTGGTCCTGGTGGGGCTCGGACCCGCGTCACGCCGTGAACGAGGCCATCATCGAGGACTACGAGAGTGAGACCGAGGGAGTCACCATCGAGGGACAGTTCACGGACTTCTCCGGGTACTGGGACCGGCTCGCCACCACCACCGCCGGTGGTGACGCGCCGGACGTCATCACCATGGACGAGAAGTTCCTCCAGGACTACGCCGGCCGCGGTGCGCTGATGGACCTGAGCGAGCTGCCCAACCTGGACCTGTCCAAGTTCGACGAGGACAGCCTGGCCCTCGGGCGGTACGAGGACGGTCTGTACGGACTGACCACCGGACGGAACGCGCTGGCCGTGGTGGTCAACGCCGATCTCTTCGAACAGGCCGGCGTCGAGCTGCCGGACGACACCACCTGGACCTGGGAGGACTACTACCGGATCTCCCGGGACATCGCGGAGAACCTCGACGGCGTCTCCGGTTCGGACTACGGCAACTCACCGGACGGTACCCTCCGGGTCTGGCTGCGTCAGCAGGGCGAGTCCCTGTTCAACGACACGAACGACGGCGTCGGGTTCACGCAGGAGGGCGCGGAATCGTACTTCGAGCACCTTCTCACCATCCGCGACGAGGCGGGTGGTGCCTCCCCGTCCGAGTGGACCGAGGCGCAGGCGGGCACGTTCGAGGCCCAGAGCTTCCCGACGAACCGCACCGCGATGAGCTGGTACTGGTCGAATCAGCTGGGTGTGCTCAACACCACCTCGGACAGCGACATCCGGATGCTGCGGGCACCGTCCAGCACGGGGGACGAGGCGGACAACGGGATGTACTACAAGGCGTCCATGTACTGGTCCATCTCCTCCCGCACGAGCGACGCCGACGAGGCGGCGAGCTTCGTGAACTACCTAGCCAACAACGAGGAGCCGGTGAAGCGCATGCTGATCGACCGCGGTGTGCCGGTCAACCCGGACCTGGCGGCCGCGGTACGCCCTGAGCTCGAGGCGTCCGACGAGGCCGTGGTGGACTTCCTCGAGGACATCGAGTCCAGCGTGGCCACGGGCCCGGCGCCGTCGCCCGTGGGGACCGGCACGGCGCAGGCCGTGATCCTACGCTTCGATTCCGAGGTCCTCTTCGACCGGCTCACGCCTGCACAGGCCGCCGAGCAGTTGAGCTCGGAGCTCACAGCCCTGATCGACAGCGCGCGCTGACCGCGGCGCCGTTCACCTTCACACAAGGAGAGATATCAATGACGACATTCTCAGGTACCAGGAAACACCTCGGTCTCGCAGCCATCGCGTTGGTGGCAGGTCTCGGGCTCACCGCGTGTGGTGGGGGCGACGGCGGTAGCCAGGCGGGAGGGGATGGGAACATCCGCTTCACCTGGTGGGGTTCGGACCCCCGGCACGAGGCCAACGAGCGGTTGATCGACATGTTCGAGTCCGATCACGACGGTATTACGATCGCCGGCGAGTACACCGACTTCGGCGGGTACTGGGACCGCCTGGCCACCACGACGGCGGGCGGTAGCGCCCCGGACGTGATCACCATGGACGAGAAGTACCTCCAGGAGTACGCGGGTCGCGGAGCCCTGGTGGATCTGACCCAGCTGGACGCCCTCGATCTCAGCGCGTTCGACGACGCCGCCCTGGATCTGGGCTCCTACGACGGCGGCGTCTACGGGCTCACCACGGGGCAGAACGCCTACGTGGTGATGATCAACGAGGATCTCCTCGAGCAGGCGGGGCTGGAACTTCCCGATGACACCACCTGGACGTGGGACGACTACTACGAGCTGTCCGCCGCGCTCGACGAGGCACTGGGTGACGGCGTCCGCGGAACGGAGTTCGGGGCGCAGGACGTGGATCTCCGGATCTGGTTGCGGCAGCAGGGGGAATCCCTCTACAACGAGGCGGAGGGTACCGTGGGCTACACCCCGGAGGCCGTCACCTCCTGGTTCGAGCACCTTCTCGCGGTGCGGGACGACGGCGGAGGACAGACGGCGTCGGAGTTCGCCGAGGATGCCTCGGGTACCTTCGAGGCCGGTGCGATGCCCACCAACCGCGTGGCCATGGGATGGTACTGGTCCAACCAGCTGTCCGCCCTCCGGACGGCCTCCGACGCCAACATCAGCATGCTGCGTGTGCCCTCCGAGTCCGGTGAGGCGAACGACAACGGCATGTACTTCAAGGCCTCCATGTACTGGTCCATCTCCGACCAGACGAACAACCAGGACGCCGCAGCCGAGTTCGTGAACTTCCTCGCCAACGATCCCGAGGCCGCGAAGGTGATGCTCGTGGACCGCGGTGTGCCCGTGAACCCCGCGATGGCCGAGGCAGTCACCCCCGAGCTGAACGAGGCGGAGCAGACCGTGGTGTCCTTCCTCGACGAGATCGCGCCGGACATCGACAGCACTGAACTCCCCTCCCCGGTGGGAACCGGCGGTGTGCAGGACGTCGTGGGCCGGTACGTCTCGCAGGTACTCTTCGGGAGTCTGACCCCGGAGCAGGCCACCACCCAGATGACCGACGAGATCAACGGGATGATCAGGTCCTAGGTCGTCGGTTCCTCCGGGAGCGATGCATCAGTGGATGATCGGGGGAGGGACCGGCGCCGTGCCGGCACCTCCCCCCTCTTCCTCTTTCCCACCAGCCCGCGACAGAAGGACCGCCCATGCCGATCTCAGCCCACGTGATGGCACCCCATCGCAACACCCCGAGCCGTGATGCACCGGTCCCGCGCATAGCCCTCGTGGGCGTCCACGGCTTCGGGGCCCATCACCTGGCCAACATCCGGCGCCTGGAGCAGGCGGGTACGGTGGTCCTCGTGGCCGTCGCGGACCCGAATCCGCCGGAGCCCGGCAGCCTCGGTGCGGACGTGGAGATCTTCCGCACCCTGCCGGAGCTTGCCACGGCTGGTGTCCGCGCCGACGTCGTCATCATCGCCACGCCCATCCAGTTCCACGCCGTGCTCGCCGAGGCCGCCCTCAGCCTGGGCGCGGACATCTACCTCGAGAAGCCTCCGGTGGCCTCCCTCGAGCAGTTCCACGAACTGGTGCAGCACTCCACCACGGCGGCGGCGGCGGTGCAGACCGGCTTCCAGAGCCTCGGCTCCGCGGCGCTGCCGCGGATCGAGGAACTCGTGGCGTCCGGGGAGATCGGCGCGGTGCAGGGCTTCAGCGCGGAGGGCGCGTGGGTGCGGACCCGTGGGTACTTCGGGCGCTCCCGCTGGGCCGGGAAGCGGACCCTCGACGGCGTGGACGTGGTGGACGGCGTGGCGACCAATCCGCTGGCTCATGCGATCGCCACGGCGCTCCGGGTGGCCGGCGCCCGGGGGGCGGAGGACGTCACCTCCGTGGAGACGGACCTGTACCGGGCGCACGACATCGAGAGCGACGACACCCCCGCCCTGCGGATCCGCACCGCCTCCGGGCACGTGCTCACCTGCGCACTGACGCTCTGCGCACCCGACCAGCGGCGCCCCAGTGTGAGGGTGTCCGGCACCCTGGGGGAGATCGTCCTCTACTACACCGAGGACGAGCTCGCCGTGACCACGCCCGAGGGGACCCGCACGGAGCACGTCGAACGCGTGGACCTGCTGGAGAACCTGCTCGAGCACCGCTCGTCAGGGGCGCCCCTGCTCAGCTCACTGGAGGACTCGGGCGCCTTCATGACGGTGCTGGAGGCCATCCGGACGGCCGATGCCCCGCGTACCATCCCGGACGAGTTCGTCGCCTGGCACGGGGAGGGAGCGGAGGCCCACCCCGTGGTGCACGGGATCGAGGACCTGATGGGGCGCGCCCTGGAGTCCCAGGCCCTGTTCCGCGAGCTCGATCCCGGGTGGATCCCGCAGGCAACGGGTCCGGACGATCTGGTGCTCGACGGCTCGACGATCGCGCAGTACCGGGACGGTTCGGGCATCGCCCCCACGCTGGCGCCCCGGCCCTATCTGCACCCGGTGCGCACCCTCGGGGGCGTGACGGTGACCGATCACCTCCCACTGGATCACGTCTGGCACCTGGGCGCGGGAGTGGCCGTCCAGGACGTCGACGGCGTCAACTGCTGGGGCGGGCGCACCTACACGCGCGACGCCGGCGCGTACGTCTGGCGCGCCGATCACGGCCGGATCGAGCGGGTGAGCACGCACCGCTCGGCCTCCTCGCTCGAGGAGGACCTCCGGTGGCAGGGCCCGGACGGTGCCGCCCTGCTCGAGGAGCAGCGCCGCTGGGCGTGGCGGCGCCTGGACGACTCCACCTGGCAGCTCACGCTGACCTTCACCTTCCGAGCCCCGGGGGACACCCCGGTGCAGCTCGGCAGCCCCGGCTCCAACGGACGCCCGCTGGGCGGGTACGGAGGCTTCTTCTGGCGCCTGCCGCGGGCCGGGGGAGTGGACGTGTTCACGGCGGAGCACGAGGGTGAGGACGCCGTCCACGGGACGGCCGCGCCCTGGCTGGCCTGGTCCGCCGACTTCGACGGCGGCCCCGCCACGCTCGTCTTCCTGGCCGCCCCCGAGGCCCCCGACCCGTGGTTCGTGCGTGCGGAGGGGTACCCGGGCGTGGGCCTCTCGCTGGCCTGGGACACCCCCCTGACCGTGCAGCCCGGCGCCCCCGTCACCCGCACCGTGAGGGTGCTCGTCGCCGACGGTCGGCTCGATGCCGCACGCGTCCGGGGACTCGCCGGGTCCTCGGCAGCCGCCGCGGGCGGAACCGACGTGCAGGAGGACGTCCGATGTGCGACGGTCTCCTGATCCCGCCCCGGACGGCGGAACACACCCCCTCCTCGCCCGACGCCGCCCACGAGCGGTCCGTCAAACGGGGGAGGGTGCTCGAACTGCTGGACCGCGCCGGCCGGGACTCCCTCCTGCTGACCTCCACCACGGCACTCACCTGGTACCTCGGCGGCAGCCGGGTCCACGTGAGCTTGGCGGGCGATCCTGTCGCGGCGCTGCTCGTCACCCGGGACGGGGACCACGTGGTCACCTTCAGCAACGAGGCCGAGAGACTGGTGGCCGAGGAGCTGCCGGACGACGTCGTGCTCCATCAGGTCCCCTGGTACGGCTCGCTGCAGGACGTCGGCGCCTGGTACGGCCCGGACGCCTCCCCGATGGCGGAGGGCGAGGTGGCCCGCGAGCTCAGGGAGGCGCGGCGCTCGCTGCTGCCGGTGGAACTGGCCCGGTACGAGGTGTTGAACGCGGACGCAGCCCGAGCCCTGACCGACGTCCTCGGCGAGGCGACGCCGCAGACCACGGAGCGCGAGATCGCCGCCGCGCTCGCCGCGCGGCTCGTCGCCGTCGGAGCCGATCCCCTGGTGCTGCTGTGCAGCGGGAGCGACCGCGCCGACTTCCGACACCCGCTCCCCACCGGCGGGGTGCTGGGGCGCCGCGCCATGGCCGTGGTGTGCGCCCGTCGCCACGGGTTGATCGCCAACGTGACCCGCTGGGTCAGGTTCGGCGCGGCGACCGCGGCGGAGCAGGACGCCGAGTCCCGCATCCTGGCCGTGGAGCAGGACGTCCTCGCGGCCACCGTGCCCGGCGCGTCCCTGGGCGGGATCCTCACGGAGATCGGGGCTGCCTACGAGCGGCACGGTTTCGGTGCGGATCAGTGGCGGCAGCACCACCAGGGCGGCCCTGCCGGGTACGCGGGGCGGGACCCACGGGCCACACCAGCGGCGGAGGACACCGTGGCCGAGTACCAGGCCTTCACCTGGAACCCGTCCGCCCCGGCGGTGAAGGTCGAGGACACCGTCCTGCTGGAACCATCGGGTCCCCGCGTCCTCAGCGTCGACCCGCGGTGGCCGGTGACGCGCGTGGGAGCACTCGACCGCCCCGCGGTCCTCCAACTCTGACCGGCGGACAACAGCTCAGGGTAATGGTTCCGAGCACCCGGCGGTGATGACGACGTCGAACGGTGGCGGGCGCGAGCACCGGCAGCCGGACACGGGAAAGCCCCCTCGCACTCCATCGCGAAGGGGCTTTCCCATGTCCGGACCCGATGCGGTCTCAGGACACGGACACGCCTGCAGGAACCAGCACGCCATCCACGCGCCGGGGAACGCCCAGCGGGTTCGCCTCCAGGAGTGCCGGATGGAGGACGCTCTCCGGCGCGTCCTGGAAGGCCACCGGTCGCTGGAAGCGGCGCACCGCCGTCGCCCCCACCGAGGTGAACAGGGACGTGGTGGCCGGCCACGGCCCGCCGTGCTGCTGGGCCCAGTTCACGGCCACACCCGTGGGCCAGCCGTTGAACAGGACCCGGCCCGCCAGCTCGGAGAGCTGGGTGACGAGTGCTGCCACGTCCTCGTCCGGCTGGGCGTGCACGGTGGCGGTCAGACTGCCCGGGACCACGGACAGGACCTTCGCCAGCTCGTCCTGGTCGCGGTACTCGATGAGCACGGTGGTGGGTCCGAAGCACTCCTCGAGGATGCTCTCCGGGTTCGCCAGCACCGTGGCAGCCGTGGTGGAGAACACCACGGGGGCCGCACCGTCCGCGGGGGCGTCCTGCTCCACGGAGCCGCTGACCACGGTGACGTCCTGCTGTGCGGCGAGGTGCTGCAGGCCCTCGGGGTACGCCTCGGCGATACGCTCGGTGAGCATGGGGGCACTGCCCTTCGACGCCACCGCCTTCCTCAGCTGGTCCTGGAAGTCCGTCCCGGCGGGGAGGAACACCAGTCCCGGCTTGGTGCAGAACTGGCCGGCGCCCAGGGTGAAGGAGGCCGCGAGGCCGTCCGCGAGCTCCGGGGCCCGAGCCGAGAGGGCCGCCGCGGTGAGCACCACCGGGTTGAGGCTGCCGAGCTCGCCGTAGAACGGGATGGGATCGGGGCGTGACACCGCGAGGTCGAACAGGGCCCGCCCGCCCGGGATCGAGCCCGTGAACCCCACGGCCTTGACGGCCGGGTGCTTCACGAGTTCGGTCCCTGCCTCGCGACCGCTGATGAGTGCGAGGATCCCCTCCGGAGCGCCGGCGCCCTCGAGCGCCGCACCGAGGATCTCCGCGGTGCGCTCGGAGAGGCGGAGGTGCCCGGAGTGTGCCTTCACGATCACGGAGCAGCCCACGGCGAGGGCCGAGGCGGTGTCACCGCCGGCCACCGAGAAGGCGAAGGGGAAGTTGGAGGCCGAGAACACGCCGACCGGGCCGATGGGGCGCAGGATCCTGCGGAGATCCGGGGGGGGGGGAGTCGCGGAGGCGTCCGCGTGGTCGATCACGGCCTCGAGATAGCTGCCCTCGGTGATCACCCGCGCGAAGAGGCGCAGCTGCCCCGTGGTGCGGGCCACCTCACCGCGCAGCCGTGGTGCTCCGAGGTGCGTCTCGGCGTCGGCGATCTCCACGAGTTCGTCCACGTGGGCGTCGAGGGCGTCGGCGGCCGCGGTGAGCCAGGAGGCGCGCTCGGCGTCGGACGCGGCTGCCGCGATCGCGGCCGCCGTCGTGGCGGCTGCCGCGAGGTCGTCGAGTTCCGCGGTCGATGTCTCCGGGGCCGATGTGTCCGGGGTTGCTGTCATGGTGTCCTCTTCCTGGTGTACGCGGGCGCCGTGCTCCGCCGCCCGCGCGGGTGGTTGGTCAGCGGATGAAGGTGAGCCCCAGGCCGTGCCGGCCCGTGGAGGTGAGGCCGCCGTCGGAGATCGTGATGGGGGACGGGCCGGTGAGCGCACCGAGGTGCTCGAAGGAGGCGTCCTCCACGTCCTCGACCCATACCCGTTCCGCGAGGGTGAGGGCCACCTGCCCGGAGAGTTCGGGCAGGAGATGGGGGGCCACCGCGATGCTGTGCGCCCGGGCCAGTTCCACGATGCGCCGGAACGGGGGGATCCCGCCCACCCGCACCACATTGGGCTGGACGACGTCCACGGCACCGGCGGTGGTGAAGTCCCGGAACCGGGGGTGGTGTGCACGTTCTCGCCCAGGGCGATCGGCACGGAGGACTGCTTGCGCAGGCGGGTGTACGCCCAGAGGTCGTCCGCGCGCAGCGGTTCCTCGAGCCACTCGAGGTCGAACCCGCCGAGGGCGTCGATGGCGCGCAGCGTGGTGGGGAGGTCCCAGCGCTGATTGGCGTCGATCATGAGCTTGCGGTCCGGGCCGAGCACCTCGCGCACCGCGGATACCCGCTCCACGTCCTCGCGGATGTCCGGCTTGCCCACCTTGATCTTCACGGCCGTCTTGCCCTCGCCCACCCAGCGTTCCACCTGGGCCACCAGCTCGTCCTGGCCGTAGTGGAGGTTCACGCCGGAGCCGTAGACGGTCACCGCCTCCTGGCGCCGGCCGAGCAGCTCGGTCACCGATTGCCCCGCCGACCTCGCACGGAGGTCCCAGAGTGCCAGGTCCACACCGGCCATCGCGATGGTGGTGAGGCCCCCGCCGCCCGCCTCGTGCAGGTGGAGCCAGAGCGCGTCCCACACCGTGTCGGGCTTCGCCTCGCGACCGGGGAGGAACGCGGCGATGTCGTGGTCCAGGAGGGCCTGCACGGCCCGGGGCCCGATCGGGGGCGTCCACGCGAAGCCCTGACCGGTCCCGCCGTCGTCGGTGCGGACCTCCGTGGCGATCACGTGGTTCTCACGGACGTCGGGCCCCCAGGGGCGGGAGAGCGGGAGCGTGAGCAGCCGGGTGCTCAGTCCCGTGATGCGCGCGGTCACGGCGAGACCAGCGCGCGTCCGGCCTCGAGGATCCGCTTGAGCTCGACGAGCTGGTCCTCGGTGGGGTCGGTCAGGGGTGGTCGCACGGAGCCGTACGCGAACCCGTCGAGTGCCAGCCCGGCCTTGATGAGGGACACCCCGAAGCCGGGGGTCTGGTCCCGGAGGCGCACCAGCGGTCCGTAGAACTCCCGGAGCAGCTCGGACCTGCGTTCCTCGTCCCCGGTCGTGTACGCGCTGTAGTAGGCGTTGGCGACGTCGGGCGCCATGGCGAAGGCCGCCGAGGAGTAGAGCGGGATCCCGAGGCCGCGGTACGCGCCCTGGGTCAGCTCGGCGGTCAGCAGACCGTTGAAGAACAGGAAGTCCTCCCGCCCGGACTCCCCGACCGCGGACACGATCTCCTGTGCCAGGCCCACGTCGCCCACGCCGTCCTTGAAACCGATCACCTTCGGATTCGCCGCGAGGTGTTTCATCGCCGCGGCGGAGAACCGGGCGTTCGCGCGGTGGTAGACGACCACGGGGAGCGAGCTCGCGGCCGCGACGGCCTCGACGTAGGCGATCAGTCCGTCCATGGGGCCGTTCACCAGGTAGGGCGGGAGTACCAGGAGGGCGTCCGCCCCCGCTTCCTCGGCGGCCCGTGTGGCGGCGAGGGCATGGCCGAGCGGACCTCCGGCGCCGGCCACCACCGGGACCGCCCCGTCCACCACCTCGACGGTGGCGCCCACCACGGCGCGGACCTCCTCGATGCTCAGAGCGTGGAACTCGCCCGTGCCACAGGCGGGGGAGACACCGCCCCGGCCGCACGGCGGACGGGCGGCCACGTGCTCCTTCAGTGCGTCGAGGTCCACGGTGTCCCGGGAGGTGGAGGGGGTGACCGGGAAGAAGAGAACGCCGTCGAAGTTCATGGGTGTACCTGGCTTCCTGAGGTGGTGGCGGCCATGACCGGCCGGCCGGAGGTTTCGGGGGAACTGCTCGAGGGCGGACGGAACTCGGTGCGCCAGCTGCGGCGCGGTTCCCAGCCGAGCATCCGGCGCGCCTTCTCGATGGAGAACGCGGGGTCCGTGGCGGTCAGGGGTGCCGCGAGCGCGGTACTCCCGGGCACGAAGCGCGGCATCAGTTCGGCGAGCGGAGACGTCGCCAGGGCGTCCGCGGCGCCGACGAAGAAGGTCTGCCCGTTGGGGATGGTGCCCATCTTCCGGATGAGCACGTCCAGGAACTCGGCGACGTCGCGAGCGTCCACGTAGTTGAACAGCGCGGGCGCCGACAACGCCGGGTCGGCGAGGCGCTCGGCCACGGTGTGCCCCTGCTGCGTGGGCGCGCCGGCCCACTCCTCGGGGGAGATGACGTAGCAGGGGCGGAAGGCCGCATAGCTGATCCGGTCCCCGGCCGTCCGTGCGAGCATCTCCACGGTCTGCTCCGCGATGTGCTTGGACAGGGCATAGGCGTTCCACGGCTTCGGAGGGGTGGTCTCGTCCAGCGGGAACTCGTCCGGCAGCCACCCGTCGGGGCATCCGTAGCCGAGCACCGTGGGGCTGCTCGCCGTGATGATGCGGGGCACGCCGAGCTCGGTGGCCGCCTCCAGTACCGCGAAGGCCATCCGGGTGTTGGTGCCGAAGATGATGTGCTCCGGTGCGCTGAACGGGACGGCGATCGCCGCGAGGTGGACGAGCGCGTCCGGTCGGTGGCGCGCGATCACACGGCGGGCCTCGCCGTCGGAGACGAGATCGGCGCTCTCCTGCACCACGGCGCCGGGGAAGGTGCCCGGTGGGGTCTCGTCGCGGTCCACGGAGACGACGTCGTACCCGGCGGCGGCGAGACCGGTCACCACACTGCGCCCGAGTCGGCCCGAGCCCCCGGTGACGAGGATCTTCAGGCGCCCGGCGTCGTCCGTGGTGTGCGCGGCGCTGCCGCTCGGCTCGTGCGTCATCACGCGTGCCTCCTGAGCTTCATGCCCAGCTGGAGTTCCTCGATCGTCACGGGGAGGGAGCTCGCCAGTGACTCGTTGCCGGCGATCCCCACCGCCACGGCGCTCAGCCCGTCCACGTAGCTGGAGGGGCGCCCCAGCGGATCGTCCCCCGGACCCTCGAACAGGTCGGAGAGGAGCAGCGCGTCCCCGCCGCCGTGGGCGCCGGCGCCATTGAGGATGGGCACCTCGTAGGCGGGCTCCCAGTGCTTCTGGACCACCAGGCGTTCGCCGTTCCGGCGCACGTGGTCCTCCTCCTCCACGGGAGTGGCACTGGGATCCACCACGTTCTTCGTGTCCGTGCTGGAGGAGACGGCCGCACGCTCCACCACCTCGAGCTCGGCGCGGCCCGCGGTCCCGTTGACCGAGACGCGGTACCCCTCCCACGGGCTGTGCGCGTTGAGCGAGTAGCTCAGGGTGGAGCCCTGCACGTAGTCCACCACGAGCGCGAGATTGTCCTCGATGGTGATCCCGGCGGCGAACACGTCCTGGTCGCGGCGATATCCGTCGTGGTGCTCGTTCTCGAGGTAGAGCGCCCGCAGACGCTCGTCGTCCCGCAGGTCCAGGGAGAACGGGTCCTGCTGCGCGGACTCGTTGGTCCCGCGCTCCTCCCGTGGTCCCAGGCCGCGTTCCGCGGCGTTCTCGTCCCCGTAGAAGCGCAGCCCACCGGAGGCGAAGACGCGGGCCGGGACGTCGTCGATCCACCAGTTCACCAGGTCGAAGTGGTGGGAGGCCTTGTGGATCAGCAGGCCGCCGGAGTTGGCCTTGTCACGGTGCCAGCGGCGGAA
The DNA here is from genome assembly GCF_001187915.1 of Arthrobacter sp. RIT-PI-e. Lineage (GTDB taxonomy): Bacteria > Actinomycetota > Actinomycetes > Actinomycetales > Micrococcaceae > Arthrobacter_D. The sequence continues at coordinate 6,291 of NZ_LGIU01000068.1, read as the reverse complement.
GTAGTCCGCGCCGTGCACCGTGTCCAGCATCCAGCTGAAGTCCACGGAGGTGATCCTCCCGAGCTCCCCGCTCCGGATGATCTCCTTGAGGGCACTGTTGCGCGGTGAGTAGCGGTAGTTGAAGGTGACGATCACGTCGCGACCGGTCTGCTCCGCCGCTCGGGTGATGCGCCTGCAGCTCTCCGCGTCGATGGTGAGCGGCTTCTCCACCACGACGTCGGCCCCCGCCTCCAGCGCCTCGACGATGTACGCGGCATGCGTGTGGTCCGGGGTGGTGACGATGACGCGCTGCACCGCGTTGTCGCGGACGAACGCGGTGAGATCGGTGGGCGCGAAGGTGGGTACGGAGGAGTCCGGCACGCCGGAGAGCTCACGGACCAGGTCCTGGTAGTAGTCGATGCGGCCGGGGTTGGTGTCGCTGAGTCCCACGAGCGACGCCGTGTCCGCGTGGGTCCCCAGGATGGCCCGGATGTACATCTCGGACCGGGCGCCCGTGCCGATCAGGGCGAACCGGGTGACCGGCCCGGCGTCGGGGGCCGTGGACCTGCTCCTGGACGATGTGCTCTCGGTGTTCTCGGTATCGACATTGATCACGCGATGATCCCTCTCCGGGGGTGGGCCTGGGACCCGGTGTCGGATCCGCTCGGGTAAGCTGAGTGAGAAAACGTTTTCTCGCAGCAATATATGCTTTCTATCAACTCGCCGTGGCGTCCGTCAAGGGCATCGCCGGGGAGATCCCGTCGCATCACAGGAGGTTCCGTGGCCAAGAGAGCACCGTCCCGGCGCATCGGCATCGCAGACGTGGCCAAGCAGGCAGGGGTGTCGCATGCCACCGTCTCACGGGTGATGAACGGCAACTTCTCCGTGGCCGCGGACATCGCCGAACGAGTGCGTCAGGCGGCGGCGGACCTGAAGTACCAGCCCAACTCGGTGGGCCGCAGCCTGGCCCTGGGGAAGACCGACACCATCGGCGTGGTGGTGCCGGATCTCGAGAACCCCACCTTCCAGGCGATCCTCCGAGGAGTCAGCAGGGCTGCCGCGCGAGACGGTTACCGGGTGCTGATCGCGGACTCCTCCGAGGTGTCCAGCGAGGAGGCCATCCTCGCCGGGGAGGCCCGGCGTCGCTGCGACGGCGTGATCCTCTGCGCTCCCCGGATGGCCGACGCCGATCTCCGGGACCTGGCCCCGGCCCTGCACCCCCTGGTGCTGATCAACCGCTCCACGCCGGTCGAGGACACGCCCTGCCTCTCCGCCGACTACGGGCAGGGCATCCAGGACCTCGCCGCCCACCTCGTGGCCCGGGGGCACCGCAGGCTGGTGTTCCTCGCCGGTCCGGAGCCCAGCGCGTCCAACCGGCTGCGCGTGAGGGGCCTCGAGCTGTTCATGGAGCAGCACCCGGCCGTGGAACTGCAGACCGTCCCGGGAGGGGTGAGTTTCGCGGCGGGCCACGAGGCCGTCGACGCGATCCTCGCCTCGGGTGCCACCGGGGTGCTCGCCTTCAACGACCTCGTGGCGATGGGCCTGCTCAGTGCTCTGCACGAGCGCGGGATCAGCGTCCCCGGACAGCTCTCCGTCACGGGCTTCGACGACATCCCGTTCGCCCGCTACACCACCCCGACCCTGACCACGGCGGCGGTCCCCATCACGGAGCTGGGGGAGATGGCCTGGCAACGGATGAGCGCCGTCCTGCGCGGGGACGAGGACGTCGTGCTCGGGACGGTCATCCAGCCCGAGGTGATCCTCCGGGGGAGCACCGGACCGGCGCCGTCGTGAGCGCCGAGGGCGGCTCGGCAGTGTAACGATTGGTGCACGGTGACCAGTCGCACACCCGGCACCCCGTCATCCGCCGGGATCCCCGTGCTGACGGCGATCCGGGCCCGCCGTCGATCCGCACGCACCCGACTGCGAGCCCTCGCGAGCACCCGGAATCACATATTTTCCCCTCTTGACGAAATGCCTCTCGGTACCCTTGATGCAGATCCCAGCACGGTTCGGAGCTCGAACCTGCCTTTTCGCGGGACCACTCGCACGTCATGAAGGAGTACATGCATGAGCAGCAGATCCAAGGAAAAGACCTCGAGCGGTCCGCCCGGGAACGTGGTGGATGACGGCCAGGTCACCGAGCCACGCGGAGCACGCCTGGCGCTGCCCGTCTTCATCCCGGGCGCCGCCATCATCGTCCTGTTCGTCGCATTCGCCCTGATCGCACCCGGTACCGCCGCAGAGCTGTTCAACGGTCTCCAGGAGAACGTCATCGGCGCCTTCGGCTGGTACTACGTGGCGATCGTGGCCCTGTTCGTGGCCTTCTCCCTCTGGGTCGGGTTCAGCCGGTACGGTGACATCCGTCTCGGCAAGGACGACGACAAGCCCGAGTTCTCCCTCATGTCGTGGTTCGCCCTGCTGTTCGCGGCGGGTATGGGCATCGGGCTCGTGTTCTGGGGTGTGGCGGAGCCGCTCAACCACTTCGCCAGCCCGCGGCCCGGCGTCACCGGTACGGATATCCAGCTCGGACAGCAGGCGATCACGCAGACCTTCCTGCACTGGGGTCTGCACGCCTGGAGCATCTACGTGGTGGTCGGGCTGTCCATCGCCTACGCGGTGCATCGCCGGGGCCGTCCCATCTCCATCCGCTGGACCCTCGAGCCACTGCTCGGGGACCGCGTGAAGGGTGCCTGGGGTCACGTGATCGACATCATCGCCCTCGTGGGCACGCTGTTCGGCGTCGCCACCTCGCTGGGCCTCGGCGTGCTGCAGATGTCCGCGGGTCTGGACTCCGCCAACATCGCGCGGGCCACCGAGCTCACCCAGGTGGGACTGATCGTCTGCATCACGGCGCTGACCATCTTCTCGGTCACCTCCGGTGTGGGCAAGGGGATGAAGTGGCTCTCCAACATCAACCTCGTGCTCGCGGGGGTCCTGCTGATCGTGGTCCTCTTCGCGGGCCCCACCCTCTTCCTGCTGCGCGAGTTCGTGCAGTCGATCGGCAACTACCTCCAGAACGTCGTGGGACTCACCTTCAACACGCTGGCCTTCTCCGGCGCCGAGGGCGAGGCATGGCAGGCGAGCTGGACCACCTTCTACTGGGGCTGGTGGATGTCCTGGGCGCCGTTCGTCGGCATCTTCATCGCGCGCGTCTCGAAGGGACGCACCGTCCGGGAGTTCGTCGCAGGGGTGCTGCTGGTGCCCACCACCGTCGGGTTCCTCTGGTTCTCGGTCCTGGGTGGTTCGGCCATCTACCGGGAGATCTTCGGTGCGGGCGGGCTGGTCGCGGACGACGGCAGCGTGGACACCGAGGACGCCCTCTTCGGTCTGCTCCGTGATCTCCCCGGAGGTCCGGCGCTGGTCATCGGCGCCATCCTGCTGATCGCCATCTTCTTCATCACCTCCGCGGATTCCGGTGCGCTCGTCATGAGCATGATCTCCACGGGTGGCGAGGCGGAACCGAGGAACTGGATCAGGGTCTTTTGGGCCGTCCTGGTGGCACTCGTGGCGATCGCCCTGCTGCTCGTGGGCGACGACGGCCTGTCCTCGATCCAGACCGCGGCGATCCTGACCGCGCTCCCGTTCAGCGTGGTCATGCTGCTCATGGCCGTTGCACTGGCGCGCGCCTTCCACCAGGAGCACCAGCTCTGGCAGGCGGCCCAGCGGAAGGCCGCGGCGGCCGCCATGGCCGACCGCGTCAGCGACCAGGTCAGCGAGTCGATGTCCGGGCGGGTGGAGCGCCAGGTGCAGGAGCACCTCGACGACTTCACGAACACCGCCTCGCTGAACCTCGAGCAGATCCGGCAGGGCCCGGACCGCACCGGGCCGGGGGCTGCAGCGTCCACGCCTGCACCCGGTCCTTCCCCGGCCGAGCACCCCCGGCGCCCCTAGTACCGGGACGGCGGCAGCACACCGGACGACGGCGGCCCTCCACCGGTGGAGGGCCGCCGTCGTCGTCCCGGCACCACGGGCCCGGAGCGCCGGACCGCCGCGGCGGCGGAGAGGTGCATTAGGTCTGTTTTTCCCCAGCGCCTAGACTGGGGGTAGGGCGTGCACTGCAGCCGCCACCTCTTTCCCCGCAGTAGATACCGAATTGAGTAATCACGCATGTCTGAAACCACAGGCAACACCGCCGTCCGCAGCGATCTCCGCAACGTGGCCATCGTGGCCCACGTGGACCACGGGAAGACCACGCTGGTCGATGCCATGCTCAAGCAGACCAACTCCTTCGCCGCCCACGGTGACGTCGCCGACCGCGTCATGGACTCGGGTGACCTCGAGCGCGAGAAGGGCATCACCATCCTCGCCAAGAACACCACGGTGTTCTACGACGGCCCGTCCGCCAAGGGCGAGACGATCACCATCAACGTGATCGACACCCCGGGCCACGCCGACTTCGGCGGCGAGGTGGAGCGCGGTCTGTCCATGGTGGACGGCGTGGTGCTCCTCGTCGACGCCTCCGAGGGCCCGCTGCCCCAGACCCGCTTCGTGCTCCGCAAGGCGCTCGCCGCCAAGCTGCCCGTGGTGCTGCTGGTCAACAAGACGGACCGCCCCGACTCCCGCATCGAGGAGGTCGTGAGCGAGTCCATGGACCTGCTCCTCGGGCTCGCCTCGGACCTCGCGGACGAGGTCCCCGACCTCGACCTCGACTCGATCCTCAACGTCCCCGTGGTCTACGCCGCGGCCCGCGCCGGTGCCGCGTCCCTCGAGCAGCCCGCCGACGGCACCGTTCCCACGAACGACAACCTCGAGCCGCTCTTCCGGACGATCATCGAGCACATTCCGGCTCCCCGCTACAACCCCGAGGGTGTGCTGCAGGCGCACGTCACCAACCTCGACGCCTCGCCGTTCCTCGGCCGCCTGGCCCTGCTGCGCATCTTCAACGGTACGCTGCGCAAGGGCCAGCAGGTCGCCTGGGCCCGTCAGGACGGTCAGCTGAAGACCGTCAAGATCACCGAGCTCCTCGCCACGAAGGCCCTGGACCGCGTACCCACCGAGTCCGCCGGGCCCGGCGAGATCGTCGCCGTCGCCGGTATCGAGGACATCACCATCGGTGAGACCCTGACCGACGTCGACAACCCCCAGCCGCTGCCGCTGATCACGGTCGACGACCCCGCCATCTCCGTGACCATCGGGATCAACACCTCGCCCCTGGCCGGCAAGGTCAAGGGCGCCAAGGTCACCGCACGCCAGGTGAAGGACCGCCTGGACAAGGAGCTCATCGGCAACGTCTCGCTCCGCGTCCTGCCCACCGCGCGTCCCGACGCCTGGGAGGTCCAGGGCCGCGGTGAGCTCGCGCTCGCCATCCTCGTGGAGCAGATGCGCCGTGAGGGCTTCGAGCTCACCGTCGGCAAGCCCCAGGTGGTCACCAGGACCATCGACGGCAAGATCCACGAGCCCATGGAGCACATGACCATCGACGTCCCCGAGGAGTACCTGGGCGGCGTCACACAGCTCATGGCCGCCCGCAAGGGTCGCATGACCAACATGGCCAACCACGGCACCGGCTGGGTCCGCATGGAGTTCATCGTCCCTGCCCGCGGCCTGATCGGCTTCCGCACCCGCTTCCTCACCGACACCCGCGGCGCCGGTATCGCGGCGTCCATCTCCGAGGGCTACGAGCCCTGGGCCGGTGACATCGAGTACCGCACGAACGGTTCGATGATCGCGGACCGCTCCGGTGTGGTCACCCCGTTCGCCATGATCAACCTGCAGGAGCGTGGCTCCTTCTTCGTGCAGCCCACCTCCGAGGTGTACGAGGGCATGATCGTCGGCGAGAACTCGCGCGCCGACGACATGGACGTGAACATCACGAAGGAGAAGAAGCTCACCAACATGCGTGCGGCCTCCTCGGACACCTTCGAGAACCTCACCCCGCCGCGGAACCTCACCCTCGAGGAGTCCCTCGAGTTCGCCCGCGAGGACGAGTGCGTGGAGGTCACCCCCGAGTCCATCCGGATCCGCAAGGTCATCCTGGACGCCAACGAGCGCATGCGGGCCTCCCGCTCGCGCGCTCGTGCCTGATCCCAGCACCCCATGAGCACCGACGACGCCGGCACCTCCCCAGCGGGGGAGGGCCGGCGTTCGTCGTCCCAGGGACCCGAGGCGGCCGTCCCGGCACCCTCGCAGGGACCGCCGTCGTACCGGACCGTGGGCACGGACGGCGGCGGGGCGAGCGTGTCCGGTCGTGCCGCCGGTGATCGGCCGCAACGCGGCCCGGGCCGGCTCGTCGCGCTGCTGGGAGCCGTCGTGGGCGGGCTGGTGGCGGGGGTCTTCGGCACGCTCCTGCACGGCCACCTCGTGTACGCC
>NZ_LGIU01000088.1 GCF_001187915.1 Arthrobacter sp. RIT-PI-e | reverse complement strand
ACCCCACACCCCAGCACCCCCCCACCATCACGACGAGGAACCACCAGAACACAAGGAAAAAGGGCCCTGTTATCCCAGGACCCAACAGTGTGCCAAACGATCACCCACCACCACCTACCACCCACGCTTTCCAGAACCACACGAACCCCCACCACCAACAGCGGAAGAAGACCATGCAGAACGTACTCACCAAGCAGCAGGCACCAGCAGGCACCTATCCATTGATATTCCACCCATGAGCACCCACCGCGGAATAAACATCCGCGCTATGGGCTGACTCCTGCGTACCCCACGACCACCACTTGGGATGACCATGACCATACGAGGCGCTCCTTAGAAAGGAGGTGATCCAGCCGCACCTTCCGGTACGGCTACCTTGTTACGACTTAGTCCCAATCGCCGGTCCCACCTTCGACGGCTCCCTCCCACAAGGGGTTAGGCCACCGGCTTCGGGTGTTACCAACTTTCGTGACTTGACGGGCGGTGTGTACAAGGCCCGGGAACGTATTCACCGCAGCGTTGCTGATCTGCGATTACTAGCGACTCCAACTTCATGAGGTCGAGTTGCAGACCTCAATCCGAACTGAGACCGGCTTTTTGGGATTAGCTCCACCTCACAGTATCGCAACCCTTTGTACCGGCCATTGTAGCATGCGTGAAGCCCAAGACATAAGGGGCATGATGATTTGACGTCGTCCCCACCTTCCTCCGAGTTGACCCCGGCAGTCTCCCATGAGTCCCCGGCATAACCCGCTGGCAACATGGAACGAGGGTTGCGCTCGTTGCGGGACTTAACCCAACATCTCACGACACGAGCTGACGACAACCATGCACCACCTGTAAACCGGCCACAAGTGGCTGACACATCTCTGCATCATTCCGGTTCATGTCAAGCCTTGGTAAGGTTCTTCGCGTTGCATCGAATTAATCCGCATGCTCCGCCGCTTGTGCGGGCCCCCGTCAATTCCTTTGAGTTTTAGCCTTGCGGCCGTACTCCCCAGGCGGGGCACTTAATGCGTTAGCTACGGCGCGGAAAACGTGGAATGTCCCCCACACCTAGTGCCCAACGTTTACGGCATGGACTACCAGGGTATCTAATCCTGTTCGCTCCCCATGCTTTCGCTCCTCAGCGTCAGTTACAGCCCAGAGACCTGCCTTCGCCATCGGTGTTCCTCCTGATATCTGCGCATTTCACCGCTACACCAGGAATTCCAGTCTCCCCTACTGCACTCTAGTCTGCCCGTACCCACCGCAGATCCGGGGTTAAGCCCCGGACTTTCACGGCAGACGCGACAAACCGCCTACGAGCTCTTTACGCCCAATAATTCCGGATAACGCTTGCGCCCTACGTATTACCGCGGCTGCTGGCACGTAGTTAGCCGGCGCTTCTTCTGCAAGTACCGTCACCACCCCCGAAAGAGCGGCTTCTTCCCTACTGAAAGAGGTTTACAACCCGAAGGCCTTCATCCCTCACGCGGCGTCGCTGCATCAGGCTTGCGCCCATTGTGCAATATTCCCCACTGCTGCCTCCCGTAGGAGTCTGGGCCGTGTCTCAGTCCCAGTGTGGCCGGTCACCCTCTCAGGCCGGCTACCCGTCGTCGCCTTGGTAGGCCATTACCCCACCAACAAGCTGATAGGCCGCGAGTCCATCCAAAACCGCAAAAGCTTTCCACCAACACCGCATGCGCGGGAAGGTCGTATCCAGTATTAGACCCGGTTTCCCAGGCTTATCCCAGAGTCAAGGGCAGGTTACTCACGTGTTACTCACCCGTTCGCCACTAATCCCCCCAGCAAGCTGGAGATCATCGTTCGACTTGCATGTGTTAAGCACGCCGCCAGCGTTCATCCTGAGCCAGGATCAAACTCTCCGTAAAAACATACAGACACAACACGGAAACCCGGGAAAACGAGCAACCATGCTGCACAAAATTCGAAACCAGCCAAAAAAACCAGCCCACCACACGGGGTGTGACAGACCAGCCAATTCAACCAATCAACAAACAATCGGTATCAACAAACTTGGCACACTATTGAGTTCTCAAACAACAGGAGCAACCGGCACCAAACACAACCAAAGCGTCATGTCCTCGCTCCGAAGCAACTTTTCAAGCTTACCCGCACCGATCCGGGTTGTCCAATCCGGGTGATTCTCTCGTTCCGCATCGTCAACCCGGTCCGGATGGATCCGAGATGAACATTCGATGAGATCGTCAGCCGAGCGAACTTCCTGCATCAGCGCGGAAACAAACACTAGCACCGGCACCGGGGTAGTGCAAAACGACAGTGGACCCCTCCTTGCCAGGATAGGTCCACGGGGTCGAAGTGCTGCCGTCAGGCGGAGGCAGGCTTCAGGTAGAGCACCCCGAGCGGGGGAACACGGACATCCCCGTACGCAGGTTGGCCGTTGTGAGCACCCTCATGGGCGGTGACGGATCCGTCGTTGCCGACGCCGGATCCCCCGAACTCCTCCGAATCGGTGTTGAGGACCTCGGTCCACTCCCCCGCCCAAGGCAGGCCGACGCGGAATCCCTCGTGCGGTCCGCCGGCGAAGTTCGCCACGCACACCAGCGGGTTCCCCTGGTGGTCCCAGCGGATGAAGGACAGCGTGTTGTGTTCGCCGTCGTTCTCGTCGATCCATTGGAAACCTGCCGGCTCGTTGTCCCGGGCGTACAGTGCCGGGGTGTCCCGGTACACCGAGTTGAGTGACCGCACCAGCTGCTGGACGCCCTTGTGCGACGGGGTGTCCGTGAGCCACCAGTCGAGGCTCCGCTGCTCGGCCCACTCGGCCTCCTGCGCGAACTCGGTACCCATGAAGATCAGCTGCTTGCCGGGGTGCGCCCACTGGAACGCCAGGTACGCGCGCACGTTGGCCAGCTGCTGCCAGCGGTCACCGGGCATCTTCCGGAGCAGGGACCCCTTGCCGTGCACGACCTCGTCGTGACTGATCGGGAGCATGAAGTTCTCGGTGTAGGCGTAGACCATGGAGAACGTGGCCTTGCCGTGATGGTGCACCCGGTTGACGGGGTCCTCCGAGATGTACTGCAGGGTGTCGTGCATCCACCCCATGTTCCACTTGATCCCGAACCCGAGCCCGCCGGAGCTCGTGGGCCTGGTGACGCCGTCGAACGCGGTGGACTCCTCGGCGACCATCACGATGCCCGGTGCCCGGCGGTAGGCCGTGGCGTTGACCTCCTGCAGGAAGGCGATCGCCTCGAGGTTCTCCTGGCCGCCGAACTTGTTCGGCCGCCACTGCCCTTCCTCCCTCGAGTAGTTCAGGTACAGCATCGAAGCCACGGCGTCGACGCGCAGCCCGTCGATGTGGAACTCCTCGAGCCAGTACAGGGCATTGGCCACCAGGAAGTTCCGCACCTCGCTGCGACCGAAATCGAAGATCAGCGTGCCCCAGTCCTGGTGCTCGCCGAGGAAGGGGTCCCCGTGCTCGTACAGCGTGCCGCCGTCGAACTGGGCGAGCGCCCAGCTGTCCTTGGGGAAGTGCGCGGGCACCCAGTCCATGATCACGCCGATCCCGGCGCGGTGCAGGGTGTCCACGAGGTACTTGAAGTCGTCGGGGTGCCCGAAGCGGGAGGTCGGCGCGAAGTACGACGTCACCTGGTAGCCCCAGGAGCCGCCGAACGGGTGCTCGGCGACGGGCATGAGCTCCACGTGCGTGAACCCCTGCCAGGAGACGTACTCCGCGAGCTGGTCCGCGAGCTCGCGGTAGTCGAGCCCCTGGCGCCAGGAACCGAGGTGCACCTCGTACACGCTCATGGGCCCGTTGTGGGGATCGGTGGCGGCACGCGCCTCCATCCACTCCTCGTCCCCGAAGGTGTAGGTGGACTCCACCACACGCGACCCGGTCAGGGGCGGCACCTCGGTGCCGCGGGCCATCGGGTCCGCCTTCTCACGCCACTGCCCGTCGGCACCCTGGATGGCGTACTTGTAGCAGGCGCCGGCACCCGCACCGGGAACGAAGATCTCCCAGATGCCGGAGCTGCCGAGCACGCGCATGGCGTGGACGCGGCCGTCCCAGCCGTTGAAGTCGCCCAGCAGGCGGACGGCGCGTGCCTTCGGGGCCCACACGGCGAAGGAGACACCCTCGATGTCACCGAGCACGGAGGAGTAGTGACGGACGTGGGCACCGAGCGCGGTCCACAGCGTCTCGTGGCGCCCCTCCCCGATCAGGTGCATGTCGATCTCGCCGAGCGTCGGCAGGAACCGGTACGGGTCGTCGACGGTGATCGGGTCACCCTCGTAGGTCACCTCGAGGCGGTAGTCCGGCACGTGCCCGGGAGACGCCGCGGGCAGCGCACCCACCCAGATGCCGTTGTGCTCGTGCGTCAGTTCGGTCCGGCCGTCGCCGGTCACGACGACGACGGTGCGTGCCAGGGGGCGCAGCGTCCGGACGGTGACGACGTCGCCGTCGTCCAGGTGCGCACCCAGGACCGCGTGCGGCTGATGGTAGGCACCCTCCGAGACCTGCTGCAGGATCGAGGTGTCCACGGGGCGGGGCGTCGGCGGCACCGGGGTGGTCGCGACGCTCTCCTCCGCACTGTCCGCACGGACGTCCTCCAGCACGTCCTTGGCCTTCTCGGTGACCGTCTTCACACCGTCCGTGATGACTCTGGCCGCCTTCGCGGCGAGGCTCTCCCCACTCTCGTCGGGGGCCGGGGTGTTCGAGGAAGTCATGTCAGCTGCTTTCGTGGCGGGCGTCCCGGGGTCTGCACCCAGTGCGCGACGGACGTCCCGGACTGGCATCTCCACCCAGTCCGGACGGTTGCGGATCTCGTAGACCACTTCGTACAGCGCCTTGTCCAGCCAGAGCGCGCGGAAGAGCGGGCCATCGGCGTCCACGGGGTTGTCGGCCTCCTCCGCGTAGCCCTGGAGGAAGGCCGCACGTGCGGCGTCGGACCACTGCTGGGTCTCCGCGGCTTCCGGGGACCCCACGGGAGCGGCGCCGCGGGACGCCGCAGCGTACTCGAGGGAGCGGACCATGCCGACGACGTCGCGGACCGGGACGTCGGGGACGCTCCGCTCCGCGGTGGGCCGGAGCGGTTCGCCCTCGAAGTCGATGACGAGCCAGGCGCCGTCCGGCGCCCGGAGGACCTGGCCCAGGTGGAGGTCCGCGTGGATGCGCTGCAGCGCGGGGATACCCTCGAGCATCCCGATGTCCGCGATGACGCGTTCCACGTCGTCGTCGAGCGGACCCACGGCCCCGCCGGCCTCGCCCCATGCCCAGCGGATGCGCTGGACGAGGGCTTCCTTGAACTCCTGCTCCTCGGCCCCCGACGCCCTGTGGCTGCCGAAGGCGGTGTCGAGCTGCCGGTGGATCCGTGCGACGGCGCCGCCGAGACCGTGCGCCTCGGCGGTGAAGTCCGCGGCGACGGCTGCTGCTGCGGATGCAGAACGCCAGGCGTCCGTGCTTCCCTCGACGAAGTCCCGGAGCACACTGACGTGCCCTGTAGCGTGCTGCCCGGGTACCGCCCCGGCGTCCTGCCAGGTGCCGGTGACCCACCCGAAGGTGTCCGGGGTGTCGGTGGAACCACCGGCGGTGAGCCCCGCGCTGATCTGCACGTCCGGGCTCTCGCCCGAGGCCAGGATGCGGAAGAACTTCACGATCATGGAACCCGGTCCGGAGCCGTACACCACGGAGGTGTTGGACTGCTCGCCCTGCAGCGCCTTCACGGGCGCCGCGGCGTTCTCCGGTTGCTCGGGCGTCTTGATGAGCACGCCCGTCAGCCGGCCGTCGGCCGAACTGCCCGCCGTGAGGATGAAGGCGACCCAGAGCCGCACGAAGTCGGCGTCGTGGGTGGCGTCGTACGCCCAGCACGTGCCGAGGTCGGGGTGCTCCACCTCGCCGATGAGGCCGGCGGCGTCGTCGAGCGGTTCCTTGCGGTAGCTGAGGGGGACGCTGACGACGTCGGTGCGGTTACCGGAGGTCACGGCCAGGAGGAGGACCTCGAAACCGGCGACCCCGCGGGGGTCCTCGAGGACCGTCCCGCCGACCACGCTCAGGTCCACATCTGCGCCCCTCGCCGGGAACCACCGTTGGACGGGCAGCCAGGACGTGAGGAGCTCGGGGACGAACGGGGTGGGTGCAGCCGTCATCGAGTCACCTCCGAGATGGGGATGACCGGCATGGCCTGGGTGTGCGGCGACGATGCGTTGGAGCCGGCGGAGCGGACCCGGAGCCAGAAGAAGTCGTGGCTGCCGAGCGTCAGGGTGATCCCGCCGTCGTCCCCGAAGGCCGGGAAAATCGACCCGCCGAAGAGGTCGCGGAGGCCCCGGCCGGCGAACTCGGGCAGGTTCATCCTCGCCGCGACGGGGTGCTGGGACAGGTTGAAGATGCACAGCACCGACTCCGCGTACTCCCCCTCGATGTTCTGGTCGTCGACCTCGCGCAGGAAGGCGAGCACGTGCTCGGACTCCACCGGGACGTTGCGGTAGGCACCCAGGCCGAAGGCCGGGTGCGCCTTCCGGACGGCGAGCATCTGCCGTACCCAGTGCAGCAGCGAGCTCGACGTGGCCATCTGCGCCTCGACGTTCACGTGGTTGTAGTGGTAGACCAGCGACTGCACCACGGGCAGGTAGAGCTTGCCCGGATCCACCGGGGAGAACCCGGCGTTGCGGTCGGGGTTCCACTGCATCGGCGTGCGTGAGGCGTCACGGTCCTCGAGCCAGATGTTGTCCCCCATCCCGATCTCGTCGCCGTAGTACAGGAACGGGCTCCCGGGCAGGGAGAGCAGGAGCGCGTGGATGAGCTCCACCTCGGCACGCGAGTTGTCCAGCAGCGGGGACAGGCGGCGTCGGATGCCGACGTTGGCGCGCATGCGCGGATCCGGTGCGTACCAGCCGAGCATGGCCTCCCGTTCCTCGTTGGTGACCATCTCGAGCGTGAGCTCGTCGTGGTTCCGGAGGAACGTCCCCCACTGGGCACCCGCGGGGATGTCGGGGGTCTCCTTCATCGTCTCGATGATCGGCGCCGCCTTCTGGTCGCGCAGCGCGTAGAAGAGCCTCGGCATGATGGGGAAGTGGAAGGACATGTGGCACTCGGGGCCGTCCTCGTCACCGAAGTACTCCACCACCTCGTCCGGCATCTGGTTGGCCTCGGCGATGATCACCCGGCCGGGATAGTTCTCGTCCACCATGGCACGGAGCCGCTTGAGGAACTCGTGGGTCTTCGGGAGGTTCTCGCAGTTGGTGCCCTCCTCCTCGAAGAGGTAGGGGATGGCGTCCGCGCGGAAACCGTCGATCCCCTGGTCGAGCCAGAAACGCACGACGTCGAAGATGGCTTCCTGGACCTTCGGGTTCTCGAAGTTGAGGTCCGGCTGGTGACCGAAGAAGCGGTGCCAGAAGAACTGGCGCCGCACCGGGTCGAACGTCCAGTTGGACTCCTCGGTGTCCACGAAGATGATGCGGGCGTCCTCGTACTTCTCGTCCGTGTCGCTCCACACGTAGAAGTCTCCGTAGGGCCCCTCGGGATCGCTGCGCGACTCCTGGAACCAGTGGTGCTGGTCCGAGGTGTGGTTCACGGGCAGGTCGATGATCACGCGGACGCCGCGGGCGTGTGCCTCCGCCACGAGCCGCTTGAAGTCGCTCATGGAGCCGAACTCGTCGAGGACGTCGTAGTAGTCGGAGATGTCGTACCCGCCGTCGCGCAGTGGGGACTTGAAGAACGGGGGCAGCCAGAGGCAGTCGATCCCGAGCCACTGGAGGTAGTCCAGTTTCTCGATGAGACCCGACAGGTCACCCGAGCCGTCACCGTTCGCGTCGGCGAAGCCGCGGACCAGGACCTCGTAGAAGACCGCCTTGCGGTACCAGTGGGGGTCGTGGGCCAGGCCCGGTGCGTTGAGCTGGTAGGGGTTGGGCACTAGAGCTGTCTCCTGATCGAGAGGATGTGGGCGGGTTCCGCATAGGGATCGAGCCGGACGTAGGTGTGCTCGCCCCAGTGGAACGTCTGCCCGGTGAGGAGATCGTCCACCACGAGCATGCCGTCCTCGCCGAAGTCCCCGGGATCGAGGTCGAGTCCGGCGAGGTCCAACCAGACGGTGCACTCGCGTGTGGCGTGCGGGTCCACGTTGACGATGACGATCAGCGTGTCCTTGCCCTCGGCCGTCTCCTTGTGCTTGGTGAAGACCACGGTGGCGGCGTCGGTGCTGCCGTGCACCCTGAGGTTCTCGAGGTCCCCGAGGGCCGGGTGCGTCCGGCGGATCTCGTTGAGGCGGGTGATGAACGGGGCCAGCGAACGGCCCTCCGCCTCGGCGCGCGCGTAGTCCCGGGGGCGGAACTGGAACTTCTCGTTGTCGATGTACTCCTCGGCACCGGGTCGGGCCACGTGCTCGAAGAGCTCGTAGCCCGAGTACACGCCCCACAGCGGACTGGCCATGGAGGCGAGCACGGCGCGGATCTTGAAGGCGGCAGGCCCGCCGTACTGGAGGTACTCGGTGAGGATGTCCGGTGTGTTCACGAAGAAGTTGGGCCGGAAGTAGGCGTTCGACACCTGGCTGACCTCGGTGAAGTACTCCTCGAGCTCGGTCTTGGTGTTGCGCCAGGTGAAGTAGGAGTACGACTGCTGGAAGCCCGCGCGGCCGAGGGCGTGCATCATGGGCGGCCGGGTGAAGGCCTCGGCGAGGAAGATCACCTCGGGGTGCTGCGCGTTGACCTCCGCGATGAGCCACTCCCAGAACTGCACGGGCTTGGTGTGCGGGTTGTCCACGCGGAAGATCTTCACGCCGTGCTCCACCCACATCAGGACGATCCGCAGGACCTCCTCCGACAGACCCACGGGGTCGTTGTCGAAGTTGATGGGGTAGATGTCCTGGTACTTCTTCGGGGGATTCTCCGCGTAGGCGATGGAGCCGTCCACGCGGGTGGTGAACCACTCGGGGTGCTCGGCGACCCAGGGGTGGTCAGGGGACGCCTGCAGCGCGAGGTCGAGCGCCACCTCGAGACCGAGCTCGCCGGCCCGGGCCACGAAGGCGTCGAAGTCCCCGAACGTCCCGAGATCGGGGTGGATCGCGTCGTGACCGCCGTCCTCGGACCCGATGGCCCAGGGCGAACCTGGATCACCCGGACCTGCGATGAGGGTGTTGTTCGGGCCCTTGCGGTGCGCCCGGCCGATCGGGTGGATCGGCGGGAGGTACACGACGTCGAAGTTCATGGCGGCCACCGCGTCCAGGCGCTTCGTGGCCTCCCGGAACGTACCGGAGGTCCACGTGTCCGTCCCGGCGTCGTAGGAAGCGCCCTCCGAGCGCGGGAAGAACTCGTACCAGGCGGCCCGGCCGGCCAGCTCGCGCTCGACGGCGACGGGGTAGGCCTGCGAGACGGTGACGAGCGAGCGGATGGGTTCACGGGCGACCGCCTCGTGGATCTGCGCCGACAGCCCCGCGGCGAGCCGCTCCTCCACGGTGCGGGAGGTGTCCGCGAGCGCCTCGGCAGCGCCTCGGAACACCGCGGCATCGGTCTCGTCGCGGTCGGCGGCGGCGCGGGTGAACAGCGCCGTGCCCTCCTGGAGCATCAGCTCGACGTCGACCCCGGCGGCGATCTTGATGGTCGCGTCGTGCTCCCAGGTGCCGAAGAGATCGGACCAGCCCTCGACGGTGAAGGTGTGCGGCCCCACGGCGTGGGGGGTCAGCGTGCCCGCCCAGCGGTCGAGGCCGGACCCCACGGGCTCCATGCGGACGCGCTGGACCTCCTCGCCACCGGGGCCGTGGAGGACGGCTGAGACACCGAGCTGGTCGTGGCCCTCACGGAACACGGTCGCACCGATGGACAGGGTGGTGCCGGGGATGGCCTTGGCAGGGAACCGTCCGTCCTCGACAACAGGAGAGACAGCCGTGATGGGAATGCGGCCGAACCGCAATCCGTCGGGATACTGGGCATTTCGGTTCTGCTCCGTAGTGGTCGTCACCCGGTAGACGTTAGCGAGTAATGGTCCGAATTGCTAAGGAGGCTTGGTGTGACGTCGGAGGACACAGGGCGGCCACTCCGTTGCCCCGGCATCCTCCACACCGCGCGACAAGTGCGCTAGCGTGACCGGGGTGAAGGCAATCCGCAGATTTACCGTCCGAACCGTCCTCCCCGAGAACATCGCACCGCTCGGCAAACTCGCCGGGAATCTGCGATGGTCATGGCACCTTCCCACCTCCCGATTGTTCGAGGAGATCGACCCGGCGGCATGGGCCAGGAGCCGGCACGACCCGCTCTCCTTCCTCGGTTCGGTGACCCGTGAGCAGTTGCAGCAGCTCTCAGCGGACGAGAAACTGGTGCAGCGCATCCAGGAGCTCGGCGCGGATCTCGACAGCTACCTGACGGAGCCCCGCTGGTACCAGGGCCTCGGCGAGGACGCCCCGCGCAGCATCGCCTACTTCTCCCCGGAGTACGGCATCAGCGCGGTGCTCCCCCAGTACTCCGGCGGCCTGGGCATCCTCGCGGGCGACCACCTGAAGTCGGCCTCGGACCTCGGCGTCCCGCTGATCGGCGTCGGGCTCCTCTACCAGGCGGGGTACTTCAAGCAGTCGCTCTCCCGGGACGCCTGGCAGCAGGAGACCTACCCGGTGCTCGACCCGGACAACCTCCCCCTGACACTGCTGCGCGAGGAGGACGGGTCCCCGGCCACGGTGGTCCTGCCCCTGCCGCACGGGCGGCAGCTCTGCGCGCACATCTGGCGCGCCGACGTCGGACGGGTTCCCCTGCTGCTCCTCGACTCGAACGTCGCGGAGAACGACGAGACGGCGCGCAACGTGACGGACCGCCTGTACGGCGGTGGCGGCGACCAGCGCCTGCAGCAGGAGTTGCTCCTCGGGATGGGCGGGGTCAAGGCACTGCGCGTCTTCGAGCGACTCACGGGGACCCCCGCCCCGGAGGGGTTCCACACCAACGAGGGCCACGCGGGTTTCCTGGGGAGCGAGCGCATCCGCGAACTCATGGACCCCACCAACGACTCACCGATGAGCTGGGAGGAGGCGATGGCGGCGGGCCGTGCCTCGCCGGTCTTCCCCCCGCCCACGCCGGTCCCCGCCGGGATCGACCGCTTCGAGCGCTCGCAGATCGAGCAGTTCTTCAACGCGGGCCTCGCTCCCGCGGTCCCAACGGACCGCGTACTGGCCCTGGGCGCGGAGAACTACGCCGACGGTGATCCCGCGAAGTTCAACATGGCGGTCATGGGCCTGCGCCTGGCACAGCGCGCCAACGGGGTGGCCAAGCTCCACGGTGAGGTCTCCAGGGGCATGTTCTCCGGTCTCTGGCCGGGGTTCGACACGCAGGAGGTGCCCATCACCTCCGTGACCAACGGCGTCCACGTGCCGAGCTGGGTGGATCCGGAGATCGCCGACTTCGCGCGCACCAACTTCGGGGCCGAGTCCATCCTGGATCCGCAGTGGAACAAGGTGTACGACGTCCCGGACACGGACATCTGGGCGCTGCGCCGCAGCCTGCGCTCCAACCTGGTGGACGACGTCCGCCGCCGCCTGCGCTCCTCCTGGAAGAAGCGCGGCGCGGCCGACGCGGAGCTCACCTGGACGGATTCCGTGCTGGACCCGGACGTCCTCACCATCGGCTTCGCACGCCGGGTGCCCACCTACAAGCGGCTCACCCTCATGCTGCGGAATCCCGATCGGCTGAAGGCGCTGCTCCTGCACCCGGAGCACCCCGTCCAGCTCGTGATCGCCGGGAAGTCGCACCCCGCCGACGAGCAGGGCAAGCGCATGATCCAGGACCTGGTCCGGTTCACCGACGACCCCGAGGTGCGCCACCGGATCGTGTTCCTGCCCAACTACGACATCGCCATGGCCCGGACCCTCTTCCCCGGCTGCGACGTCTGGCTGAACAACCCGCTGCGCCCGCTCGAGGCCTGCGGTACCTCCGGCATGAAGGCGGCCATCAACGGCGGCCTCAACCTCTCCGTGCTGGACGGCTGGTGGGACGAGATGTACGACGGCGACAACGGCTGGGCCATCCCGACCGCCGACAACGGTGCCTCCGCCGACGAACGCGACGACATCGAGGCGGCCGCGCTCTACGACCTCCTCGAGACGCAGGTGGGGCCGCGGTTCTACTCGAAGGTCTCCGCCGACGGGGCCGGCGCAGCGGGCCGCTCGGAACCCTCCCGCGACGGCGTTCCGCACCAGTGGATCGCCATGATCAAGCACACGATGGCCACCCTGGGGCCGGCGGTGTCCGCCGAGCGGATGCTGCAGGACTACGTGGAGAAGCTCTACCGGCCGGCGTCGCGTGCCGGCAGGGAGGCCGCCGCGGACTCCTTCACCCTGGCGCGGCGGACCGCCGCCTGGCGCTCGCGGGTGCAGGGCAGCTGGCCCGCGGTGCAGGTGGAGCACGTGGACTCCACCGGCATCTCCGAGAACCCGCAGATCGGCGACTCGCTGGAGGTGACCTCCTACGTCTCCCTCGGCGGACTGGACCCGGACGACGTCTCGGTGGAGGGGGCCTACGGACGGGCGCTCGACAGCGACGAGATCACGGACGTGACGGTCGAGGAGCTCTCCGTCGCGGAGAACCTGGGCAGCGGCAGGTACCAGGTCACGGGCAGCATCCGGATCGACCACTCGGGATCCTTCGGGTACACCGTGCGCGTGCTCCCGAAGCACGCCACCCTGGTGACGAAGGCGGAGCTCGGACTCGTGGTCAACGCCTGATCGCACCCGCCCTGCGGGAGCGGACACGACGGAGCCCGGGACCGGATGGTCCCGGGCTCCGTCGTGTCCGTGATGACGACGCCGTCCCCCGCCGGCGTCGAGCAGGACGCCGGCGGCAGGGGCTCAGCAGCGGTAGATGCGCACCGAGTTCGCGGCCACGGTGTCGGCGTCGCCGGGCAGGAGGCGTTCGACGCCGGAGGTCGGGCGCCCCGTCACGGAGTCGAAGGTGGCACTGAACCACCGCGGTCGTTCGCCGTGCACACCCTGTTCCCGGAGGATCCGGGCTGCAGGGAGGTGGATCCGCTGCTCCTCCGGGGAACCGTTGACCACCACCAGACCGTTGATGCTCCCGCCCGTCGAGCCGAGCAGCAGCTGGATGGTGCGCCGCTGCGGGTCGTCCCACTGAGCGGCCGTCATGGGCAGGCCGGCGGCGTCGAACCAGAGCAGGGTGGACTGGTCCTGCCGTGAGGGGAAGGTGGCGGGCTGCGCGGCCAGGAAGTCCCGCCGGATGGACAGGAGCGTACGGGTGGACTCCAGCATGCGCAGGGAGGCCGCGTCCTCGGGCCAGTGCACCCAGGCGAGCTCACCGTCCTGGCAGTAGGCGTTGTTGTTGCCCTGCTGGCTGCGACCGAACTCGTCACCCGCGGTGATCATGGGCACCCCGAGGGAGATGAGCAGGGACGCCATGATGTTGCGGGCGCTCTGCTCCCGTGCGGCGAGGACCGACTCGTCCTCCGTGCGTCCCTCCGCACCGTGGTTGTAGCTCCGGTTGTCGCCGGAGCCGTCGCGGTTCTCCTCGCCGTTGGCCTCGTTGTGCTTCTGCTCGTAGGCCGTGAGGTCCGCGAGCGTGAAGCCGTCGTGTGCCGTGACGAAGTTGACCGACGCGAGCGGACCGCGACCCGAACCCGCGAAGGTCTCCGCGGACCCGGCGAGACGACCGGCCAGGCGCGCCGGTGAGGACCCGGAGCCCCCTGCGGCAATGGCCGCGGCGTCCCGCAGCCAGAAGTCCCGCACGGTGTCGCGGAAGCCGTCGTTCCAGTCCGCCCACCCCACGGGGAACGCACCGGTCTGCCAGCCGTCCGGTCCGAGGTCCCACGGCTCGGTGATCAGCTTGGTCCCGCGGAGTGCCTTGGAGGCCCCGGCCGCCACCAGGAAGGGATGCCGCGGCGTGAACGCGTTGTGCTCGTCGCGGCCCAGGGTCACCGCGAGGTCGAAGCGGAACCCGTCGATCCGGCACTCCTCCACCCAGTAGCGCAGGGAGTCCAGTGCGAACTCCACGACCTTGGGCCGGGAGAAGTCCAGGCTGTTGCCGCAGCCCGTGGTGTCCACGTAACGGCCGGCGTCGTCGTGCCGGTAGTACTCCCTGTCGCCCAGCCCGCGCCAGCACAGGGCGGGCCGGTGCTGGTCGCCCTCCGCGGTGTGGTTGTAGACCACGTCGAGGAGCACCTCCAGCCCTGCCTCGTGGAGTGCCCGGACCATGCCCTTGAACTCGGTGAGCACCGCGCCCGGACCGGCGTCCTGCGCCGCCTGCGTGGCGTACGCGGTGTGCGCGGAGAAGAACCCGAGGGTGTTGTACCCCCAGTAGTTGCGCAGACCCAGCGCTTCCAGGTGCGGTTCGTCGATGGAGAAGTGGATGGGGAGGAGCTCGACGGCGGTGACCCCGAGGTCCTTCAGGTAGGCCACCATGACCGGGTGCCCCAGGCCGGCGTACGTGCCGCGGAGCTCCTCGGGGATGTCGGGGTGCAGCCGGGTGAGCCCCTTGACGTGCGCCTCGTAGACGACGGTGTCCCGCCAGGGGGGGCGCGGGTGCTCGCTGCTCCCCCAGTCGAACTCGTGCTCGAGGAGCACCGAGTAGTACGCACGGCCGGACGCTCCGCCGGCATCCGTGCGCGACACCGTCCGCACGGCCCGCGCGTACGGGTCCAGGAGCAACTGGGCGGAGCCGATCTCACCGGGGAGCGGCTCCCCCGTGGGCCAGAACGCGTACAGCGCCCCCGGCCCCACCGGGCCCACGACGCCGTGGTGGACCCCGCCGTCGAGGCCCACGAGGGTCTCCGACGTCCAGCTGCCGTCCTCGCGCTGCCAGTGCACGTCCATGGACGGGATGGCGGGGGCCCAGACGGCGGCATTGGCCTGGGCGTCGGTGGCCCAGGCCCCGCGGATGGAGTGGAGTCCCAGCGGGAACTCCCGGGACCCGCGGGGAAGAGGTGGTGTCGGCTGCGTCATGGTGTGCGGATCAGACCGCACGCTGACGGGACACCTCGTACAGGGTGATGCCCACCGCCATCGACGCGTTGAGCGACTCCATCGCGGAGTCGATCGGGATGGAGACGATCTGGTCGCAGTTCTCCCGGACCAGGCGGGAGAGGCCCTTGCCCTCCGAGCCCACGACGATGCAGATGGGGTCGCGGCCGAGGGAGAGCTCGGGCAGCGAGACGTCGCCGTCGCCGTCGAGACCGAGGACGAAGATGCCCTTCTCCTTGAAGGACTTCAGTGCCGCGTTGAGGTTGCCCACCCGGGCCACGGGCACACGGACGGCGGCACCGGCGCTGGTCTTCCACGCGGACGCGGTGACGCCCACGGAACGGCGTTCGGGCACGATCACGCCGTGGCTGCTGAAGGCGGAGGCGGAGCGGATGATCGCCCCGAGGTTGCGGGGATCGGTGATGCCGTCCAGCGCCACGAACAGTGGCGCGTTCCCGATGTGGCCACGCTTGTGGCGGTCGATCGTCTCGTCCACGAGGTCGAGGGCGTCCGCGTACTCGTACGGGGGGACCTGCAGCATGAGGCCCTGGTGCACGGCGCCGTCGGTCATGCGGTCGAGCTCGGGCTTGCCGGTCTCCATGACGGGGATGCCGCGCTCGGTGGCCATCTTCAGCGACTCGCGGACGCGGTCGTCCATCTCCACGCGGATGGCCACGTGCAGCGCCTTCGCGGGGATGCCGGCGCGCAGCGCCTCGACCACGGAGTTGCGGCCGGTCACCACTTCCTCCGCCGCCTTGCCCTTGGTGCGACCCGTGCCCGCGTTCCGACCGCCGGCCCGCTTGGCGGCCGACCGCTCTGCGAGCTCCTTGCTCTTGTAGGCCTTGTGGTAGGGGCGGTCCTCCGCCTTCGGGGTGGGGCCCTTGCCCTCGAGCGACTTGCGTCCGTGCCCGCCGGTGCCGATGGTGGGGCCCTTCTTCATTTTGCGAACCGAGCCTGGACGTCCGTGACTGGCCATGGATAACACCTTCAGATCTGGGAGAAAAGTCCTCCCCAGTTTACGCGGAGGCTTCCCCGGCTCCTGGCCGGGGCCGGACGCCCCGCACCGGGATCCCGGTCCGCCCCGTCCGACGGGGTTACGCCCGGTCCTCGGCCAGGTGCCAGCGGGCGCCGTCCGCGGAGTCCTCGATGACGATCCCCGCCGCCGCGAGTGCATCGCGGATGGCGTCGGCCTGCGCCCAGTCCTTCGCGCCGCGCGCAGCGCTCCGGGCGGCGAGCCGGTCCCCGACGAGGGCGTCGAGTGACCGCTCGAGAGCGGCGTCCGCGCCTGCCCCCTCCGGCCGGGCGGCGTCGTCGAGCCCGAGGACGTCCGTCATGGCGGTGACCGCGGCGCGGGCGGCCCGTGCCGCGGCGTCGGCCCCCGCGGCGAGCGCGGTGTTGCCGGCACGCACGGTGGTGTGGAGGGCGGCGAGGGCCTGCGGCACGTTGAGGTCGTCGTCCATGGCCTCGGCGAACACCGCCGGGACGCCCACCGGGCCCGCCGCACCCGGAGCGGGGGCCCCGACGCGAGCGGTGGCCTTGGCGATGAACCCGTCGATCCGGGCCACCGCCGACGCCGCCTCCTGCAGCGAGGTCTCCCGGTAGTCGAGCACGGACCGGTAGTGGGCCTGGCCGAGGTAGTAGCGCACCACCCGCGGGCCGGCGGCGTCGATCATCTGCTGGGGGCTCACGGTGTTCCCGAGGGACTTGGACATCTTCTCGCCGTCGTAGGTGACCATGCCGTTGTGCATCCAGAACCGTGCGAAGGCGTGGCCCGCGGCCTGCGACTGCGCCATCTCGTTCTCGTGGTGCGGGAAGCGCAGGTCCAGCCCGCCGCCGTGGATGTCGAACTCGGCGCCCAGGTACCTGGTCACCATGCTGGAGCACTCGAGGTGCCAACCGGGACGCCCGGCGCCCCAGGGGCTGGACCACGAGGCCGTCGCCGGGTCCGTGTCCTTCGCGCCCTTCCAGAGCGCGAAGTCCCGTGCGTCCTTCTTGCCCCGGGGGTCGGCGTCGGGCGCGGCCTGCATGTCGTCGACGTCCTGGTGCGTCAGGGAACCGTACGCGGGCCAGGAGCGTACGTCGAAGTAGACGTCGCCGGAACCGTCCGTCGCGGGGTAGGCGTGGCCGCGGTCGATCAGGAGCTGGACGAGGGCGTGCATCTCGGGGATGTGGCCGGTGGCACGCGGCTCGTAGGTGGGGGGCCGCACGCCGAGTGCGGCGTAGGCGCGGGTGAACTCCTGCTCGAACCGGTACGCGAGGGCCCACCACGGTTCCTCGGGAACGACGGCCGGGTCCGCGGGAGCGGCGCCCTCCCGGAAGGAGTCCTGCGACTTCGCGAGGATCTTGTCGTCGATGTCGGTCACGTTGCGGACCACGGTGACCCGCAGGCCGCGTGCCTCGAGCCACCGGGTGAGCTGGTCGAAGGCGATGGCCGAGCGCACGTGCCCCACGTGGGGCATGCCCTGCACCGTGGCGCCGCAGTAGTAGAGGCTCGCCTTCCCGGGTTCCATCGGCTCGAAGGGACGCACCTCGGCGCGGGCTGTGTCGTAGAATCGCAGGCTCACCGGTCCAGGGTACCCGCCGTGCATCATCGGGCCCCGGGGCCGCCCCGACCGGGCGCGGACCCCAGGTGCACGACGACGGCGGTGGCGATCGCCGCGAGGCCCTCCCCCCGCCCCGTCAGCCCGAGGGCGTCGGTGGTGGTGGCCGAGACGCTGACCGGGGCGGATGCCGCATCCGACAGGACCGCCTCCGCCTCGGCGCGCCGGGCCGCGAACTTGGGCCGGTTGCCGATCAGCTGGATTGCGAAGTTCCCGATCTCGAACCCGGCCCCACGGACGATCCCGGCGGCCGCCGCCAGGAGGGTGTGCCCGGACGCCCCGGCGTACTCGGGGCGGTCGGTGCCGAAG
>NZ_LGIU01000039.1 GCF_001187915.1 Arthrobacter sp. RIT-PI-e | reverse complement strand
CAAGGCGCGCAGCCTCCCGCCGATACTCCGGAGTGAATTTACGTCGTGTCGTGCTCACAGGAACACCTTCCCGCAGAATCCCAAAATCCCGCTACTTCAGGTGTCCACCAACAGAGGTTAACCCCACAGCCGGCTGTGGATGTGTAGACCGTTCCCTGCTCCTTCACCACTGACCAAGGGGGCGAAGGAAACCTCCAGACCGTGACTGTAGGCGACCTCGCGCACCACCCACTTTGCCAGGACAAGGTTATCGGCGGCCTGTTCCACGGGGACGGGCTGGAGTTCGATCTCGTGCTGCACCAGTTGCCGGTCATCTTCGAGGATGTTCCCGACCTCACCGTGGGCATACTTTAACACCACCCCCATAGCGCACAAATGGCCCAGCACCTGCTCCCGGACCCGCTGACCCTTGGAGAACGGGCCGGACTCCTGATAGCCGCGCTCTTCCTCGACAGGGTAGATCCGTTCGGGCTTATCGACGAGGTAGTACTCCAGCTCCCCGAAAGCCTCCAACCTCATCCCGGTTTCGCCTGTCAGCGCTTCTGCGGCGCGCCGCACGATCTGCTCACGCGCGTACGCCAACGGCTTGCCGTCGGCGTCGTAGAAGGAACACAGCACATCCAGGGACTGCCGCTCCCCGAAAGGATTGAGGAAAGCGGTGCGGTGGCGCGGAACGATGTACACATCACTGCTACCGGTATCGGTCCCGGAGAAGACACTCGAACCATCCACCCGCTCACCCCGGGTCAGCACCTCCAGAAGGTGCTCGCGCGAATTGATCGGGAAAGCCAAAGTCTTCAAACGCCCGTCCCCGCCGACATAGCGCAAGTTCACCTGGGACAACCCCAGCTCCTCCACCGCCCGCACCAGATCGGTACCGGTGAACTCGGAGGAGGACTTGCCCAGCAAACGGACAAGCGGGTGCGGTTCAAACGCGTCAATAGCCATACCCAGTTCTACCACCGCCGCACCGCACGGGCCCTATCAGTGAACGACTTGAATCCCCTTATGTTCTTTGCCGCTCTCATACGGGACTGTCAGAAAAACGATGTCTTGAGACATCACAGATACCCGACCCCACGCACCCTTTATCGGACAGTCCCCATTAGGGGGAGACGTTCTTTGATCAGGGCAGCACCTGCAGGTGTTGGATGAAGAAATTCTCATCTGTGCTTCATGGAGGTATCACGGGGGTGCGTAACAGTAGGTGGTGGCACTAAAGCCCCCGCTGCTACGGGTTTCCAGCATCCGCCTCATCGCCAGCACGTGTCCAACACATGATGTTCCAGGAGTCCCCGATGTCCCTCATTTCCCGAGTTCTGGCCGCAGGCGGGCTACTGGCAGTCCCTGCCCTTCTTGCGGTGGGTAGTGCAGCCCTAAGCCGGCCGGCCGAGGTGCCACCAGTGGAACCGCAGACGGTGGTCGTGGATCTCGCCCGCACCACCGAGCAAGGATCCAAGGTCGAGGGCAGTGCAGCTACAACGCCGCCTGAATCTGGATCGCCTACGGACGAGCTGGCCGTGCCGTCCTCTCCGGAACCGGCTCCGAGCCAGTCCGTTTCACCTCAGCCAGCTCCATCACCGGACATACCGGTTCCCGCACCAGCGCCCGCTCCTGCGCCTGTCGCTCCCCCGCAGCAGGAAACTCCCGGCTTGGTGGAACGGCAGGTTCTCGGCGATGACGATGCTGACGATGATGATTGGGCAGGGGACGGGGACGGGGACGATGGCGTGGAGTTCGATGACGATGACGATGCTGGCGTGGGCGGGGAGGACTGATGGCAGCCGACTCAGGTGCTGCCCATTCTTCTGCCCCGATACTTGATTCGCCCGCTGCGACACGGAATCCCAAGCCTCTTGGCGGGTCGTCGGTGTCCGCGCGTTGGCGCATCGTCGGGTGGATCGTCCTCACCACGGCGTTGGCGTTGACAGCACTGCTCGTCACTGTTCGATCCCTGCTGATCGCGGGGGTCGACCGGGATGCCAACGACGACGTGGTGCAGGAGATCCAGGAATTCACCACGTTCGCCAGTGAGGCCGTGGATCCTTTGACCGCGCAGCCGTACACCTCTGTCAGTGAGCTGCTCGAGCGGTACCTGTCGCGCCAGAACGCGTCAGCCGGGGAGGTGATTCTCGGTGTTACCGGTGACGAGGTGCTGTACCTGGGCTCATCCGGGCGCGGTAATGACGAGGACTACCGTCTGACCGCCGACACGGCTCTGCTGCAGGAGATTCGTGAAGATCCTGCCGCCTCAGGTGTCCGGGAGACCGCCGCCGGTACCATGCGCTGGGGCAAGGTGGAGGTGGAAGCCGGCACCCAGGACGGGACGCTCATTGTCGCCGCGTTCACACGCGGCGGATACGAACAGGTCCAAGAGACGGTGACCGTTATTTTCTTCGTGGCGCTCGGTGGGCTGCTGTTCACCGCTGGTATCGCCTGGCTCGTAGCTGGACAGATTCTTCGGCCCATCAGGGATGTGCGGCGCGTGGCCGCCGAGATCACCGAATCCGACCTCACCGCCCGAGTGCCGGTGCAGGGGCGCGACGACGTCGCAGCCTTGGCCTCCACCTTCAATGACATGCTGGACCGGCTCGAGCACGCCTACGTGACGCAGCGGAACTTCATCGATGACGCCAGCCACGAGCTACGGACACCGATCACCGTGATCCGCGGACACCTGGAGCTCATCGACGATGAGCCGGCCAGTCGCGCCGCGACCCTGAGCCTCGTTGACGGCGAGCTCTCCCGCATGGCCCGGATCGTGTCCGATCTCCTGCTGCTGGTAAAAGCCGAACGACCGGACTTCGTCCAACCAACACCGGTGGACGTCGCCGGCCTGATGCTGGACCTCGAATCAAAAATGCAGGCCCTCGGTGACCGGCGTTGGCTGCTCATGGAGGTCGCCGAGGGTGTAGTCAGCCTTGATGGTCAACGAATCACACAGGCGGTACTCCAGCTCGGAGCCAACGCGGTGCAGTACACCCCCGAGGGTTCCGACATCAAGATCGGTTCCGCCTTCGAAGGTATGGGAGCCGACCGGCAGCTGCGCATCTGGGTCCAGGACGCCGGGCCCGGCGTCACCAAGGAAGAAGCCGCCGTGATCTTCGAACGGTTCGAGCACGGATCGGCCAACGCCCTACCGGCCGACAGGCACAGTACCGGACAGAGAGGCGGCGCCGGACTCGGGCTGGCAATCGTCCGGGCCATCGCCGATGGTCACGACGGCTCTGCCTGGGTCCGCAGCGAACCCGGCCACGGCGCGATATTCGGGCTGCTCCTACCCGCGCCGGAGAACACCACGACCCGCCCCGGAATGGAGCCTGCGTCCCGTCCACTCACACCACCCACGGCGCGTCCGGCCGGTGACAGCGCCAAGCGTCACCACGGCTCGACGCCCATCACCGCCTCGCTACCGGTCACCGGGAGCACCACACCGCAAGGAGCACCATGAGCCGCATCCTGGTCGCCGAGGACGATCCCCAGGTCGCATCCTTCGTACAGAAAGGCCTGCAGGCCGCCGGTTACTCGACCGAGCATGCCACCGACGGTGAGACCGCGCTCTTCCTGGCACGCGCGGCAGGCTTCGACCTGATCATCCTCGACATCGGCCTGCCACTGCTGGACGGTTTCGAGGTCCTCGCCCAGATCAGGGGCGAGGGAGTATCGACACCGGTGATCGTCCTGACCGCCAGGGACAGTGCCCTGGATACGGTGGCCGGGCTGGAAGGTGGCGCGAACGATTACGTCACCAAACCTTTCCACGTCGCCGAGCTCATCGCCAGGATCCGACTGCGCCTCACGGACCGCGTTCCGATGACGACCGGCGCCATGCTCGAGCACGGCGGCTTGTCCCTCGACCTTCACTCCCGGCGCGTGCGGATCAATGACGACATCATCGAGCTGACGGCCCGCGAGTTCTCGATCCTGGAAGTCTTCCTGCGCAACCCGGACCGCGTCATCTCCCGCGAGCAGCTGCTGAACCACGTATGGGGCTACAACTTCGATCCCGGCTCGAACGTGGTCGATGTCTACGTGCGTGCCCTGCGCGGCAAGATCGGCGCCGCACGCATCGAAACGATCAGGGGAGCAGGATACCGACTGCCATGAGCATGATCGAACACACCACCACACCCCCGCCGCGCGCAACGGGCACCCCCGGCGCCACACCTTCGTCCACCGCCGACACCAGGGGCCCCGCCCGCCGGGCAGTCCTCGTCCGAGCGGTGGCCGCCGTGGTCGGCCTCGCTGTCGCTGCAGGTGTGATCCTCGCCGCCCAGCAGCCCGGTACCGGGCTTTCCCCGCAGGGCGCGGTGACGCTGATGGTCTTCGTCCTGGCCGTGTGGTTCTGGATCTTCACCGCCATTGATGACACCTATATCGCGCTGGGCGCGGCGACCGTCCTGGTCCTCACGGGAACAATGGATACCGCCTCCCTCTTCTCGACCCTGGGTGAGGAGACGATCTGGCTTCTGCTGGCCGCTTTCGTGATCGCGGCCGGGGTACGAGCCTCGGGGCTCGCCAACCGCGGAGCGGCCTTCATCATCACAGGTGCAACGACGCCGCGTCAGCTCGCGCACCTGACAACCCTCGCCCTCGTCGTCACCACCTTCGCGGTCCCCTCGACTTCCGGCCGTGCCGCCCTGGCACTGCCGGTCTTCCTCGCCCTACGACACGCCCTGATGGGGCGAAAAGCCCTGATCAAAGCCCTGGCGATCCTCTTTCCCTCAGTCATCCTGCTCTCGGCCGTCGGATCCTTCCTCGGTGCCGGAGCGCACCTGATCACGAGCCAGATCCTCGAAACGGCGACGGGCGAGAGCTTCGACTTCGCCACCTGGCTCCTCCTCGGCCTTCCGCTGGCACTGGTCGCCTCACACATCTGCGCGGAGATCGTGCTGCGCATGTTCACCTCGGTTGCTGATCGCGCCGAGCGCCTGACCATCAGCGCCAGGGACCTCGAGGAACACTCGGCCACCCCCGTCACCGGCCCTCTGACCGTCGCCGAGTCACGTGCCGCTCTCCTACTCGGCGCCGTCGTCGTGCTGTGGTGCACCGAGCCCTTGCACGGACTGGACCCAGCCCTCGTGGCACTGATCGGGGCGTTGATTGCAGCATCACCGAGCTACGGCTCGGTGGAGCTGGCCAAAGGGCTCAAGTCCGTGCCGTGGTCGCTGCTACTGTTCATGGCCGCGACACTCGCCCTCGGTAACGCCCTGGTCTCCACAGGTGCAGCCCAGTGGTTGGCAAGCGGTGCTTTGGAGCCGATCCGGTCACTGGGGGCGGCCGCGGCGCCCCTGTTCGTGGTCCTCGTCGTGCTGCTGTCCACCTTCGCCCACCTGGTCATCCAAAGCAGATCAGCACGCTCGGCCGTGCTGATCCCCATCGTGATCGCCCTCTCACCCGCTGTGGGCGTCGACCCGGTGGCCGCAGCCTTCGCCTCGACCGCCGCAGCCGGTTTCTGCCACACACTGACGAGCTCAGCGAAACCGGTGGCGATGTTCGCCGCAGTGGACGGCATCGAAACCTACACGCCTAAGGACCTCCTGCGCCTGTCCTCGCTCCTGGCACCGGTCAATGTCGTTCTTGTCCTGCTCTTCAGCTTCCTGATCTGGCCACATCTTGGCCTGCCGCTCTTCCCCTGACACCCGCACCACAGACCCCGAACCGCGTACCCCACACCATAGATCCCCGACCGTAGATCCCCGACCGGCTCATCCGAAGGAGAACCACCATGGCAGTCCCCCAGCGCGTACTCATCGCCCCGAGCGGCTTCAAGGAATCCCTGAGCGCCGAGACCGTGGCCCGCTCGATCGCCGCCGGCGTGCGGCGCGTCCTGCCCGGCGTGCAGATCACAGCCGTGCCCATTGCCGATGGCGGAGAGGGCACCGCAACGACCCTCGCCGCAGCAACCGGCGGCGTGCTGGTCCCCGTGAACGTCACCGGCCCAGTAGGCAAGCCCGTCGAATCCCACTTCGCCAGGCTCGGCGGCAGCGCCACCGGCACGGCCGTGATCGAAATGGCCGCAGCAGCCGGACTGCGCCTGGTCCCGCGCAAGCTCCGTGACCCGGGAGCCACCACCACTTATGGGGTGGGCGAACTCATCCGCGCCGCCCTCGACGAAGGCATCCGCACGATCATCATCGGGTGCGGTGACTCCGGAACGAGCGATGGCGGCGCCGGTGCCCTGCAGGCCTTAGGCGCCCGGGTCCTCGACAGCAAAGGCCGCGTCCTGCCTCTCGGCGGTTCCGCGCTCATCAACGCCGATCGGCTCGACCTCTCCGACCTGCACCCCGCCGTACGGGAAACCACCCTGATCGTGGCCTGCAACCAACACAACGTCCTCTGCGGCAAGAAAGGCGTAGCACGGGTCTTCGGCCCGCAAAAAGGAGCCTCCCCAGACCAGGTAGAGGAACTTGCCAAAGCCATGCGCCAATGGGCCCGCGTACTCGGGCGTGACGGCTTGGCGACCCGGTTCGACTACCGCTGCGGCCCGGGCACGGGAGCCTCAGGAGGCCTCGGCGCAGGACTCGCCGCCCTGGGCGCGACACTAACACCGCGCTTCGAAGCTCTCATCGACAGCGGACTCGCAGGCCTTGATCTCGATGCGCTCATGCAAAAAGCAGACCTCGTGATCACCGCCGAGGGCGCCATCGACTTCCAAACACCCAACGGCAAAGTACCCGCGGTCATCGCACGCAGAGCACAGCTCGCAGGCGTTCCCGTCCTAGCCCTAGCCGGGTCGCTGGGTAAAGGCGCACCAAACGTCCATGACATCGGCATCGACGCCATCGCCTCCATCATGACCATCCCCATGAACCTCGAAGACGCCGTAGCCAATGGCGAACAACTCCTCATCGAAGCAACAGAACGCACCATGCGACTCCTACTCCTGGGCGCGGCAGTCTCCTCATCCATCGACGCCAGACGCCTAGACCTCCAAACATCCTGACAAACGTTCAATGACCCTCCGACAACACGACATCGTGATAACGGGGCAGTAAGAGAACAGCATTCTTACTCCCCCCTGCACCTAAAAATCAGACAAGCGAACCGGCGTCAGAGTAAATAAAATGCCCCTCGTAAGTAGTTCACTCGGCCCACTGATACTGACATTATGGCGTGACTGCTGGGTATCACCTAGGAATTAAAAAAAGCGACCACTCACCCACCAGGAGTTATTGACTTAGAGGGAAGCGGCGCTGTAGGAATTTGCACGTCGAGGGCAAATGGCAAGTACTCTTAGGGGCGCACCGCCCCGAGGCACTCCTGCGCGCCTGTCTCCGGCATCTTTATCGAGACACCCGTCGAATACTCCCAGAGCGGTGATGAGGCGTCTTGCATCCATACTTCTTAACCAAATGCGGCGGCTTCGACTGGTTGAGGTACCCCCGACGGCCGATCTGCTTTCCGGGAGTACATCGATTAGCCGGGATCACCGTGCTTTGACCGGTTGTACTTTGCGGTCTGGCCCCGCGGGAAGCTGGGTGCGCTCACGACCTGCGGTCAGGTCGCCGGCGTGGAGGCGTCTGCCCGCCCTGGATCGCCCGGCTTACGGGGCCAGGCGAGCATGTCGCCGTCGGCTGTAGATCGACCCGGCGGATGTGGCAGGTGGGGCACCGCACGTAGAGGATCCACCCCTCCGACGTGGGATGCGTCGATTCGACCGTCCACCCATGCTCATGGGCGATACCTGTCCGATCCGGGCACTCGAGGTCGTGACGTAAAGAAAGGCTCATGCTCCTACGATGATGTAATTGCCTTATGCATCTCAACCCTTACGGCGAATATGCGGTCCTGCTCGCGGCATCACTGGTAAACGACTGGCCGACAA
The DNA here is from genome assembly GCF_001187915.1 of Arthrobacter sp. RIT-PI-e. Lineage (GTDB taxonomy): Bacteria > Actinomycetota > Actinomycetes > Actinomycetales > Micrococcaceae > Arthrobacter_D. The sequence goes on along the minus strand of NZ_LGIU01000039.1, from coordinate 10,973 downwards.
ACCGAGCGGGCATCATCGACCGCACGCGGACATTCGGGATGACAATGCGGTTTCCCACGCATACCGGTGATCACTTCGCGGTGCGCGCCGTACTCGATGAATGGCTTGCTGTCGTCGACGCCAACTCCGCGGACACCCGCGCCATGCTGCTGAATCACTCGATGGCGACGGTAGCGGCCTACCCCCGCCTGACCGACCACGACGGCGAAGGCTGGCACCTGCACTACCGCGACGACGGACAGAGACTCCCAGAAGTGTTGCGGGCCGTCATTGGTGTCGGGACCTCACTACACCTAGTCACACGAGGTATGCACCGGTTGGGGCGCTGCGCAGGGGAACCCTGCACACAGGTAATCGTGGACACGACAAGAAATGGCCGACAGCGCTACTGTTCCGTCCGGTGCGCCAATAGGGCCGCCGTACGCCGACACCGCGATCGGGCGAGCCGTCAGTAGAAAAGCACGGACTGCCACAGGCAGGGGCCGCGCTGTGCGATGACGCATGGTCCTAGGACTTACCTCGGGTCAAAGGCTGTCCTTTGTGTACCGGGACGAGCTCAGAAGCTGAGCCCCTGATCCTCTGAGGCGCCGCCATCGGCATCATCCTCCTCGGCCGGTACCTCACGGCGGCCTGCCAGTAGGGAACAACCCTGAACCCGGCGCTGCACCAACTCCACGTTCACGCAGGCCAGTATTCGGCCTCCTGACTTCGTCGCGACCGGGCAACGTCGGACACCTCAATCAACCCCACCACCATCAAGGATCCCGCAACGAAGTGTCAGTCGTTGCAGTTCCCAAGGACACCCAGGGTCGCTTATACGAAGTGTGGCCCTGTCGCCTGAGTTCGTGGTTGATGCGCGAGCGTGCTTCAGCGTGGTTCAGCGTGGGGCTGCTACGCCGGTGAATGCACGCCAGGATCTGGCCCCGAGGAGGAAGGCTAGTGTGGCGATGATGGCCGGGACGATGAGCCAGGCCCAGTTGCCGGTCCAGCTGATACCGAAGCTTTCGGCGGTGGAGAACGCACCGACCTCGATGGTGAAGAACGTGGCATTGGCGTGGCCGGCGCCGAGGGATTCGACAGCAGCGAGCATCCCGAACACGTAGGACAGGAACACCGTCCAGTAGACCAGCAGAGCTGCGCCGGCGGTGATCACTCCGATGGACCACAAGGGTCTGCGATGTGCGTCGACGGCGTACTGCTCTGCCAGTGTCTTGGGTGCGCCGAGGTCCCGGAGACTGGCGTCCATGTCCCGAGGGTCATTGGCCAGGGCTTGTCGGAGTTCCTTGATGGTCGCTCGGCGTTCCTTGCCTAGCAGGACCGCTTCGAGGTGCCAGTCGAGCAGGGCGAGGTACATCTCGGCTCGTAGTTTCTCTGTCAGGGAACGACGGACCGGCGGGGATGTCACAGCAGTATCAGGCATGGGGGGTGTTCTCCTTCTCGGTGGCTAGATCAACGGCCGTAGCGACGATCTGCCATTGCTGCCTCACGGATGCTCGTGTTGTGTGCCCGTCCTCGGTCAGGGCGAAGTACTTCCGCGGCGGACCGCTGGTCGAAGGGACCATACGGGTACTGACCATCCCGTCGCGTTCAAGCCTGCTCAGCAACGGGTACATCAGCCCGGTCGTCACTTCCAGACCCAAGTCCGCGAGGCGTTCGATGAGCTGATAGCCGTAGGACTCCTCATCAGCCAGGAGGGTCAGCGTCAGCAGAGGCAGAACCGCCCTAGTGAGCTGTGCATCCTGCTGCGCTTGAATTCTCGACATGGTAGTAGCAAAACATTAATACCAAAGCTCCACAAGGGACAGGGCCAAGAACGTCGAGTACAGCTTTTCCTGGTTGCTTGTCTCAACGTTGCTGAAGTCGACAGGGCTGGAGCCCTTGCGTCCACCAGAGCCCTACCCGGAACCCCGACCAGGATGACCGTCGGAGTCAGAACGTGCGGCCACAGAAGAACAACCCCTCCTTCTGCTACCTCACCTGGGCGGGATGGGGTGGGGGGGTGAGTTGGGGGGTGTGGTTTGGTGTACTGGTGGGATGAACTGGTTTCTCACCGCAGGGGTTGCCTCGATCGTCGTGATCCTCGTCCTGGGCGGCCCGCCGGCGTGGCTGGAAATCCAGCGCCAACGCACTCATATCCGTTTGGTCTCAGCCCGCCTGGACCACCGATACGAAGCACTCGACGAGAATCCCGGGCACCGGTTCCTCACCGGTGCGGACCTGACCATCGTCAACGCAGGCAACCACCAGGTACGCAACATCACCGTCCTGGACCCGTCCCAGCTCCTACCCCACGGGGTCAAACGGCTAGGGCCCGGTGAGCGATACACCACACACCTCCCCGCCGCCCTCGTAAGCCAGCTCGAGACAGAGCCATCGATCACCCTGCGCCTGGAAGACGCCCACGGCAGAATGTGGCGGTACTCCCCCACCGACCTGGACCTCACACCCATGCCACAGCCCATGACGCCCCTGGCCTACCTCGTCCAAGCCTCATCACTGCGCTGGCCACAATCATGGCGCCCAGCCTTCGACCGACTCCCGCACCGAGCCCAACGCATCCTCTGGGGATACATCCCCTCCCGCGGATAAAACCGCCCACACCGCCCCATCACCTGAACCGACCTCGGACTCACTGGACATCTACAGGACCGTCCCAGGGCGGTTCACACTGCAAAATTTCTGGGCATGGGTATCCACACGGGTTGTGGTGAGGGATACTAGAGGTAGCTCCTCTCCTGCTGGGAGAGTTGAGAAGTAGAGGCCAGGACCCCCGTGTTTAGCGGGACCTGGCCTTCGCGCTGTCTAGAACTCGATGTCGATCCGGTGCACTGCACCGTTATACAGTTCCAGCCACGACCCGTCTGCGTTGGTCTCGGCGTCTCCCATGGCGCCGAGCATCTGATCCGGGATCCACAACATGGGCTCGGTGGAGGGCTGCGCGATGTCCACGCGCAGACTCGCCGGCATTGCCTGGCGGCCACGCAACTGGTCCACCAGCTTCATGTCCCGGCTGTTCAGTGACGGTGTGCGGTGCTCGAGGAACACCCGTGACACGCCCATCTCGCCGAGCTCCCACAGCAGACGCTCCATGCACTTGGCTCGAGCTTTCTCCTGCTTCTTCAGATTCAGTGGTGTCCCGATCACCACCATGTGGGCAACATCCAATCCGCACACCAGGCCGGTGACCTGTTTCTTCTCACGCTCCCCCATGTCGGTCCAGTGCAGCTTCCTGGCACCCTTGGGCAGGACGGCGCGCAGCTCATCTCGCGTCGGCTCGCACTCGGCAGGATCAGCGACCACAGCCCCCAGAAGATACATGCCCTGGTCCCCGGTGACTCCACGCATGCTCTCATCCACCCACGCGTGAAGCTGGAAACTCTCGGACTCAGGCATCTGTGAATCATCCCAGACCACACACACAGACGCAGGTCACCGTACGGGTCCTACGAGCATCCACCAGGTACTCGGGCTCTCCCACAGGACAGCGTCCTGTGGGAGATACCTATGCCCCTGTGCCCCTTGCTGTAGGAAACAGCTACGGGCGGTAGGACGTGAGTCCTACCGCCCGTAGCTACCTTCAGCTGCTGGGGTGCTTGTTGTTCTAGTGGGCTTTGCCGTTACCCGGCCGTACCGTGATTTCCGCTGTGGTGGTGGTTTCCAAGCCTGCGTGGTTCACCGCGGTCGCGCGGAGTTCGAAGCTGCCCTTCAGACCCGCAATGGGCAGCTCATAGCGGCCGTTGACCCCGGTGAGCTCGGTGCCGTTGAAGATGACGCTCAGTGAGCGGATCCCCGACTCTGGATCCTCTGCCTGGACGTCGACGGTGAGGCCGCGCTTGGCGCCGACCTTGGTGTCCTTGATCCCTGTCACCACCGGCGCTGTCTCATCGGGCGCCGGGGCGTTCACGTAGGCGATGCTCGGGGCCGGCGGGGTATCCATTCCCTCCCCGAGGAAGAAGCTGGTGTGCGGGGGCTGGTTGTAGGCGGTGTTCTGCCACGCCACGCCAAGCCGGTACACCGGGTCGTGCATGAGGGTGCGGATCCGGTGCTCGGTGACATCCGTGGTCGTGAAGATGCGCAGCGCCGAGTTGTCAGCGGTGCGGTAGATGAGCTCCTCACGCCAGTCACCGAACAGATCAGCCTGCAGCACAGGATTGCCCTTAGTGCCGTTACCGGTCAGGGTGCCGTCGAGGGTGAGCAGCCGGTCCTCGGTCTTAGACTCCCAGTTCCACTTCGAAATGGTCGGCGTCGCACCGGTGGCCATCTCCGTCGGGTCGGTGTAGTCGTGGTCGGTGATTTCCCGCAGCAGGTCCCCGTCCCACCAGGTGAGGAAGTTCGCCGCCGGGATACTCGTACCCAAATCTGTACCGTCTGCTGCGCGGAGGGAGCCGATCTTCGAGTTGTACTTGTAGGTCCCCCCGATCGCCCACGCCTCGTTGCCCTCATGGGTCGGGTCGATATCCCCTACAGCGCCGCGACCGGTGTCACGGGTCCCGGGGATCGACCAGAGGATCTCCCCCGTCGCCGCGTCCCGCATCGTCGCTGCCCGCTGACCACTGCTGGGCATGCTCTCGTGCACCGAGTACACCTCGAGCCCGTCACGCCACGGCATGTGGTCGGTGACGTGCATCGCGTCCCCGTGGCCGAGACCGGTCGTGTAGAGCGGGGTGCCGTCATCATCGATCGTCATGGAACCGAACACGATCTCGTCGGCCCCGTCAGAGTCGACGTCCGCGATGGAGAGTTCGTGATTGCCCTGACCCGCGTACTGGTTCCCGGCCTTGGTGGAGTCGAACAACCAGCGCTCCTGGATCTTCCCGTCGACGAAGTCGAACGCGGCAATGTACGTCTTCGTGTAGTACCCGCGACTGAAGATCATGCTGGGATTCTCGCCGTTCAAGTAGGCGGTGCCGGCGAGGAAACGATCCATCCGGTTACCGTACGTATCCCCCCAGGACGACAGGGTTCCGCGCTCCGGCACGTAGTCGATAGTGTCCAGGGCCGCACCCGTCGCACCCTCGAACACGGTCAAATACTCCGGCCCGGTAAGCACATAGCCGCCAGCGTTGCGGTGATCCGCCGCGGCGTCACCGATCACAGTGCCGGCGCCGTCGACCGTGGCGTCCGCGGTCTTCATCGCGATCTCGGCGCGGCCGTCACCGTCGTAGTCGAAGACCTGGAACTGGGTGTAATGGGCACCGGCGCGGATATTGCGGCCCAAATCGATCTGCCACAGCCGAGTACCGTCGAGCTTGTACGCATCAACATAGACGTTCCCGGTGTAGCCGGCGCGGGAGTTGTCCTTCGCATTCGTGGGGTTCCACTTCAGGATGATCTCATACTCACCATCACCATCCACGTCACCCACCGACGCGTCATTGGCCTCATACTCGTACGCCTCACCCGACGGCGTCGTACCACCAGCCGGGCGCTGCAATGGGATGTCCAGGGACTGCTCACCCCACGGGGTGAACTCCTCAGTCACCGTCACCTCACGGTGGTCCATCAACGCAGTCACCCGGTACACCGACGTACCCGTCCCTGCCACGTCGAGGAAGTTCGTGCTGCCCGTGACCGGGGTGTCCGTGATCCGCACACCGTCGCGATAAACATGAAAACCGATCGACTCCGCATCCAGGCCCAGCATCCGCCACCCGACATACACACCGCCCTCGGTCGTCACCGCGACCGGAGCGCGATCCAGGTACTCCACCTGACGCACCAGCGCATCCCCAGGTACACCCCCAGGTGCGTCCTGTAGTGCTGCGGCTGCCGGCACACTTACAAGCGTCGCCGCAGCAACCGCCGCCACCGCCGCTACTCCCACTGCTCCTCGAGACCTTCGTGGGCGAACGAACGAAACCATAACCATCTCCCTTGATGTCCTGGTGGAAAGCACGCCCAGCCACAACATCCTGGAAACCGCTTTCCTTAATGGTTTCATCGTCCGTTCGCCTCCACACAGTTGTCAAGAGCAATAAATAAGCCTGAACAGGCAATGACATCCGGGCACCGAGGTGAAACCCGCCGTACGACACAGCGCTCCACCTACACGGACGATCGCTTCCATAGCTTCTATCGCTGTGTCCCACCGCTCCTGCCCACTACCAGCTCATCCGTTCTTCGGCGTGAGTTCATAGGTCTCTCTTCAGACCCGATGGTCAGGCGTCGGTAGACGGCCACACGAGTCGAACCGACGGCCTCCGGGTCTGCTGCACGGATAGGTGACATCTGATCTGGCTTGCCGGAAGGTGGGCCTGGAAGGATGTTGTTGTGCCAAAGCCTTACCCAAGTGAGTTCCGTGACGACGTCGTGCGCGTTGCTAAGAACCGTGAGTCCGGAGTGACGATCGAGCAGATCGCTAAGGACTTCGGTGTTCACCCGATGACGCTCACGAAATGGATACGCAACGCCGGGACCGACGACGGCGTGACGCCTGGTGAGTCTCGCAGCGAGACGGTGGAGAACCGCGAATTGCGGAAGCGGGTGCGGCTGCTCGAGCAGGAGAACGAGGTTCTACGGCGGGCGGCAGCGTATTTGTCGTGAGGCGAACCTGCCGGGAAAAGGTTCTACCCGCTCGTGAAAGAGCTTGCCGCTGACGGGGTGCCCGTGGCGGTGACGTGTCGGGTCTTAAAGCTCTCTCGTCAGCCCTACTACCGGTGGCTGGCAGCACCTATCACGAAGAGCGAGGTCGTCGAGGCACATCGTGCGAACGCACTCTTCGACGCTCATGGTGAGGACCCAGAGTTCGGGCACCGGCTCTTGGCGGATGAGGCCCGCGACGCCGGGGAGGCGATGGCTGACCGGACTGCGTGGCGGATCTGCGCGGCCAATGGCTGGTGGTCCGCGTTCGGGAAGAAGCGTGGGAAGAACGGGCGGAAGCCCGGGCCTCCGGTCCACGACGACCTTTGCACCGTCACCGACGAAAAGGGCAGGGTCCGGCACGAGTTCACCGCAAATGCCCCGAACCAGCTCTGGCTGACCGATATCACGGAGCACAAAACCGCAGAAGGGAAGCTCTACGTTTGCGCGGTCAAGGACGTGTTCTCGAACCGGATCGTCGGTTACTCGATCGACTCGAGAATGAAGTCCAGGTTGGCGGTGAATGCGTTGGAGAGTGCGGTTGCTCGTCGTGGTGATGTTGCCGGTTGCGTGGTTCACAGCGACCGAGGGTCGCAATTTCGGAGCAGGAAGTTCCTGCGTGCTCTGACCCACCATCGGATGGTTGGTTCGATGGGCAGGGTCGCATCCTGCGGAGATAATGCCGCGATGGAGAGTTTCTTCAGTTTGCTGCAGAAGAACGTCCTGGATCGCCGGTCTTGGACGACCCGTGAGCAACTACGCACCGCGGTCGTGACCTGGATCGAGCGGACCTATCATCGGCGCCGACGCCAGGCCCGCCTCGGACGTTTGACGCCCGTCGAGTTCGAGACCATCATGAACACGCCAGCCGCCCTGGCTGCGTGACTTGAAACTGTCACCTATCCGTGCAGCAGACCCGTCCCCTGTTCTATGAGGCTGTTTGCTGTCCGTTGATGCGGCGGTTGAGGTGCCAGGGGTTGGCTTCCTGAAGGGCTGCCGGCAGTAGTTCGTCGGGGATGTTCTGGTAGCTGACCGGTCGTTGGAACCGCATGATCGCCAGTGATCCAACAGAAGTGGAGCGGGAATCCGAGGTGGCCGGGAACGGGCCGCCATGGACCATGGCGGGGCCGACCTCGACACCGGTGGGCCAGCTATTGAACAGGATCCGTCCGACCCTGCGCTCGAGGACCGGCAACAGGGGTGCAATCGTTGCGTTGTCCGATGCTGTCGCGTGGATGGTCGCCGTGAGTTGGCCCTCCAGCGCTTCGGCCGAGGCGAGAAGCTCGTCCTGGCTGTTGTAGCGGACGAAGATCCCGGCCGCACCGAAGACTTCCTCCTGAAGCTGCAAGTTCTCCCTGAAGCTGTCCGTCGTCGTACTGAACAGGACGGCGCCTGGTGCGTTCTCGGTCGGGCCGGGCTGGCCTTCGGCGACGACGGTGACGTCGGCTTCATTCCGGAGCTTGGCCACTCCTTCCCCGCAGGCCGCCGCGATACCGCGGGTAAGCATGGTGGAACCCTGCGTTACCCGCAGTGCCTCCGAGGCGGCCGCAACGAACCCGTCTCCCTGGGTGCCGCTGGGGACGAAGACCAGGCCCGGGTTCGTGCAGAACTGGCCCGCCCCCATGGTCAGCGACCCGACCAGGCCCGTGGCGAGTGCCCCTATGTCGTCCTCGATCGCTCCCGGGAAGACGAAGACCGGGTTGATAGAGGACATCTCCGCGTAGACGGGGATCGGCTCGGGGCGGGCGGCAGCGGTCGCCATGATAGCGGTACCGCCTCCACGGGAGCCGGTGAAACCGACAGCCTTGATGTTCGGATCCGCGACGAGGGCCTGTCCGATGGAGGTGCCGGCGCCGAAGATCAGGGAGAAAACGCCAGCTGGTAATCCGAATTCCTCGACGGCGCGGACGATCGCGTGGCCGACGAGTTCCGCAGTGCCGGGGTGGGCGTTGTGGGCTTTGACGATGACGGGGCAACCGGCTGCGAGGGCCGAAGCGGTGTCACCTCCACCAGTGGAGAAGGCCAGGGGGAAGTTGCTGGCACCGAAAACGGCAACAGGTCCGAGGCCGATGTGGCGCTGGCGGATGTCCAGTCGAGGCAGGGGAGCACGGTCGGGCAGTGCCGGGTCGATCCGTGCCTGGAGGTGGTCGCCTTGTCGGACGACGCCGGCGAAGAGGCGTAACTGGCCCACGGTGCGGGCGCGTTCTCCGTCGATACGGGCAGCGGGAAGACCTGTCTCGAGCACGGCGCGTTCGGTGAGCGGGGCGCCGAGCGCGTCGATGTTGTCGGCGATGCGCTCGAGGAACGCGGCACGCTCAGCGGGTGTCGTCGCCCGGTAGGTATCGAATGCCGCGGCCGCGGCGGCGGTCGCCTCAGCCAGCTGGCGGTCGTCGATCAGGGTGATCGCCGGTTCGAGCTTCTCATTGGTGGCCGGGTTGAGCGCTTGGGCGGTACCGGCGGTCCCTTCGACGGCTCGGCCGGCGATGAGGGACTGGCCCGTGATGACGGGGCTGAAGGTAGTCGTCATAGAGATTTCCTCGGTAGTTGCTTGGTCTCGGTCGGTGGAGGTGCCGGACGCGGTGAGGGGGACGGAGTGAGCATCGGCCTCGGTGGTTCTCGAGACGGTCTTTATCACCCTTTGACGGCGCCGGCGCTAAGGCCCTGGACCAGGAATTTTTGCACGTAGGCGAACAGGATGACGACGGGGACGATGGCGATGACGCCTCCTGCTGCCAGTGCACCGAAGTCGGCGCCGAACTCGCCCAGTAGGTAGCTAAGTCCGACAGGGACGGTGAACTGGTCCTGCCTGGTGATGAACATGATGGCGAAGAGGAAGTTGTTCCATGCGCTGATGAAGGCGAAGGATCCGACGGCTACGATGCCTGGTTTCAGTAGGGGGAGGACAACGAGGATGAACGCTCTGATCCTGGTGCACCCATCGACCCAGGCTGCTTCTTCGAGCTCGACGGGGACGTTGCGGATGAATCCTGCCATCAGAATCAAGGAGAGCGGCAGTTGGAAGACCGTGTCGGCGATGATGAGGCTCCACAGGCTGTTCGTCAGGCCGACGGCGTTGAATATCTCGAAGAGCGGGATGAGCATCATTGCGCCCGGGACGAACTGGGTGCACAGCATCGCGACGAGGAACAGGGTTTTGCCCTTGAAGCTGTAGCGGGCCAGTGCATAACCGCCGAGCAGGGCGATGACTGTCGAACAGAGCAGGCTCATTCCTGCGACGAAGAGGCTGTTCTGGAAGTAAATGCCGAAACCTGAGCCGCTCCATACGGTCTCGAAGTGATCGAACGTGATGGGCCACGGCACCAACGATGTCGATCCGGTTGGTCGGAAGGCGAACAGGAGCATCCAGTAGAACGGGACGAGCGTGAAGATCAGGAACAGGGTCAGAGGAACGTATGTCACGATCCGCTCGATGCGCCGCTGTTTTATTTTGAGCCGGCTGAGCGGGCGTTGGTGTTGGTGCGCTCCGGTGTTGAAAGAGGAGGTGAAAGTCGATGATCGCGAGAGCAACGATGTCATTTTTGGTCCTCTTTCGATTTGGTGATGCGCAGATACACGAGAGAGAAGAAGGTGAGGATGACGAAGGCGACGACGGTAAGCGCCGACCCGTATCCGAAATCTCGGTCGTTGATCGCTGTTTGTGCGACGTAGAGAGGAAGAGTGGTGGTTGAACCGGCCGGCCCGCCTCCGGTCATGGTGTAGAGGAGGTCGACGTTGTTGAACTCCCAAACGGCACGAAGGAGGGTCGCGATGATCACGGCCTGCTTGATGTGCGGCCAGGTGATGGAGAAGAACTTCCGGAAGGCTCCTGCTCCATCGACTTCTGCGGACTCATAAAGATCCAGGGATACCGATTGCAGATCAGCCAGGATGAGGATGGCGAAGAAAGGGATTCCTTTCCACATTTCGGCCAGGACCAGTGCCCAGAAGGCACTATCAGCGCCGGCGAGAAGGGACACCCCGTACTCCCCGATACCGAAGTCAGCAAGGTAGCGTCCGACGCCAGTGGAGGGGTTGTAGATGAGGATCCAGATCGTTGTCGTCAGGATCCCGGATACAGCCCAGGGGGAGAAGACGAGGGAACGAGCCATCCCACGGCCGACGAAGGTCCGGTTGATGAGCAGGGCCAAGGCCAGACCGAAGATGAATTGCAGTGCGACTTCGACGACGACCCATTGAGCGGTGAAGGCAAGGCTTCTCCAAAAAATCGGGTCGCTACCGAGTGCGACGAAGTTATCCAGCCCCGCGAGGGTCTGTCCGATAAACGGTGTGTGGGGTCCGGCGTTTTCATTAGTAGTTGGTCTTCTCGAAGCGTCCTGCGAAGGTGATCGCGAACGCGTTCAGGGCGGGCTTCCACCTCATGACCCAGCGTGCTC
>NZ_LGIU01000091.1 GCF_001187915.1 Arthrobacter sp. RIT-PI-e | reverse complement strand
CAACGGGAAAGTCGAACGCTACAACCGCACCCTCGCCGAAGAGCTCCTCTACGCCCGCGAGTGGACCTCAGAAGCACAGCGCACCAACGCGATTACCACCTGGAACATCCACTACAACTACCATCGAACACATACTGCGATCGGGAACCAACCCCCAGCCACACGCCTGCACGACAGCGTCGCCAACGTCATGACACAGAACAGTTAGCGAGCACCTCGCCCTACCCCGCTGGCCCCGATCGGTGCGCACCGTGATCGGCGCCGACCTCTCAGAGGACTTGCCCTGTGAATACCGTTCCAGCGTCTACGCCGTAGCTTCCAGTGGCGGTGATAGGAACCGTCGACCCTGGCGATGCCCAGTCCTCGCAGCGGCGATCAAGCGAACAGGGCCTCCATGTCCGTCAAACCGAACTGCCGGGCGACAGCGATCGCGCTTCTGGGTCCCAGGTGTGGATCTGCGCCGGCTCGTAACAGATCATCGACGATTCCCTCATCACGGCGGAACGTCGCCGCCGCCAGTGCGCTCTGACCCATGTCATTGACCCGGCTCGTATCCGCCCCCGCGCCCAGGAGCCCCGACACCGTGTCCGCGCGCCGGTGGTACGCCGCGAGGATGAGCAGAGTATCGCCCCGGGAGTTCGTCAGGTTCACCGGTATACCCGAACCCACAACACTCATGAGCTCACCCGTGCGTCCCTGCCTCGCAAGCTCGAACACCGAGTCCAGGAACTGCAGTTCAACGTCCGTGAACTCAGGCCCCGCCGTCGTCTCGTCCATCTTCCCCGAACCCTCTCACCCGAACCCGAACCCTGAACCACCGCCAGTTCTATACCCAGACTCCGCAGAAGGCCTCACACGACAGCACCTACCTGACGAAGCTGTCGCACACCACACTCAGCCGACTGACACAGCCGAACGTATCAGAAACAGGCGCAGGGACCAGCGAGCGCGAGCCGATAATCACAACCGTAGTCATACTCACGAGGTACCTGGCGACAGAGGTTACGAGCAGGATGCCGTGCTGTCCGACGTGAAAGGTAAGCATGGTTTTTACTAGAAGGCCTAAATACTTTATGATGGGTCTTGGTCAAGAAAGTGGCCATTGCCGCCTCTTCCTCGCGGAGCTCTCATGTATCCCCGACTTCGGACCCTCATCAAGGTCGATCTCACACACCGCACGGCCGTCCTGCAGGTCACCGGTCACCTCACCACCATCAATTACCGGGCGTTGATCCCGATCATCCGGCGCGCCCACGCCTTGCCAGGCAATCCCAGCATCACCATCGACACCACCCAGGCACGGTTCCTCGACCCCGCCGCCATCGGTCTTCTCAAAGACGCCTGCCGGAAGCTCAGCTCCCCCACCCCTTCGCACACGGTGCCCGTACAGGTCATCGGCGCCCTCAGATCCGCGGAACCTCATCCTGCCGCCGTAGGCCAGGACATCATGCAACCCGTGCACCTCACCCCACCGGACTCACCGGTAGGGACGACTACGGCGTACACCCTGGCCTCATAGCCTTCTCCCAGGCCCCACTCACCACCACGCACCATCATGGTGCTGCAGCGCCGTACTGTCACCGTCGTCAGCACCATGACTGTGAGCACACCCATCATCTCGACGCCGCCACCGACGATCCTGCTTCGGCACCCAGGAGATCGCAGCAGGACCCCACGACCGCGAACGTCCCCGAATCCCCCTGGTATCTCCTTCCTCCATTCCATGACAGGAACCCCATGATCCACCGCGACCAGCACACCCGACTGACCATCACCACCCCCGTCCTGGATCCGACAGTGCTCACCACTCTCAGTGAGGACCTCTCGCCCACCATCGCCCTGGACCTCATCATCAACTTCACCTCCCTCCTGGATTCGCGCATCACCCGCATCGACCACACCCTCACCCAGCACCGAAACCACCGGCAGCCACAGCACCACGCCCAGCAGCACCACCAGGACGCTCACGAGGCCCACCACCGTGATGACAGCAGCGACGATGACAACAGCAACGACGGTGGTGAGGACGACAGGCATGTGGAGGCATTACTGAGCATGCGTAACGGGGCGGCGATGGCCGGCGCCCGACGGTTGGAACTCATCGCCACCAGCGCCCTGAGCCGGACCACGAAGGGCAGCATTGCCGTTGAACCCCTCATCCGGCAGCTCATGCAGGAAGCACGACGGTTCAAAGCCGCGGCAGCCCGTATCCAGCAGCCCAACCCACACCTAGCCGCCTAGCACTCACCATGCTCGTGGCGCCTACGACGATGATCAGGTGTAGGGATTGCCCGGTACCGGTATAGGGGAATCGAGGGTTCCACCGGTGAGGACCGCGTCCAGAGTCCGTCGTCGCCCAGGATTCAAGGTGTTCTTCCGTCACCAGGTGCGCTGACGGCCCAACCAGATCGCCGAGACCTTCCCTCCCGGCGGTCATACCGGTGGTGGATCGGGAACCGCCCCGTGACCACCCGGAACCCCTCCACCTCCCGCAGCCGTGTGTCCCACGACGCGGTGAAGTTCCCCGCCGTGGACCAGCCCGCCGCCCCACGCGACACAGCTACCTTCTCCGGGGCGAGTTTGCCCTCCGGATGAGACCGGCGTTGGGCATGCAGCCGCTCATACACCCGGCACTCCTGCACCCGCCGAGCTGGGACGGCATCCCCTGCTCAGCCACGAAGCCGGCATGCGCGGCATCATGTCTGCTCCTGCCCTGGCCTTCCAGATTCTCCAGGGCGCCCGGGGTCTCCGGACCGCCTGGAGCGTGTCGGCCAGGGTGCCGACTGGTTGATCATGTCACTGTACGCGGGACCCGCGATGACGGGGCGGAATCTCACGGTCGCCGCAACACCGAGGAGAGGTCGGTGCTGTTCAGAAGCGTAGCGAATCGGTTCGCGGGGGTGTCCGATCGAGCACAGCTCGAGGTCGATCATCGATCTCCGCGGCAACGTGATCGAGATGTTCTGCGCCGTGTTCGCTGAGGCTGGTCCCTTTCGGTGGCCACTCCACAACCCGTCGGTATACTCGTTCGCGCCTTGTCACCAGGGCGGGTGCGGCTCACAGAAGTAGACCGGGATGCCAGGCAGGTGATGTGACGACGGACGCCGATAATCCGGCAAGCACTCGGAGGGGACCGTCCCCGGGCTTGCGGGTTCGCTCGATTCCGACCGCCCGATGGGGGAGGCGCTCGAACGTGTCCGTCACCCGGCTTGCTCCAGGTCGCCGTCAGAGTACCGGGAGCCCTTGAGGATCCTGGTCCTGAAGAGAGGCGAAGGGGACTCCTCGTGGTCTGTCCACCGTGCTGCTGACCTGCACCGAGGCTCCTTCCGCAGCCGAGCGCAGGAGCGACTCCATGACGTCGAGCACATGGTAGGCGAGCTCTCCATTCGCGCGGTGCTGCTCCCCGGGCGGGGTCAGGGCCATGTCCGCGAGACCGTAGCCTCTGCCCGCGCCGATGTAACCGGCGCTACTGGGCAGCACCTCCCACCCCTCCTCGCGGGTACCGAGGGTGCAGATAGACACCTCGCCGTCGAAATAGTTGGGATCGGGGACGGTGAGACTCGCCTGCTCGCCGTGGATCTCGATGTTCGAGGAGCGCGTCTGCACGGCGTCGAAGCTCATCACGAGCGTGGACAGGGCGCCGGAGGCATGCACCAGGACGCCGGTGACGTGCGAGTCGATCGTCACCGGGATGCTCTGGCCTGCTCGCGCACCGGAACCGATGATTCGTTCCGGGCGAGTGTGGCTCGCCGCCCCGATCACCGAGGTGATCGGTCCGAGGAGGGTGACCAGTGCGGTGACGTAGTACGGTCCCATGTCCAGCAACGGTCCGCCGCCGGGGACGTAGTAGAAGTCCGGGTTCGGGTGCCAGCGCTCATGCCCAGGGGTGACCATCGTCGCGCTGGCCGAGATCGGCCTGCCGATCATGCCGGCGTCGATGACATGGCGGGCCGTCTGAATCCCGGTTCCGAGGACCGTGTCAGGTGCACAACCGATACGAACACCTGCCTCCTTCGCGGCATCGAGTACTTCTCTGGCCTCCTTCGTGGTCGCGGCCAGGGGTTTCTCCCCGTAGACATGCTTGCCCGCCGCGATCGCACGCAGCGCCACCTCGGCGTGCGCGGCCGGGATCGTCAGGTTGAGAACCGTGTCCACCTCCGGGTCGGCCAAGAGCTCATCCACGGTCAGCGCCCGGACGCCGTCCTGCGAGGCGGCCACGGCCTGGGCCCGGGCGAGGTCGAGGTCGGCGACCGCGACGAGGTTCACCGACGGCAGAGGTGGCAGGGTCTTCAGGTACTGGGCCACAATCGCACCGCAGCCGATGATTCCGATGTTCAGCGGCTCGCCCACAGCAGGCCCCTCTCGATGATGGTGCGCACATTCGGGTCGTCGAGGATCTCCACGCGGTGCCCGGGGGTGGAGACGAAGATCCGCCCCTGACCCCACTGCCGGGTCCAGATGGCCGGGGATGTCACAGGGCGGTTCCACGGGTCCCAGTCGCGCACGGCCTGGGTCGTGGTCGCGAGGACGTCGATGTAGTCGTCCGTGAGCACCCAGTACTGCTCGGTCACCAGATCGAAGTCCCCGATCCCTCGGGTGATCGGATGCTCGGCGGCCGCCGGGAGCATGTTCACCCGGTAGGGCACGTAGTTGTCCGACTGCTCGCCCATCCGCTCGTCCGGGTGCTTGCCGGGGTGGCAGGCGAACTGCCCGCCGATCAGGTGGAGATAGTCGGATTCGTTGCGGTACGAGTCGGCGATCCCGCCGTGCCATCCCGCGAGCCCGGTGCCTGTCTCGACCGCTGTGCGCAGGCCCGCGAACTCGTTCTTCTCGATGGTGTTCATCGTGTTGCACTGCAGGACGAGATCCACGGACGCCATGTAGTGCGCGTCCGCGTAGATCTTCGGTGACTCCTCGATCCGGACGTCGTATCCGTTGTCGCGGAGGAACGGGATGAAACGATCCGTCGCCTCGATCGGCTGATGCCCGTCCCGCCCGCCCCTGACGACGAGAGCTTCCCTGGTGGTCATGATGTCCCTTTCGAAGGAATGGACCCGATGTAGGTGCCGTGGTCAGGTGCTTGGCGAAGGACTCCTGGTGAGCAGGTCGATCCATCGGTTCCGCTCCGGTGCTTCCGCGGTGTGCTCGATGCGTAGGTCGGCTCAGACATGCTGCCATCCCGCGTCCTGGGCCGAGCTCTGCTCGACAGCGCGCAGGACTTTCTGCACCTGCAGTGCGTCCGCGAAGGAGGGCGATGGCGTGCGCCCGTCGGCGATCGCCTGCACGAGGTCCACCACCTGGTGCGTGAAACCGTGCTCGTAACCAAGACCGTGGCCCGCCGGCCACCAGTTCCCCGTGTAGGGGTGGACCGGTTCGGTCACGTCGATGGTGCTGAAGCCCGCGATCTCCTGCGGCTGCGTGCCGTCGTAGAACTCGAGCGAGTTCATGTGCTCGAAGTCGAAAGCCAGCGACCCGAGGGTCCCGTTGACCTCCAAACGCATGGAGTTCTTCCTACCCAGCGCGAAGCGGGTGGCCTCGAAGGCGCCGATCGCCCCTCCGTCGAAGCGCGCGCTGAAGATCGCGGCGTCATCCACCGTGACCTGTCCCATCCCGGCGTCCGCGGACCCCGAGCCGCCGAGCCCTGATCTCGCGCCGCTGAGCGGGCGCTCGGTGACGAAGGTGTTGAGCATCCCGGACACCCCGGTGATCTTCAGGCCCGTCACATACTGCGCGGCGTCGATGCTGTGCGCACCGATGTCACCGAGCGCACCGGATCCGGACTTCTCCCGGTCCAGCCGCCACGTCATGGGCGAGGTCGCGTCCGAGAGCCAGTCCTGCAGGTACTGGCCGCGCACGTGCCGGACCGTTCCAATGCGCCCCTGCTCCACGAGCCGCCGGGCCAGCGTCAGCGCCGGCGTGCGACGGTAGGAGAATCCGCACATCGCGAATACTCCTCTCGCCTCTGCAGCCTCCGCGGCCGCCGTCATGCGCTCGGCCTCCTCGACCGAGTTGGCCAGCGGCTTCTCGCAGAGCACGTGCTTGCCGGCCTCGAGGGCGGCGACGGCGATGTCGGCGTGAGTGTTCCCCGGAGTGCAGATGTCGATCAGGTCGACGTCGTCACGTTCCAGGACGGCGCGCCAATCCGTCTCGGTGTCCCGCCACCCCATAGTGGCGGCTGCGGCGCGGAGTGCGACGTCGTCGCGTCCGGAGAGGACGGCGAGTTCAGGCCGAAGCGGGAGGTCGAAGAAGTGTGGGGCTGTACGCCAGGCGTGGGAGTGCATGGCACCCATGAAGGCGTAGCCCACCATCCCGACGCGCAGGACAGGTCTCGACGTGGAAGTCATGGAGCAGCGTGGTCCTTTCGGTCTACTTGTCGGAGCCCGGTGAGTCCGCTCGTGAGCCGGCGTCGTACCGACATGTGGAGGTTTCACCATAAAGAGGGCGAAGAGGACGACGGCGAAGCCGCCCTCGGTTGGATCGTCGTCGAGCTCGATGACCGGCCACGGGAAAGACGAGGGTTCCAGGATCCGGTCACATCGATCAAACACCTCGTGTTGCGCTGGTGGCCGGGATTCATCGTCCGACACGCCTGGCTTCTCGCTGGGGGGATGCGCCCCCATGCCCGGGTACGGTAGTCCGGCTCAGAGCTTCTGCACAGTGTCCACGGATGATCGGCCCAGCGGGACCGGTGCGCTCTGCCCGTCGGGCTCGATCACGTCATCACCGAGGAAACCCGTGATCGACGAGAGTGGATCATGATCCGTGCGCATCGCGGTTCGCGGCAGCCACCATGCGCCCTCGATCAGCGATCGTAGTGCGTGGAATGAGGGTTCCGGTGTGCCGCCCGCGCGAACGAGCCCGCCCGGCGAAGCGAGCCACGCGCCGTCGTCGGTGAACCCCCGGTGCGTGATGGCCTGCACGGCCGGGTGGCTCACGAGTGCGCGGTAGTGCCGGACGGTCTCCTCCGCTTGCCGGGCCTCCCCGTCGGGCGTCGATGGCCGGGACGGGACCTGGTAGTCGCTGAGGTCGGCGATCTCCGGCGGCATGAGATCCCCCCGACGCCGGAGTCGTCCCGGTCAGGTGGAGGGGCAACCCGGAGCGAGCGGACCGATCGATCATCGCGGACATGGCCTCGTTACCCCAGGACCCCCGATGCAGGTGCGTCTGCAGGCCGATCGGGTCCACGACGAATCCGGCATGAAGCACGCCCTCGATCAGTGCTTCGTCCTCGCTCGAGAGATCGCAGTCGTTCGGGACGAACGTCGCGGAAGGGTTCGAGGCGCGAGCCTCCTCGAATGCGAGCCGGATCATGGGTACGCGACCGATGCTCTGCACAAGCCGGGTGACGCCGTTCTCCTCTGCGGTGAACACGAGCATGATGACGGCTTCATCGATCGCGTCCCACATGTCGGCTCGAATCCTCGCCGGGAGAACGGAAGGGTCGCAGTGGTGAACAGCTCGAGCCACACCGCCTCGAGATCCGGCAGGCCGGCGGCGGGCCCTGCCCCGCCGAGAACAGACTCCACCGCGGCATCCTGCTCCGTCTTCCCCGTGTCCATCGGGACGACGTCGAACCCGATGTTGCCGAAGGCGAAGTCATGACGCTGCTGTTCGACGGTGACCTCCGCATCGCGCAACGGTTCGCCGGCGGGATCCAGGACGGTCACCTCCACGGTGGCCCGGCGGTGATCGAGGGTCATGAGGCGCTCCGTGCGATCTCCTCGAACCGCGGGTGGAAGGCCCTGTCGAAGCCCACCACGCGGGTCCCACCGGTGAGCTGCACCGAGTGCGTGATCCTCAGGTCGGTGCTCGACGCCCCGAGAGCCAGGACGATCTCCCCCGGTTCGACGACCCGTTCGCCGTTGCGGTCGGTGAAGGACGTGAGATCTGCGGGAACGTGGATCGAGAGCTCGACGGACTCGCCCGGCTCCAGGTCGACGCGCCGGAAACCGACCAGACGCTGCACGGGGCGCACCACCGACGCGACCGGGTCGTGGACGTAGATTTGGACGATCTCCGTCCCGGGACGGCTCCCGGTGTTGCGGAGGCGGAGTCCGAGGGTCGCCGTGCCGTCGACCCCGGTCGTCTCCGGTCCGTGCTCACCGGCGCTCCAGTCGAAGCTCGTGTACCCGATCCCGTGCCCGAACGCGAAGGCCGCGGTCGGGTCGATGCTCGACACCCCGTTGGAACGCGCCAGAGGAGCGGCCAGGTAGGTGGAGGGCTGTGTCCCTTCCGAAGCCGGGATGCTGACAGGCAGGCGCCCGCTCGGATTGACCCGGCCCGAGAGGATACCGGCGAGCGCGGCGGATCCTTCTTCTCCTGCGAAGAACGCTTGCACGATCGCGGCGGCACCGGCGACGGCGGTCCCCAGTGCGTACGGTCGCCCGGCGAGCAGGGTAAGGATGGCAGGTGTCGATGTTGCCACGACGGCGTCGAGAAGTTCCTGTTGCGCACCGGGCAGGCGGAGCGACTCGACGTCGCAGCCCTCGCCGCTGGTGCCGCGGCCGAAGAGCCCGGCCCGGTCGCCGAGTGCGAGGATGACGATGTCCGCGCGTGTTGCGGCATCCACTGCTGCGGGGATCCCGGTGGTCTCTCCTCCGTCGATTGTCGTGCCTGGCACGTACTCGATGTCGGCTTCGGGGAACTCGACGCGGAGGCTGTCGAGCAGGGTGGGCAGTTCGATGCCCAGTGGCGTGTCAGGGTGCTGCACGCCGACATGGGCAGGGAACGAGTAGCAGCCGAGCACCGCGAAGGGGTCA
Organism: Arthrobacter sp. RIT-PI-e; assembly: GCF_001187915.1. GTDB lineage: Bacteria > Actinomycetota > Actinomycetes > Actinomycetales > Micrococcaceae > Arthrobacter_D. The sequence continues at coordinate 134,001 of NZ_LGIU01000091.1, read as the reverse complement.
TCCGCCGTCGGCCCGACGACGGCGATCCGGCGCGGGGAGGTGAGCGGGAGGGTCCCGTCGTTGCTGACGAGCACGATGGACTGCTCGGCGATCTCTCGGGCTACCGCCCGGTTGGCGGGGTTGTCCAGGTCGATGGTGCCGCGGATGCCTTCCGTGGTGTCCACGTCGGCGTCCCGCAGCGCTTCGGGTGTGGCATCCCAGTCAGGATCGAGCAGTCCGAGTTCGACCTTCTGGCGCAGTACACGCCGGAGGGCACGATCGATGACCGCCTCGGCCAGGTCACCGGATCGGACCGCTTCAGCCAGTGGTGCGCCGAAGGTCTTCACCGTCGGCAGTTCGACGTCCACGCCGGCCGTGAGCGCGAGAGCAGCGGCCTCACCCCACGAACCTGCGACGCCGTGCAGCAGTTTCAGGAAGGCGATGCCGAAGTAGTCGGCCACGACGGTGCCGTCGAATCCCCAGGTATCGCGCAGAATGCCGGTGAGCAGTGACTCGTCGGCCGCGGACGGGACGCCGTCGATGTCGGTGTACGAGTGCATGACCGAACGCGGCTTGCCTTCGCGCATGACCATTTCGAACGGGACGAGCAGGACGTCGGCGAGTTCACGTGGACCCACCGAGACCGGGGCGAGGTTACGGCCGGCTTTCGAGGCCGAATACCCGACGAAGTGCTTCAGGGTTGCGACGATCCCTGCGGACTCGAGGCCGCGGACGTACCCCGTTGCAATGGTGCCGATGAGATAGGGATCCTCCCCGATGGTCTCCTCGACGCGACCCCAGCGGGCGTCCCGGACCACGTCGAGCACCGGGGCGAGGCCCTGGTGGATGCCGACCGAGCGCATGTCGGAGCCGATGCGGTGTGCCATGCGCTCGATGAGCCCGGGGTTGAAGGAGGCCCCCCAGGCCAGGGGCACCGGGTAGGCCGTCGCCCCCCAGGTGGCGAAGCCGGCGAGGCACTCTTCATGCGCCATGGCCGGGATGCCGAAGCGGTTGGATGCCACGATTCGGCGCTGGCTGCGCAGGAGGGACAGCGCTCCGAGTGCCGGGTCGACCGGGGCGGAGCCGAACGGCCTGGTCAGCTGGCCGAGTCCGTTCGGCAGGAGCGTGTCGAGGTCGACGAGGTCGTCCATGTCGTTCTGGTGCGGGGCGACGTCCCCGCCCTCGTTGGAGGCGCCGACCCAGACGCCGAACAGCTGGGCGATCTTCTCTCCGAGGGTGAGCTCGGTGAGGAGTGCTTCGACGCGGTCGGAGGCGGAGGCGGTGACGTCGTGCCATGCCGGCGTGGTCGTCGTGGATGTCGTGGTGCTCAAAGAAGGTCCTAACCTTTGACGGCGCCGGTGAGTCCGCCGACGATGCGGCGCTCGAACAGCGTGAAAAATATCAGTGCCGGAATCATGGACAGCGAGGTGAAGGCAAGTACCTTCGCCGTGTCCACCGAGTACTGCGAAGCGAACGCCTGAACACCCAGCGGCAGGGTGTAGCTCGCCTGGTCGCTGAGGATGAACAGGGGCAGGAGATAGCTGTTCCAGCTCGCCACGAAAGCAAGGATGCCGGTGGTGACGACGCCGGGCAATGACAGGGGGACGACCATCCGGAAGAAGAAGCCCAGCCGGCTGGTCCCGTCGATCGCGGCCGCCTCCTCGAGCTCGTTGGGGATGGCCTTGAGGAACGGAACGAGGATGATGATCGTCACCGGCAGGCCGAAGGCGATCTGCGGGAGGATCACCCCGGCCAGGCTGTTCATCAGGCCGAGCTCCCTGACGAGGATGTAGAGCGGCGTGATCGCCACGGTCATCGGGAACATGAGGCCGGCGGCGAAGAGTGAGTACATCGCTCCGCGACCGGCAAAGGTGTAGCGCGCGAGGATGAAGCTCGCCATCAGGCCGAGCGTCACCACACCCAGGGTCGTGGCGATCCCGGCGATCGCCGAGTTACCGACCTGCTGCCAGAAGGTACGGCTTGCGAGCACTTCGGCGTAGTTGTCGAAATTCCAGGGGTTCGGGAATCCCGCGGGCGAATTGGTGATCTGTGAGTTGTCGCGGAACCCGCCGAGGACGATGTAGATGACGGGTCCGAGACAGAGCGCGATGAACACGAAGGCGATGAAGTAGGTCGCCGGGCTGCCCCACTCCTGGCGTTCCCTGAGTGGACGCTTCGCGCGTGGGCGTGTGGGAGCTTCGAGAACAGCCATCACTTCTTTCCTTCTGTGAGGGCACCGGCGGTGTCGCGTGAAAGGACGAACCGCTGGTAGATCAAGGCAATGACGAGGGAGATCAGGAACATGACGACGGCGACGGCACTGCCGTACCCGAAGTTGCCCGACGTGCGCCCGTTGGCGACCATGTAGGTGGCCATGGTCGAGGTCCCGGCGGTCGAGGCGACGTACTGACCCCAGATGATGAAGACCAGGTCGAACAGCTGCAGCGAACCGATGATCGACAGGAACGCCCAGATCCGCACGGTCGGCCCGAGGAGCGGCAACGTGATTGTGCGCTGAATCTGCCAGTAGCTGGCGCCGTCGATCGCGGCCGCCTCGAACAATTCGTCGGGGATGCTCTGCAATCCGGCAAGGAAGAGGATGACGGCGAAGCCGATGTACTTCCACGAGATGATCACCATCAGGGACCAGATGGCGAGGCTCGGATCGGAGAGCCAGTCCCTTTGCAGAGCTCCCAACCCGACGCTCTCGAGCAGCCCGTTGACGGAACCGGATGTCTGCAGCATGAGACCCCAGCCGATCCCGACGATCACCTCGGAGATGATGTACGGGATAAAGATGAGCACGCGGATGAGCGAACGGCCGCGGATCCTCTGGTTGAGCAGGAGCGCGAGGATGATCGCAATGGGTCCCTGGATGACCAGCGAGAGCACCAGGATGAACCCGTTGTGGCGCAGCACGTCGTGGAACGCGCTGTCCTGAAGGATGATCAGGTAGTTATCAAAACCGACGAAGTCGGTGGCCGGGCCGAAGCCCTTCCAGCGGAAGAAACCGTAGTAGCCGGCCAGGACGACCGGGAAGATGACGAAACTGACGAAGACGACGATCGCCGGCCCGGCCAGGAGCGTGATCTCGAGGAGCTTACGCCAGTCTGTTGAACGCCGTCCGGGCCGCGGTACGGCAGGGGACACCGCGCGAGCGCCATTCCCTGCCGTCACCGTGCCCCGCGGCGGCTGCTTGTCCGTCATCAACGGAGCACCCCCTGCAGGATCGATCATGATCTGCTGCTAGCCCTTGGCCGCTGCGTCGTTCAGGGCGGAGACGATGTCCTCGGCTGTGCCCTGACCGGCGAACATGTCGACGGCGCCCTTGTTCAGGGCGTTCCCGACGTTCTGCCCGAACAAGGTGTCGAGCCACACCGTGACGTACGGTGCCTCGTTGTACGACTCGATGATGGACAGCAGCGCCGGGTCCTCCACGACGTCCTGGGCATCCTGGTTGGCGGGGATCGTCTGGAACGCTTCGGCATAGCCTTCCTGGTATTGCTGCTGCATGAAGAAGTTCAGGAACGCGGTGCATTCCTCTTGCGGGGCCTGGGCGGAGCAGGTGAACCCGTCGACGCCGCCCATCATCGCCCCTGGCTCGCCCTCGCCGCCGTCGATCTCCGGGAACGGGAACCAGCCCAGGTCCGGCAGGGGCTGCTCGTCGGGGGTCAGTGATGCGATGACCCCGGGGTTCCAGGCGCCCATGAGCTCCATGGCTGCCTTGTGGTTGGCGATGAGCCCGGCCGAGCTACCTGCACCTTGCTGCGCGGCGGTGGTGAGGAATCCGTTGTTGAACGGTTCCGTGTCGACGAAGTCCTGCAGGTCCTTGCCCGCTTCCAGCCAGCACGGGTCGTCGAACTGCATGGTTTCGGCGGCTGTGTTGAGGGCGTCCTGCGAGCAGGCTCGAACTGCGAAGAAGTAGTACCAGTGCGCTGCAGGCCAGGCATCCTTCGCGCCGACGGCGATGGGGTCGATTCCTGCGCCCTTGAGCTCGTCGACGGCGGTATCGAGCTCCTCGATGGTTGTCGGTGTTCCCTCGACGCCGGCTTCGGTGAAGAGGTCCTGGCTGTAGTAGATGCCGCCGGGCAGCACTGCGGTCGGCATCCCGTAGATCTTGCCGTCGACCGCGAAGGCGCTCAACACACCTTCGGGTACAGCGGCCTTGGTGGCGTCGTCGATGGAGTCCGTGATGTCCAAGGCCTGTCCGGCCGCGACGACATCCGCGAGCTTGCCGCCGCCGCGCGCCAGGAAGATGTCCGGTGCATCGCCGGAGTTCAGCGCCGTCTGGAGTTTGCCGTCCATCTCCTCGTTCTGGATGGACTGGATCTCGACTGTGACCCCGGGGTTCGCCTCCTCGAACGCCGCGACCGTGTCCTCCCAGTACGCCTTCCCGTCACCGGTGGTCGAGTTGTGCCAGAACGTCATGGTGACATTGCCGTCTTCTGCCGCGCCGCTGTCGGAGCCGCACGCTGTCAGGCCGCCAAGGGTGAGTGCTGTCGCTGCTCCGATGGTCAGCAGCTTTCTGATGCTGTACTTGTTCATCTTTGAACGCCTCTCGAAAGTTTCGACATTTACGTCGAAATCACGTAGTGTGCTGTGAGCCTAACAGTGGCCCGGGGAAACGCAAGTGATTCCTGCAATGACGAGGGAGTGAGTTCTCATGAGCGAGCCAGGTCGCAAGGTCAAACTCAATGAACTGGCCGACGAGGCGGGAGTGTCGATCTCCACGGTGTCCAAGGTCCTCAACGGACGCTCGGACGTGTCCGCGCTGACGCGGGCGAAGATCGAGGAACTGCTCGGCAGGCAGGGGTACCAACGACGCCCGGGGCTACCCAACAGGGACACCCTGATCGAGCTCGTCTTCCCGGAACTCGAGACGGCCTGGGCCATGGAGATCATCCGCGGAGTCGAAAATGTCGCTCGCGCCAACGATCTGAGCGTCGTCCTCACCGAGTCCGGTGACCGCCACTCCCCGTCCCCGGCCTGGCTCACCGGGGTCCTCCGCCGTCGCCCGGTCGGGGTGGTGCTCGTCTTCGCCGACCTCGCGGCGGAGGCGAAGGCGACGCTTCAATCCCGTGCCATCCCGTTCGTGATCATCGACCCGGCCGGTGATCCGGCCCCGGACGTCCCCGCGGTGGGGTCGGCGAACTGGTCCGGCGGCCTGGCAGCCACTCGCCACCTCATCGAACTAGGACACACACGGATCGCCGCGATCACCGGTCGCGACGACATGATGTGCTCCTTCGCCCGCGTCGACGGATACCGCTCCGCCATGAACTCCGCCGGCATCGAGATCGATGAGCGCTTCGTGCGATTCGGCAACTTCCGGGTGGACGGGGGCCGCAGCATAGCCCTTGAACTGCTGACGATGCCCGAGCGCCCCACGGCCATCTTCGCGGGCAGCGACCTCCAGGCGCTCGGCGTCATCGAGGCCGCCAGAACCCTCGGACTGCGGGTGCCCGTCGACCTGTCCATCGTCGGTTACGACGATCTGCAACTCGCCCAGTGGGCCAGTCCCGCGCTCACGACCGTGCATCAGCCGCTCACGGCGATGGCCGAGGAAGCAGCACGGCTCGTGATCCGCATGAGCGAGAGCACCCTCGACACCATCCCCCGGATGGACCTCGCGACGCGCCTGGTCGTCCGTGACAGCACGGCCGCGCCGGCCTGACGCGAGCCTGGGCCGCAGCCCATCCCCTCGACAGCGCGAACCCGCATGCACCGGACTTCCTGCCGAGGTGCAGCAGCCGGCGTCGCGACATGGATCCCCGATCATCCTCGTGGTGCTCCGCGGGTGGCGCATCGTCGGCGAAGCCGGGTCAGGCGGACCCGCGGCGAACGGATCGCACGAACCACCGGACGACGATGCAGAGCCCGAAAGCCTCGTCCACCGCCTGGTCATCACCGGAGGACGACCGCAGATCGACGTGGGTGCGCTCGAGGAGCAGGCCGACCTCGATGCGCTGATCACCACCAGGTGGGTACCTGTACGACGGGTCCGGACGGCATGGGCGTGGTCGAGCCCCGCACCCTGAGGGTGCACGGGTCCACGGAGAGTGCCGCTCGTCACGACGGGCCGCACGAACGCCCCGTCGATGCCGGTCGAGGAGAAGACCGCCCAGGTCGTCACCGGCGTACCGGGATCCTCGCCGTCGAACCCCGAGGCTCCCCACCCGAGCATCCGACGTCGGAGGCGGCGACAGGAGCCGCGCGGAACGTGCCCGGCACATCACTCGCCGACAGTCCTGTGCAGTTCCTCACCGGTGTGATCGACGGCTCCCAGGGCCACGCCACGGAGTCGGCGCTGCCCGCCGCAGCCGTCGCTCGTCCGTCTGCGCCTCACGGGGGCGGACAGGGCCGTGCATGCAGCCGCCTCAGCTGTCCCGGGCGTGGTGCTACCTCGTCCGGAGGCGGGAGTGGCGGTACCCGTAGGCGAAGTAGATCGCGAAGCCGACCACCAGCCACCCGGCGAAGAACAACCAGGTGATCGTCGCGAGGTTGAACATGAGGTAGAGGCACAGTGCGGCCGACGTGATCGGGATGATCTTGCCGAAGGGGACGCGGAAGGCTGGTTTCAGGTCCGGGCGCTTGCGGCGCAGCACGATGATGCCGAGGCTGACGGTGATGAACGCGGACAGCGTGCCGATGTTGATCATCTCCGCGAGGACCTCGACCTGCGTGAAACCTGCGAGGAGGGCCACGACGACGCCGCACAGGACCTGCGTGCGGGCAGGCGTGGCGTGCTTGTCCGACGTGCGGCTCAGACCGCGGGGCAGGAGGCCGTCACGGCTGAGGGCGAAGACCACACGGGCCAGGCCCATGAGCAGCACCATGATGACGGTGGTCAGGCCGATCAGACTGCCGAGCGAGATGATCCCGGCGGCCCAGTCGGCGCCCACGAGCTGGAAGGCCGTGGCCAGGGACGGCGCACCGGAGGCCCCGAGATCCTTGTAGGACACCATCCCGGTGACGACCAGCGTGACGAGGATGTAGAGGACGCTCACCACGGCGAGTCCGGCGAAGATGCCGCGGGGCAGGGTGCGGCTGGGATTCTTGACCTCCTCCGCGGACGTGGCGACGACGTCGAACCCGATGAACGCGAAGAAGACCAGCGCCGCTCCGGAGATGATGCCCGTGAAGCCGAAGGCCGCAGGGGAGGCACCACTGAGGAAGGACAGGAAGGGTTGGTCCGCCCACCCCGCACCGCTCTCGGCGGCGGGCTCGGACACCGGGACGAACGGGGTGTAGTTCTCGGGGTTGACGTAGAAGAAACCGACCACGATCACGAACAGCACGATGCCGATCTTGATGACGGTGAAGACGCTGTTGACACGGGCGGAGAGCTTGGTCCCGTAGATCAGGACGGCGGTGAAGATCGCGACGATCAGCAGCGGGCCCCACGCCAGATCGAGGCCGAACAGGCTGATGTCCGCGGGGATGTCCAGCTCGAGCACGCTGAAGAGGTCGGTGAGGTAGACACCCCAGAACTTCGCGATGACGGCCGCGGCCATCAGGAGTTCGAGGATCAGGTTCCAGCCGATGATCCAGGCGAGGAACTCACCCATGGTGGCGTAGGTGAAGACGTAGGCGCTGCCGGCGACCGGCAGGGCGGTGGCGAACTCCGCGTAGCACATGATCGCGAGCGCGCAGGTAATCGCCGCCAGGACGAAGGAGACGGTGACCGCCGGACCGGCGTTGAACGCCGCGGCCTGCGCGCCGACGGAGAAGATCCCCGCACCGACGGCCACGGCCACGCCCATGATCATCAGGTCCCACGTCGTGAGGGATCGCTTGAGGCCGTGCCCCTTCTCGTCGGAATCCGCGATCGACTGCTCGATCGACTTTGTCCGGAACAGGTCCATGGTGCTGATCCTTCACAGGGGTAGATGACGCTGGTACGAGGGAGTGGGGTGGAGGCGGGTCGCGTACCGGCCGGGACCGGGCCCCTGCTCGAGGATAGGAGGCCGGACGTGCCACCTGCACATCGTGACGAGACCGGGGGCACACCCGTCCGGTGCGGAACGGACCGGAGACCTCGAGGGGCCGCGCCCGGACGGTGGTATTCGAGCGCGGGACCCTGGACCACGGTGGTGGTGGGGTGTGGGTGTACTAGCCCCTGGGGACGGAGGAGCTCTCGTGGAACCAGATCGCCCGCCCCAGTGCGCCGGGTTCCACGGCGAGTTCCCTGGCCGCCGACTCCAGGACCTGCCACGCCCACACCGGCGTCGTACCGGCGTCCTTGTCGAGGACCCGGGTGAGGTAGCGCTGCACCGGAGCACCCGGTCTCGAGCCGGAACCAGGGCCTGCGTCCACGAGCAAGGACGACCAGGCCAGCGGGCCGAACCCGCGCACGGACAACCACGCCCTCCGGGCGGGACCACCCGTCACGGCGGTCAGGGCCCGGAGGTGCGCTGCGGTGGTCACCGGGACATCCAGTGCGGCGAGCCGCGACAACCCCTCATGGATGCCCATGGTGCGCACCCGCACCGTACCGGGCAGCTTGCTCTCGGTTGCCAGGACCTCACGCGCGAACCGGGCCGGTCCGCCGGCATCCTCCATGACCCGCAGCAGGTCAGGGCCACCGTCGGTGTCCGCGGTCGGCCGGAACACCCGGTACCGGGCCACGACTCCGGTCGCCGTGCCCGGGGCCGCACGCAGGGAGAACACGGAGTGCAGCGCACACAACGCAAGAGAGTCCCGGAATTCCACCGGGCGAGCCCACCCCGCGGGCACACCGAGATCCCGGACGACCGATTCCACCACCGCATCCACATCAAGCACCCCCAAACACTACCCAGCCCTGAGCCACGAAGCGGAACCGTGGTCAGGCGGGACAGGTCCGCGCATCGGGTCCGTGGCCCGAACGAGCGGGTCCGATCAGCAGATCGGAGACACGGCTCGGGTGGGGGGATCGAGGAAGACATCCGAATACACATTCATGATGTGAGCGGGACCACAGTCACGCTTCGTCTCCGCCGACATGCTTCCTCGTTCGTTTCGTCCGCACTTGTTCGGTCCTAGCGGCATCCATGAGACCTGGCAGCATACTGGTGGGGACTATTGGTCTACCGAGGACGGAACGATGACGATCTCCGCTACCCAGCACATCCCTGATGCGACCGAACCACCCCCTCATCACAGGGCTCTGACCGAATCCGTGCGGAAGTTCGGGATCTCGGTCGAGGACTACATGCTCCCCGCACGTCACCCCATCCAGATGGTGAGCCCGGAGGGTGTCCTGGTCCCGGCCGACGAGCAGGGCGCCCAGCCCGGGCACGAGTATCCGATACCCGACGAAGCAGAACTGCTGGCCGCCTACGAACAGCTGGTGATCGGCCGGCGCGTCAACGACCAGAACTCGGCCCTGGTGCGTCAGGGCCGGATCGCCGTCTACCCCTCGAGCCACGGCCAGGAGGCATGCCAGGTCGCCGCAGCCCTGGCCCTGGCCGACGGCGACTGGATGTTCCCCACCTACCGCGACTCGGTGGCGATCATGGCCCGCGGCGTCGATCCGATGCAGGTCATGACCTCGTTCCGCGGCACCTGGCACAGCGGGTACGACCCCCACGAACACCACGTGGGCATCCAGTCCACGCCCTTGACGACCCAGCTGCTCCACGGAGTCGGCGTCGCCCACGCGGCGAAGCTCCGCGGAGAGGACACCGTGGTCCTGGCCATGTGCGGGGACGGCGCGACCAGCGAGGGCGACTTCCACGAGGCGCTGAACTTCGCCGCCGTGTTCGGACTCCCCGTCATCTTCTTCGTGCAGAACAACAGGTACGCCATCTCCGTCCCCCTGGCCCAGCAGTCCGCCGCACCCTCGCTCGCCCACAAGGCCGTCGGGTACGGCATGGCCGGTGAGCGCGTGGACGGCAACGACCTGGTGGCACTTCTGTCCGTGCTGCGACGGGCGGTGACACTGGCCCGTGAGGGGTCAGGGCCCCTCCTGGTCGAGGCCCACACCTACCGGATGCAGGCCCACACCAATGCCGACGACGCCACCCGGTACCGCCAGGACAGCGAGGTGGCCGAGTGGCAGGAGAAGGACCCGCTCAACCGCATGCGGACCTACCTCACCGGCCAGGGTGTACTGCGGGACGAGGACGCCGACCGTATCGACGAGCACGCCGAAGCGGTCGCCGCCGTGCTCCGGGAGGGGCTGAACACGGAGGTCGACGTCGATCCGCAGGAGCTGTTCAGGCACGTGTTCTCCTCCCCCACCCCGCACCTGGACCGGCAGTCGGCGATGCTCGCCGAGGAGATCTCACGGGAGGCGGCCCGATGAGCCGGACACTGACCACCTCGTCCGCCACGACGTCCGCCACCGATGGTGATGTCAGCTCCGCGACGGCGCGTGCCGCGGAGCAGGCGGCCTCCACGCAGGAGGTGCAGTCGCTCACTCTCGCGAAGGCGCTCAACACGGCGATGGTCGATGCGATGAGCGCCGACGACACCGTCATCGTGTTCGGCGAGGACGTGGGGATGCTCGGAGGTGTCTTCCGCATCACCGACGGCCTGATGAGGAGATTCGGTTCCACCCGGTGCTTCGACACGCCGCTGGCGGAGTCGGGGATCATCGGCATGGCGGTGGGGATGGCGATGAACGGGATGCGCCCGGTGGTGGAGATGCAGTTCGATGCTTTCGCCTACCCGGCGTTCGAGCAGATCGCCAGTCATGTGGCGAAGATGCACAACCGTACGCGGGGCGCCGTGACCCTGCCGATGGTCATCCGCATCCCGTACGCAGGTGGTATCGGGGGCGTGGAACACCACTGTGACTCCTCCGAGGCGTACTACGCGCACACGGCGGGCCTGAAGGTGTACACCCCCGCCACGGTCGCCGACGGGTACAGGATGCTGCGGGAGGCGATCGACTCGGACGACCCGGTGATCTTCATGGAACCGAAGAAGCTGTACTGGTCCAAGGACGCGGTGGATCTCGAGGGGCTGCGTCAGGAGCACACCGAGCGGGTGGCAGCGGGGAGCTCCACCGAAGGACGGGCCGGTGTCGCCCGCTCCGGGACGGATGCGACCCTGATCGCCTACGGGCCGTCGGTGCCGACCGCTCTGGCTGCGGCTGCGGTAGCCGCCGAGGAGGGCCGTTCGCTGGAGGTGATCGACGTGCGTTCGATCGTCCCGTTCGACGACGAGACCGTCGCGGCCTCGGTCCGCAGGACCGGCCGGGCGGTGGTCATCGCCGAAGCACACGGATTCGCGTCCGTGGCGTCCGAGATCGTGGCCCGCATCCAGGAGAGCTGCTTCCACCAGCTGGCAGCACCGGTGCGACGGGTCACCGGTTTCGACATCCCGTACCCCGCCCCGAAACTCGAGCACTACTACCTCCCCGGGGTCGATCGGATCCTCGACGCCGTGGACGATCTCCAGTGGGAGGACCAGTCGTGAGTACGCCCAACATCTTCCTCCTGCCCGATCTCGGTGAGGGTCTCGCCGAGGCGGAACTGGTCACGTGGTTCGTCTCCGTGGGGGACCGGATCACGGTGGATCAGCCGATCGCCGAGGTGGAGACCGCGAAATCCGTGGTGGAGGTGCCGTCCCCGTACGCAGGGACGGTCGCCGTCCTCCACGGGGAACCCGGGGAGGTGATGGACGTGGGCAAACCCCTGATCTCCGTCATGCCCGCGGACTCCTCCCCGGTGTCTGTCCCCGTGCAGGTCGCCGCTGCGGGACGTCCGGTCGACGCCTCGGTTCATGCGCACGGGGGAATCACCCGACCGGTGGCGCCGGCGCCCGATGCTGCAGCGGCGGCGTACCGCGAGGAGGAGAGGGCCGGTTCGGGGAACGTCCTCATCGGATACGGGACCCCCGCGGGCCAGGGGCACGCGGGACGCCGCCGGACCCGGAAGCTCTCCCACCCCGCCGGGCCGCAGCACGTCCAGAGCCCGCCCCACACCCGGGCAAGCCCTCCCACGACACCCGCACCACCCGGCGCGACGGCGCATGAGGTCCTACCCGGGCGCGGCGAGCGCCTTGCCGTCAGTTCCCCGCTGGTGCGCCGGTTGGCGTACGACTCCGGCGTCGACCTCCACGCGGTGCACGGCACCGGGGCGGCGGGATTGATCACACGACGCGACGTCGAGGCGGCCCTCTCCGCAGGCGCGGCGGTGAGCCCTCTACCCTCCGGGATACCCCGCACAGCAGGATTGTCCGAGGCACAGCAGAGCGTTCCCGTGCGCGACTCCCCCGCGGGCTCTCCACCGGGCATCTCGGCGAGCACCTCGGCGGGCGCCGATGATTCCGAGGTGGATCCCCGCACCGGTCTGGTCGTGGCCTCCAGGACACCCGTGCGCGGAGTGCGCAAGGCGGTCGCCGCGGCCATGACGCGCAGCCGGACCGAGATCCCCGAGGCCACCGTGTGGGTGGACGTGGACGCGACGGCTCTTGTCGGACTGCGGTCGGCGATGAAGGAACGCAGCCCCGAGGACACCCCGGGACTGCTCGCCTTCATCGCCCGTTTCGTCACGTCCGGGTTGAGGAAGTACCCGGAGCTCAACTCGCGCTTCCAGCCCGTGCAGGACGCCGGTGCGGGCGCGTCGACGACCGACGGCGCGCAGATCCTGGGTTTCGGTGGAGTGAACCTCGGTTTCGCGGCGCAGACGGACCGCGGGCTGGTGGTTCCCTCCATCCGTCGTGCGGATCGGCTCAGCGCACGAGGTCTCGATGCCGAGATCCGCCGGCTCGGTCGTGTGGCACGCGAGGGGAAGGCGTCCCCGACCGAGCTGACCGGCAGCACGTTCACGATCAACAACTACGGCGTGTTCGGCGTGGACGGATCGGCGGCCATCATCAACCACCCCGAAGCAGCGATGCTGGGTATCGGGCGCATCATCGACAGGGCGTGGGTGGTGGACGGTGAGCTCGCGATCCGGAAGATCGTGGAGCTGACCCTGGTCTTCGACCACCGCGTCTGCGACGGGGGCGCGGCGAGTGCTTTCCTGCGCCATGTGGTGGACGCGATCGAGGATCCGGCGTCGGCGCTGGCGGACCTGTGACCTCCCAGGACGACCGGCGCCCGGTCACCCCGTTGGACGAGGTGGACCACCGCATCCTGGACCAGCTGCGCCGTGACGGGCGCATGTCGGTCACCCAGGTCGCCGAGAACGTCCACATCTCACGCGCCCACGCCTACACGCGCATCACCCGGCTCACCGACGAGGGCGTGCTGACGAAGTTCACGGCCCTGGTGGATCCGGTCAGGAGCGGACGGAAGTCCTCAGCCTACGTGACGTTGAAGGTGCGACAGCATTCCTGGAGGGAGCTGCGTGAGGAGTTGCGCTCCATCCCGGAGGTCGAGCACATCGCGCTGGTCGGCGGGGACTTCGACGTGATCCTGCTGGTCAGGGGGGTGGACAACTCCGATCTGCGGCGCATCGTGTTCGACCAGCTGCAGTCCATGCCCGGGGTCCTGGACACCCAGACGTTCCTGATCTTCGAGGATCTCGACACCCGCTGACCTGCCCCGCACCACCGGGTCGGGGCAGGTGCGCAGGCAGGATCAGGGCGTCGGCGGCTGCCCCGCATCCCGGACCGGTCCTGTCCGAGGGTCGGACGGTTCCGGTGCAGTCGGGGCACCGGTGAAGGCGGGAGGTCGTTTCTCCTGGAACGCCCGGAAGCCCTCCGCGTAGTCCGGCGTGCTGCAGAGCCTGACCTGCTCGGCGCTCTCCTGCGCCAGGGACTCCCACAGTCCCAGGCGCTGGTCGCGGATCTGCGCCACCAGGTCCTTGCTGGCCGTGAAGGCCGCCGTGGCACCGCGTGCCGTCCTGGCCACGAGGTCACGGGTGAACCCGAGCAGCTCCCCGGCCGGTACCGCACGGCTGAACATCCCCTGCGCGACGGCGTCGGCCCCGCTGATCAGCTCGCCCGTGTAGATCAGGTCCAGGGCCCGGTGCATGCCGAGGCGCTCCGTGAAGTACCAGTGCCCCCCGGAGTCCAGGGTGGCCCCCAGTTTCGCGAACGGCGACCCGAACTTCGCGTCCTCGGCCACGTACACCACATCGGTGGCCAGGAGCAGTCCCAGACCCACCCCCAGACAGGCGCCCTGCACGGCGGCGAACGTGGGCGCCGGCACGGCGCTCATCTGCTGCAGCAGCGGCCCCAGTAGGCGCTCGAGGTACTCGGCGGCGTCGTCCCGGTCGGGGTCCACCGCCGAGATGTCGCGGCCGGCGCAGAACACCCGACCCTCACCGCGCAGCAGGACCGCGCGCACCTCACCGCGCTGCGCGGCGGCGTCGACGGTGCGGTAGGCCCGTGACAGGTCCTTCAGCCCCTGATGGTCCAGGGAGTTCAGCCTGCCGGGGGCATCGAGCACGATCTCCGCGACGGCGTCGTCGATGGTGAGCGAGATCATGGTGCTCCTGTCCGGGCATCCGCCCGAGGAAGGGGTGGGTCAGACGTCGAAGTCGACGGTGACGTCGGGGCTGGTCGGGTGCGACTGGCAGGCCAGGACGTATCCCCTGTCCACCTCGTCCTGTTCCAGGGCGTAGTTCTCGTCCATGGTGACGCTGCCGGCGACGACCTTGGCGCGACAGGTGCCGCACACTCCCCCGGCGCAGGCGAAGGGCACATCGGGGCGGACGCGCAGAGCGGCGTTGAGCACGGACTCGCGGGCGTGGACGGGACTGGTGACCTCACCCTGCAGGCCGTCGAGGGTGAAGGTGATCGTGTGCTTCTCCTGGGTGTCCTCCACGACCACGGGACGACCGGTGCTGCCCTCGGGGCGCTCGGGTGCGCCGGAGCTGAAGAGCTCGAAGCGGATGCTCCCGGCGTCGACTCCCCGTGCTGCGAGTGTGTCGCGGCAGAGCTGGACGAGCTCGAAGGGCCCGCAGAGGAACCATTCGTCGACGTCGTCCGCGCCGATGGCCGTGCCCAGGAGGTGCTGGAGCTTGTCGGCGTCGATCCTGCCGCTGAGCAGGGGTGCGGTGCGCTGCTCGCGGGAGAGGACGTGGTGCAGGGCCAGGCGCCGGGGGTAGGTGTCCTTGAGGTCGGCGAGTTCCTCGAGGAACATCACGTCCATGGCCGCCCTGTTGGCGTACACGAGGTCGAAGCGCGCCGCCGGGTCCGAGGCCAGAAGCGTGCGGGCGATCGCGATGACGGGGGTGATACCGGAACCGGCGGCGATGGCCACGAACCGCGTCTGGTGGGTGCGGGCGAGGTCCGCCGCGAGGTCCTGCGGGCGGTTCAGGGAGCTGAGGCGGTTGTGTTCGGATACTTCGCCGTCACGGCCGTGCCGGGAGACGAAGGCCCCCATGGGGCTCATGACATCCAGACGATCCCCGGTGGTGAGATGGGTGTTCGCCCAGGTGGAGAACACCCCGCCGATGTCCTTCTTCACGGCCACCCGGATCTCGCTGGTCCCGTCCTCGAAGGTCCGCGGTTCGGCGCAGATGGAGTAGCTGCGGCGTATCTCGCGCGGCACACCGTCCTGATCCGGCAGCTCGAGGCGGACCGCGACGTACTGTCCGGGCAGGTAGTCGAAATGACCTCCCAGCTCCGCCGGGACGTGGAAGGCGATCTCGACGGCGTCCTGGGTGAGACGGCGGACCTCCTTCACGGTCAGGGTGTGGAAGGACGGGCGGCGGCGGGTGGTGCCGGGCGCCTGGTCGATGGCGGCCTCGGAGGTGGCGGGCACGGGGTCTCCTCAGAGCACTTTGAAGTAGTCGAACGGTTCCTGGCAGCTGCGGCACACGTAGAGGGCCTTGCAGGAGGTGGAACCGAAACGGGTCAGTTCCCGGGTGTCCAGGGAGGAGCACTGGGGGCATTTGACGTTCAGGGCCAGCCGGATGGGTCCCGAGTGTCCGCCCAGGGCGGCCTTTCCGGTGGGCGGGGCGATACCGTACTCCTGGAGTTTGGCCCGTCCGGCCTCACTCATCCAGTCCGTGGTCCATGCCGGTGCGAGGACCAGGCGGACCTCGACTCCGGTGTACCCGTGTGCGGTGAGGACCGCGGTGAGGTCGTCCCGGATGGCGTCCATGGCAGGGCACCCCGAGTAGGTGGGTGTGATGGTGATCAGTACCCCCTGGTCCTGGGTCGTCTCCACCGTGCGCAAGATCCCCAGGTCCTCGATCGTCAGGACCGGGATCTCCGGGTCGCAGACCGTCGCGGCGATGTCCCACGCGTCCCGGTCGGAGGTGTCCCGTCCCGGCGTGGGCGGGTAGGTGGTGTCGGCCCGCGTACTCTCTACGCCGCGGCCGGTGTCCTGGGATCTCACCAGTTCGCCCCGGGGTGCTCTCGGGCGAGCACCTGCATCTCGGCGAGGATGTACCCCAGGTGCTCGGAGTGCTCACCCCGGCGGCCCCCGCCCGGTGCCGCCGGGACGTCGGGCACCTCGAGGTCCGCGTCGGCGAGGACCTGCCCGGTGAGGCGGTCGAACTCCTCCCGGATGATCGCCGGTGCCACGGTGATACCGGAGGCGACGAGCCGCAGGGTCAGCGGGTCCTCGTCGAAGAGCTCGTTGACGTAGGGCCACATCAGGCGCAGTCCGTGGATCATGCGTCTGCGTGACTCGTCGGTTCCCTGCCCCAGGCGCAGCACCCACTGTGCACTGTGGTCGCGGTGGTAGTCGACCTCCTTGACCGCCTTCGCGGCGATCGCCGCCACGGTCGCGTCGGTGGATCCCATAAGGTGCCGGTAGAGCTCGTACTGGTAGAAGCTGATGAGGAACTGGCGGGCGATGGTCACCGCGAAGTCGCCGTTGGGTTGCTCGACGAGATGGGCGCTCCGGAATTCGTGCTCGCGGCGGACGTAGGCAAGGTTGTCCTCGGACTTGTCCCATGCCCCGCCGGCGTAGGTGAGGAAACTGCGGGCGTGCCCCAGCTGATCCAGGGCGATGTTGCCCAGGGCGACGTCCTCCTCGAGCTCCGGTGCCCGAGAGATCCAGTGGCCGAGTCGTTGGGCGAGGATCAGGGCGTCGTCGCCCAGCCTGAGCGCGTACTCGGCGGCGTCGTCGGTGGGACGGATCGCCCCGGTGCGGACCTCCAGGGCGATGTCCTCCGGCCGCAGCGCATTGCCGGGGGTGATGCGTGTCGCGGAAGCGTTGCCGTCACCGCCGGCAACACCGGTGGTGACGTCCTCGTGGGCGGCGCTCGTGCTCGGACCGGTCACAGGTGCTTCACCCCTTCGCTCTTGGTGTAGTAGGTGGCGTGCCGGTAGTCCTTGCCCTGTGGGGACTCGAAGAACGCGCCCTTGGTTCCCGGATCGCTGGTGGTGATGGCCTCGGCCGGGACGACCCAGATGGACACCCCTTCGTTGCGCCGGGTGTAGAGGTCCCGTGCGTTGCGCAACGCCATGTCCGCGTCGGGGGCGTGCAACGACCCGGCATGGACGTGGCTCAGCCCGCGGTTCGAGCGGACGAAGACCTCCCACAGGTCCCAGGCGGCCGGTTCCGGGGCGGCCGCCGGTGATCCCGGTGCCTGGACGGGCGCGGGCCCGGTAGGTGCCGGATCCGCGGGCTCCGGTGTCCGGGAACCGGCGGGGACCTGCCGGGCACCGCGGATCACGTCGGCCGCTGCGCCGGCGGGGACCTCCGGGTTGCCGTGGGGGCTCATGCCACCTGATCCATCTCATCCATTTGCTTGGTACGCTGCTTCGCCGCATACGCCGAGGCCGCTTCCCGGACCCACGCCCCGTCCTCGTGTGCTTGCCGGCGACGCTCCAGGCGCTGGGCGTTGCAGGGCCCGCGCCCGGCGAGGACCTCCTGGAACTCGCCCCAGTCCAAGGGGCCGTGCTGCCAGGTCCTGGTGTCCTCGTCGAAACGGATCTCGTCATCGGGCAGGGTCAGCCCGATGACCTTGACCTGCTCGACCATCATGCCCACGAACCGGCTGCGCAGTTCGTCGTTGCTGAAGCGTTTGATGTTCCACGCCATGGACTGCTTCGAGTTCGGCGAGTCGTCGTCGGGCGGCCCGAACATCATCAGGGCGGGCGCGTACCAGCGGTTGACCGCGTCCTGAGCCATCGCCTTCTGCTCGGGCGAGCCGTTGGAGAGTTCGAGCAGGATCTCGAATCCCTGCCGCTGGTGGAAGGACTCCTCCTTGCACACCCGCACCATCGCCCGACCGTAGGGCCCATAGGAGGCCCTGCACAGGGGTACCTGGTTGCAGATCGCGGCCCCGTCGACCATCCACCCGATGGCGCCCATGTCCGCCCAGGTCGGCGCCGGGTAGTTGAAGATCGACGAGTACCGGGCCTTACCCTCGATCAGGTCCGCCATCATCGTGTCCCGGCTCTGACCCAGGGTCTCCGCCGCCGAGTACAGGTACAACCCGTGCCCTGCCTCGTCCTGGACCTTCGCCATCAGGACGGCCTTGCGTTTGAGGCTAGGAGCACGGGAGATCCAGTTCGCCTCCGGTTGCATGCCGATGATCTCGGAATGGGCGTGCTGGGAGATCTGACGGAGCAGGGTCTTGCGGTAAGCGCCCGGCATCCAGTCACGCGGCTCGATCCGGGAGTCCTCGGCCATCATGCGGTCGAACTCGGCCTGCGCGTCCGCCAGGAGGCCGGCGGCATCCGCATCGAGGGATGACTCGGCGGGCGGGGAGAGCGTCGTGTGCTGTGCCATGGTGACTCCTCGGGAGATCTTCCGACGAACTATTACTGATCGTTCGTTCAGTATATTCTTGACCGGGTCGGCGGGTCAATGGTCGATTCGGCCGCAGGGCGTACACCGGCGCCCCGTGTGCCCGGGGCTGCAGCACCACGGCACCGCACATGAGATGGTGGGCTCCGCCGAGCCCGGTTCCCGAAGGAGATCCAATGAGCCAGACCCCGTCCCGCCCCGACCCCCAGAGTCCGGAGGACGAGGCTGCGGGAAGTATCTGGCGGATCACCCTGGGCGAGCTCGACCGGAAGATGGGCGTGCGGATCGTCGAGGAGTCGGTCGATCGCGTCGTGGCGACGATGCCGGTCGAGGGCAACAGGCAGTCCTTCGGACTTCTGCACGGCGGGGCGTCCCTGGCGGTGGGCGAGGCGGTGGGGTCATGGGCTGCGGTCATCCATGCCAGCACGATGGGCAAGACGGCCGTCGGCGTCGACGTCTCGGCCACACACCACCGGTCGGTTCGTGAGGGGCGGATCACCATCGTCGCCACACCGATCCACCTCGGCGGCACACTGACCACGCACGAGGTGATCATCTCCGATGATGCCGGGCGGCGCCTGTGCACGCTGCGCATCACCAACATGCTGCTCGAGCGCAGGAGCTGAACAGCCCTTCCCCGGTTCGGGCGACCGGAGAGGACCTGCGGCGTACGCCTCCGCCGTGCGACCAGATCCGGTGGTGCGTGCACCCCTCTGCGGATGCCCGGCTCGTCGATCCGGCTCCACCCCGACCCGCCGCACCTGGTGATCCGCATCACATGTGCGTATCCTGCTTTCAGTACCGATCGTTCGGTAAATCCTTCCACCTACCCGTTCGGGGACGACGTCGTCCCCGATCCCCAGGGAGAGATCATGACGCACACAGCATCGACATCCGAGGGCTCTCACACCACGACCCGCGAGGAGCGCAAGGTTCTCGCCGGCACTCTGGTGGGAACCACGATCGAGTGGTACGACTTCTTCATCTACGCACAGGCAGCCGCGTTCGTGCTGGCAGCCCAGTTCTTCGCCCCCCTGGGGGAGGACAACGCCGGCTTGGCGCAGGTCATCGCGTGGGCGTCCCTGGGGATCAGCTTCCTGTTCCGGCCCCTCGGTGCGATCCTGGCCGGTCACCTCGGCGACAAGTACGGGCGCAAAATCGTCCTGGTCATGACCCTGGTCGGTATGGGAGCGGCCACCATGCTGATCGGCCTTCTTCCCACCTATGCGGCGATCGGCGTCTGGGCGCCGATACTGCTGATCTTCCTGCGCATCATGCAGGGCATCTCCGCCGGCGGGGAGTGGGGCGGCGCCGCGCTGATGTCGGTCGAGCACGCCCCCAGGCACAAGCGCGGCCTGTTCGGTGCGTTCCCGCAGATCGGCGTGCCCCTGGGAGTGCTGCTGGCCACCGGGTTCATGTTCGCCCTCACCAGCACCCTGACCCCGGAGCAGTTCGAGTCCTGGGGATGGCGGATTCCCTTCCTGTCCTCGGCCCTGCTGATCGTCGTCGGCCACCTGATCCGGCGCAGCGTCGACGAGTCCCCGGTCTTCAAGGAGATGCAGCTGCGCAAGAAAGAGTCCTCGGCTCCCCTGGGCCAGCTGTTCAAGCACAACAAGCGCGAGGTGAGCCTGGCAGCACTGATCTTCGTCGCGAACAACGCGGCCGGGTACCTGGTGATCGCCTTCTTCGCCTCCTACGGGGCCAAGACCTTGGGCATGGAGCGCTCGGAGACGCTGATCGCCACCCTCGTCGGCGGGGTGGGATGGCTGGTCTTCACGATGTTCGGCGGATGGATCTCCGACTCCTGGGGACGGGTGCGCACCTTCCAGATCGGGTACGCCGTCATCATCGTGTGGGCGGTCCCCATGTGGTGGCTGCTCGACACCGCGTCCCTGCCCCTGTTCGCGCTGGCCATCGTCGTCCTGACCATAGGGCTGGGCCTGTCCTACGGCCCGCAATCCGCCCTCTACGCCGAGATGTTCCCGGCACGGGTCCGATACTCCGGGGTGTCCATAGGGTACGCCTTCGGCTCCATCCTCGGAGGCGCCTTCGCCCCCCTGATCGCGCAGCTGCTGCTCAATGAGACCGGCCTGTCCTGGACCATCGGCGCCTACATCGCAGCCCTGGGCGTGGTGTCCTTCGTCGCGGTGTCCATGGTCAGCAAGAAACTCCAGGGCTCGGACCTGCACGTGAAGGAGGTCCGCGAGGAGTACCTCTCCTCCCACCCCGCGGCCGCCGACGACATGCAGGCAGCGCCCATCACCGGCAACAAGCACTAGAGCACCATCTCACCCGAGAACACCGGGCAGCCCCCTTTCCGCACCAAGCACATGCCGCCGGTTCCCGGTACCCGCCGATTCATCACGGCCGGCGCCGGGAACCGGCGGCATGATCGGCGAGCGCCCGGTGCACCCGTACGGCAGAGGCGGCCTTGACCGTCCACCGTCCCCGTGAAACGCTTTGGCGAACGAACGGTCAGTAATTAGGACTCGGTGCTGATCGGCCCCCTCACGGCAGGAGCCACGTATGCCCCCTCTCCCCCAGGCCTTCCTCGTCGGAGGCAGGCGCACCCCGGTCGGCCGCTACGCAGGAGCCCTTGCCGCGGTGCGGCCCGACGATCTTGCCGCGGTCGTCCTGAAGCAGGTCGTCCTCGACGCCGGCATCGACCCGCACGCCGTCGATGAGGTCATCCTCGGCAACGCCAACGGGGCCGGGGAGGAGAACCGTAACGTGGCCCGGATGGCGTGGCTGCTGGCCGGTTTCGGCGACACCGTGCCCGGCATCACCGTCAACCGCCTGTGCGCTTCAGGTCTGAGTGCCATCATCATGGCTTCCCACATGATCAAGGCAGGTGCCGCCGACCTCGTCGTCGCCGGTGGGGTGGAATCCATGTCGCGCGCCCCGTGGGTCATGGAGAAACCCACGACCGCCTACGCGAAACCCGGCGAGGTCTTCGACCCCTCGATCGGCTGGCGATTCCCCAATCCTGCCTTCAAGGCCATCGACAAGATGACCCTCTCGATGCCCGAAACCGCCGAGGAGGTCGCCGTCCTGGAGGGCATCACGCGGCAGGACGCCGACGCGTTCGCGGTGGAATCGCACCGCAGGGCGCTTGCCGCCATCGAAGCCGGCCACTTCGCCGCCGAGACCGTGCCCGTGACCGTCCAGGGCCGTAAAGAGACCCGGACCGTCGTGGACACAGATGAGGGACCGCGACCGGGGACGACGATGGACACCCTGGCAGCGCTGCGCCCGGTGGTCTCGCACGGCAGCGTCGTGACCGCGGGCAACTCCTCCTCGCTCAATGACGGCGCCTCGGCGATCCTCGTCGCCTCGGAAGCCGCCGTGGAGAAGCACGGGCTGATCCCCCGGGGCCGGATCGTCGACGGCGCCTCGGCCGGAGTACCACCGCACATCATGGGCCTTGGCCCGGTGCCGGCGACGCAGAAGGTCCTCGAGCGCACAGGATGGGGCATCGGCGACCTCGGCGCGGTGGAACTGAACGAGGCCTTCGCGAGCCAGTCACTGGCGTGCATCAGACGCCTGGGGCTGGATGCCGACATGGTGAACCGGGACGGCGGCGCGCTCGCCCTGGGTCATCCCCTGGGCTCCTCGGGCTCACGCCTGGTCGTGACCCTCCTGGGCCGCATGGAACGAGAAGGAACCAAGCGCGGACTGGCCACGATGTGCGTCGGCGTGGGCCAGGGCACCGCCATGCTCGTGGAGAGACCCTGATGGGCCGGTCCGAGGAACGGCTCACCGGGCAGTTCACCGCACTCCGACTCGACGAGAGCGACGACAGGCTCCACATCAGCCTCGACCGACCCGAGGTACGCAACGCCATCGACGCGACCATGGTCCAGGAACTGCACACCGTGTGCACCTACCTGGAACGGGCCGCGAAAATCCTGATCATCTCCGGCACCACCATCGGCGGCAAGGGCGTCTTCGCCTCCGGAGCGGACATCGCCCAATTGAGGGAGCGCGGCCGCGACGACGCCCTGGCCGGGATCAACTCACGCATCTTCGTCCGGATCCACGACCTCCCCATGCCGGTCATCGCCGCCCTGGACGGCTTCGCCCTGGGCGGAGGCGCGGAACTCGCCTACGCCGCGGACTTCCGGATCGGCACCCCGACCCTGAAGATCGGCCAGCCCGAGACCGGGCTGGGCATCATGGCCGCCGCAGGAGGGATGTGGCGGCTGAAGGAACTGGTCGGTGAACCCGTGGCACTGGAGATCCTGCTCGCGGGACGGATCCTCGACGCCGAGGAAGCCCTCGCCCTGCACCTGATCACGCAGATCCACCCGGCCGAGACCCTCCTCGAGGCGGCACACGCGCTCGCCGACCGGATCGCACGTCAGGATCCGTTGGCGGTGCGGATCTCCAAACGTGTCTTCCGTGCGTCCGCGTCGGCGCACCCGCACATCGACGACCTCGCCCAGGCCATCCTCTTCGAGTCCCCGGCCAAGGCCGAACGCATGCAGGGCTTCCTGGATCGACACAGAACCCCACCCGAACCCACGCCGGCTCACGGCCATCATGATTCCCCGGACCGCCAGGAGGACCCTCGATGAGCGAGCACCGGCCCGGAACCGTCCCGGGCGTCACCGGGGTCCTGGGCGGCGGCCGCATGGGGGCCGGCATAGCCCATGCCCTGCTCCTGGCCGGTTCGAAGGTCACCGTCGTCGAGCGCTCCCACGACACGGCCGAGCAGGCACGGGCACGTATCGCCCGGGACATACGTACCTCTCTCGAGCGCGGGAGCATCGAGGGAGACGTCGAGGAGATCAGCGGCCGGTTGAGTGTCTCGACGGACCACGACGACTTCGCCGCCGCGACGTTGGTCATCGAGGCCGTCCCGGAGCAGTGGGATCTGAAGATCTCCGCCCTGCAGGAGGTCGAACGCAGACTCGCACCCACGGCGTGGCTGGCGACGAACACCTCCTCGTTGTCCGTGAACGGGCTGGCAGAGCATCTGACACGGCCCGAACGATTCTGCGGCCTGCATTTCTTCAACCCCGTCCCGGCATCCGCTCTCGTCGAGGTGGTGATCGGGCAGGTGACGGCTCCTGAACTGCAGGAGCTCTGCGTGCAGTGGGTCACCGCCCTGCACAAGGCACCCGTGGTGGTGCGCGATGCTCCTGGTTTCGCCTCCTCGCGGTTGGGTGTGGTGATCGCCCTGGAGGCCATCCGCATGGTGGAGGAGGGGGTCGCCTCTCCCACGGACATCGACAACGCCATGGTCCTGGGGTACAAGTTCCCCATGGGTCCCCTGGCCCTGACCGACGTCGTGGGCCTGGACGTGCGCCTGGGGATCGCACAGTATCTCGCCTCCACCCTGGGGCCCAGGTTCGAGCCTCCCCAGCTGATGCGCGACATGGTCGAGCGGGGGGAACTGGGCCGTAAGAGCGGCAAGGGTTTCTTCACCTACGACCCCTGACGTCCTCAGGCTCCTCGGTGCCCGGGCCCTGCTCGGACACCTCCCGGCGAAGCGGCCGTGGTGAGGGACCCGCCCACCTCGCCCATGGCCCTTCCTGGGTGCGTGGACTATCGTGACAGTAGATACCGAACGATCGGTCAGGAGCGTGGCAGTGTAGCCGCGCTCCTGGTGAAAGGACTCCCGTGGTGACCCAGACCCAGACCCAGACCATCCTCCCGAGCTATCTGCAAGGCACGTGGTGGACACCGCAGGACCCCGGAGGTGTCACCGAGGTCCTGGACGCCTCCACCGGCGAGGTGGTGACCTGCGTATCGACCCAGGGACTGGACCTCAGGGCCGCGGTGGACTTCGCCCGCACCACGGGACAACGCTCGCTGGGCGAATCGACCCTGCACGAACGGGCGCTGCTGCTCAAGCAGCTCGCCCAGTACCTCACCGAGCACAAGCAGGTGCTCTACGACGTGTCCTACCGGACGGGGAGCACCCTGAAGGACCATTTCTTCGACGTCGACGGCGGGATCGGGACGCTGTTCACCTTCTCCTCGAAGGGCCGCCGTGAGCTTCCCAACGCCAATGTGATCATCGACGGCTCCGTGGAGCAGCTCTCGAAGGACGGCTCGTTCCTGGGCGAGCACGTGTACTCGCGGATGCCCGGGGTGGCGGTGCAGATCAATGCCTTCAACTTTCCCGTCTGGGGGTTCCTGGAGAAGTTCGCGCCGTCCTTCCTCGCCGGGATGCCCACGATCGTCAAACCCGCGACGCCGACGGGGTACGTGACCGAGGCGTGCGTACGGTTGATGGTCGATTCCGGGATCCTCCCGGAGGGCTCGTTGCAGTTGATCTCCGGATCCGCGAGGGAACTGCTCGACCACCTGGACTACCGCGATCATGTGGCGTTCACCGGGTCGGCGGGAACGGCGCGGACACTGCGCAATCACGACAACGTCATCCATGGTGGGGTGAGGTTCACGGCCGAGACCGATTCGCTGAACGCGGCGATCCTCGCCCCGGACGCCACGGTGGACACCCCCGAGTTCGAGGCGTTCATCAAGGCGGTGTTCGTGGAGATCACCTCGAAGGCCGGACAGAAGTGCACGGCGATACGCCGTGTCATCGTCCCCCAGGACCTCGTCGAGGATGTCGTCGCGGCCGTGGCCGAGCGGGTACGGCAGAAGGTCGTGATCGGTGACCCCCGTGCCGAGGGCGTGACCATGGGTGCGCTGGCGTCGAAGGAGCAGCAGGCCGAGGTGCGCGGGGCCGTGGAACGCCTGGTCGCGGCCGGTGGTGCCGTACGCCTGGGCGGGCCGGAGGCGGACACCGGGGACGCCGACGCCGAGACCGGGGCGTTCTTCCCTGTCACGGTCCTGTCCTTCGAGAACCCGCGGACACCGGAGGTGCATTTCGTCGAGGCCTTCGGCCCGGTCACCAGCGTCCTCGGGTACCTCGACGTCGACGACGCGGTGCACCTGGCGGCCCTGGGCGGCGGATCGTTGGTGGCGACGGTCTGCACGAACGACGGGCCGACCGCCGCCCGGTTCGCCGCAGGGATCAGCGCCCATCACGGGCGGGTCCACTACCTGAACCGGCAGGATGCCAGGACCTCGACCGGTCACGGCTCCCCCATGCCGCACCTTATCCATGGTGGGCCCGGCCGGGCCGGCGGTGGCGAGGAACTCGGGGGCATACGCGGGGTGAAGCACTACATGCAGCGCACCGCCCTGCAGGGCCCGCCGGACATCCTCACGGCCATCACCGGTGTCTGGTATGCCGGCGCGACGGCGCGGACCGTGACCCGGCAGAGCGCCGAGGACGGGACCGGGATGCATCCTTTCCGGAAGTCGCTGGCCGATCTGCGCATCGGTGACCAGTTCGCCTCCCAGCTGCGCACGGTCACCCTCCAGGACATCACCGACTTCGCCACGACGACCGGGGACACCTTCTACGCGCACACCGACGAGGACGCGGCGACGGCCAACCCGTTCTTCCCCCGGCGCGTGGCACACGGGTACCTGCTGGTGTCCTGGGCAGCCGGGCTGTTCGTCGATCCCGCGCCGGGACCGGTGCTGGCCAACTACGGGTTGGAGAACCTGCGGTTCATCACCCCGGTGACCTACGACGATGAGATCCGGGTGACCCTCACGGCGAAGCAGATCACCCCCAGGGTGACCGACGAGTACGGGGAGGTCCGCTGGGACGCGGTGCTGCACAACCAGCACGAGGAGATCGTCGCGACCTACGACGTGCTGACACTGGTCGCCAAGACCTGGCCGGCCGGCTGAGGGCACCCGGAACGGGCGAAGGACCGGGAGACCACCGGGAACCACCTGGAACCACCGAGAACGCCCGGGGGTGGAGGCGGTCCCTCGACGGAAGTCGAGGATCCTCGCGTGCGCAGCGGCGCCGGCCGGTGGTGCGAGGTCGAACCCGCCGCTATGTGCGAAGTCCCGAGAAGGCCAGGGTCAGGACCGTGTCGGCGAGGTCGTCGGTCGATTCGCCGGCCCCGGGCTTGTACCAGTCCACGACGGAGTTGATCATTCCCAGCAGCAGCCGGGCCGCCGAGCGGCTACTGAGATCGGTGCGGATCGAGCCTTCCTGCTGGGCGCGTCCGATCAGCACCGCGACCTGACCGGTGATGGTCCGGCGGCGTTCCAGTGCACGCAGTTCGACCTCGGAGTTGCCTCTCAGACGCAGCAGGAGGGTCACGTAGGGCATGTGTTCGACCAGGACGAACACCGTGCGCCGAAGGACGTGCTCGAGCCTGTCCAGCTCGGACACCGCGGCGGCGTCCTCGGAGGTGATGACGTCCTCGAGTGCATCCAGGGCCCGGCTCAGTGCCTGGTCGAGGATCGCCTCCTTGGACTCCACGTGATGGTAGATGGCCGACTTGGAGATCCCGAGACGCTCGGACAAGGTCCCCATCGACGTCGCGTCGTACCCGTGCAGGTTGAACACCTCCACGCAGACGCGCAGCAACGTCTCACGGTCGTAGCCCGGCCGGCCCCGACGCGGTGTGAGCGCAGGTGAGGGTGCATGGGTCATGGAGGTCCTCTGTTTCGACGGGAGCAGTGATGGTGCTGGGACTGATGAGTCTATGTCGGCTCACGCATCCGCCCTGGCCCGCCCGGCTCGGGTGCTCCTCAGCCCTTGGGGCGGTGGTCGTGGACCCTGCGCAGTTTGCCCGATGATCGTGCCAAGGTGTCGGGCTCGGCGATCCGGACGGTCGCCGAGGACCCGATCGTCGTCTTGATCGAGTGCAGGAGTTGTTGCGCACCGGCCTCGGCGGCCTCGATGCTCACCTGCTCACGTCGTTCGATGACGATCGTCATCTGATCCAGGCGATCGGGCCGGGTGATCTCCAAGGTGAAGTGCGGGCTGAGCTCGGGGACCTGTAGAACCAGTTCCTCGATCTGCGAGGGGAAGAGATTCACCCCGCGCAGGATGATCATGTCATCCGAACGTCCCGTGATCCGGCCCATCCGCCGATGTCCGGGCCGTTCGGTGCCGGGCAGCAGCCGGGTGAGGTCGTGGGTGCGGTACCGGATGATCGGTAGCGCTTCCTTGGTCAGGGCGGTGAAGACCAGTTCACCCGGGCGGCCGGTGTCCTGCACCTGGTCCGTGAATGGGTCGATGATCTCGGGGCGGAAATGATCCTCCCAGATGTGGGACCCATCCTTTGAGTGCCCCGACTCACCGGCCACTCCTGGTCCCATGACCTCCGAGAGACCGTAGATGTCGCACGCGTCCACCTCGAACGTCCTCTCGATCTCGCGGCGCATCTCGTCCGTCCAGGGCTCGGCACCGAGGATCGCCGTGCGCAGCGAGGTTTGCCTCGGATCCCGTCCGATTTTCCTGAAACCATCGGCGATGGTCAGCAGGTAGGTCGGGGTGGAGAGGATGGTCTCCGGTTCGAAGTCCAGGATCATTTGCACCTGCTTCTCCGTCTGACCACCGGACATGGGAATGACCGCGCATCCGAGGCGTTCGGCACCGTAATGGGCGCCGAGTCCCCCGGTGAACAGCCCGTATCCGTAGGCGTTGTGCACTTTGTCCCCCGGGCGCATGCCCGAGAACCGGAAGCACCTGGCCACTAGCGTCGCCCAGGTCTGGAGATCGTTGTGCGTGTAGGCGACCACGGTGGGCTGACCCGTGGTGCCCGAGGAGGCGTGGATGCGTCGCACGTCCGCCATGGGTACGGCGAGGGACTTGAAGGGGTATGCCTTGCGCAGGAATTCCTTGTCCGTGTAGGGGAACAGCTGCAGATCCGGGAGGTCCTTGAAATCACTCGGATGCACCCCGTGAGCGTCGAACAGTTCCCGGTACGCCACCACGTTCTCGTACGCGTAGTGCAGCGTCCACCGGAGCCGGTCGAGCTGCAGCGACTCGATCTGGTCGCGGCTCATCATCTCCTCGGCATCGGGCTGCGACCGGTCCTCGGCCACGAGGGACGGGATGTACGGGTTGGGCACGGAACACGCCGTCATCGCCGAGCACCTGCATCGTCCCGCGCCGACCCGACCACCACATCCACCTCCGGGCCGGGCCCTGCCTCCACCCCACGCGGGGCTGTACAGATCTGTGCAGAGCGCTCCTGCAGACGATGGGGGATGGTGCGCGCCCGCCCACGGAACTCGGCCACCAGTACGTCATCCGCGGTGACCTGGACGTCGTAGATGCCGCTGCGACCGGTGTGCGCTCGTAAGGATCCTTCGGCGACGAGGACCTGACCCTGACGGGCGGAGGAGACGTAGTTGATGTCGACACCGGCACCGACGGTGATCGTGTCCTTGGGTCCGGCAGGATCGTTGCTGGCCAGGGCGAAACAGGTGTCGGCGAAGGCGAAGATCATCCCGCCGTGGGCCATACCGAACCCGTTGAGCATGTCCTCGCGTAGGAGCATCGTGATCCGGGCGTGTCCCTCGCCGACCTGTTCCACCTCGATGCCCAGCCATCGGGATGCATGATCCCCTGCCAGCAGAAAGTGATCCTGGGACATCGTCGTCTCCTCAAAATTTTGTGACCGAATGTTCAGTAGACAATCCGTGATCGGCACTGTCAACCACTGTGCACATTCGGGTGGTCGCCGGAGGATGTCGGCCCGGGGCCTGACGACGTCGCGGGGTTCTGCTCACCTCCACCGGCTCATCATCGTGTCGATCCCCGGCCCGGAGAAGACGACGGGGACACCAGGTGTGCCATGGGTGGGGCGTGCGAGGCAGGTCCCCGGGAGTGGACCTGTCACGGATCCTCAGCGGATCGCGGTCGATGCCCGGTGCGGGTCAGCAGGTGCAAGATCCTGCTCGTCGGGATCGAAGCGTTCCAGATCGCTCTCGAGCCGGGCGTACACCTCCGGGCGCCTGGCGCGGAGGTAGGCACCGTGGACGAGGCCCGCGACGACGGCGAGGACGAGGAGCCAGGGCAGGATCATCACGTACCAGGCGTCCGATCCGGCGAGGACGGCGAAGTTGGCGATGGCCATGGTGCAGATGCCCAGCAGGCCCAGGCACCCCAGGGCCGGGGCGAGGAAGGTCCTGACCCACCGGGGATCACGGCGGCGGCGGAAGTGGACGACGACGGCCAGTGCTGCTGCCGTCTGCAGGACCAGGATGCACAAGGTCCCGAAGCCGATCATGATAGGCACCAGGGTGGTGATCGCGTCCAGGCCGGTGACGGCGAAGATCCCAGCGACGATCGTGGCGAACCCTGCATTGGCGATCAGGGCGTTCTGCGGGACGCCGCCGGTCCGGGTGCGTGCGAGGGCTGCGGGGAGGATCCCGGCCCGGCCGAGGGAGAACAGGTAGCGGGCGGCGACGTTGTGGAAGGCCAGCTGGGCTGCCAGGAGGCTGACGACGAGCAGGATCAGGACGGCGACGAGCATGAACGGGCCGAGGTACTGCTCGACGAGGACCAGGACGAGATCCCCGCCTGCGAGGCTGTCGAGGGCTGTCTGCTGGGCGTCGGCGACGCCGACGGCGCTGACGATGGCCCAGACGGTGACCGCGTGGATGAGCCCGACGACCACGATGGCGGTGTAGGTGGCCCTGGGGATGGTGCGGTGGGGATCCTTGGCCTCCTCGCTGAACAGGGAGGTCGCCTCGAACCCGAGGAACGCCGTCGCGGCCAGGAGCAGGCCGATGCCGAGAGATCCGCCGAAGACGACATCGGGGCTGAAGACCTCGAGGCTGAACCCGGTCTGCACCAGCACGGAGACGCTGAAGGTGAGCAGGATGAGCACTTCCAGGACCAGGGCGATGCCCAGGACGACCGCGCTGAGGTCGATGCCTCCCCGGGCCAGGAGGAACGCGATGGCCATGATGACCACACCGGCGATGTACCAGTGCACGCTCAGACCGGTGGTCTGCTCGAGGACCAGACTGGTGAAGAACCCTGCCGTCCCGATGGCACCGGCGACGAAGAAGTTGTACCCCATGGTGGCGACGAACCCCGCGACGAGACCGGCGGTCCTGCCCAGACCCTTGACGATGAAGGCGTAGAAACCGCTGGCATTGACCAGGTCCTTGGACATCTGCGCGTAGCCGACAGCGAACAGCAGCAGCGTCACCGCCACGATCACGAACGCCATGACCACCCCGCCCCCGTTGCCCAGGGCGATGGCCAGGGCGGCGACGACGACCGCCGCCGTGAGGGGCGCGACGGCCGCCAGGACCAGGAACACCACACCGGGCACGCCGAGCTGGTTACGGGCCAGGTGATTCACGCTGCGTTCTACGGGTGCTGTCATGTCGGAGATCTCCCGGTCGATGGATGAGATCTCAAGTCTGCAAAGCGAACGGGCTCTCGTCGTTGACCGGCAGCGAACGATCATTGCCTCTCAGCGCACCCTTGTGTCCGGGCTCACATCCCCGCGTGGGCGAACGCGGTCGTCGGGACGTCCACACTCGTGGCTCCCCCGTCGACCGGGATCACGGCCCCCGAGACGTAGGAGGCCGCCGGTGAGGCCAGGAACAGGGCGACCTCCGCCACCTCCGACGCCCGGGCCGGCCGTCCCAGGGGCACATCCTCCGTGACCCGCGCATAGGCGCTCTCGCGGTCTCCGAGGCCGGCACGGACGGCGAACTCGTCCATCTCCGCATCGGCCATCGGTGTGCGCACCCATCCCGGGCAGATCGCGTTCGCCCGCACGCCGTGCACCCCGTAGTCGCGGGCGATCGACCGGGTCAACCCGAGCAGGGCGTGCTTGGCCGTGGTGTACCCGAGGGTGCTGGGGCCGGCGGCGAGACCCGCGAGCGAGGACACCACGACGAGGGAACCGCCGGCGGCCTTCAGCGCCGGCATGGAGGCCCGGGCGAGGACGAACGCCGAGTCCAGGTTCGAGCGCATACTCGCAGCCCACTCCTCGTCGGTGGTCTCCTCCAGTGCCGCGAAACCGTGCCCACCGGCATTGGCGATGACCGCATCGATCCGGCCGAACCGCCCCACCACCTCCGACACCGCGGCAGCGGCCTGCCCGGGATCGGCCACATCAGCCATCACCGGCACGGCCCCGGTGCGCTGCATTACCTCCTGCAGCGGCTCGGGGCGGCGACCGAGGACGACGACGTGCCACTGCGCCGCGGCGAAACGCGCCGCGACGGCGGCGCCGATCCCCGTACCCCCACCGGAGACCACGACCACCGGCACGTCACCGGCTCCCTCTCCGCCGTCCCGGGGTGGTGGCGTCCCGCTCATCGCTCTCCCCCGCCCGGAGCACGGACCTCCGCCGTGTGCATCGCCAGCGCACGCAGACCGTTTAGGATCGTCCAGATCGAGTCCACGAGGCGCTCGCAGAGCTCGGGGGTGTCGGCGGCGGCGATGCCGGCGTCGCGCAGGCTGGAGACGAACAGGGTGGCGAGCATGCTCGGATCGGCCTCCTCCGGCAGGTCACCGGCCGCATGGGCGGCGGTGAGCTCACCCTGGATGTCATCGAAGTAGCTCTGCGCCCCTGTGCCGCGCCTGGCCTGGAAGCCCATGAGGTGCGGTCCGGAGATGCTGTAGAAGCTGCCGATGTTCGGGGAGCTGGAGAACTCGAGCATCGTACGGGCGTAGCTGGCGATACGGGCGTCCCACCCGGCGACGGTCCGGGCCCTGTCCCGGGCGAGGGCGATCAACGTCTCCCCGGCCTGCTGGTAGGCCGCGCGCAGGACGCCGTCCCGGCCGTCGGGGAAGTGCGAGTAGATCGTGGAGCGCGATGTGCTGCACGCGCTGCAGATGCTCTCGATGCTCACCGCGTCGATCCCTTCCTCGCGGATGAGGTCCAGCGTCATCGCCGCCACATCGGCACGTACCGCATCGCGCCGACGTTCCTTCAGGGTCATTGACATATCGCTCCATTCAGAATTTGATTCTGGAAAGTAGAATCAGAGTATGGCAGAGTTGCAGCACTGCCACGACGGGAGAAGCATGCACATCGATCTCGCCCACCAGGTCGCCCGGGCCGCCCTCGTCCCCTTCGGGCTCGATCCCGAGGCCCGCCTCGACTTCATCAAGTATCGCGAGAACCACGTCTTCCGTGCCACGGATCCCGACGGCGCGTCCTCGGCGATCCGCCTCCACCGGCCCGGCTACAGGGACGAGGACGAACTACGCTCCGAGCTCACGTACCTGCGGGCGTTGCGTCAGGCCGGCGTCGAGGTCCCGGAGGTCCTCCCGACGCGTACCGGTGAGCTGTTCACGCTCGTCCACGCCGGCGGGGAGAGCCGCCACGTCTCGGCACAGCGCTGGATCGAGGACGCACGGCCCTTCGGGGACATCGAGTCGGTACTGGCCGGACGGCACCACCCCGAGCCCGAGGCCTTCGTCCGGATCGGAGCATTGCTGGGCCGGCTGCACGCCGCAGCGATCAGCATCGGCGTCCCGGCCGACTTCCGTCGTTCCGCATGGGACGCCTCGGGTCTCGCCGGGCCCGCACCCCTGTGGGGGGATCCTCGTGCGCTGGCGTCCCTGACCCTCCGGGAGCGCGCCGCGATCGACCGGGCCCTGCCGGCACTTCACGCACAGTTCTCCGCCCTGCCGACGTCGCCCTCGGTGTTCGGTGTCATCCATGCCGATGCGAGTCCCGAGAACCTCCTGGAGACCACCGACGGGGTCGTCCTGATCGACTTCGACGACTTCGGTACCGGCTGGTTCGTCTTCGACCTCGTGACCGCGATCTTCCACCACGCCCACCATCCCCGCTACCCGGACTACGAGCGGGCCCTCATCACCGGTTACACGCGGGAACGCCCGCTGGGTGAGCAGGAACTCGCCGCCTGGGACGCGTTCATGCTGGCCCGCGGCCTGACCTATCTCGCCTGGGCGGCGGAACGGCCGGGTGATCCCGCCTCCGACTTCGTCGCGACCGAGGTCGCACCATGGGTGGCCCGACTCGCCGAGCTCTACGACCAGGACGAGCCCTCGCCGTGGCGCACGTCCAC
Organism: Arthrobacter sp. RIT-PI-e; assembly: GCF_001187915.1. Lineage (GTDB taxonomy): Bacteria > Actinomycetota > Actinomycetes > Actinomycetales > Micrococcaceae > Arthrobacter_D. The sequence continues at coordinate 100,574 of NZ_LGIU01000091.1, read as the reverse complement.
GCATCCCCTCCCGGAAAAGGACCCACGTTGACCACCTCAGACCTGCTCAAGCGACGCTTCGCCACGATCGGACGCCACTCCCCCCTCTTCTACGACGAGCCCGTCCACCTGGTCTCGGGCTCCGGGGTGTGGCTCACCGACGTCACCGGCCGGCGTTACCTCGACGCCTACAACAACGTGCCGCACGTGGGTCACGCGCATCCGCGCGTCGTGGAGGCCCTGAGGTCCCAGGCGGCCACCCTGAACATCCACACGCGATACCTCAACGAGCGTGTCCTCGAGTACGCGGAGGCACTCCTGGCCACCTTCGAGCCCGAACTCGATCGCGTGCTGTTCACCAACAGCGGGTCCGAGGCCAACGAGCTGGCCTTCCGGATCGCCCAGGAGCACACCCGGGCGTCAGGCATCCTCGTCACCGACTTCAGCTACCACGGCAACACGATCCTGCTGGCCGGGATCACCACGGGCCTGAAGACCCGGGAGGGACTCGCCCCAAACGTGCGCGCCTTCCCGGTCCCGGACCTGGACGCCGCGAGCAACGCCGGCCGCTCCCACGAGGAGGTCCGGGACGAGGCGCTGGTCCACGTCGACCGTGCCATCGCCGAGCTCGTCGAGGCAGGGTTCGGGATCTCCGCCGTCATCCTCGAATCGATCTTCTCCACCGAGGGCCTGCCGACCCTCCCCGAGGGGTACATCGAAGGTGTCGCCGCCCGGGTCCGGGCCGCCGGAGGCCTCGTCATCGGTGACGAGGTCCAGGCCGGACTGGGACGTACCGGCAGCACCTTCTGGGGGTACCAGCGCTACGACCTCCTGCCGGATCTGGTGACCCTCGGCAAGCCTCTCGGCAACGGGCACCCCCTGGCCGCGGTCGTCACGCGTGATGAGCTGCTGGAGGAGTTCGGGACGCACAACGAGTTCTTCAACACCTTCGCCGGCAACCCCGTCTCCTCCGCCGTGGGGCTGGAGGTCCTGCACATCATCGAGGACGAGCACCTCGTCCCACGCTCCGGGCGTCTCGGACAGGTGATCCGGCAGGACCTGACGGAGCTCACCGCCGGCCACGACCTTCTCGGCCCGGTCAAGGGCGACGGCCTCTTCTTCGGGTTCTCCGTGTTCGAGGACCCGGAGCACCGGACACCCGATCCTGTCACCACGAAACGACTGGTCGAGGAGATCAAGGCCCAGGACGTGCTGCTGAGCAAGATCGGCCCGACCGGTTCCGTCCTGAAGATCAGGCCCCCCCTGGCGCTCCAGGACGAGCACCTGCCGATCCTCCTGGGCGCGATCCGCTCCGCCGTGGCCAGGACGATGCCCTGAGGTATCGAGGCACCGTCATGGATCCGAGACCCTCCTCAGCGGAAGACATGAGGCCTACAGTGAGATCCGCAAGCGTCCACGGCATCCGGTTCACGACGGGGTGAGAGCATATGACACAGTTCCCATCGACAGTGCACGACGACCATCGTGCCGCGCTCCTTCCGTTCGAGGGGTACCGCAGCGCCGTCGCCGACGCCGTGGTCGCGCTGGAGGTCATCACCGAGCACCCGGAGGATTTCCGCGGTGTACTCACCGGTCGTACCAGTGGTGACATGCAGGTCCTGGCGATCACCGCGACGGCCCACGCCGTCCACCGCACGCCGGCACTGATCGGGGGGAACCCCGAGCACTACGTGAAGTTCACCGTGCTCGAGCAGGGTGGGGCGATGATCGTCCAGGACGAGCGTGAGAGCCGGTTGCAGGCCGGTGACATGACCGTCTACGACACCGATCGTCCGTACTCGCTGATCTGCACCGAGGACGTCCGGATGTCGATCGTCATGTTCCCGAAGTCGATGCTCGAACTACCCGGCCCCGTGGTCGCCAGGTCGACAGCGACGCGGATCGACGGCGCTTCGGGGATCGGGGCCATGGTGCGCCCCTACCTCACGTCCCTCGCCCAGCAGGCGGACGATCTGCAGACCCACACCCTGCACCGCCTCTCGCGCAACGCACTGGACCTCGTCTCGACGCTGCTGGAGGCGCAGTGCGGACCCGCGCCGGTCACGAGCACCCACCAGACGCTCCTGCTGCGGGTCCTGGAGTACATCGACGCCCACCTGGACGAGCCCGACCTCAATCCGGCGAGGATCGCGGCGACCCACTTCGTCTCCGTCCGGTACCTGCATCTGCTCTTCAGCGACCAGGGCACCACCGTGTCGACCGTCATCCGCAACCGCCGCCTCGAGAGATGCTACGACGCACTCAGCGATCCGCTCCACGCGCAGCGCTCGGTGACCTCGATCGCGCTCGACAACGGCTTCCTGGATCCGGCCCATTTCAGCCGGACCTTCCGTACCCACTTCGGCGTCTCCCCCAGCACCCTGCGCCCCCGCCGCGCCTGAGCCCTCGACGGGCGCCGGGTGACGACCTCCGGGACCACCCTGCGCAGGGGCGGACCCTCCGCCGGGTGTACCCCTGCGCCGCGCTCCTCGCGGGTCGGTGACGACGGCGGTGCGCCTCGGGGCCGGGCAGGTCCGCCCCGTCGTCGCCGGGGCGGACCAACGTCCCTGGGCAGTACAGCTAGGCCGTCGCTGCAGCCAGTCGGCGCGCCTTCGCCGCGGCCAGCCTGTCCCGCAGGAGCTGACTCACCAGGCTCAACCCGATCGCCGCGATCAGCGCCAGACCACTGGCCACGGACTGCCAGAAGGTCGTCACCCCCAGCAGCACCAGGGAGTTGTTCAGGGCACCGTAGAAGAGGACCCCGACCAGGACCCCGAAGACCGTCCCCTCCCCACCGGTGAGGGCGACCCCGCCCAGGAGGACCGCGGTGAGGACCACGAGCTCGAACCCGGTCCCGATCTGACCTGCAGGGGCGCTGTTGAGCCGGGCGACCACGATGGTCCCGGCGAAACCCGCGAACGCCCCGGAGAGGACGAACAGGACGAAGGGGATGGCCTTGACGTGGATCCCGGAGAGATACGCCGCTTCGCGGTTGACGCCCAGGGCGTAGACGTGCCGGCCCACCGGGGTCGACGTCAGCACCACGGCGGCGGCGACGAGCAGCACGAGGGCGATCCACACCGACAGCGGGATCCCGGCCAGGGTGCCCACGCCGAGGAAACCGAACGCGTCACCGAAGTTGTTCCTCGGTGTCGGGCTGACGAGCTGGGCGACCCCGCGTACCGCGGTCAGCGTGCCCAGGGTCGTGATGAAGGAGTTCAGCCCGAGCACCGTCACGGCGATCGCGTTGAGGAGCCCGACGAGGGCGCCGGCGAGGACGGCGAGGAGGATCGCCACCGCTGGACTGCCTGATCCCTTGTCCATGACCACGGCGGCGACCACACCGCCGAGCGCGAGGGAGGAGCCCACCGAGAGGTCGATGTATCCGGAGATCAGCAGGACGGCCACGGGAAGAGCCACGATCGCGATGACCGCGCTGTCCTGGAGGACACCCCTGATGTTCTGCCAGACGAAGAACGAGTCGGTGGTGAAGTGCACCCCGAGCACCATGACGATGAGCAGGACGAACAGCGGGGTGCGGACGAGGGTCTCGACGGCGGCGGTGACCGGGCCGGTGTTCTTCATAGCGGGGATCCTTCGGCGGGGTCGATGATGCGCGTGTCGGGGTGGGTGCTGTGCACCAGGGCCAGGAGCTTGTCCGCGGTGGTGTCGGCGACGACGTGCTCGCCGATGATGCGGCCGCGTTCGAAGATCAGGCAGCGGTGGGCCAGGTCGACGACCTCCTCGGATTCGTTCGTGGCCACGAGGACCCCGACGCCACGTTCGGCGGCGAGACGTTTGACGGCGTCGTAGATGTCCTTCCGCGCCCCGATGTCCACCCCCTGGGTCGGGTCGTCGAGCAGCAGGACCCGGGTGCGCGCGACCTCGTTCACCCATCGGCCCAGGAGGATCTTCTGCTGGTTCCCGCCGCTGAACCTCCCGGCCGGCAGGGTCGGGGACAGCGGGCGGAGGGAGAGCCAGCGTGCGACCGCGTCGAAGGTACTGCGCTCCCTGCTGCGGGCGCGGAATCCGAAGCGGCCCAGTTCCGGTGCGACTCCGACGACGGTGTTGTCGAGGGCCGGCAGGGTACCGAACAGTCCCTCGCGGGCACGGTCCCCGGGGACGAGGGCGATCCCGCCCTTGAGCGCGGCCAGGGGGGTGTCGGCCTCGCGCGGCACCCCGTCGACGCTGACGGTCCCGGCCGTACGGCGGATCCGTCCGAAGAGGGTGTTCAGGAAGCGGGTGCGACCGGAGCCGATGAGACCGTAGCAGGCCACGATCTCCCCGGCGGCCACGGTCACATCCAGCGGTCCGAGACCCGGTGAGCCGAGACCGCGCACGGCCAGGGCAGCAGTGCGGTTCGCAGCAGGCGGTGCAGGGCGTTCGTGGTCGGCCCCCTGGCCGTCGCTGATGGCGTCGACGAGGGCTTCGTGGGTGATGCTCTCCCCTCGCGCGTGCCAGACGGCTCTGCCGTTGCGCAGCACCGTCGCGGCGTCGGCCAGCTTGAGGACCTCCCCCAGGAGGTGGGTGACGTACAGGATGGCGATCCCGCGATCGGCGAGGTCACGCACGAGGTTCCCGAGGCGATCGGACTCCTCGCGGGACAGGGCCGCGGTCGGCTCGTCGAGGATCAGCAGTCGGGCATCGCGCTGCAGGGCCTTGGCGATCTCGACGAGCTGACGCTGCCCGATGGGAAGGGCACGGACCTGCATGTCGGGGTCGATGCCGTGGGCGCCGACCCGGTCGAGGGCCCTGCGTGCCAGGGCGCGCTGACCGGAGCGGTCGATGAGACCTGCACGGGTGCGTTCCTGGCCGATGAAGAGGTTCTCGGCGACGGTGAGCCCGTCGATGACGGTGAGGTGCTGGTAGATGACGGCGACTCCCGCCGCGATCGACTCACGGGGGGTGAGACCGTGGTGGGTATGCCCGTGCAGCTCGATGGTGCCGCTGGTGGGTGAGGTCCCGCCGCCGAGGCACTTGATGATGGTGGACTTACCGGCCCCGTTGTGTCCCAGGAGGGCGTGGACCTGCCCGTCGGGGATGTCGAGTGTGACCTCGTCGAGGGCCAGTGTGGCTCCGTAGCGTTTGGTGAGCCCGTGGACAGATACGGCCATGGTGTCTCCTTCGAGGATGGGATGAGGTGCGAGGTCTCGCAGCCCGGGCGGGGCGTCCCGCCCGGGCTGCCGGCTCAGCCGCCGAGCTCGGCGATGTAGTCGCCGAGCTCGGGGGTGTCCTTCGTGACGAGGCTGACCGGGATGTCGGCGCTGGCGTCGGCCTCTCCCTCGCCGAGGGCGACGGGGATGTCGATGACGTTCATCACGAGGTCGGACAGGGAGAAGTAGGTCGCTGCACGGAAGAACTTGCCCTCCTGCATCTTCTGCAGGCCGAACAGGTTCGGGTCCAGGCCTCCCACATAGGTCTCGGGGTCGTCCTCGGCCCGGCCGGAGGCCACCAGGGCCTGGTAGGCGCCCTGCGCGGCATCGCCGACGGCGGTGACCACCACATTGGCGTCCGGGTGCTGTGCCAGCAGTGCCGTGGTGACCGAGAGGGCGTCCTCGGGGGTCACGGCCTGCTGTTCGGCCACGATCTGCAGGTCCGGTCCCACCTCCTTCAGGCCGTCCATCAGGCCCCGGGTGCGCTCGATGCCGATCTGGCGCTCGGTCTCGTTGAGCACGATGACCTCGGCGTCCGGGCCGACGTTGTCCAGCGCCCACTGCGCGGCATCCTGTCCGAGCTGGTACCCGGAGTCGTAGAAGCTGAACTGCAGCGTCGCGTCCTGGTTCTGCATGTCACCGCCGTAGGTGACCCAGTACTTCCCCTCGCCCTGGTACTGCTGCGCGATGCTCTCCAGGCTCGCCGGGTCCACGGGGAAGGACACCACGGCGTCGACATCGCTGGTGAGGAACGAGTTGAGCTGGCTGACCTGTTTCTGCAGGTCCATCTCGTCGTTGGTGAACACCACCTCGACGCCCTTCTCCGCGGCGCGTTCCTTCACGATCCCGGAGATCGCCCCGTACACGGGCAGGGCGGTGAAGGGGTAGTCGAAGAGGATCTTGTCGACGGTGCCGCGCTCGACGGGCTCGGCCGCGGACGTGTCGGCCGTCGTCGTGCCGCAGCCCACGAGGACCAGCGCTGCGACGCCGGTCGATGCTACTGCTGCGGACAATCTACGAGTGTGCATGTGGTGTTCTCCTCGGTACGTGGGATGGGTGGGTGCGGGTCGGTGGGATCGGGGGTGGCCAGGACGTGGCGCAGGTCCATGAGGGCGCGAAGGGGTGGGGCGAGGGGAACGGTGTCCCCGTGGACCGTCGTGGCGTGGTGTGGTCAGGAGGTCACGGGGTGGGTGTGGACACGGCGCCCCGCGAACCATGTCTCGGTGGCGTACGTGTCGACGATGCGGTCCGCGGGGACGGTGAAGGGATCCATGCTGAGGACAGCGAAGTCCGCGGACTTGCCGACGGTCAGGGACCCGGTCACGTCGTCCAGGCCCATGGCCCTGGCGCCGTTGATCGTGAAGATCTCCAGGGCCTCCTCGAGGGAGACCGCCTGTTCGATCCAGAGGGTCCCGGGTGCCCGCCCCAGCGGGTCCGCCCGGGTCACCAGACCCTGGATCCCCTCCCACGGGTTCGGTGACACGCTCACCGGCCAGTCCGACCCGCCGGCCACGAGTACCCCGAGGTCCAGGAGGTCGCGGTTCGGTTGGAGCTGTGCAGCCTGCTCCGCGGGCCTGACGGCGGCGATCGCATCCGGGATGACCCCGGGGAACCAGAGGTAGGGGGAGATGTCGGCGGCCACGTCCAGGGACGAGAACCGCGCCCGGTCCTGGGGGTGCACGAACTGGCCGTGGGCGATGTGGTACCTCTGCTCCGTGTGCCCGGCCGACCGGACGGCGTCGATGGCGTCGAGAGCCACCCGGACCGAAGCATCCCCGGTGCAGTGGATCTTCGCCCCGAGACCGCGCTCCGCCGTCCACAGCAGCCACGCCCGGAGTTCCTGCGGGTCCATGGTGGTCACACCGCAGTGTCCGTGGCCGTGCTCGGCGCTGTCGAGGTAGGGGGTGAGGAACGCGCCGGTGTAGGTCGGTGGTACCCCGTCGAGGGCCACCTTCACGAAATCCGGCCGGTGGTGCTCGGTGCGGAACTCCTCACCGCGGACGACCAGTTCCTCACCGAAGGGGGTGTTGGCGAACAGGAAACCCGAGGACAGCATGCACGAGGACACCCAGGCGTGCAGCTCCCCGGCCTCGTCGAGCTCACGCAGCGCACCCATGATCTCGACCGTCGCCGCCGCGTCCTGGAACGCGGTGATGCCGAACGAGTGCAGGATCTCCAGGGCCCGCCGGCTGGCCTCGCGGTACCGCTCGGGGGTGCGCTGCAGGCCGGCGTCCACCGCCTCCGTCAGCGAGATCGTGGCGGACTCGAGCAGCAGTCCTGTCGGTTCCCCCGTGTCGGGGTCACGCACGATGTGCCCCTTGTCGGGATCGGGCGTGTCGGCCGTGATGCCGGCCAGTTCCAGCGCACGGGTACTGGCGAACCGGTTGTGGTGGCTGTCGTCGGTCAGTGCGACCGGGCGCCCGCCGGCGGCCTCGTCGAGACGGTATCGCGCCGACACGTGCGAGAAGTCCTCGATGAGCACACTCCCGAAGGCCTCACCGATCACCCATGCGTCGGCCGCCAACCCGGCACTGTAGTCCCGCACCGCCTCGATGACCTCGTCGAAGCCGGCGGTCGGTGAGAATCCCAGCTGGTACAGGTCCGCCTCTCCGGCCATCAGATGGTGGTTGTGGACGTCCACCAGCCCCGGGATCACCGCAGCACCTGCCAGATCCACCACCTCGGTGCCCTCACCGGCAAGGTCCCGTACGTCCTCGTCGGATCCGCCCCGGAGGACCCTCCCCCCGCCGATGGCGAAGGCCGTGGCACGGGGTCGGTGCGGGTCCATCGTGCGAACGACAGCGTTGGTGACGATGATGTCGGCGCCGGTCATGAGTCCTCCTCGGTCGTCCCGGGAACCCCGTCGTCCCAGGCATGTGTTCAACTATCGGCGCTCGACCCGTGCCCATCTTGACCACCAGCGCACCCCCGTTGACGTGTGATGCAGATCTCCCGCCATGTCATCGAGGTGTCTCCGATCGGAAATACGACCGACATCCGCGAGGGGGAACGTCGTACCGGTCCCCCTCCCCCATGTGATGGACGTACCGATGAACCGCCCTTCCCTCCAGCTCGCTCCCACGGACCCCACGGCCTGCTCCGCCCTCGGGAACCCGGCCTCCGGCACGAGGTCGTGGTGCGGTGACCCGCGGGACGAGGACGCCGGCACCGTCAGCGTCCTCGACATCCGTGCCGATGCCCGCGGAACCGCACCCGACCCCGGCTCGTACACACCTGCACAGCAGCAGATGCTGCACCTCACCGTCGTCGAGAACGGTGCAGCGGTGATCATCCAGGGAGGACACGAGACCGTGCTCCGCACCGGCGACGTCACCGTGCATCCGGCCCATCTGGCCCACTCCGTGCTGCTGACCGGGAACACCCGGCTCTCGGTCCTCGCGTTCCCTCGGGAGATGCTCCTGACCGGTGACGAACTCCTGGGATCGGTGACCGGACGGGTACTGGACGAGCGGCCGGAACTCACCGGCGTCGTCGGGGCATTCATCGCCCACCTCGCACAGCACGGCGGCGACCTCGATCCCCTCCACGCCCGCCGTCCGGGCGCGGTGGCCGTCGACCTGGCCGCCACCCTGATTGGATCCGGCAGCACAGCCGACAGGTCCACGACCCGGAGCACCATGATGGGAAGGATCGCCGCCTTCGTCGAGGACCACCTCGCCGACCCCGACCTCGACCCCCCGCGCATCGCACGCGCCCACCACATGTCCGTGCGAGCGCTCCACGCCCTGTTCGCCCAGCACGGGTCGACCGTCGCGAGCCGGATCCGCACGCGCCGCCTGGCGCGCTGCTACGACGCACTGATCGATGCGCGCCTGGCCTCGGTGCCGATCGCGACCATCGCGTCCACCCACGGGTTCACGACCCCGGCGCACTTCACCCGTGCTTTCCGTGCCCGGTACGGGCGCACACCGTCGGAGGTGGCACGGCGTACTCGCTCGCAGGACCAGCGGCGGACCCCGCCCGACGTGTCCTCCGTGGGGTGATGAGGCACGACCCGTCGCCTCCGGGGCGGAGCGGGAAGCTCGGCCGTACCGTGCGGAACAGGCAGGGTGCACCGCGGTGGATCGCCGCGGGTCCACGCCCCGGCCACCCCGGGGTCCGGCGGCGATGCCGGTGGCTCCGGTGTTCCTGGAGGTCGGCGGCTGCGCTCAGCGCGTCGGGGTGAGGAACCGCGCGCCGAGTTCGGCCAGGACGCCGTCGGCCCAGTCGCGGGCCACCTCGGTGGCCTCCAGCGGGCCGGCTGCATCGTGGCGTCCGTACTCGCCGACGCGCCGAGCACCGCAGGACGAGAGTGCCTCGTCGAGGAGTTCACTACCGCGCGAGTAGGTTCTCGAGTAGCTGCGGTCGCCCATGCCGAACACCGCGTAGGTCATGGCGGAGAGATCCGGTGTGCGGGTGAGGAGTGCCTCGCGGAAGGGGCGGACGCCCGTCGGTAGTTCGCCGTCGCCGTAGGTGGAGCAGACGACCAGGTGCGGGCGGGAGGGGTCGAGGTCGGTGACGGCGGCGTCGGAGAGGTCGACGACGGTGACCCGTGCCCGTCCGCCGAGGTGGCGGCCGAGGTCCTCGGCGATGAGCTCGGCGTTGCCCGACTCGGTGCCGAAGACGATCGTCAGCGGGATCCCGCCGTCGTCCTGCCGTGCCGGGTCGGTGGCGTGCACAGGAGGCAGCGCGATCCCGGGATCGTGGGCCGCTCGGAGGAGGGACTGGTGCGTACGCAGCTTGGTGCGTACGCGTCCCGGTGCGGCGGTGCGGGTCTCGTGGGCATCGATGCGCCGCCAGGCGGTGAAGTCGATCTCGCCGGTCAGGTCGCCGAAGGCGGTGGCTCCGGGCGCGGAGGTGCCGATCAGGCCTGCACCGAGGTCCTCGGAGATGATGCGGGCGAGGGACCGGGCATCGGTGCGCTGGTCGGGGATGGTGCCCCGCGGGCCGCGACGCAGCCACCCGGCGACGTAGAGCCCCGGTTCGACGCGCCCCTCCGGGTGGGCTCCGGGCAGTGCCCACCGGTCCGGGCCGGCGGTGAACCCGACGGCGGTGACGACGGTGTCGGCGCGCAGGTGGAGAGGACCTCCGGGTCCGGTGAAGTGCACCACCTCCACCGCGTCCTCGCCCACGATCCGCTCGGGTGCCGTCCCGAACCACCACTCGACGCGGATCCTCCCGGCGCCGCGATCGAGGCCGACGGCGGTACCGGTGGATGCCAGTGCCCGGACGGCGTCGACGCGCGCGTCCTTCCCCTCGGCGCTCCCGAGGTCCTCGAGGCCGTGGACGACGTGCTGCACGCCGGGAAGGGTGCTCAGCTCCCTGACCATGACCGGGTCGAACTTCGCCTGCGCCGGCATCGAACGGCCCACGACGTGGACGGTGCGCACCGCGCCGACGAGCCGCGTGTGCACGTCGTCGTCGATGTCGCTGCCGTGGAGCCCCTCCTCCAGCCGGACGATCAGCCGCACGAGGTCGAGGGCGACGTTGCCCTGGCCGACGACGACGACGTCCCGGCCCAGCGCCGGGACCGGTCCGCTCTCGTCGGGGTGCCCGTTCAGGATCCGTGTCACCTGTCCCGCGCCGAGGACGCCTGCGAGGCGGGCTCCGGGGATGTCGAGTCGGGCGTCGGCGGGCAGTCCGGTGGCCAGGACCACCGCGTCGAAGCCTGTCCGGAGCTGTGCGAGGTCGAGATCCGTCCCGAGGCCCACTCCCCCGTGGAAGCGCACCCCGTCGTGGGTGAAGAGGCGGTCGAACTGGCGGGTGACCGACTTGGTGCCCTGATGGTCCGCCGCGACCCCGTAGCGGACGAGCCCGTAGGGCACGGGGTTCCGGTCGAACACGTCGATCTCGGCGTCAGGGAACATCCGCCGGATCGCCTGGGCGGAGAAGCAGCCGGCGGGTCCGAAGCCGACGACGGCGATGCTGGGGGCCGCGTCCGGGTCCGGGGTGTCGGGAAGCGTTCTGGAGGATCGGTCTCCGGGCACCTGCGACGAGGTCGGGGCCGTATCCCAGGTGACCGGGAGGTCAAGCATGCCGCGGAACACCCACCCGCCGATCGCGGCGGGGCGCTCGGGGTGCAGGTCGATGCCACGGAGCCGGCCGAACAGGGCGGGCAGCCCCACCGTGGCGACCTCGGCCCTGGCCACCCACGCGCCGAGGCAGACGTGCACACCCTTGCTGAAGGCCAGATGCGGCCTGACTTCGCGCCGGATGTCGAAGAGGTGAGCATCATCCCAGACGGTCTCGTCGCGGTTCGCCGAGAGCACGCAGATCCCGAGTTTCGCGCCGGCGGGAAGTCTCACGCCGGCGAGCTCCGTGTCACGGGTGACCTGCCGCGAGTAAAGCCCGATGGGGGCGACCCAACGGATCGCCTCGTCGAACGCGACCGGCCACAGGGACGGGTCGGCCTCGACGGCACGCCGCTGGTGCGGGTGCGTGAGCAGCGCCCACGCGGCGACGCCGATCGCGTCGCGTGGTTCGTTCAGTCCCCCGCCGATGGTCATCTTGATGTTCGCGCGGATCTTCTCGAGCGGCATCCGGTAGTCGGGGATCCGCAGCAGGCCGGAGATGAGGGAGGAATCGGGGTTCCTCGCGTGCCAGCGCAGCATCTCGTCCAGCGCGATGTCCACCTCGTCGAAGGATGCTCTGCCCTTCGCCCAGACCTCGGGGTCGTCGGCGTAGTTCCCGGTCGCGTCGATCAGGGTCTGGGACCAGCGCTGCAGATCCTGGTGGGTGGCGTTGTGGAACCCGAGGATCTCCCGCAGATTCTCCGCGGAGTACGGTGCGGCGAAGTCCCGCACGAGATCGGCGCCGGGACCCATCGCGATCATGGCGTCGAGGTAGCGCTCGGCATTGCGCTCGAACACCGAGGTCCATACCCGTTTGACGACTCCGGGGCGCAGGACGGGCTGCCATGCCCTGCGTTCGGGGTAGTGCTCGGGATCGTCCCGCCGGAGCATCGAGTGTCCCATCGCCCGGATCTGCAGGGAGTTCTCCTCGTTCGCCGAGAAGGTGTCCTGGTCGAACTCGGTGGCGTGCACGGCCTCGTAGCTGGTGATCAGGTACCGGCCGACACCCGGCACCCAGTGCACACCGCCCTCCGCCCGGAGCCGGTCGTAGATCGGGAAGGGGTCGCGGTGGAGGTCAGGGATCGTGATCCAGTCCGCGACCGGCGCCGTGTCGTTCGTCCCCGCCATGACCACTCCTTCGTGTCGTCCCGACATCGAGCACTCCGGTCCGGTGATCGCCGGGCAGGGCTCCCAGCGGTGTGCAGGGTAGGCGGGCTCTTCTCGAGTATCACCCGCCCACCACTGGTGCAAAAGCGGGTTCAACCCCGATGATTGTCCGATGGAGGCGGATTTGTGGTGACGGTACCCGGTTTCACGCTCCGGCAGCTGGCCTATCTCGTCGCCGCAGCCGATCACGGGACGCTCAGCGCTGCCGGGCAGCACCTCCATGTGTCCTCCTCCGCGCTCTCCGACGCCCTCACGGACCTCGAGCGCATCCTGGGAGCCAGGCTCACCGTCCGCCGCCGCGCCCACGGCGTCACCCTGACCACCGCCGGGGCGCGCGTGGTCGACCAGGCCCGACCACTGCTGGGCGCCGCACGCGAGCTGGCCACCTCCCTGCGGGCGGGCGAGGGCGAACTCGTCGGCCCGATCACGATCGGCTGCTACCCGACGCTCGCGCCGACCGTCCTGCCGCCCCTGCTGCACCACTTCGGCGAAGCGCATCCACGGGTGGACCTGCACATCCTCGAGGCGACCCACGACCAGCTGGAGGGCAGGATCGAGTCGGGCGACGTCGACGTCGCCTTCGTCTACGACACGTCGGTCCCGGGGAACCCGCGGTGCGAGAGGCTCTTCTCCCTGCCCGCCCACGTCCTCCTGCCCGCCACCGATCCTCTCGCGGCCGCCGACGGGGTACGGCTCGAGGACGTGGTGGGACGCGACCTCATCCTGCTGGATGCACCACCGTCGAGCCAGCACACCCTCTCGCTCTTCGCGAGCCGGGGCCTGAGCCCGCGGATCCGGCATCGGACCACGAGCTACGAGGCAGTCCGGACCCTGGTGGGCCGCGGTCTCGGCTACGGGATCCTGGTGCAGCGCCCGGCGAACCCGGCGAGCTACGAGGGCTACCCTGTCGTGATGAAGGAGATCCTCCCCGCGGTCGAACCCGTGGGCATCGACGTCATCTGGTCGGCGACCCAGGATCCGCCGGAGCGGGTGATTGCACTGATCGCCTTCGCCCGGACGATCGCCTGGCCCGTGCCCGGTGCACCCGCATGAGCGTGCTGCGGTGGTCGATCAAGGACTCCCTGCTCGGCTACGTCCGCGCCATGCACGACGGGGAGATCATCAGCGACGGCGGTGCCACGGACACCGGCGACCGTTTCGAGTTCCCGGCCACCGAGGACCCTCTGCGGTTCGCGGGGCGTGTGCTGCTCACCGGGCACGGCGGCATGATGCGCGTGTCCATCACCGATCCCGGGATCGTCCGGACCGCCGGAGGGTGGATACTGGAGATCGCCGACCCCGACGACACCGCGGTGCGGTTGCCCTTCGCCGTCCTGGCCGGCTTCGACGGCGTCACCGCCGAGGCTGCGTCCCTGACCCACGAGGGGTCGGATCTGTTCTTCGGACCGTACGTCGCGGGTACGCCGGTGGACGCCCCCGTCCTGGGGCCCTGATTCCGACGGAGCGAACGTCGGACCGAGGACCCGGTCTCCGGCGTCACATCGGACGGTGTCGGCCCGGGCACCGTCGGCCCAGACACCGTCACTGCTGGGCCTCCTGGAGGATACGGCCCCGGATGGACGCGACGTGGGCCGCTGCGGCGCCGAAGGCACCGGGCGCATCGCGTCGCGCGATCGCGTCCGCGATCGCGCGGTGTTCCTGCACCGAGGTCGAGATCCGACTGGGCGTGAGGTACTTGTCACTGCGCGAGAGCGCGGTGAGCTCCTGCGCCTTGTCGAGCAGGCTGACCAGCAGCGGATTGTAGGTGTACTGCGCGACGGCCAGATGGAACGAACGGTCCAGCACGACGAAATCCGGTCCGGACTCCACTGCTCGTGTGTCCTCGACGATCTTGTACAACTGGGACACGTCCTGTTCACTCGCGCGTACGGCAGCGCGCTCGGCCAGGGGCGGCTCGATGCATGCCCGGACCTCCATGACCTGAAGCAGCTCCACGTTCCCTCCCGGCAGGCCGGCTCTGATCGTCCGCCCCATGGGGGACGCGTCGAAGCCCTGCACGATCGTCCCCGCTCCCGGTTTGCGAACCACCAGCCCCTTCTGGGACAGGTCCCGCAGTGCTTCGCGCACACTCCCGCGGGAATACCCCAGCTGTTCGGCCAGGGCGCGTTCGGAGGGGATCCGCTCCCCGGGTCCGATCCGCCCGTCGAAGATCATCCGTTCCAGGGCCGAAGCCAGGCTCTCCCCCCGGGTGAGGTGGGGGGAGAGGAACCGAGACAAATCCATGGGGCGCTCTTTCAGTCGGATGGCAAGCAGCTTGAAACAGAAAATTTACGTTGCCGCGCGGGTTAACCCCTTGCGTCGTGACGTTCCTCACTGTCACAGTGGTGCGCACCAGATATTTGGTCCAATGGTCGAACCAATTTTAGGGAGAACCTGATGACGAGTTCCACGCGCATGTTGACCGCCCTGGCCACCGTCGGGTCTCTCCTCCTCCTGACCGGCTGCGGGGGTGACGCGGTATCCGAGAATACGACCGGCGAGAGCACGCGCACGGCGGATTCGGCGATCGCGGACGCAGTTCCCGACTCCATCAGAGCCGACGGCAAGCTCACGATCGGCGTGGACCCGAACGTGCCTCCTCTGGCCTTCACCGATGCCGCCACCCAGGAGCTCACCGGGTTCGAGGTGGACCTCGCCCGAGAGATCGCGGGGACGATGGGCTTGGAGGCGGAGTTCGCGACGACACCGTTCTCCGGACTGATCGCAGGTCTCGACGCCAGACGCTACGAGACCGTCATGTCCGCCGTGACGGACACGAAGGAGCGGCAGCAGACCGTCGACTTCATCGACTACTTCAACATCGGCGCCGGCATCATGGTCCAGGAGGGCAACCCGCTGGGCATCGCGGAACAGCTGGACCTCTGCGGGACACGGACCGTGGTGATGGGCAACAGTCTCGGGGAACGCGCCGCGGATTCCGTATCGAAGGACTGCGTGGCGCAGGGCCGGCCAGAGGTCGACAAACTCGTGGTTCAAGGTCTACCGGACATTCCCCAGTCCCTGACGACCGGGCGGGCGGATGCGGCGCTGAACGCCATGATGGGTGTCGTGGCCGCCGAGACCGCGGCGCCGGACACGTTCGACGTCGTCGGCGAGGCATTCAACAACATCCCGGCCGGAGCGATCACCCACAAGGAGGACGTCGAGCTCCGGGACGCCATGGCACAGGCGATCGTCGCGCTCCAGGACGACGGCACGTACGACCGCCTCCTGGAGCAGTACGACCTCGGATTCGGCAGCCTCAAAGGCGCCCCGATCAACAGCGCAGAACTCTGAGGTGAGCGTCATCGAACCGATGAGGACCGCGTCCACCGGCATGGCAGAGGCTGCCCCGACACTCACGATGCACCGTCGACGCCGGATCAGCGAGTACTTCTACTGGGCCGTGCTGGTCGTGGTCCTCTTCACACTCGTGCGTTTCGTCTCGACCAACGAGAATCTTCGACTGGACCTCGTCGGTGACTACCTGTTCAGCCCCGTCGTCCTCGACGGGGTGAAGATCACCCTGTTCCTCACCGCCGTCGGGATGCTGGGCGGAACCGTCCTGGGACTGGTGCTGGCCATCATGCGCATCTCCTCCAGCCCCGTCCTGCGGGCGGTGTCCGCGACGGCCGTCTACGCGTCCCGCAGTATCCCGCTGCTGGTGCAGTTGCTGTTCTGGTACTTCCTGGCCTCGATCCTTCCCACGATCACCGTCAGGGTGCCGTTCGGACCGGACATCTGGTCGGCGAACACCAACCAGCTCATCGGTCAGATCCCGGCGGCCCTGATCGCCCTGTCGCTGTTCGGTGCCGGCTACATGGCCGAGATCATCCGTTCGGGGCTCATGGCGGTGGACCGCGGGCAGGTCGAGGCCGCCGCATCCCTGGGCATGACCACCTCCCTGATCATGCGACGGGTCACCCTGCCCCAGGCCACCAAGATCATCATCCCGCCCACGATCAACCAGTTCGTGTCCATCCTCAAATACTCCGGGATCGTCATGCTGATCGGCGTGGGTGACCTCATGTTCCAGGTCTCGGCCGTGTACGGGCAGAACTTCCAGCAGATCCCCCTGCTCATCGTCGCAACCCTCTGGTACGGCGTGCTCACCGGCGTTCTCACCATCGTGCAGCACGCGCTGGAGAAGCACTTCAACGGTGAGTGGATCCTGCCCCGCAGATCATCGCTCCGCCTCGAGGAAGGAGCATCGTCATGAGCACCACCGTCGAGAACTCGACCCTCGCCCCGGCCCTCGTCCGGGTGCGGGACCTGCACAAGTCCTTCGGGTCCTTGAAGGTCCTCGAGGGTATCGACCTGGATGTCGCCGCCGGGAGCGTGACCTGCATCCTCGGCCCGTCGGGCTCGGGCAAGTCGACGCTCCTGCGGTGCATGAATCGCCTGGAAACCCCTGAACGTGGCACCGTCGAGGTGGCCGACCAGTACATCGGGTACTCCCGCGAAGGGGACCGCCTCGTCGAGCTGTCCGACAAGAAACTCTCCCGGCAACGCACCTCGACGGCCATGGTGTTCCAGCGATTCAATCTCTTCGCCCACATGAGCGCTCTGCAGAACGTCATGGAAGGGCCCCTCCACGTGCTGCACCGTAGCAAGAAGGAGGCCTCCGAACAGGCCCACCACCTGTTGGAGCAGGTGGGCCTCGCCGAGCGCGCGCACCATCTCCCGGCCCAGCTCTCCGGCGGCCAGCAACAGAGGGTGGCCATCGCGCGGGCTCTGGCGATGGACCCGCAGGTCGTGCTCTTCGATGAACCGACCTCGGCCCTGGACCCCGAACTGGTGGGTGATGTCCTGACGGTGATGACGGACCTGGCATCAGCCGGGTTGACCATGATCGTCGTGACACACGAGATCCAGTTCGCACGCGAAGCCGCCGACACCGTGGTCTTCATGGACGGCGGCAAGCTGGTGGAGCAGGGACCGCCCGGCGAGGTCCTCGTCGCTCCCCGACACGAGCGCACGAGGGAATTCCTCAGGAGAGTGCTCTAGGACTTCCGCCACTCCACCGGAGGCGAGCGCCCTCGCCGGGTACCACGGCTCACCGCCCATCATTCTGACAAAAGGACCTGTGTCACCATGAATGCCTCATCGTCACGCTCCGCTGCCATCGCCACACCTCACGACACCGCCACCGCCATCGGCGCGGGCGTCTACGCCCACGGGGGCAACGCGGTGGACGCGGCCATCGCCGCATCCTTCGCCCTGTCGGTCACCTACCCGCACAATACCTCCATCGGCGGGGACCTCATCGCCCTCGTCAGGACCCCCGACGGGACGATCCGCTGCATCAACGCCAGTGGCACGGCGGCCGGGGCGACAGACCCCGACGGACTACGCGGGAGATTCGGATCCACCATGCCGGTGTACGGGGCGGAAACGGTCACCGTGCCCGGTGCGCTCTCCGGCCTGGCGGCCCTGCACCAGGCAGCGGGCCGGACCCCCTGGGAGGCACTGGTCACGCCGGCGGCAACCCTGGCGCAGGAGGGTACGGCCGTCGCCGATTCGCTGGGCGGGGCCATCGGGCGGTACCTCGACCGGATCCTCGACGACCCGGGGATGAGCGCGGTCTTCGCCCCTGACGGGACACCGCTGGTGGCCGGGGATCTTCTCCGGCAACCGGAGCTGGCACGAACACTGGGAACCATCGCGTCGGAGGGCGTCCGCGCCTTCTACGACGGTGATGTGGGCAGCACCCTGGTGGCAGGACTGCGCGCTCGCGGTTCGGTGCTGGCCGAGGAGGACTTCCGCGGCTACAGCAGTACCGAAGCCCGCGTGCTCTCGAACAATCACGGAGCGTTCCGGGTACACACCAGTGGGCTCAACACCCAGGGGTTCCTGCTGCCCCAGGTCCTCGACGCGGGTGAGCTCCTGGACGTCACGGATCGACATGCCGGGGCCATGGCAGCCCTGTGGGTCCAGGCGAACAGGGATCGTGACCGGCTCCTGTCGGACCCCGCCCACACCCACGTCTCGGAGACCGACGTGCTCGACGCGGAGCACATGCGGGACATGGCCGACCGCGCGGCCTCCTGGGTGGGTGAGCCCTTCGCGGACGCCTTCCCCCAGCCCAGGGGAGACACCGTGGCGATCGTCGCCGCGGATGATGAGGGCACCGCGGTGTGCCTCATCCAGAGCGTGTTCCATCCCTTCGGCTCCATGATCCTCGAACCACGTACCGGGATCCTCCTGCACAACCGTGGATCGTTCTTCTCCCTGGACCCTGCACACCTCAATGTCATTGCTCCCGGTAAGCGTCCCGGGCACACCCTCATGCCCGTGATGGTGACGGAGGGCGCCGACCTGCGCTGGGTGATCGGCACGATGGGAGGCAAGGCGCAACCGCAGATCCACTTCCAGGTCCTGCGCCATCTACTGGACGGGTCGACGCCGCTGGAGGCCGTGGGCAGTCCTCGCTGGATCGTCGGCGGGATGGGCGTGGACCACGAGGAGAACGCCCTGTACTGCGAGGCAGATGTGTCAGCGGACGACCGCAAGGCCCTGGAGCTGGCCGGTTTCGTCCTGACACTCGTACCCCCGCACAGCGAGATGCTGGGTCACGCCAACATCGTGCAGATCTCCTCCACCGACAGCACCTTCACCGCCACCAGCGATCCCCGGTCCGATGGATCAGGGCGGACCATGACCGCCTGAGAACGTCCGGGACGGCACCCGGCGCCCGGGACGGACAGCAGCTGTGTCGGACCGTGACCCTGTGGCCGGCGACCGGAACGGTGGCGCCCCTCCTACGACGACGAGCTGCAGGACGAGGGGCGCAGCCGGCAGGACGCCAACGCGGCCACGACGAGTTCGAGGACGACGAGCGGCACCATCAGGGCGAGGTGCCCTCCCCCGCTCACATGGTCCACCGATGCCTCCGGGGCGGGCACAGACAGGGGGTGGAGGTGGTGCGTCGCCGTGACGCACGTACCCAGGGTGATCGCCAGCAGGTGCAGCAGGACCATGAGGAGGCTCATCGCGAGGACCATCCGCACGGGACCTGTGGAGTGCGGGCTGCGGACGAGTCCGAGCACACAGGGCAGACACATCACGCTCATCACGGCCATGACGAGCGAGAACCCCGGACCGTGCCCACCGGTGAGTGCGATCCACGCGTGCGCCGCCGTCGAACCCGCCGTGCACAGCACGAGGATCGCGTGCAGGACGCGTCCTGCACGCCTCGATCCTGTGACCGGCGCGGAGGTCGACTGCCGTGGTCCGGTGGCCTGCGCCTCAGTGGTCATGGCGGCCGGTCGAGTGCCGGGTGGGTCCATGAGCGGCCGTCCCGCCCTCCGGGGCACCGCCGGCGCGACCGGAGCCCACGACGGCGAAGACCTCGGGCCGGTGACGTCGGAGATGCTCGCCCCACACCACCCCGGCCACCCCGGTGGCCAGGATGATCCCGGGCATCACCACGGACAGGGGGCTGCGACCGTCGGAGCCGATGAGCACGTCGAAATTGATCAGGATCAGCACGAACACCGTCCCGAGTGCGGCTGCCGAGATGGCCGGGGCGATCCACCTGACCCACGGCGAATGCCCTGTCGGCTCCCTCCGGAAGTGGCCGATGACCGCGATCGAGGTGATCGCCAGCAGGAAGATCAGCCCGAACGCCCCGGCGTTGGTGAGCCAGGTGAACAGCGTCAGGACCGGGAAGAGCGGGCCGAGGTCCGAACCCCGACCGGCGAGCGCGAAGACGATCACGAGGATCACCGCAAGACTCGACTGGGTCAGCGATCCTGCCAGGGGCGCCTGGTTGCGGGTGCTGACGGTACCGAGCCAGGAGGACAGGACCCGCTCACGGCCCAGGGAGAAGAAGTACCGGGCGACAGCGTTGTGGAAGGCGATGAGCGCGGCCAGGAGACTGGTGACGAACAGGACCTGGGCGATGTCGGTCAGGACCGGGCCCCCGTGCTCGGCGATGAGGACGAAGATGAGGTCCGGTCCGTACTCGCGGGACGCGGCGACGATGTTCCCCGGCCCCACACCGACGGCCAGTGCCCAGGCCGAGACGGCGTAGAAGACGGAGATGATCGCGACGGCGATGAAGGTGGCGCGTGGGACTGCGCGGGCGGGGTTCCTGACCTCCTCGCTGTAGATCGCCCCGGACTCGAACCCCATGAACGCCGCGATACCGAAGGCCAGGACGGCCCCGATGCCGTAGGTGAAGAACTCCGACGGCATGAAGGGCTGGGCGCTGACGCCCTCGGGGGCGACGCCCAGCGACAGGGCGTCGACGACGACGACCACGACGAACTCCAGCGCCACCAGCACGGCGATGACCCTGGCGGAGAGATCGACCCGGCTCACTCCGAGGACCCCGACGAGCACCAGTCCCGCGAGGGCGCACACCCACCAGGGGGCGGAGATGCCCACGCGGGCCTGGAGGAAGGAGGACAGGGCGAAGCCGAAGAGCCCGTAGATCCCGATCTGCATCGCGTTGTAGCTGATCAGCGCCAGCCAGGACGCGCCGATGCCCTGGCGTGGGCCCAGCCCGTCGGCGACGTAGGCGTAGAACGCCCCGGCGTTGGTGATGCGCGCCGACATGGCGCCGTACCCGACGGCGAAGACCGCCAGGATCGCCCCGAGGAGCAGGTACGCCAGGGGCACACCGAGGAGCCCGGCGACGGCGAACGTGGAGGTGACGCCACCGGCGAGGACCGTCAACGGGGCGGAGGCGGCGATGATGAGGAAGACCAGGGACGCGGTGCTCAACCGCCGGCGGTCCAGGGCCTCGCCGAGACCACCCTGCGACGCAGACCCGGTGGGGAAGGTCGATGCACGGGGGGTGGCAGTGCCCGTGCCGGTGCCCGGGTGGTTGTCGGTGTGGTTGTCGGTGGCCATGGTCTAGTCCCCGCAGCCGCAGGTGCCGGGAGCCGAGCCCGCGGTGGTCGTGCCCGAGCCCGGGTCACCGGTCCCGGTGATGGCGTGGGCGGTGTCGGTGGTCGGCACCGGGTCGCTGTGGCCGACCTCGGTACCGCAGCACGTACCACCCGCACTGGACCAGTCCGGGAGGTCGAGGGCGGGGTTGCGGTCGAGGAAGCCGTAGGGCTTGAACCAGAACCCGTAGTAGTCCACCGGCATGACCGGCCAGTCCTCGGTACGGGGTATGTGGGTGGGGCCGAAGGTGTGCCACAGCACGACGTCGGTGTTCTCCAGGGCGCGGTCCTGCTGCACCCATCGACCGAGCCGTCCCCGGCGTGCTGGTTGGGGAAGTCCCCGGCGGGGAAGCGTTCGTTCTCGTCGAAGGCGGTGACCCAGAGGGGGTGGGGGGCGAACTGCGCGCGCTCGCGTGCCGAGGAGCCCTCGGCCGCGAGCAGGCGGGGGCCCGGGGGGGGGGTCAGGGGGTAGGCGGGGGGGTCACCGACGGGGTTGCGACGGTTGGGGTTGGTCACGAACCATTTGCGGCCGGTCTCCGTGTTGGCGTCCCTGGCACCTTCCGATTCCCGGGTCACGTCGGTGCGGGACCAGGTGAAGGCGTTGCCGTAGGGATTGTCCTCCCTCATCGGCAGACTCACGAGGTTCTCCTCCTGAACGGAGTTCTCCATGCCGTCCACGGCCACGTCGAGGCGGGCGCAGAAGAGGTGCTGGTGCACCGGCGCCTGGATCCCGGGGGCGATCTCGGCCGAGTGCCTGTTGGGTGCACCGGGCTCGCAGGCACCGGCGAAGACGATGCCGGTGGCCTTGGCCTCGACCTGGATGGAACCGTCGAGGTAGAAGTACCAGAAGAACCCGTACTCGTAGTTGCCGATGGTCGCGAAGTAGCTGATGACCAGGCGGCGGGAGCGTCGTACCTGGGGGCTCTGCCCGGGTTCGGTGTGCTTCCAGAGGATGCCGTAGTCCTCCTCGTGCATGCAGATGGCGTGCGGGATCTCCATGGGACGGCCGTCGTCGTCGGCGACGAACGCGTCGAAGTACTGGATGACGCCCAGGCAGTCGCATCCGAGTTTCAGGGAGTTCGCGTTCTTCCCCAGGAGGTACTCGCCGGCGTCGAAGTAGCTGATCCAGAAGCGGGTGTTGGTGGTGTCCCCGTAGGGGACGACCATCTCGGGGACCGACCCGCGGTAGAGCACCGAGCGCTCCTCCGGCCGGTCCCCGGTGTCGTCGCGGAAGGTCACCTGGTTGAGGACGAGGCCCTCCTGGGCGTTGAACCCGATACGCAGCCTCCAGTTCTCCCAGGTCACCTCGTTGCCCTCGGTGCGGAAGGAGGGGCCCTCCGGCTGGACGATGTCCAGGGGCTTCAACGTGGTGCGGGCGGTGCCGGTGTACCGGGGCTCGTAGTTCGCGTCCCCCAGCGGGACGGGGACGTCGCCGTCGTCCTCCAGGCGGACGACCACGCCTGCGGTGAGGTCCACGTGGGCGATCAGGCCCTCCACGGGATGACCCCAGGCGTTGTCGCCCTCGAAACGGCGGTGGAAGGTCAGGGAGCGGATCATGCGTCTGCCGGTTTCGTCCTCGCGGGGGAAGTACCCCGGTGCCAGCGGGGTGACGGAGGTGTGGGTGGTGTCCACGACCCCGCGGCGAGCCATCGCCGCCTGCCACCGTGGATCGTCCTTGACGATCTGCGCGGCGCGGTCGTACTCCTCGAACAGGTACTGTGCCTGCCCGTAGGGGTGCTCCCCGGTGGCCAGTGTCGTCTCGGACACCACCGTCCCGGCGGTCACCGAGACGACGACCCGGCGCGTCCGGCCGGTGTCGGTGTCGAGCAGGGTGAGATCCAGTGAGCGGTCGAAGTCGTCGTCACCGTCCCGGTGGCCCAGGACCACCGACTTGGGAGGCTCGACCGGCATCACACGCGGGAACCGGGTGCTCGGGCCCACCAGCCCGGCGTGCTCCACGACGTCCCGGGCCGCCGAGATCTCCGCCGGGGTCAGCAGGTCCAGCGGGTGCCGCACCCCGAGCATCGAGGGCCGGACACCGCGCGAGGTGACGGGGGTGTTGGTGATGTCAGTCATGACTGTCCTCCAGGGGAAAGCGACCCGGCCGCGCTCAGCGGCCTCGACGGATGATTCCCCCCATCGTGACGAGAAGTACAGCCGATGTCCTTGACCCGTCCGGGTTCCTTCCCGAAATGGTGATCGCCGTGCGCGGAAAGACAAACCTCCGGCCCGCCACGGCACCCACGGTGCACCGGCAGGCACCCACGTGCACCACGTACACCGACGGGCTCACCGTGCTGTCACCACCGTCGTGGCCGAAGTCGTGCGCGCAATGTCAAGAACCCGGGCGCTACGGTCCTAACCCCCGGGGTGTGACGCCGCGCACAGTAGGAACACGAGACGGAAGGACCGGTGGGACATGACACCGGGGACGCCCTCCGTCGCGCACCCACCGGTTCTTCAACGAGGAGACGCACCATGACCGCCGAAACCCTGACCTCGCCCACCTACGCGACCGCGGCCGAGCTGCTGGCCGCCATCGAGGCCTCCGACGGTGGACGCCCCATCCTGGACCCCGCCACCGAGGAACTCGTCGCCCACGCCCCCGAGCACACCGTGGACGACCTCGAAGCGGCCGTCACCACTGCCCGCGCCGCCCAGCCCGCCTGGGCGGCCCGCGGCCATGCCGAACGGTCGGCGCTCCTCGTCGCGGCGGCGGACGCCCTGGACGCCAATGCCGCTGCGCTGGCCGAACTGCTCAGCAGGGAACAGGGGAAGCCGCTGAACGGACCCAACGCCCGCTTCGAGGTGGGGGCCTGTGCGGCCTGGTTGCGTGCCACCGCCGGGCTCGAACTGGAGCCGGAGATCCTGGTGGAGGAGAACGGTTCCACGGCGGAGCTGCATTACCGCCCCCTGGGTGTCGTCGGGGCGATCGGACCGTGGAACTGGCCCATGATGATCTCCGTCTGGCAGCTGGCACCGGCGCTGCGCATGGGCAACACCGTCGTGATGAAGCCCTCGGAGTACACACCGCTGTCGGTCCTGGCACTGGTGAAGGTCCTGCACCTGGCCATCCCCGAGGAGGTCCTCCACGTCGTCGCCGGAGGCCGCGAGATCGGCGAGGGCCTGTCCTCCCACCCGCTGGTCGACAAGATCATGTTCACCGGGTCGACAGCCACCGGCAAGGCGATCATCCGGTCCTCGGCCGACACCG
Source organism: Arthrobacter sp. RIT-PI-e (assembly GCF_001187915.1). Taxonomy (GTDB): domain Bacteria; phylum Actinomycetota; class Actinomycetes; order Actinomycetales; family Micrococcaceae; genus Arthrobacter_D. The sequence continues at coordinate 76,096 of NZ_LGIU01000091.1, read as the reverse complement.
TCAAACGCCTCACCCTGGAACTCGGTGGCAACGACGCGGGGATCGTCCTGCCCGACGTCGACCCCGCAGCCATCGCCGAGGGCCTGTTCTGGGGTGCCTTCATCAACACCGGGCAGACCTGCGCAGCCCTCAAACGCCTCTACGTGCACGAGGACGTCTACTCCGAGGTGTGCGAGGCCCTCGTCGCCATCGCCGGGACCATGCCGATGGGGATCGGCCTGGACGAGGCGAACGTCCTGGGACCCCTGCAGAACCGGGCCCAGTACGACATCGTCGCCGACCTCGTGGAGCAGGCCAAGGCCTCGGGATCACGGGTGCTGATCGGCGGGGATCCCGACACCGCACGCCCCGGGTACTTCTACCCCACCACACTGGTGGCCGACATCGCGAACACCGACGCCCTGGTGGCACAGGAGCAGTTCGGGCCCGCCCTGCCGATCATCAGGTACTCGACCGTCGACGAGGCGATCGCCATGGCCAACGGACTCGAGGTCGGCCTCGGGGCCTCGGTGTGGTCCTCCGATCCGGTCAGGGCCCGGGAGGTGGCCGCCAGGATCGAGGCCGGCACGGTGTGGATCAACAAGCACGGCACCATCGACCCGCGCGTGCCCTTCGGTGGCGCGAAGCAGTCCGGCTACGGTCTGGAGTTCGGCGTCGAGGGCCTCAAGCACCTCGGCGCACCCCAGGTCATCGACGGCTGAGCGCGCAGCCGCAGGTCACCGGCCGGGCGGGGCGATCCCTCCGCCCGGCCGGCCGACGACGCGACGCCGAACGGTGCACCCCCGGGCTCCGCCGGGGACGCGGACGGCGGAGAGGTCTCAGCCCGACGAGGCCTGCGACCGGACCTGCGACGGGGTCACCCCGTACGCAGTCCGGAAGATCCGGGAGAAGTGCGCTCCGTCGGTGAAACCCCACCGGGCGGCAAGCCGCGCCACCGGCATCCGGGCGCTCACCGGGTCCTCCAGCGCCCGGCGACAGCGCTCCAGCCTGCGGGTGCGGATCCACGCCGACACCGTGGTTCCCTCGTCGTGGAAGACCTGGTGCAGACGTCGCACCGACAGGTAGTGGGCCTGCGCGATCATCGCCGGATTCAGGTCAGGATCCGCCAGGTGGGCCTCGATGTAGTCGTGGACCCTCGCGCGCAACCGCTCCTTCTCGTCCGAGGAGACCAGGGCCTGCCCGTCGAGTTCGCGGTTCAACGACGTCGTCAGCAGGTCCAACGCCGTGTTCCCCATCCGCTGCCCGGTCATCCCCGTCAGTTCCTGCAGGTTCTCGGCCAACGAGGACAGGAAGGAACCCACCATGCGGTGGACCGGTTGCTCGGGACCGAGCCGGTGCGCCCGCAGCTGGCTGACCGCGTTCGGTGGCAGGTCCAACGCCCCGTGATCGAACATCAGGACCAGGACCCGCGAGGTGTCGGGGAACTCCAGCCGGTAGGGTGCGGAGGTGTCGTAGAGGACCATGTCCCCCGCACCGAGGTGCGCGCGGTTGCCGTCCTGCTCCACCGTCGCGCGCCCATCCAGCTGCACGCCGACCTTGTACCTGCCGGTCCCTGCGTCCCCGGCGACGATCGGGCCGCGCTCCACGACATGGGGGCTGAAGCGCAGGTGCGCGATGCTGACCTTCCCGGCCGCCCGCGTCAGCATCCCACCGCGGAAACTGGCCGCCGACGTCGTCGTGCAGGTCAGTGGCACGAACGAACGCGAGGACAGTCGCGACCACTCCTCGATGGATTCCGTCAGGTCCGGGCCGTCCGTCGTCTCGACGGGATCCTGTGAAGTCGGCACCGCTGCTCCTTCCCTGCCTCGCGCGGCATGGCACGGCATACCGGGTGGCACCATTTTCGCACCGTTGCGACCGTCCTGCCGTCCGGGCCCGTCACCACCGACGATCAGGGCACGGCCACGGAGACGAACGCCCTGGTCGCACGTCGGCCCGCGCCCACGGGCGGGGCCCGGCGGAGGCCGTCGCGCGGATGCCGACGGCCGGGACGCCGGTGCGCACCGGGGCGACACCGTTCAGTGCAGCTGCCGCTCGATGGCGTGCGCGGCGCGGACGACCTCCGCACCGATGGGCCCCGTGGGCCGGTCGTCGTTGAGGTAGACGACGGCCAGGGCGGCCGGCGGACGCCCCGGTACGTGGACGGCGGCGGCCACGGAACTCACCCCCGGGATGACCTCGTCGGAACTGGAGGCGTACCCGTTCCGGGCGGCCAGCCGGGATTCCTCCCGGTAGGGCTCGTCCGCCGAGAGCCGTGCCCACTCGTGCTCGCCCAGCGCCGCCTGGATTGCCATGCCCGGCGCCCCGGCACCGAAGGAGTGCCGGGATCCGGGACGCTGCACCAGCGTGCCCTCGCCGTGCGGTGGTTCGACCGCCATCAGCGTCACGCACTCGCGCCGGTCCCACACGGCGATGAACGCCGTCATCTGCAACGACGCCGCGAGGACGGTCAGCTCCGGTCGTGCGACGGACTGCAGGTCCCGTGCCACCCCGCGGGCGAGACCGGCCAGTCCCGGTCCCGGATGGAAGCATCCGGCCGTGTCGCGCTGCACGAGGCCGTGGTCCTCCAGGGTCCGCAGGATCCGGTAGGCGATCGAGCGGTGCACCTCGAGCGCTCCTGCCACCTCGGAGATCGACATGGCCCGGGAGGACGCGGCGAGGACCTCGAGGGCACGGATCCCGCGGGAGAGCGTCTGGCTCTGCGGCGCGGTCCTCGTCGGCACCGGGTCCGGGGGGCTGGTCGCGACGGTCACACGGTTCATCCTAGGAGACCGGCTCCGCGGCGTGGGCCGGCGCGTGGACCCCTGCGAAGAACTGCTCGAGGTCTCCCGTGGCGTCCAGGGGCAGCACGGCGGCGACGTACTGGTCCGGGCGGACCACGACGACGACCCCGGAGCGGTCGAGGCCGCGGAGGTCGAAGATGTCGTCGGTCGGGTCGGCGGCGAAGACCTTCTCGTAGTCGGTGAGCCCGAAGGGCCCGACCGCCGGTGTGAAGATCCTCGGCACCCCGCTGATGTCCACCTGGGCGTGGTCCTGCTGGTAGACGACCTTCACGTCGAACCAGGCGTCGACGTCGGCGCCCTGCGGGGTGGCCGCCAGGGGTGAGCCGGGAGCCGTGGTGATCCAGTCGGCGAAACGCGCCAACCTCGCCGGCACACCACCCGGGGCACCCTCTGTCGTGCCGTCGGCGAAGACGTAGATGCGCCAGCGGCCGTCGGCGTCGGCCTGGTGTCCGAGGTGCAGCGGGACGCCGTCGCAGACGCGGACCACGGGGGCGGACTTGAAACGCTTGCCGATCGGGAAGCCCGTCGCGAGGTCCTGGTGCATGGGGCCGGCGACGAGCACGGAGGGCTGGTACTGCGTCATGAAGCCGGCCGGGAACTCCGCGGTGCGCACGTAGAAGTCCTCGAGCTCGGAGGGGTCCTCGAACTCCTCGGGGCGCTTGGCCATGAGCGTGGACCACTGCTTGTCGAAGTCGATGAGGTTCCTCGCCACGACCTGCCGCTCGGCCGAGTACGTCGCGAGCAGGCTCTCCGGGCTGCGGCCCTCCAGGACGTGCCCGAGTTTCCAGGCGAGGTTGAAACCGTCCTGCATGGACACGTTCATGCCCTGGCCGGCTTTCGCGCTGTGGGTGTGGCAGGCGTCCCCGGTGATGAACACCCGCGGGGTGCGGGTACCGATCTGCTCGGGCAGCACGTCGTCGAAGCGATCGGTGAGCCGGTGCCCCACCTCGTAGACACTGTGCCAGGGCACGTCACGAACGTCCAGGGTGTAGGGGCTGAGGATGGCATTGGCCCTGGCGACGATCTGCTCGATGGTGGTGGCCCGCACGGCCCCGTCGTCCTCCGGGTCCGTCTCACCGAGATCGACGTACATGCGGAACAGGTGCCCGCCCTCACGGGGGATGAGCAGGATGCTCCCACCATTGCCGGACTGGATCGCGCACTTGAGCCGGATGTCCGGGAAGTCGGTGACCGCCAGGACGTCCATGACACCCCAGGCGTGGTTGGCCTTGTCCCCGGCCAACGTGCAGCCGATGGCCTGGCGTACCTTGCTGCGGGCCCCGTCGGCGCCCACCACGTACTTGGCGCGCACCACTCGTTCCTTGCCCCGGAGCTGCCCCGCCGTCCCGGTGAACGTCACCGTCACCGGGTACTCGGCGGCGTCGTCCACCTCCAGGCCGGAGAACTCGTACCCGTAGTCGGGCTCCATCCGCGTGGGCGAGTTCTTCATGAACTCCGCGAAGTAGTCCAGCACCCGGGCCTGGTTGACGATCAGGTGCGGGAACTCGCTGATGCCCGTGGGATCGTCCTCGACCCTGGCGGTCCGCACGATGCGTGAGGAATCCTCGCCGTCGGGCTTCCAGAACGCCATCTCGGCGATCCTGTAGGCCTCATCGGTGATCCGCTGGGCGAACCCGAACGCCTGGAAGGTCTCCACGCTGCGCGCCTGGATGCCGTCGGCCTGACCGATGGCCAGCCTCTGCGGTCGACGTTCCACGAGGCGCGTCGTGATGCCGGGGAACTGCGAGAGCTGGGCGGCGGTGATCATGCCGGCCGGCCCGGTGCCGACGATCAGCACGTCGACCTCGTCGGGCAGGCTCTCCGGACGGCCCACCCCGACCCCGGCTACGGGACGGAGACGCGGCTCACCGGAGACATAACCGTGGTGGTGGAATTGCACGGGCTTTCCTCACTTCATCGTGGTGTGGACCGCTATCTGTTCTATATGCGAACGACGAGTTCCACTGTTGCACTCGAATCGTACGTCCCACCTGTGACGGGGGCAACAGTTCCGCACCGGTGGCACCGTCCGGGGACGAGCTGTTGACGGGGCCCGGATCACCTCCTACAGTTCGTATACGATTTAGTATTTGATCGGATTCCCAAAGGAGCGGACCATGCAGGACGTGATACAGGATGTGCTGGGTGCGGCGGGCAAGGTCATCGCCGTGCACATCAACTACCCCAGCCGGGCCGCGCAGCGCGGCCGCACCCCCGACCAGCCGTCCTACTTCCTCAAGCCGTCGTCCTCGCTGGCCCTGACGGGGTCGGTCGTCGAACGTCCCGCGGGGTGTGAGCTGCTCGCGTTCGAGGGGGAGATCGCGCTGGTCATCGGGTCCCCTGCGCGCCGGGTGCGCGTGGACGACGCCTGGAAGCATGTCGCCTGGGTGACGGCAGGCAACGACCTCGGGGTCTACGACCTCCGCCACGCCGACAAGGGCTCCAACCTCCGCTCGAAGGGCGGGGACGGCTTCACCCCCGTGGGACCAGGACTGCTCCCGGCCGACGACGTCGATCCTGCGGCACTGCGTCTGCGCACCTGGCACAACGGCGTCCTCGTCCAGGACGACACCACCGCGGACCTGCTCTTCCCCTTCGCGCGGCTCGTCGCCGACCTCTCCCAGCTGCTGACCCTCGAACCCGGGGACATCATCCTCACCGGCACCCCGGCAGGGGCGTCGGTCGCCGTCCCCGGCGACACCGTCGACGTCGAGGTCACCACCGTCGACGGACGGCTGACCACCGGACGCCTGAGCACCACGGCCACCGAGGGTACGACGCCGCTGGAGGACTTCGGTGCCCGCCCGAGGACGGACGACGTCCAGCGCGAGGAGGCCTTCGGCTCCCGCGAAGCGGCAGGGTTGCCGGCCCCCACCCCGGTCCTCACCGTCGAACTGCGGAACGCCCTGGAATCCGTGGCGACCGCCACCCTGTCCTCCCTGCTGCGCAAGCGCGGCCTCGACAACGTCAGCATCGACGGCCTGCACACCACCCGCCCCGACCGGCGCGTCGTGGGTCTGGCCCGCACCCTGCGGTACGTGCCGAACCGCGAGGACCTCTTCGAGTCCCACGGCGGCGGGTACAACGCCCAGAAGCGGGCGATCGACTCCGTCAACGAAGGAGAGATCCTCGTCATGGAGGCCCGCGGCGAGAAGGGCACCGGGACCATCGGGGACATCCTCGCCCTGCGCGCCCAGGTCCGGGGCGCCGCGGCGATCATCACCGACGGCGGCGTCCGCGACTTCGCCCTGGTCTCGGCCATGGACATCCCCACCTACTACGCGAACCCGCACCCGGCAGTCCTCGGCCGACGGCACATCCCCTGGGACACCGATGTCACCATCGCCTGCGGCGGGACCACGGTCCAGCCCGGGGACATCATCGTCGCCGACTCCGACGGCATCCTCGTCATCCCGCCCCACCTGGCACAGGAGCTCGCGGAGGACGCCCTGACCCAGGAACGCGAGGAGGAGTTCATCGCCGAGATGGTCCAGCAGGGCCACGGCGTGGACGGCCTCTACCCCATGAACGCGCGCTGGCGCTCACGCTACGAGGCACGGACGGCCGGGGCCTCCGATGACTGAGGCGGAAACCGTCACGGGCAGCAAGTCCGAACGTGCCTACATCTCGCTCAAGGGACAGATCGCGGACGGCACGTACTCGCCCGGGTACCGCCTGGTGCTCTCGAAGATCGCCGAGGACCTCGGCGTCAGCGTCGTCCCGGTCCGCGAAGCCATCCGCAGGCTCGAGGCCGAGGGGCTGGTGAGTTTCCAGCGCAACGTCGGCGCCACCGTCGCCGGCATCGACCCCACCGAGTACCTCTACACCATGCAGACGCTGAGCATCATCGAGGGCGCCGCCACGGCGCTGTCCAGCCCCCTGATCGGGCCGGAGGACATCATCCGGGCCCGCGCGATCAACGCACAGATGCGCGAGTGCCTCCAGCACTTCGACCCCGTCCGCTTCACCCGGCTCAACCAGGACTTCCACAACGTCCTGTACGAGAACTGCCCCAACCCCCACATCCTGGACCTGGTGCACCGCGGGTGGGCCCGCCTGGCCTCGGTACGTTCCTCGACCTTCCGGTTCGTGCCCGGCCGCGCCCGCGAGTCCGTCGAGGAGCACGAGGAACTCCTGCACCTCATCGAGTCCCGGGCCGACGCCGACGAGGTGGAGCGCGCAGCACGCCTGCACCGCAGTGCCACCCTCGACGCCTATCTCGCCCACACCGGCACCGACCACAGTTAGGACCCACATCATGACCCGTTCCGCGGAGACCACCATCGTGCACCACATCCCCGAGCAGCTGCCCAGCCACCTCCAGCACTACATCGCGGGGAGGTTCGTCGACTCGATCAACGGGGCCACCTTCGACGTCCTGGACCCGGTGTCGAACGAGAACTACGCCACCGCGGCCGCCGGGCAGAAGGAGGACGTCGAGGCCGCCGTCGCCGCCGCCCGTGAAGCCTTCACCACGGGTCCCTGGCCGCGGATGAAGCCCCGCGAGCGCGCCCGTGTGCTGAACCGGATCGCCGACGCCGTCGAGGCCCAGGAGTCGCGCCTGGCCGAGCTCGAGACCTTCGACACCGGTCTGCCGATCACCCAGGCCAAGGGTCAGGCGCTGCGTGCGGCGGAGAACTTCCGCTTCTTCGCGGACCTGATCGTGGCCCAGTTCGACGACGCCATGAAGGTCCCCGGCTCCCAGATCAACTACGTGAACCGCAAGCCCATCGGCGTCGCCGGGCTGATCACGCCGTGGAACACCCCCTTCATGCTGGAGTCCTGGAAGCTCGCGCCCGCCCTGGCCACGGGCAACACGGTGGTGCTCAAACCGGCCGAGTTCACCCCCCTGTCAGCCTCGCTCTGGGCGCAGATCTTCAAGGACGCCGGTCTGCCCGACGGCGTGTTCAACCTCGTCAACGGTCTCGGCGAGGAGGCCGGGGACGCCCTGGTGAAACACCCCGACGTGCCGCTGATCTCCTTCACCGGCGAGACGACCACCGGTCAGACGATCTTCCGCAACGCCGCAGCCAACCTCAAGGGCCTGTCCATGGAGCTCGGCGGGAAGTCGCCCTGCGTCGTGTTCGCCGACGCCGACGTCGACGCCGCCATCGACTCGGCCCTGTTCGGGGTGTTCTCCCTCAACGGCGAGCGCTGCACCGCGGGCTCCCGCATCCTCGTGGAGCGCGGGGTGTACGAGGAGTTCTGCGAGAAGTACGCGGCCCGCGCGAGGACCATCGTGGTGGGGGACCCGCACGATCCCGCCACCGAGGTCGGGGCCCTGGTGCATCCCGAGCACTTCGAGAAGGTGGCCTCCTACGTGGAGATCGGCAAGTCCGAGGGCCGCCTGCTCGCCGGCGGCGGCCGCCCGGAGAACCTCCCGCACGGCAACTACATCGCCCCCACGGTCTTCGCGGACGTCTCCCCCGAGGCGCGAATCTTCCAGGAGGAGATCTTCGGCCCCGTGGTGGCCATCACGCCCTTCGACAGCGACGAGGAGGCCCTCGCCCTGGCGAACAACACGCGCTACGGCCTCGCCGCCTACATCTGGACGCAGGACCTGACCCGGGCGCACACCTTCGCACAGGACGTCGAGGCCGGCATGGTGTGGCTCAACAGCCACAACGTCCGCGACCTGCGCACCCCCTTCGGCGGCGTCAAGGCCTCCGGCCTCGGCCACGAGGGCGGATACCGGTCCATCGACTTCTACACGGACCAGCAGGCCGTGCACATCACCCTCGGCACCGTGCACACGCCGAAGTTCGGTGCCGTCGCCGACTCCGCGGTCGGCGAAGGCTAGACCCGACGCACCTCCATCCCTCCCCCTCGAAGAAGAGAGAGCCCCATGACCGATCTCATCCCCACCCCGTCCCTGCCCGCACCGGACATCGTGCGCTGCGCCTACATGGACATCGTGGTCACCGACCTCGCGCGCTCCCGGCAGTTCTACGTCGACGTCCTCGGCCTGCACGTCACCGAGGAGGACGACGAGGCGATCTACCTCCGTTCCTTCGAGGAGTTCATCCACCACAACCTCGTGCTCCGCAAGGGCCCGGTCGCCGCCGTCGCCGCGTTCGCCTACCGGGTGAGGTCCCCCGCGGAGGTCGATGCCGCCGAGGCGTACTACAAGGAACTGGGATGCCGCACCGAACGCCGCCGCGACGGCTTCACCAGGGGCGTCGGCGACTCGATCCGCGTCGAGGACCCGCTCGGCTTCCCCTACGAGTTCTTCCACGACGTCGAGCACGTCGAACGCCTCACCCAGCGCTACGACCTCTACTCCGCCGGGGAACTCGTCCGCCTGGACCACTTCAACCAGGTCACCCCCGACGTCCCCCGCGGACGGAAGTACCTCGAGGATCTCGGCTTCCGGGTCTCCGAGGACATCAAGGACTCCGACGGCGTCACCTACGCGGCGTGGATGCACCGCAAGCAGACCGTCCACGACACCGCGCTGACCGGCGGCGACGGCCCCCGCATGCACCACGTTGCCTTCGCGACCCACGAGAAGCACAACATCATCCAGATCTGCGACAAGATGGGCGCCCTGCGCATCAGCGACCGGATCGAGCGCGGGCCCGGACGGCACGGCGTCTCCAACGCGTTCTACCTCTACATCCTCGACCCGGACGACCACCGCATCGAGATCTACACCCAGGACTACTACACCGGGGACCCCGACAACCCGACCGTCACCTGGGACGTCCACGACAACCAGCGCCGTGACTGGTGGGGCAACGCCGTCGTCCCGTCCTGGTACACCGAGGCCTCCCTCGTCCTGGACCTGGACGGGAATCCCCAGCCCGTGGTCGAACGCGAGCAGAAGAGCGAGCTGGCCGTCACCATCGGCGCCGACGGTTTCTCGTACACCCGGCAGGACGGCGAGGACAAGGGCTTCAAGGTCGGCTCGCAGCTCTGAAGCTCCCCTCGGTGTCGGTCCCGCTCGGCGCGGGACCGGCGCCGAGATCCCCTGAGTCACCCGAATCCCCTGAACACGTGAGGAGTACGTGATGCTCGACCCCGCGACCATCGAGGCGATCGCCGATGAACTGCTGGAGGCCGGCCGGAGCCGGGTTCCCGTCCCGCTGCTGACCGCGCGCTACCCGGGCATGGCGGTGGAGGACTCCTACGCCGTGCAGCGGTTGTGGCGGCAGCGCAACGAGGACGCCGGCCGGACGCTGGTGGGACGGAAGATCGGTCTCACCTCCCGCGCCATGCAGGCGGCCACCGGCATCACCGAGCCGGACTACGGCGCCATCTTCGACGACATGGTCCTCGAGACCGGGTGCTCCGTGGAGTGGGAGCGCTACACGCACCCGAGGGTGGAGGTGGAACTCGCGTTCGTGCTGAAGGAGGACCTCGCAGGTCCGGGCTGCTCGCTCTTCGACGTGCTGAACGCCACGGACTACGTGGTGCCGGCGCTGGAGATCCTGGACTCCCGCATCGAGATGGAGGGGCGCACCATCGTGGACACCATCTCCGACAACGCCGCCATGGGCGCCATGGTGATCGGCGGCAGACCCGTGCGCCCCGACGCCGTGGACCTGCGCTGGGTCTCCGCGATCCTCTACAGGAACCAGGTGGTCGAGGAGACCGGCGTCGCCGCCGGGGTGCTCGACCACCCCGCCGCCGGCGTGCACTGGCTCGCCAACAAGATCGCCCCCCACGGGGACACCCTGAAGGCCGGCGACATCATCCTCGCCGGGTCCTTCACCCGCCCCATGTGGGTCTCCGCCGGGGACACCGTGCACGCCGACTACGGACCCCTGGGAGCAGTGACGTGCCACTTCCGCTAGCACCCTCCTTCGCCGTCGCGCTGACGGAGGCGGAGCGCCCCCTGGCCGGCATGTGGGTCTGCTCCGGCAGCCCGCTGATCGCCGAGATCTGCGCCGGAGCCGGACTGGACTGGCTGCTCGTCGACGCCGAGCACAGCCCCAACGGGCTCGAATCGATCCTCGCGCAGCTCCAGGCCGTCCACGGGTACCCCGTGCGGACTCTGGTCCGGCCACCCGCCAACGACACCGTGCTCATCAAGCAGTACCTCGACCTCGGGGTGCAGAATCTCCTGATCCCGATGGTCAACACCGTCGACGACGCGCGGGCCGCCGTCGCCGCCACCCGCTACCCGCCCGAGGGGGTCCGCGGTGTGGGTTCCGCCCTGGCGCGCGCCGCCCGCTGGAACCGGGTTCCGGGCTATCTCGGATCCGCTGCGTCGACGATCAGCGTCACCGTGCAGATCGAGTCCACCGCAGCCGTCGACGCGGTGGAGGCGATCCTCGCGGTCGACGGCGTCGACGCGATCTTCGTCGGACCCTCCGACCTCGCCGCGTCCATGGGACTGCTCGGACAACAGGAGCACCCCGAGGTCCGAGCAGCCGTGGAACGCTGCCTCGCAGCCGCGCAGCGCACCGGCAAACCTGCCGGCGTCAACGCCTTCGACCCCGGCACCGCGCGGTCCTATCTGGACGCCGGCGCCCGGTTCATCCTGGTCGGGGCCGACGTCGCCCTGCTCGCCCGCGGGTCCGAGGCCCTGGCCGCGAACTTCGTCCCCCCTGCCGACGGCAGCGCCCCTCCCGCCGGCTACTGACTTCAGCCATCGATCGAAGGAGATCACCCATGACAGCACCAGCCTCCACCGCAGCCCGCGAATCCGGGCTCCTCGCCACCGTTCCCACCGGTGTGCTGATCGACGGCCGGTGGCGGAACGCCTCCGACGGCGGCACGTTCGACGTCCACGACCCGGCGACCGGCGCAACACTCGCCACCCTCGCCTCGGCCACCGGCGACGACGCCCTTGCAGCGCTCGATGCCGCCTCCGCGGCGCAGTCCTCCTGGGCACGGACCGCTCCCCGGGAACGGGCCGAGATCCTGCGGCGGGCCTTCGACCTGGTCACCGGACGCGCCGAGGACTTCGCACTGCTCATGACCCTGGAGATGGGCAAACCCCTGGCGGAGGCCCGCGGTGAGGTGAAGTACGGCGCCGAGTTCCTGCGCTGGTTCTCCGAGGAGACCGTCCGCGACTACGGCCGCTACCTCACCGCACCCGAGGGCACCACCAGGATCCTCGTCCAGCACAAACCGGTGGGACCCTGCCTGCTGATCCCCCCCTGGACCTTCCCGCCCGCCATGGCCCCCCGCAAGGTGGCACCCGCCGTCGCCGCCGGGTGCACCATGGTCCTCAAGCCCGCGAAGCTGACCCCGCTGACGGCCCACCTCTTCGCGCAGACCATGCTCGAGGCCGGTCTGCCGGCCGGCGTCCTGCCCGTGGGGTCCCCCGCCAGTGCCGCCGGGGTCTCGCGGCCCCTGCTGGCGGTCCCCCGCCTGCGGAAACTCTCCTTCACCGGGTCCACGCCCGTCGGCAAGCAGTTGATGGCCGACGCCGCACAGAACGTGCTGCGCACCTCGATGGAACTCGGTGGCAACGCGCCCTTCGTCGTCTTCGAGGACGCCGACCTGGACGCGGCGGTCGACGGAGCCGTGGCCGCGAAGATGCGGAACATGGGCGAGGCGTGCACCGCCGCGAACCGGTTCCTCGTCCACCAGGGCGTCGCCGAGGAGTTCACCGCGAAGTTCGCCGCCGTGATGGGTGCGCTCTCGACCGGACGTGGCACCGAACCGTCCACCCAGGTGGGACCGCTGATCGACGCCGGCGCCCGCGACGACGTCCATGCCCTCGTCGGTGCGGCGGTGGCCGCCGGAGCCGTCGCCGTCACCGGTGGGGCACCGGTGGAGGGCCCTGGGTACTTCTACCGGCCCACCGTCCTCGGCAACGTGCCCAACGACGCCGCGATCCTCCGCGAGGAGATCTTCGGGCCGGTGGCCCCCGTCACCACCTTCACCACGGAGGACGAGGCCATCGCCCTGGCCAACGCCACCGAGTACGGGCTGGCCTCCTACCTGTACAGCCGTGACCTGAACCGGTTGCTGCGCGTCGCCGAGCAGATCGAGTTCGGCATGGTCGGCTTCAACACCGGTGTCATCTCCAATGCCGCCGCACCCTTCGGTGGTGTGAAGCACTCGGGTCTCGGCCGCGAGGGCGGAGCCGAGGGCATCGCCGAGTACACCACCACCCAGTACATCGGCATCAGCGACCCTTACACCGCCTGACCGGGGCACTGTCGACCTGCACCGTCGACCTGCACCGCTGCACGTCGGACGCCCGGTGACGGGACCCGAGGATACGATCGAGGACATCGACCCGGAGCAGACGTACCGTGTTCCCACTGGGCACCGGGAGGGCGGAGGATGCATGAGGCTGGTCCCACCCGCCGAGGACGTCGACGTCCGGAGCCACGCCGAACGCAGGGTCGCCGGGCTCCTCACCGCGGTCTGCTCCGACGACGGTGTCGCCTACCATTCGGTCCGTCTTCCCCGCCGCCCCGGGCAGGCGGTGGGGGAGGCCGACTTCGTGGTCCTGTGGAAGGGCACGATCCTCGTCCTGGAGGTCAAGGGGGGCCGGATCGGACGGTCCGGGAAAGGCCCCTGGTACTCCACGGACCGGCAGGGCAACCGGCATGCGCTGCGACGCAGCCCCTGGGTGCAGGCCCGGGACACCGCCCATGCGCTCCTGGACATCCTCGCGCACCCGTCAGCCGGCAGCCGGTGGCCGTTCGCCTACGCCGTGGTGACCCCGGACCAGGACCTGATCGCGGATCGCGAAGGGGTTCCGCACCAACACATCGGGTCGGAGCGGATGACTCCGGCAGGGATGGAGTGCTCTCTGGACGCCCTGGCCCGCCTGGCCCGTACCCCACCGGACGACGTCGACCACGCCCGCCGTCCCCACCTGCGTCCGCTGCGGGCCCTTCCGGTGGTCCTCACCGACCTGCGCCGCGACATCGACACCCTGTGCCCCCGCGCGGACGCCGGGGTGCTCGTCGACCGCACCCCGGCGGTCAGCGGGGAACGGGCCGGTGCACATGACGCCCACCAGGCCGATCCCCGACGGTTCCGTCGTCGACGCAGCCGCCGAGGATGAAGTACGGAACCTCCCGGGTCGTGGATCGCGGTCGGACCCGTCATCTGTTTCCCGCGGCGTGCCGCGAAAGGTCGACGGCCCGGGACTCTCAGGCCCGGAAGAGGTCGTCGAGGGTGATGGTCGTCAGTGCACGGTCGGTCAGGAGCTGATGGAGGTGGGGAAAGACCCGTGTGACGGGGAGGAAGTTCAGGTGCCCGATGACGATGTGGGCGGGCTGGAACCACCGGTGGGCGAGATCGATGATCTCCTGATCGGTGCGGAGACCCGAATCGGCCAGGGAGCCGTACCACATGACGGGGCAGGTGTATCCGATCGAAGCGGCTGCTGCGTCGGTCCGTCCATCCCGGTAGCCGTAGGGGGGCCGGTAGTAAGGGCGGGGGTCGATGCCGTAGGTGGAGACGATGAAATCGTGGTTGCGCTGCAGCTCGTCGACGATGCCGGCGTCGTCGAGACCGGTGAGGTCGGCGTGGGACCAGGTGTGATTGCCCAGCTGGATCTGCCCCGAGGCGACCAGGGGTTGGAGCAGGCGCGCATGCTGTGACCACGCCGGGTAGGAGCCGTTGAGGAAGAACGTCAGCCGTGTGCCGGTCGTCCGGGCGAAGTCGATGTACAGGCGGACGACCTCGGCGTCGGACCCGTCGTCGACCGTCCAGGCGAGGACGGGTTCCGCCGTGGGCAGCCCCGTGATCACACCGGCCGGTAATGGCATCTTCGTGACCACGGGCGGAAGCGGCGACGGGACCGGAACCGGTGGCGCTGCCGGCGACGGAGCCGCGGACGGCACGGCCGACGGCGACGACGGCGGCGCCAGTGCGCTCGTCGTGGGTGCGCTCGTCGTGGGCGCGGACGACGGCGTCGTGCAGGCGGTGAGAGCGATGCTCGTACCGCTGACGAGGAGTGTGCTGATGAAGGTCCGGCGATCCACTCCGCCATCCTGTCCTCCGCGGGGCAGCGGCACCGATCACGACACGCCCTGGGCTGCGCCGCCGTCCTATATGCTGCAGTTCCTGTTCTCGGCGGCTGCGGCCCTCGAGAGCATCACGAACCGATCGGACCCCTCCGGTTCCCTGAACAGCATCCATCCGTCCGTCCATCCTGGGGTCTCCACCCCGCATCGACCTGCAGGATGCGCCGACTGCCCCGGTGCCCGGTGTCCGGCGAGGCGTGGTGAGCCGATACCGTGGGGGCATGATGTCCGAGCACCGGTACGACGTCGAGATCCTGCACCTCCTCGTCTCCCCCGCCCACGCCTATTTCGGACGGGCGCGGGACGGCGTCGCGGACGTCGTCACCACAGATGCCGGTCACGTGGACGTGGTGGACGGCAAGGGGATCGTGGGAGACCGCTTCTTCGGGAAGGCGGCGCACATGGACGCGGCCGTGACGCTGTTCGCCGTCGAGGCCCGGGAGGCGATTGCCGGGGAGCTCGGCGCGGAGCCCTGCGCCCCGCTGCCCCCCCGCCGCAACGTGGTGCTGCGCGGTGCCGAGCTCACGCCCCTGATCGGGCACGACTTCTCGATCGAGTCGGCGGGTGGCCGGGTGGACCTCCACGGCGGACGCCACGCCCACCCGTGCGCCTGGATGGACCGCGTGCTCGCCCCAGGCGCGCATAAGGCGATGCGTGGCCGCGGAGGCCTGCGCTGCCGGCCGCTGAGCAGCGGCACGCTCCGCCGCGGGCCGGCCGTGCTCGTGAGCCCGGTGCCCCTCGATGCCGCACGGGCAGCCATGGCCTCGGTCCTCCGACCCTCGAGGCTGCCCTGACCGGAGGTCGGATCCGTCCCCGTGGTCCCGCCCCGTACTGCGCGGTCAGGCGCCCAGGTAGGCCGCCTCCAGGGCCGCGATGTCCAGCTTCTGCATGGTCAGCATCGCGGCGACGGCACGTTGCGCCCCCTTGGCGTCGGGTCCTCCGATGAGCGACGGGAGAGCCGACGGGACGATCTGCCAGGACACCCCGAAGCGGTCCTTCAACCACCCGCACCGCCCTGCCTCGCCGCCGTCGGTCAGGGCGTCCCAGTGCCGGTCCACCTCCTCCTGGCCCCCGCAGGGGATCTGGAACGAGACGGCTTCGGTGAAGGAGTACAGCGGTCCGCCGTTCAGTCCCACGAAGGGCTGTCCGTCGAGCTCGAAGGACACCGCCAGAGCAGGATCGTCCTCCGACGGGCCCGCACGGGACACCTGGACGATGCGCGAGTTGCGCACCACGAAGGTGTAGAGGATCGCGGCCTCCTCCGCCCGGCCGTCGAACCAGAGACACGGCGTGATCGATCCCACGGCAACCGTCCTTCGTCCCAGCCGCGGGTGCGCGGTCCGTGGCTCGAACCTAGTCCAGGGTGCGGTCCGCGACAACCAGTAGGGTGTCCCCCATGCCCCGCAGCGACACCTCCCGCCCGTCCTCGCCGTACCCCGGACGGTCGGGTGCGGTGCCCGGGTGGCATGTCGTCGACGTCGTCCTCATTCTCGTCTTCGCGGCGTCCGGGCGGCGGACGCACGAGCACGGGGTGAGCCTTCCCGGTGTGCTCGACACCGCGTGGCCGTTCCTCCTCGCCTATGCGCTCACGGCGCTCGCGGTGCGGGCCCGGCGCTCGCCGGCCGCGCCCCGGCCCACCGCCGTCGTCCTGTGGCTCGGGACCGTGGCCCTCGGACTGGGCCTGCGCGCGCTGTCCGGCGACGGCGTCGCCTTCAGCTTCCAGGTGGTCACCCTGCTGGTGCTCGGCATCTTCCTCCTCCTGCCGCGCGCCCTGGTCGGTGCCCTGCGACGCCGCCGCCAGCGCCGCGGTAGCGTGGTGGACGACCTCCCACGCTCGAAAGGCACGCCATGATCACCGCTTTCGTCCTCATCCAGACCGACGCATCGCGTATCCCCGAGAGTGCCCGGGCGATCTCCGAGATCGAGGGCATCAGCGAGGTCTACTCGGTCACAGGCGAGTGGGACCTGATCGCGATCGCCCGCGTGAGCCGTCACGAGGATCTCGCCGATGTGATCGCGGACCGCCTCTCCAAGGTGGAGGGGATCCGGTCGACGACGACGCAGATCGCCTTCCGCTCCTACTCGCAGCACGATCTCGACGCGGCCTTCTCCCTCGGCTTCGACAGCTGATCCCCTGCCGTCGGCGATCGCCGCGGAGCCGGGACGTCAGTAGGACCGGCTGACCTCCACCCAGCGGACGAGCGCACGCCCGGCCGCGCCGGAGTCGATCGACTCGCGCGCCCGGTCCATGGCGACGCGGATCCGCTCCGTGAGCGGGCCCTCCGCGCGCTCGTCCGACGCGACGAGGCCGGCGGCGGTGTTGAGGAGGACGGCGTCGCGCACCGGGCCCTCCTCCCCCGCCAGGACGGCGCGCACCACCGCCGCGTTGCCCTTCGCGTCCGTCCCGCGCAAGGCGTCGACCGACACCACGTCGAGACCGAAGTCGTCGGGGTGCACCTCGTGGACACCGACCAGCCCGTCCCGGACCTCCCAGACGGTCGACGATCCGCTGGTGGTCAGCTTGTCCCGCCCGTCCGATCCGCGGAACACCAGTGCCCGGACACCCCGTGCCGCCAGCACCCCGGCCATCAGCGGTGCCATCCGGGCATCCGCGCACCCGAGCGCCTGCGCCGAGACACCCGCAGGATTGCTCAGCGGACCGAGGAAGTTGAACGTCGTGGGCACGCCCAACTCACGGCGGGGCACGGCGACGTGCCGCATCGACGGGTGGAACACCTGCGCGAAGCAGAAGGTGATCCCCGCGCGCTCCGCTGTCCGGGCGACGTCAGCGGGAGCAAGGTCGAGCCGCACGCCCAGCTCCTCGATCACGTCCGCGGCGCCCGAGGCGGAGGAGGCGCCCCGATTGCCGTGCTTCACCACCTTGGCGCCGGCGCCGACCGCCACCAGCGAGGACATGGTGGAGATGTTCAGGGTGCCGAGGCCGTCGCCACCGGTCCCCACGATGTCCAGGGTGCTCCCCGTCACCCCGATCCGCTGCGCCCTGCCGAGCATGGCCTCGACCAGCCCCAGCAGTTCGTCGACCGATTCCCCCTTCGCGCGGGGGGCGATCAGGAAGCCCGCGCCCGGGGCAGGGCTGGCCTCGCCCGCCATGATCTCGTCCATGGCCCAGCGGCTCCGTGCGGCACTGAGGTCCTCTCCGCCCAGGAGGGACGCGAAGATCGTCGGCCAGGTGGGTTCGACCGCTGCGGGGCTCGTAGTTCGACTCACCGTCCAAGATTATCTACGAATCGTAGAAGATCCGTACCGGGTACTTCCGCGGAATGGCGGGCCTCCGACCACCGGTCCATGACGACGGGAACACGGGAACGCCGTTCCGCGTTGGTGATCGTGCTGATCATGGGGACATAATGAGTCCGTGACATCTGCGACCCAAGCCCCCAGCGCCGCTCCCCATCCTGCGCTCAACCGCCCCAACATGGTCTCCGTCGGGACCGTGGTGTGGCTGTCGAGCGAGCTGATGTTCTTCGCCGGCCTCTTTGCCATGTACTTCACGCTCCGCTCCACCTCCAGCGAGCTCTGGGCCATGGAGACGGAGAAGCTGAACGTGCCCTTCGCCCTCATCAACACCATCATCCTGGTGTCGAGTTCCTTCAGCTGCCAGTTCGGCGTCTTCGCGGCCGAACGCCTGCAGCCGCGACGCACCGGCGGACTTTTCGCCATGAGCCGCTGGGGCATGGTGGAGTGGTTCATCCTCACCTTCTTCATGGGCGCCATCTTCGTGTCCGTGCAGGCCTTCGAGTATGCGGAGCTCGTGGCCGAAGGGATCTCGCTCTCCTCGAACGCCTTCGGCTCGGCGTTCTACATGACCACTGGTTTCCACGGCATCCATGTGATAGGCGGGCTGGTCGCGTTCCTCCTCATCATCGGCCGGGCGTTCATCGCCCGCCAGTTCGGCCACTTCGAAGCCACCTCGGCCATCGTGACCTCCTACTACTGGCACTTCGTCGACGTGGTCTGGATCGGCCTGTTCATCATCATCTACTTCCTTCAGTGATCGCCTCCCGTAAACTCTTCTACTAGAGGTAGAATTCAATGAAGAACCCCCGCAGCTCTGGTACCACAAAAGGCAGGAAGCATCCCGTGAAGGCACTTTCCCAGAGGCGGCGTCACCCTCTAGCAGCGGTCGCACTGTTGCTGATGGCGCTCCTCGTCACCGGCGGAATCTACGCCGTGGCCAGTTCCGCGAACGAGGCGAAGGCACAGGCCGTCACCTTCACCGCGAACGACGTCGAGGAGGGCGGCAAGCTGTTCGCGGCCAACTGCGCCTCCTGCCACGGCATGGGTGCCACCGGCTCCGATGCAGCGCCGTCGCTGGTGGGTGCCGGTGCCGCCTCCGTCGACTTCCAGGTGGGATCCGGGCGCATGCCCATGCAGATGGACGGGCCCCAGGCGCAGGTGAAGCCGGTGCAGTTCACCGACGAGCAGGTCGGCCAGATGGCCGCGTACGTCGCTTCCCTCGGCGCCGGCCCGGCGATCCCCACCGACGAGATGGTCGATGCCTCCGAGGGTGACCCCGCCCACGGTGGCGAGCTGTTCCGGGTCAACTGCGCCATGTGCCACAACGCCGCCGCCGCCGGTGGGGCACTGACCCGTGGCAAGTACGCCCCCGCCATCGACGGCACCTCGGAGCGTCACATCTACGAGGCGATGGTCACGGGACCGCAGAACATGCCTGTCTTCAGCGACGCGAACATCACCCCCGAGGACAAGCAGGACATCATCGCGTTCCTCAAGACCATCGAGTCGCAGGGCTCCCCCGGCGGAGCCGCCCTCGGGTCGCTCGGCCCGGTGTCGGAGGGGCTGTTCATCTGGGTCGCCGGTCTCGGTGTGATCATCGCCTTCACCGTCTGGCTCACGTCGCGGTCCTCCTGACCATCCGCACACCTCCGGCGGACGAACTACCCGAAGAGCTTGAGAATGCAGCATCTAAAGAAGGATGAAAAAGATCATGGCCGACTCTAGAGAGGACGCTTCGCGGACCTCGGTCACCCTCGCCTCGCCGGGCCAGCAGCTCGACGAGTTCGAGAACCCGGGTCTTCCCCCGCACCGACCACGTCTGGCGGACCGGGACCCCCGTGCCGAGAAGCGCGCCGAACGACAGGTCGCGCTGCTGTTCACGATCTCCGTGATCGGCACCCTGCTCTTCTTCGTGGGGTACTTCTTCATCCCCCTGAACGACACCATCGCGCGTCTGCGGCTGCAGAACCTCACCCTCGGCCTCGGCACCGCCTTCGCGATGCTCGGCATCGGCGTGGGGATCGTGCACTGGGCGAAGACCCTCATGCCGGACCACGAGGTCACCGAGAGCCGCCACGAGATCCGTCCCGAGAACGACCGTCAGGACGCCGAGAAGATCGTCAACGACATTCTCGACGAGTCCGGTATCAAGCGCCGCCCGCTGATCCGCAACACCCTCCTGGGGGCCGTGGTGCTCGCACCTCTTCCCGCCATCGCGATCTTCCGCGATCTCGGGCCGCTGCCGGGCAACGTGCTCAAGGAGACGATGTGGGACGCAGGGGTGCGCCTCACCCGCGACCCGAGCGGCACGCCGATCCGCGCCTCGGACGTCACGAGGGGCTCCGCGTTCCACGTGATCCCCGAGGGACTCAACGAGGTCGAGAACAAGCTTGAGGAAAAGGCCAAGGCAGTCGTCCTGCTCATGCGCCTGGACCCCTCGGAACTCAACCCCTCTCCCGGTAGGGAGAACTGGGGCTACGACGGAATTGTCGCGTATTCCAAGATCTGCACGCACGTCGGCTGCCCGGTAGCACTGTATGAACAGCACACCCACCACCTGCTCTGCCCCTGCCACCAGTCGACCTTCGACCTGGAGCAGGAGTGCAAGGTGATCTTCGGCCCTGCTGCTCGCCCGCTGCCACAGCTACCCATCGAAGTCGACGACGAGGGCTATCTCGTCGCGTCAAGCGATTTCCAAGAACCCGTAGGACCTAGTTTCTGGGAGCGAGGCTGACCATGAGCAGTTCGACTGCGACGCAACCCTATGTGCCGAAGACGCGCGTGGGGAAGGTCACCGATTATGTGGATTCGCGTGTGGGCGGATCCGGGATCGTGAAGGAATTCGGCCGGAAGATCTTCCCCGACCACTGGACGTTCATGTTCGGCGAGGTGGCCCTCTACACCTTCGTCATCCTGCTCATCTCGGGAACGTTCCTCACCTTCTTCTACGACCCGTCCATGGCCGAGACGCACTACGAGGGCAGCTACCTGCCGCTGCGTGGGGTGGAGATGTCGGTGGCGTACGCGTCCTCGCTCGACATCTCGTTCGACATCCGCGGCGGCCTGTTCATGCGACAGGTGCACCACTGGTCGGCGCTCCTCTTCGTGGCGTCGGTCGCGGTGCACATGCTCCGCGTCTTCTTCACGGGCGCCTTCCGCCGCCCCCGCGAGTTCAACTGGGTGGTCGGATGCGTCCTGCTCATCCTGAGCCTCGCCGCAGGTTTCACCGGGTACTCGCTCCCCGACGACCTGCTCTCCGGCAACGGGCTGCGCATCATCGACGGGGTCATGAAGGCGATCCCGGTGGTCGGGACGTACCTGAGCTTCTTCCTGTTCGGTGGCGAGTTCCCCGGCACGGCGATCATCGGCCGACTGTACGTGCTGCACATCCTGCTCATCCCGGCAGTGATCCTGCTCATGATCGGCATCCACCTCTTCATGGTGGTGCTGCACAAGCACTCCCAGTTCCCTGGCCCGGGCCGGACGAACACCAACGTGGTCGGATACCCTGTCGGTCCGGTCTACGCCGCCAAGGCGGGCGGTTTCTTCTTCATCGTCTTCGGCGTGCTGGCCGCCATCTCCGCAGCCTTCACGATCAACCCGATCTGGAACTACGGACCGTACGACCCCTCCCCCGTCTCCGCGGGTACACAACCCGACTGGTACATCGGTTGGGTCGACGGCGCGCTGCGCCTGATGCCCGGCACGCTGGGGCCGAACTTCGACTTCGAGTTCATGATCCCCTTCCCCTGGGGTGACAACGCACTGTCCCTCAATGTCCTGTTCCCCGCACTCGTCCCGGCCACCATCATCTTCGCGCTGATGTTCACCTGGCCGTGGATCGAGGCCTGGATCACGAAGGACAAGCGTGAGCACCACCTGCTGGACCGTCCCCGGAACGCTCCCACCCGTACCGCCATCGGCGTGGCCGGTGTCGTGTTCTACTGCATCCAGTGGGCTGCTGCCAGCTCCGACCTGATCGCCACGCACTTCCTGGTGTCGCTCAACGACGTTCTCTACGTCCTGCGCTTCCTGGTGATCTTCGGACCGGTGATCGCCTTCATGGTGACCCGCCGGATCGCTCTCGCCCTGCAGCGGAAGGATCGGGAGATCGCACTCCACGGCCGCGAGACCGGTCGTATCGTGCGCCTTCCCCATGGTGAGTTCATCGAGGTCCACGAGCCGGTCGACGACTACAAGCTGTACAAGCTCGTGAGCTTCAACTCCCCCGAGGTATCTATCCCGCGGGCGGACGCGAACGGCAAGGTCGGTCTCGTGGACAAGGTCCACGGACGCGTGTCCCGCTTCTTCTTCGAGGACCGGGTGGCACCGGTGACCCCGAGGGAGCTCGAGGAGTCCCACCACGACCACCACGGTGAAGTCGCCGGTGCTCAGGACCGCGAGGCCATCACCAGCCGGTAGTTCGTGATTAACGAGAAACGATGAAGGGCCCGGACGTGTTCGTCCGGGCCCTTCATGCTGTGCCAGGTGAACCCACCCCACGTTCCCACCAGGAGAAAGCCCTCCGTGTCTCCCCCAGTGACCATCCGTCCCCACCGCCGGTGGAGCGCACCGCTCGCACGGGTCATCAGTGAGCTGTGCGCGCCGGCAGTCCTCGTGACCGTCTTCATCCTGATCGCCGCCCTCGGTGGCACTCGAGGGCCCGTGTCGGCCCTCCACGCAGGTACTGCCGTCGTCTTCACCACCCTTGTCCCACTCGGCGGGGTGCTCCTCCTGGTCCGACGCGGTGTGCTCGTCGATCATCATCTGAGTGACCGCGCACAGCGGGCACCGGTCCTGGCCGCCACCCTCGTGTCCATCTCGGTCGGGATCGTCCTGCTCGTCCTCCTCGACGCGCCCTGGCGCGTGACCGGTACGGTGCTCTGCACCGTGGCAGGTGTCGTCGTCGTCCTCGTGGTGAACCTGTGGTGGAAGCTCTCAGCCCACTCCGCGGTCGCCGCGTTCGTGACGGTGGGCTGCATCTCGCTCATCGGCCCCGGTGCATGGACGCTGACGGTGATGGCATTCGCGGTCGGCTGGTCCCGTGTGCGGCTCGGGGCCCACACACCGGCCCAGGTGGTGGCCGGCTACGCGGTGGGTACCCTCATCGGAAGTGGATTCGCGATCTTCATCCCGTGAACCCCGACCGGACGGCCTGACCACACCTCCGGAGGCGAGAAGCTTCCCGAACCGCTCCACGGCGCTGCAGACCCACGGGAAGGGGCCTACGGAGTCCGAATAACATCCTTCCGGGGCCCCGGGGTGCGCCGCGGGGTGGATGAAGCTCCTTCACCCCGCTGGAGGGCCGAGGAGGAGGCTCTCCCGGATCGGTGCCGACCATCCGTGGAACCGGTGCTCGCTCCTTAAAGCGGAAGAGCCCGCTCGAGGCGGGCTCTTCCTTTCCGATCGAGGACGCTAGTGTGCGTGATCTCCACGGCTGTACTCGTACACCCAGCCGACAAGGCCGATGACGGCCATACCCATCCCGATGTACAGGATCCAGAATCCGACCGCCATCCCGAGGAACGAGGTCGCCGCAGCTGCGGCCAGCATCAGCGGCCACCAGCTCCACGGGCTGAAGTGGCCCTGCTCCCCGGAGCCCTCGTGGATCTCGGCGTCGAGGCGGTCCTCGGGACGCTGACCGACCCGCTTCGCCGTGAACGCGAGGTAGAACCCGATCATGCCGGCGAGTCCACCCACCAGCAGGATCCCCAGGAAGCCCACCCATTCGTTCCACTCGTTGAGCCATCCGTAGACCAGAGCCACCGGCACGAAGATCGGTACTCCGATCAGGAAGAGATTCTTCTCGATCCTCATGACTTGGCATCCCCTCGGTCGGCCGCACCCATAGCAGCTCCGGCAACGTTGTCATCGGGTGTGTGCGTCTGCTGCAGCTCGGGGTGGTGCAGGTCGAGCGCGGGACGCTCCGAGCGGATCCTCGGCAGCGAGGTGAAGTTGTGGCGCGGGGGCGGGCACGAGGTGGCCCACTCCAGCGAGGCTCCGAAGCCCCAGGGGTCGTCCACCTCGACCTTCTTACCCGATCGCCAGGTGATGTACACGTTCCAGAAGAACGGGATCAGCGAGGCGCCGAGTACGAAGGAACCGACGGTGGAGAACTGGTTCATCAGCGTGAAGCCGTCCTCCGGGAGGTAGTCGGCGTAACGCCGGGGCATACCCTCGACGCCGAGCCAGTGCTGCACGAGGAAGGTGGCGTGGAAGCCGAGGAAGAGCATCCAGAAGTGGATCTTGCCCAGACGCTCGTTGAGCATCTTCCCGGTGAACTTGGGCCACCAGAAGTAGAAGCCGGCGAACATCGCGAACACCACGGTACCGAACACCACGTAGTGGAAGTGCGCCACCACGAAGTAGGTGTCCGAGACGTGGAAGTCCAGAGGCGGTGAGGCGAGGATGATGCCGGTCAGACCACCGAAGAGGAACGTGACGAGGAATCCGAGGCTCCAGAGCATCGGGGTCTCGAACGTCAGCGAGCCCCGCCAGAGCGTGCCGATCCAGTTGAAGAACTTCACCCCGGTCGGTACCGCGATCAGCATGGTCATGAAGGCGAAGAACGGCAGGAGCACCGCACCGGTGACGTACATGTGGTGTGCCCACACGGTCACCGACAGGGCGGCGATGGCGATCGTGGCGTAGACCAGACCCTTGTAGCCGAAGATCGGCTTGCGGCTGAAGACCGGGAAGATCTCCGAGACGATGCCGAAGAACGGCAGCGCGATGATGTACACCTCGGGGTGACCGAAGAACCAGAAGAGGTGCTGCCACAGGATGGCCCCACCGTTCTCGGGGTCGAAGATGTGTGCCCCGAACCGGCGGTCCGCACCGAGGGCGAACAGCGCCGCGGCGAGCGGGGGGAAGGCCATCAGGACGAGGATCGCGGTGATCAGGGTGTTCCAGGTGAAGATGGGCATGCGCCACATGGTCATTCCCGGGGCACGCATGCACACGATCGTGGTGATGAAGTTGACCGCACCGAGGATGGTCCCGAACCCGGACAGGGCGAGACCGAAGACCCACAGGTCCCCGCCGACGCCCGGGGAGAACGTGGTGCTCGACAGCGGGGCGTAGGCGAACCAGCCGAAGGATGCCGCACCCTGGGGGGTGATGAAGCCCGAGACGGCGATCGTGCTACCGAAGAGGAAGAACCAGAACGCGAGGGCGTTCAACCTCGGGAACGCCACGTCCGGGGCGCCGATCTGCAGCGGCATGATGATGTTGGCGAACCCGGCGAACAGCGGTGTGGCGAACATCAGGAGCATCACCGTGCCGTGCATGGTGAACAGCTGGTTGTACTGCTCCTTGGTCTGCAGGATCTGCATGCCGGGCTCGAAGAGCTCGGCGCGGATGATGAGCGCCATCACCCCGGCGAAGCAGAAGAAGATGAACGACGCGATCAGGTACATGTACCCGATCGTCTTGTGGTCGGTCGAGGTCAGCCAGCTGACCACGATCCGGCCCTTGGACCTGGGCACCACACGCGGGGCCGCGACGGTGCCGGCCTCCTCGAGGGTGTATTCGAAAGTTGACATCAGCTGCTGCTCCTGGCTGGGTCGGTATCGGGAACATCCGCCGGAGAGGAGTCGCGGCCGTAGTCGTCGCCGACCTGCCCGTCTTCCAGCAGGGCCATCTGGGCGTCGAACTCCTCCTGGGAGACCACCTCGACGTTGAAGAGCATCTCGGAGTGGTACTGACCGCACAACTCCGCGCACTTACCGGCGAAGACGCCCTCCTTGGTGGGAGTGAGGTTGATGTAGTTGGTGCGGCCGGGGTAGAGGTCGCGCTTCTGGAGGAATGCCGGTACGAAGAACGAGTGCTGCACGTCGCGCGAGTTGAGCTGCAGCTCGACGGACCGGTTGACCGGCAGGTACAGGGTGGGCAGACGCTCGGGGACGCCCTCCTCGCCGTTGAGGCTCACCTGGACACCGGTGGAGTACTTGTCCTCGTTGACGTAGTTGAAGTCCCAGGACCACTGCTTGCCCTGGACGTCGATGATCACGTCGGGGTTCTCCTGCCGGGCGTCGATCGTGGCGATGTCCCGCTCCGTGAAGTAGAAGAACACGAGGACCATGAACAGCGGGATCGTCAAGTAGAAGATCTCCAGCGGCAGGTTGTAGCTGAGCTGCCGCGGGTACCCGGTGTCGTTCTTCCGGCGGCGGTACGCCACCATGCACCAGATGATCAGACCCCAGGTGATGATCCCCACCACGAGCGCGGCGATCCAGGAGTTGACCCAGAGATCGGTGATGATCCCGGTGTGGTTCGTGTTGTCCCGGTCTGCCGGCAGCCACCCCTTCTGGGCTTCTGCCGAACAGCCGGTCAGTAGGAGGGCGCCGGCCAGCGAGAGGCTGGAGATCTTCGCGATCCTGACGCGCTTGCTACTGGTTCGGTCCTGCGAAATCACAGACGGACCTTCCTTCTCTACGTGCGTTGCCACCCGCCCATGAAGCTGCTCGGGGTGCACATCCAGTTTTACTACTCACTGTAGAGCTTACCGGCAAGACCCGCGATCCGGTGACACGAAAGAGGCCCGGAACACACTGTCCGCGTGGTGTTCCGGGCCTCGAGCGTCGTGCTAGTGGAAGGAGTCCCCGCAGGCGCACGATCCGCCCGCATTCGGGTTGTCGATGGTGAAGCCCTGCTTCGAGATGGTGTCCTCGAAGTCGATGGAGGCGCCCGACAGGTAGGGCACGCTCATCTTGTCCACGATGACCTCGACCCCGTCGAAGTCCCGTACGGCGTCACCGTCAAGGACCCGCTCGTCGAAGTACAGCTGGTAGATGAGTCCCGAGCAGCCGCCCGGCTGCACCGCCACCCTCAGGCGGAGATCCGTGCGCCCCTCCTGCTCGAGGAGGCTGCGCACCTTGCCTGCGGCGACGTCGGACAGCGCGACCTCGTGGATCGGCAGCTCCGTGGCCCCCTGCAGGGACTCGTTCTCGGTGGTCGAAGTGCTCATTGTGTCTCTCCTAGCTCGGACCCGTCGTCGCGTGCCCGCTCTCAGTGCCTGCCGCGGTGCGGGGCACATGGCCTCGTCCAAGCGTACGCCGGACCCGCACCTGGGATAACGGACGGGACGCCCAGAACATTTCCTCCCGTGCCCGCCCCCTCGGGCCGGGCACGGGCCCGGCACGGATCAGGCGCCGGTCAGACCGCCGTCGTTGATCCGCGCGAGCAGGATCGCCTCGGCGAGGACGGCCTTCCGGAACTCGCCGAGGTGCAGCGACTCGTTGGCACTGTGCGCCCGGGAATCGGGATCCTCCACCCCGGTGATGAGGATCTGGGCGGACGGGAACACCTCGGTGAGGTCCGCGATGAACGGGATGGATCCGCCCATCCCCGCCTCGACCGGCTGCACACCCCAGGCCTCCTCCAGCGCTTCCAGGGCCAGCCGGGAGGCGGGCTCTCCGGTGTCGGTGCTGAAGGGGCTCCCGCTCTCCCCCGGCGTGAAGGTCACCCGGGCACCGAACGGGGCATGCGCCTCCACGTGGCGCCGGACCGCGTCCATGGCCGCCGCCGGTTCCTCACCGGGGGCGAGGCGCAGGCTGAACTTGGCCCGTGCGCGCGGCAGCAGGGTGTTGGAGGACAGCGCCACGGTGGGGATGTCCATGCCGATGATCGAGAGGGCGGGCTTGGTCCACAGACGCGAGGCGATGGATCCGGTACCGGCGAGCCGGACGCCGTCGAGCACGGACGCGTCGGTGCGGTAGTCCTGCTCCTCGTACTCCACGGAGGCGTCGTCCCCGCTCCGCAGCCCGGCGATCGCGACGTCCCCGGCGTCGTCGTGCAGGGTGGCGATGAGCCGCGCCAGGAGCGTGGGGGCGTCCAGCACGGGCCCGCCGAACATCCCGGAGTGCACCGCGTGGTCCAGGACCTGCACCTCGATGGTGCCGTCCACGAGCCCGCGCAGGCTGGTGGTCAGCGCGGGGACGCCCACCTTCCAGTTGCTGGAGTCGGCCACGACGATCACGTCCGCCGCGAGGTCCTCGCGGTAGGTCTCGAGGAAGCTGCGGAACGTGGGCGAGCCGGCCTCCTCCTCCCCCTCGACGAAAAGTGTCACCCCGACGCCGAAGGAGTCCCCGAGCACGTCGGCCAGGGCCGTGAAGGCACCCACGTGGGCCATGACACCCGCCTTGTCGTCGGCGCTCCCCCGGCCGTAGAGCCTGCCGTCGCGTTCGGTGGCGACGAAGGGATCGGTGTCCCAGAGCGCAGGGTCCCCCGGCGGCTGCACGTCGTGGTGGGCGTAGAGCAGCACGGTGGGCATACCGGCTGCCGCGGGGCGGCGGGCGACGACGGCGGGACCGCCCGGCACCCCCGCGTTGTCCACGCGCAGGATCCGGACGTCGTCGATCCCGGCGTCCCGGACCAGGCCGGCCACCGCGTCGGCGCTGCGGTCGAGGTCGGCGGCGTCGAAGGCGTCCCAGGCGATGCCCCGGATGGCCACGAGGTCGCCGAGCTGCTCGACGATACGGGGGAAGGCGGCGTCGATGCTCGCCCGCAGGCGGTCGACGACGTCGGAGGGGCCCGCTGCCGGGCCGGAGGAGGTGTTCATGGAGGTCATGCCAGAACCCTACACAGGGGCCCCGGACGGGGCGGAGCGGTCCTCCCGGACCGTTCGGCCCGTAGGTCTCCGAGGTGCTCTTCCCCGAGCCGGTATCCTGGGGGGGTGTTCGGACGAAATCGAGAAGCCCCCACCGCCCAGGAAGTAGTCGACAGCGCTTCCCCGCCCCAGGAGACACCGCGACAGCAGGGCAAGGGCGTGCCGACGCCCAAGCGCAGCGTGCAGGAGGCCGCCCGCAGGCGGCCCCTGGTACCGAACGACCGCAAGGCCGCCAAGGAGAAGAGCCGCGCAGCGATGCGGGAGGACCGCCTCCGGACGCGGCAGGCACTCGACACCGACGAGGAGCGGTACCTGCCCCTCCGTGACAAGGGACCCCACCGCCGCTACGTCCGCCAGTTCGTGGACGCCCGCATCAACGTGGGCGAGTTCCTCATGATCGCCGCCCTGGTGTTCGTGGTCCTCAGTTTCTTCCAGTCCCTGGCCGTGCAGAGCGCCGTGCTCATGGCCTTCTGGTTCCTCATCGTGGTCGTGATCGTGGACTGCATCCTGCTGCGGCGCAAGCTGAAGCGGAAGCTCACCGAGAAGTTCGGCGGACCGGCCCAGGGAGACCTCTGGTACGCGGTGACGCGGGCGCTCCAGCTGCGCAGGCTCCGGCTGCCCAAGCCGCAGGTCCGCCGGGGCCAGTACCCCTCCTGATCGATCGGCGCCCGGACCCACCTCCGGGGCGGACGGGTGAAGCCGGACCTGCTGGTCCGGCTTCACCCGTCCCGGGGGTCAGGTCCTCAGGCGTGGTGCGCCGCGGGGATCCTCGACCGCAGGAGTCCCCGGTTGATCCGGGCGGCCCAGAACGGTCCCTCGTACAGGAACCCCGTGTACCCCTGCACCAGGGTGGCTCCCGCCTCGAGCCGCTCGTGGACGTCCGCGGGGGTCTCGACGCCGCCCACCGAGATGATCGCCAGCCGGTCCCCCACCGCCGCACGCAAGCGCTCGAGCACCTCGAGGGACCGCGCCCTCAGGGGCGCACCGCTCAGTCCACCGACGCCCTTGGCGATCACCACGGCGTCGTCGGTGCGGAGGTTCTCCCGCGTGATGGTGGTGTTGGTGGCCACGATGCCGTCCAGGCCCAGGTCGAGGGCGAGCGTCGCGACGTCGTCGAGATCCTGGTCCGTGAGATCGGGGGCGATCTTCACCAGCAGGGGCACGTGGCGGCCCGCGGACCGGTCCGCCGTGCTCCGTACCGCCTCCAGGAGGGGCCGGAGGGAGTCGGCGGTCTGCAGCAGACGCAGCCCCGGGGTGTTCGGGGAGGACACGTTCACCACCAGGTAGTCGGCCTCGGGTGCGAGCTGCTCCGCGCTCACGAGGTAATCGGCCACGGCGTCCGCGAGATCCACCGTCTTGGTCTTACCGATGTTCGCGCCGACGACCGGGCGGGGCCGTGAACCGTACCTGCGGGCCAGCCGCTGACGCGCCGACCGCAGCCGCGGGCCCACCAGGGCGGCGCCGTCGTTGTTGAAGCCCATCCGGTTGATCACGGCGCGGTCCTCCAACAGCCGGAAGAGCCGCGGGCGCGGGTTGCCGGGCTGGGCCTGACCCGTGATGGTGCCGATCTCCACGTGACCGAACCCGAGCGCCGTGAGCGCCAGCACCCCCTCGCCCGCCTTGTCGAACCCCGCGGCCAGGCCGAACGGGGACGGGAACTCGACGCCGAAGGCCGAGGTGGCCAGGCGCGGATCCGGTGCGCAGTAGCGGCGCAGGAACCACCCCGCGGGGGTCCGGTCCGCGGCCTTGATCAGGGCGAAGCCGATCGTGTGGGCGCGCTCGGCGTCCATCCCGGAGAACACGACCCGGAAGAAGGTGGGGTAGATGCGCATGCGACCAGAATTCCACGCAGGGGTGACACCCTCCAACTCCTCCGTGCTCCCGAGGACCGGGGGTAGGGTCGGAGCATGGACGGGCACTGGGACCAGGACTTCCTCGGCCACCCGTTCGTGGCACGGACCCTGTGGCTCACCCCCGACGACGAGGGCACGCGCGTGGCCACGCTGGTGGCCCACGAGCCCGGGATCGCGGGAGCCCCGGCGTCCGCCGACGGCGGCGGTGATGCGGTGGCCCCGCGGGCGGAGCACCGCGGGGGGCACGGTCCGGTGAGGATCCGGGCCGTGCTCCACATCCACGGCTTCAGCGACTACTTCCACCACGCGGAACTGGCCTCCGCACTGCACTCAGCGGGCTGGGCGTTCTTCGCGCTGGACCTCCACAAGCACGGCCGCAGTCTCCTGCCGCACCAGACCCCCGGGTTCGTGACATCGCTGAGCGACTACGACGAGGATCTCGAGGCCGGCATCGCGGCACTGACCGAACGCCTGGGTGAGCGAGTGGGCGGGCCCGTGGAGGTGCAGCTCGTGCTGATGGCGCACTCCACCGGGGGGCTCTCGGCGGTCCTGTGGAGCGCGCGTCATCCCGGCCGGCTCGCAGCCCTGGTGCTCAACGGCCCCTGGCTCGAGACCCAGGGGAACACCGTCCTGCGGGGCATGGCCCGGGGCGGGCTGGACACGATGTCGAGGCTCCGGCCGAAGGCCCGGATCCTGCTCCCCGAGCTCGGCTTCTACTTCCGGAGCATCAGCGACACCCGCGACGGCGAGTGGTCGATCGAGCCGTCGTGGCGGCCCGAGGCGGGCTTCCCGATCCGCGTCGGGTGGCTGGCCGCCGTACTGGCCGGGCATGCGGAACTGGCCCACGGCGTCACGGTGGACACGCCGATCCTGGTGCTGTGTTCCGCGACGTCCACCACGAGCCCCACGTGGAAGGACTCGATGCTCGAGTCGGACAGCATCCTGGATGTCACGAGGACGGTGCGCCGGGCGGCCGACCTCGGCCCCGACGTGACCATCCGACGCTTCCGGGGTGCGCTCCACGACGTCTTCCTCTCACGCCGGCCCGTGCGCGACGACGCCGCCGCGGCTACCGTCCGCTGGCTGGGGGTCCAGGTGCCGCCGTCGGTCGCAACGCCTCCGACGTCCGGCTGAGCCTCCGGAGCACCCGGTCAGCCGGACGCCCCGCCGGCCGACCGGTCGGCCGCCTGGTCCACGGCCCCACCGTAGCGGCGGTCCCGTGCCGCGTACTCCTCGATGGCGCGCCACAGGGTGCGGCGGTCGACGTCGGGCCAGAGGGTGTCCATGAACACCATCTCCGCGTACGCGGACTGCCAGAGCATGAAGTTGGACAGGCGCTGCTCGCCCGAGGTGCGCAGGAACAGGTCGACGTCGGGGAGGTCGGGTTCGTCGAGGTACCGCTGCACCGTCTTCTCGCTCACCGAGGAGGCACGGAGCCGTCCTGCGGCGACGTCCTCGGCGATCGACTTCACCGCATCCGCGATCTCGGCCCTGCCCCCGTAGTTGATGCACATGGTCAGGGTGCACGTGGTGTTCCCGGCCGTGTGCCGCTCGGCGTCCTCGAGCTCCCGGACCACGGACGGCCAGAGCCTGGATCTCCGGCCCGCCCAGCGCACCCGGACGCCCCAGGCGTCCAGCTGGTTCCGCTGGCGGCGCAGCACCTCCTTGTTGAAGCCCATGAGGAAGCGGATCTCCTCGGGGGACCGCTTCCAGTTCTCGGTGCTGAAGGCGTAGACGGACACGTGACGGACCCCGATCTCGATCGCCCCCGCCATGACGTCCAGCAGGGCGGCCTCACCGGCCCGGTGACCCTCGGTGCGCGGCAGGCCCCGTTCGTTGGCCCACCGGCCGTTGCCGTCCATGACAATCGCCACGTGCTCCGGCACGAACTGGCGCGGGATGGCCGGCACCACCTCGCCGCTCGGGTGGGGCCAGGGGGCCACGGGTCGGGCTGCTGCGTTCTTCATGCACGCTCCACATGGTCGAGGGAGATCACTCCGCGTTCGAGATGCCACTGCAGGTAGGCCGCGACGAGCCCGGCCGCTTCACGCCGCGGACCGGCCGCCGCGCCGTCCGCGATCTGCCAGTCCCCGGTGAGCAGGGCACCGAGCAGCTCCATGGCGGCGCCCGAGGGCGATGCCGCCCCGGGTGGCCGGCAGACCGGACAGACCGCACCGCCGAGGGGTGCGGAGAAGGCCGTGTGGGGCCCGGGAGCACCGCACCGGGCGCAGTCGGTGAAACTGGGGGCCCATCCTGCGGTGGCGAGCGCCCGCAGCAGGTAGGAGTCGAGGATGAGCTCCGACGGGTGCAGGCCCCGGCTCAGTGCGGAGAACGCACCCGCCACCAGCGCGTACTGCGCCCCTCCGGACTCACCGATGTCGGTCAGGCGTTCGGCCGTCTCCGCGATGGCGGTCGCCGCCGTGTAGCGGCCGTAGTCCGAGGCGATCCCGTAGCCGTAGGCGCCCTTCGTCTGGGCCTGGGTCACCACCTCGAGGTTCCGCCCGCGCGCCAGGAGGAGGTCCACCGCCATGAAGGGCTCCAGGCGGGAACCGAACTTGCTGCTGGTACGCCGCACACCCTTGGCCACGGCCCGGACCTGCCCGTGCTCCCGGGTCAGGAGCACGATGATGCGATCGGCCTCCCCGAGTTTGTAGGTGCGGAGCACCACGCCTTCGGTGCGGTACGTCCGCGGGGTCGATGAGGAAGCCACGTGTCCATCATCCCACCTGCCGCCCCCGCACGAGCGGGCCGGCCCGAGGGGGCAGGGGGACCCCGGACCGGTCAGGCGGCGTCGCGGATGGCCCGGTTCACCGCGGAGACCACGGCCTTCAGTGCGGCCATGGTGGTGTTCGCGTCGATACCCGTGCCCCACAGCACGCGCTCGCCCACCGCGCACTCCACGTAGGCGGCCGCGCGGGCGTTCCCCCCGGAGGCGAGCGCGTGCTCCGTGTAGTCGAGCACCCGCACGTCCACGCCGTCCTCGCTCAGCATCGCCAGCAGCGCGTCGATCGGGCCGTTGCCGTGCGCCGTCCTGCGCTGCTGCACGCCGTCGACGAGCAGGGTGGCACCGAGCTCGAAGGCGCCGTCCTCGGCCGTGGCGGTGGTGACCGAGGTCAGCTCGTAGTGGCCCCACGGCTCGGAGCCGCCGTCGGTCCGCGTGGGCAGGTACTCGTCCTGGAACACGGACCAGAGCTGTGCGCCGCTGACCTCGCCGCCCTGGGTCTCCGTGCGGCGCTGGATGACCCCGGAGAACTCGATCTGCGCGCGCCGGGGCAGGTCCAGGCTGTGCTCGCTCTTGAGCAGGTAGGCCACGCCACCCTTGCCCGACTGCGAGTTCACGCGGATCACGGCCTCGTAGGAGCGTCCGATGTCCTTGGGGTCGATGGGCAGGTACGGGACCGCCCACGGGATGTCGTCGAGGCCGACCCCCTGCGCGGCGGCGTCGGACTCCATGCTCTCGAAGCCCTTCTTGATCGCGTCCTGGTGGGACCCGGAGAACGCGGTGAACACGAGGTCCCCGCCGTAGGGTGAGCGCTCCGGCACGCTGAGCTGGTTGCAGTACTCCACCGTGCGCCGGATCGAGTCCATGTCGGAGAAGTCGAGCTGCGGATCGATCCCCTGGCTGAACAGGTTCATGCCGAGGGTCACCAGATCGACGTTGCCGGTCCGCTCGCCGTTGCCGAACAGGCATCCCTCGATGCGGTCAGCGCCGGCCAGGTAACCGAGTTCGGCGGCCGCCACCCCGGTACCGCGGTCGTTGTGCGGGTGCAGGGACAGGATGATGCTGTCGCGGTCGGCGAGGTTGCGGGTCATCCACTCGATGGAGTCCGCGTACACGTTGGGGGTGGCCATCTCCACGGTGGCCGGGAGGTTGAGGATCATCCGGCGCTCCGGGGATGCCTCGAGCACCTCCGCCACCTCGTTGCTGATCCGCGCGGCGAAGTCCAGTTCCGTCCCGGTGAAGGATTCCGGTGAGTACTCGTAGGTGATCTCCGTGTCGCCCAGGTTCTCCTCGAACTTGCGGCACAGCCGCGCCCCCTGCAGCGCGATGTCGACGATGCCGTCCCGGTCCTGGTGGAAGACCACCCGGCGCTGCAGCACGGAGGTGGAGTTGTAGAGGTGGACGATCGCCCGGTCGGCGCCCTCGAGGGAGGCGTAGGTCCGTTCGATCAGATGCTCCCGGGACTGCGTGAGGACCTGGATGGAGACGTCGTCCGGGATGCGGTCCCCCTCGATGAGCTGGCGCACGAAGTCGAAGTCCGTCTGCGACGCCGAGGGGAACCCGACCTCGATCTCCTTGAAGCCCATGCGGACCAGGAGGTCGAACATCTTGTGCTTGCGCTCGGGGTTCATCGGGTCGATCAGGGCCTGGTTGCCGTCGCGGAGGTCCACCGCGCACCAGCGTGGCGCCCGGGTGATGGTCCGGTCGGGCCAGGTGCGATCCGGCAGCTCCACCGAGATCTGGTCCTGGAACGGGCGGTACTTGCCGAAGGGCATGCCCGAGGTCTGCTGCGTGTTCTGCATGGGGATCGGCCTTTTCTGTGGGACTGAGGATGCCGGCGGCCGGGCGACGCGAGACTCCGCGGCGGGGATGGCCAGTAGCTCGTGTGTCCTAGATGGCCCCGCCGCGGCACCGAAGAAGAGTCCTGTGTGCGCGCACTTCGCCACCATAGCACGGCACATAGGATGGCCGGTGGGGCGTTCGGACGAGCGCCCCACCGCGAGGAAACGGAAGCGAACATGACGATCAGCACCCTCGACCCGGACGATCTCGACGGGTCGGTCCGCCCCCAGGACGACCTGTTCAGGCACGCCAACGGCGTGTGGCTGAAGGACGCACGGATCCCAGAGGACCGCGCACTCACCGGATCCTTCACCGCCCTGCGGGACGCCTCCGAGGAAGCCGTACGGGACATCATCGAGGACGCCGCGCGCGAGGCGGCGGACGGTTCGCCGCAGGACGTCGGGGCCAAGCTCGGGACGCTCTACGCGGACTTCATGGACACCGCCGGGATCGAGGCCGCGGGGATCGCACCGGTGCTGCCGCTGCTGGAGCGCGTGCGCTCGGTCACCACCATCGGTGATCTCGTGGAACTCAGCGCGGGTCTGAGCAGGTCCGGGGTGCAGGGTCTCGTGGCTCCCTACGTGAGCAACGACGCCGGGAACCCCGACCGGTACCTCCTGCACCTGTACCAGTCCGGGCTCGGTCTCCCCGACGAGTCCTACTACCGCGAGGAGGGCTTCGCCGAGACCCGCGAGCAGTACCGTCTCCTGCTCGCCACGCTCTTCGGCCTCGCGGACACCACGGATCCGGAGGGTTCCGCGCAGCGCGTCCTCGACCTCGAGACGCGACTGGCCGCATCCTCCATGGGCAGTGTGGAGCGCCGGGACCCGCAGCGGACCTACAACCTGGTCCCGTTCGACGGCGTCGCCGAGCTCTCCGGGCACCTCGTCCCCTGGCTGCGGGTCGTCACGGACGAGACGGACCAGTGCGCGGAGGTGATCGTCAGCCAGCCCGACTTCGTGCGCGGACTCGACGCCGCCCTGGGCGAGGAGGAGCTCGCCACGTGGCAGGAATGGCTTGTCAGCAGGATCCTGCTCGACGCGTCCGACTACCTCGACGACCGCTTCGTGAATGCTGCGTTCACCTTCTACGGGACCCACCTGGCCGGCACCCCCCGGCTGAAGGACCGCTGGAAGCGCGGCGTCGCCCTGGTGGAGGGCGCCATGGGGGAGGCGATCGGTCAGCGCTACGTGGAGCGGCACTTCCCGGCCACCCACAAGGAGGCCATGCTGGAGCTGGTGGGAAACCTCATCTCGGCGTACGGGTCGAGCATCACCGAGCTCACGTGGATGACCGACGCGACCCGGGAGCGGGCGCTCGAGAAACTGCGCCGGTTCACCACCAAAATCGGCTACCCGGACACGTGGATCGACTACGGACCCCTCGACGTCCGCGCCTCGGACCTGTACGGCAACGTGCTCCGCGCCAACGAGTTCGAGCACTCCCGGCAGCTCGGCAAGCTCGGTCGGCCGATCGACCGCGGTGCCTGGTTGATGACACCGCAGACGGTCAACGCCTACTACATGCCCACCATGAACGAGATCGTGTTCCCCGCGGCGATCCTGCAGCCACCGTTCTTCGACATCGAGGCCGACGACGCCGTCAACTACGGCGCGATCGGCGCGGTGATCGGCCACGAGATCGGGCACGGCTTCGACGACAAGGGATCCCAGTTCGACGGCACCGGCAGATTGTCCGACTGGTGGAGCGAGGCGGACCGGACGGCCTTCGACGCCCTCACCGGACGGCTGGTGGCCCAGTACGCGGCCCTGGAACCCTCCGAGGTGCCCGGCCGGACCGTGAACGGCGAACTGACGCTCGGTGAGAACATCGGCGACCTCGGCGGCCTGGGGATCAGCTACCGCGCCTACCTGCTGAGCCTGGGCGGAGCGGAGGCCCCGGTGATCGACGGACTCACCGGCACGCAGCGGTTCCTGCTCTCCTGGGCCACGTGCTGGCAGCAGAAGATCCGGCCGGAGGAGGCGCTGCGCCGGCTCACGGTGGACCCGCACTCCCCCAACGAGTTCCGGTGCAACCAGGTGGTGCGGAACCTCGACGAGTTCCACGAGGCGTTCGGCGTGGAGGAGGGCGACGCGCTCTGGCTGGCACCCGAGGAGCGCGTACGGATCTGGTGACCCTGCGGCTGCTCGGAGGGTGATCACCGGCTCCCGGAGGAGGCGCGGGCAGGACGCGCGTCGAGTCCCCCGGGAGCCGGGAACCTGCCGCGTCACCCCGCATGCGGGAGCGGACGACAGGGCGCCCGCCCCTAGAAGGGTGAGGCCGCCTGGCAGGTCACCTGGTCGGCCGTCTGCCCGCGGAGGTCCGTGCCGAGCGGCGGCACCACCACGCGGTCGCCGGTGGACAGGTCGGCGCCGATGAGCAGCTGGAGACCGATCACCTCGGTGTTCTCGAACACCTGGCTGTCCTGGACGCCCAGCCGGGAGGCGAGGTCCTCGGCCGCGGATGCGTAGCCACCGCCGAACACCACCTGCGTGGTCTCCACCGGGGCGGACGGGTAGGGCGAGGTCTGGGTGTACCCGGCGGTCGCGAGGATCTCCTGCACCTCCGCCGCCCGTTCCGGATCGGTGGTGGCGTTGACGACCAGGACGGGCACGGTGGCCGGGTCGACGGCGGGGACCCTCCGGGGTGGCCGGGACCGGGGTCGTCCCGGGTGCCGGGGTCGGCGGGGCCGTCCCGGGCGCGGGTTCGGGGTCGGCGGCGACCAGACTGCGATCCTCCCGGAGCGTCTCGAACACGGCCTCGGCGGGTCCCTCGTCGAGGATCAGGCGGTTGGGGTCCTCCGGCCAGGGGACGTTCGGCACGGTGACGAACGCGATGCGCCCCAGGTCCACGTCCCGCAGCCGGTCCGCGATCTTCAGCAGTTCTGCGGGTCGGGAGAGCCCCTCGTCGATGGTCAGGTTGCGGGTCACGGTGTCCGCGATGGCGTAGAGCCGGGGGATGTTCGTGAGCGTGCCCTCGGCCCGGACCTTGCGGGCCATCGAGGCGAGGAACGACTGCTGGGCGGCGATCCGTCCGGTGTCACCGCCGTCACCGAACGCGTGCCTGGTCCGGAGGAAGGCCAGGGCCTGGTCCCCCTCCACCTCACTGGTGCCGGCGGGGAGCGAGAGACCGGAGTACTCGTCCTCCACCGGCGCGTCGACGCACACCTCCACCCCACCGAGCGTCGTGGAGAGTTCCCTGACCGCGTTGAAGTCCGCCATCATGAAGTGGTCGATGGACATCCCGGTGAGGTCGTTGATGGCGGCGACCGTACAGCCCGGACCACCCTCGTTGAGGGCCCCGTTCAACTGGGCGAGCTCCACGGCGCCCGAGGGCTCGCCGGTGACGGGGTCGACACAGCTCGGCAGGGGGACCAGGAGATCGCGGGGGAAGGACACGACGTTGACGTTCTCACGGTCCGCGGAGAGCGTCATGAGCATCATGACGTCCGAGTTGTTCTCGTCGGAATCCTCGTCCTCACCCCCGAAGTACTCACCGGTGTTGCC
Source organism: Arthrobacter sp. RIT-PI-e (assembly GCF_001187915.1). Classification (GTDB taxonomy): domain Bacteria; phylum Actinomycetota; class Actinomycetes; order Actinomycetales; family Micrococcaceae; genus Arthrobacter_D. The sequence continues at coordinate 37,578 of NZ_LGIU01000091.1, read as the reverse complement.
CACGCGTGCGTCCGTGCCGAGGATCAGGATCTGCAGCGCATCGGTGCTCGAGTCCACTGGCAGCCCCTGCCCCTGCTCCTCCCCGAGGTTCAACGGCATGGTCGACAGGTTGCTCTGCAGGCGGTGGAGGTGGACACCCACGAAGGCCACGGCACCCACGAGCACCGTCGCCATGACCAGCGCGATCACCGCCAGCGGCCCGAGCGCACGACGCCGGCCCAGATGTCTGCCCGCCGGTGCGTCGGCCCCGGCGGACGCGGTCACGGCATCACCGGTGCCGGCACCGTCCTCCTGGCGTGATCGGCGTGTCATGCCGGGCTCCTTCGGTCGCTAGATGCAGTCGCTGGTGGTACACCGGTCGCCGTCCACCCAGGCGACCGGACAGTCCCACCCTAACCACCGCCGGGCCCGATACCCGGGAGGGTGACCCGGCGCACGCTAGAACCCCAGCTTCACCAGCTGCTTCGGGTCGCGTTGCCAGTCCTTCGCGACCTTCACGTGCAGGTCCAGGAAGATGCGCGTGCCGAGGAGCGCCTCGATCCCCTGCCGGGCGGTGGTACCCACCTCCCGGAGCCGAGCCCCACCCTTGCCGATGATGATCGCCTTCTGCGACGGGCGCTCCACGTACAGGTTCACGTGCACGTCGAGCATCGGGTCGTCCTCCCGGCGGCCCTCCCGCGGGATCATCTCCTCCACCACGACGGCGAGCGAGTGCGGCAGCTCGTTCCGCACACCCTCGAGCGCGGCCTCCCGCACCAGCTCGGCGACCATGACGGCCTCCGGCTCGTCCGTCAGCTCTCCGCCCGGGTACAGCACCGGGGAGACGGGCATGTGCGCGCTGAACACCCCGGCGACGGTGTCCACCTGGAAACCGTCCGCGGCGGACACCGGCACGATCTCGGCCCAGCCCCCTGCGCCGGCCACGTCCGTGCCGAGGGCCGCCACCGCGAGCAACTGCTCCGTGAGCGCACGGCGGTGCACCAGGTCGGTCTTCGTGACCACCGCGATGAGCGGCTTGCGGTTCAGCCGTGCCAGCTGCTCGGCGATGAACCTGTCACCCGGGCCGATCTTCTCGTTGGCGGGCAGGCAGAACCCGACGGCGTCGACCTCGGCCAGGGTGTCCGCCACGAGGTCGTTGAGGCGCTGGCCGAGCAGGGTGCGTGGCCGGTGCAGACCCGGGGTGTCCACCAGGACCACCTGCGCGTCCGGACGGTTCACGATCCCGCGAATGGTGTGACGGGTGGTCTGCGGCTTGGCGGACGTGATGGCCACCTTCTGCCCCACCAGCGCGTTGGTCAGGGTGGACTTACCCGCATTCGGTCTCCCCACCAGGGAGACGAATCCGGCGCGGTGCTCAGTGTCGTTCACTGTCGGCCTCCATCAGGTGTCGATCTCCTACTGCCGGCTGCGCGGCGGGTACACGGCGGGCGATCACGTGGGACACCCGGTTGCGTCGGCCCTCCACGCGCTCGGCCCGGAGGGCGATGCCGTCCACGATCACCTCCGAGCCCACGATGGGTACCCGGCCGAGGGTCTTCGCGAGGAGTCCGCCCACGGTGTCCACCTCCTCGTCGCTCAGTTCGATGCCGAAGAGCTCTCCGAGGTCGGTGATCCCCATGCGGGCGCTGATACGGTACTCGACGTCGTCGAGCTGCTCCAGTTCCGGCACCTCGGAGTCGTACTCGTCCACGATCTCGCCCACGATCTCCTCGATCAGGTCCTCGAGGGTCACGAGCCCGGCCGTTCCGCCGTACTCGTCGATCACGATCGCCACGTGGGTGGACTCGCGCTGCAGCTCACGCAGGAGGTCCCCCACGGGCTTGGACTCGGGGACGTAGCGGGCAGGTCGGCACTCGGAGTCGACGGGGCGGGCGAGGTTCGACGCCGGCCGCCCGTGCAGCGAGGCCACCACGTCCTTCAGGTACAGCAGGCCCCGGATGTCGTCCGAACTCTCACCGATCACGGGGATGCGCGAGTAGCCGGAGCGGAGGAACAGGGACATGGCCTGGCTGAGGGTGGACCCGGTCTCGATGGTCACCATGTCGGTGCGGGGCACCATCACCGCCCGGACCTTCGTGTCGCCCAGCTCGAAGACCGAGTGGATGAGCTCGGCCTCGTTGTCCTCGATCATCTCGGCGTCCGAGGCACGGGAGAGCAGTTCGCGGAACTCCTCCTCGGTGAAGAACGCGGCCTCGTCCCGGGCGGCCGCCGGGGTGAACGCGCTGCCGAGCCGTACGAGCCAGCGGGGAACGGGGCCGAGGACGGCCCTGAGGAACGCCACGAGCCCCGCGGTGGCACGCACCACGGCGGAGGCGTGGGTGCGCCCCACCTGGCGCGGTGAGACGCCGACGATCACGAACCCGATCGCGGCCATCACGATCGTGGCCAGGAGACCGGCGAGCCAGACGTTGTCGAGCAGGTCGTGGAACAGGATGGCGACGGCCACCGCCCCGGCCATCTCGAACCAGACCCGCCAGAAGCGCAGGGCGTGCATGTGGGCCACGGGGGCGTCGAGGATCCGGCGCAACGACGTGGACCGGGAGCCCTGGACGAGTGCCTCGCCCTCCTGGCGCGGGAGGTAGCTGAACGCGGACTCCGCGGCCGTCACGAGTGCCGCCGTCAGCGCGAAGACCACCCCGAGGAACGCGAGCACCGAGATGATCACGAGCGTGTCTCCTGCGGTGCGGTGCCGCCGAGGAAATCGGCCAGGAGCTGGCGCTGCAGATCGAACATCTCCTTCTCCTCGTCGGGCTCGGCGTGGTCGTACCCGAGCAGGTGCAGCACGCCGTGGGTGGTCAGCAGCAGTAGTTCGGTCCCGGTGCTGTGGCCCGCAGCGGCGCCCTGGGTCGCCGCGACCTCGGGGCAGAGCACGATGTCGCCGAGCAGCCCGGCAGGGGTCACCCGGCCCGGGGTCCCCGGGCGCAGCTCGTCCATGGGGAAGGACAGGACGTCGGTGGGCCCGGGCTCGTCCATCCACTCGACGTGGAGCCGCTCCATCGCGGCGGTGTCCACCAGGATGATGGACAGCTCGGCCTCGGGGTGGAGGAAGAGCGCCTCGAACAGGAAGTTGGCCAGCCGTACCAGGGACTCCTCGTCGACGTCGTGCCCGGTCTCGTTGTTGACCTCGACGCTCATCGCGCAACCGGCCTGTCGGAGCGCGCGTACCCGGCGCGCTGCTCCTCGTCCCAGGTGCTGTAGGCGCTGACGATGTCCCCCACGAGGCGGTGCCGGACGACGTCGGAGGCGTCGAGGCTGCTGAAGTGGATCTCGTCGACGTCGCGGAGGATCTCGCTGACGATCCGGAGACCGGAGCTGGTGCCGTTCGGGAGGTCCACCTGGGTGACGTCCCCGGTGACCACCATCTTGGAGCCGAACCCCAGCCGCGTGAGGAACATCTTCATCTGCTCCGGCGTGGTGTTCTGCGCCTCGTCGAGGATGATGAAGGCGTCGTTGAGGGTCCTCCCGCGCATGTAGGCGAGTGGCGCCACCTCGATGGTCCCGGCGGCCATGAGCCGCGGGATGGAATCGGGATCCATCATGTCGTGCAGGGCGTCGTACAGGGGTCGCAGGTACGGGTCGATCTTGTCGTTCAGGGTGCCGGGCAGGAAGCCGAGGCGTTCCCCTGCCTCGACCGCGGGGCGTGTGAGGATGATCCTGTTGACCTCCTTCTGCTGCAGCGCCTGCACCGCCTTCGCCATGGCCAGGTAGGTCTTGCCGGTCCCTGCGGGGCCGATGCCGAACACGATGGTGTTGCGGTCGATCGCGTCCACGTAGGTGCTCTGGTTCAGCGTCTTGGGCCGGATGGTCCTGCCACGCGAGGACAGGATGTTCACCGAGAGGACCTCGGAGGGGCGCGCTGCGCTCTGCGTCTTCAGCATCGACACGAGCTGCTCGAGCACCTGCGGGGACATGGTGGCGTTGTTGCTCGCCATGGTGCGGATCTCCCCCACCAGCCGCTCCGTCCGGTTCACGTCGGCGGAGGGCCCGGTGATGGTCAGCTCGTTCCCCCTGGCCTGGAGACCCACTCCGGGGAAGGACTTCTCGATGAGGCGGAGCGCTTCGTCGTTGGAACCCAGCGCCTGCACCATCTGTTCGGTGGAGTCGAAGACGAACGTCCTCGTGTCGAGTCCTGCCGCGTTGATGCCTGTTGAAGTTTCGCTCATAGCTCGGCCGTCCGGCCTTCAATCGCCCCTCGTTCGAGTAGTCGTGCCGCTGTGGTGTCGGTGCTGTCGTGCCGGGTTCCGCCGCGTGGTACCACCGCGCGGACGATGATCATGGTACGCCATGCCTCCCCCGCGGGAGCGGGGCTGGACCCGGCCTGCGGTCGTGAGGACGGTCCCGGGTGTGCGGCGCCGCACCCGGTCCGGACACCGGCCGGTCCGGGAGCCGGCGGCTGCTGCGGCGGGACCACTTCGTATCGATCGGGTTTCAGTCCTCGCGAGGGCCGCTTCCGGTGCCGTCGTCGTTCTCGTGCTGTGCGAAGCTGGGACGGATCGGGGCACGGACGGGGCCGACCAGCGGCCCCCTGCTCCCGGTCCCACGAATGCACCACCCGATCCGCGGATCGGCGCGCCCCGTCGAAGGAGGGACCCGCATGAGCGAGCAGGACCCCCTGGAACGGCCACGGCTCGGCCTCCGCAGGATCCTCCTGGTCTCCGGAGGGGCCCTCCTGGTGAGCGGTGTGATCCTGGTCCCCGGCACCGGGCTCCTGCAGGGCGTGGCGCCCACCACCGATCTGCGCGTCCCGCCGTCCGCGTCGGCGGAGCTGAGCACGGACACCGCCGCGGGCGGCCCGGTGGTCGACGGGTCGGCGCGGGCGTCGAGCGCACCGCGGCCCCTCCTGCCGGTGTACTGGGTCGGCGACGCCGGCAACCGCGACGGGCTGTTCCGCGAGTACCTGGAGGCGCCCGCGACCTCCACCGGGGACCCCATCGCCGACGCCGTCCTGAAGATGACGTCGAGGGAACCGCTGGACCCGGACTACCGCTCCCTCTGGCAGCCGGCGTCGAGCGTGAGCTCCTCCATCTCCACCCGCAACGTCATCACCGTCGACCTCTCCCCGGACGCGTTCTCCGACCGGCTCGACGAGGGCGAGGCGACCCCGGCACTGCAGCAGCTCGTGCACCCCGCCACCGCCACCGCCGCCCACGCCGGTCTCATCACCGGGGGCGAGGCGAGCTCCGTGGTGGTGCTCGTCGACGGCCAGTCCGGGTACCGCGCGTTCGGCGCCGTCGACCTGCGCGGCGAATGGGGCCGCGACGGCTCCGCCCCGGCCCCGGTGTGGATCATCGACCCCCAGGAGGGGGTGGAGGCGGAGGCGGGCACGCTGGGCGTCCACGGCCAGGCACCCACCGACGAGCAGGTGGTCGCCTGGCGCGTGGACCGCACGGCGGCCGGGACGAGCGACTCCTCGGCGGGCGGCCCCGCGCCGCCGCTGCAGGAGGGACGTGCGGAGGTCTCCCCCGCCGAGGGCGCGGCGGGCGCGTACTCCTCCACGGTGGCACTGCCGCCCGGCCGCTACGAGATCACCGTCTCCGCCCGGACGCCCGACGGCGAGGCGTCGGACTCGAAGACCGTGCTGCTGCGCTGAGCCTGCCGCGCCCGGGCGCGGGTCACCACCGCCCGAGCATCTGGTTCAGCAGCACGAGCGCCGCCGGTCCTGCGGACGAGGAACGGAGCACGTACGGGCCGAGCAGTGCCGTCCGCGCCCCGGAGGCGCCCAGCTTCCCGAGCTCGGCCTCGCTGATGCCGCCCTCGGGTCCCACCACGACGGCGGTGGACGACGAGGCACCGAGCGCACCGGAGGTGCGCAGCCCGGTCACCTGGGCGGCCAGTGACGCGGTGGCGTCCTCGTGGAGGACGAAGAGGTGGTCCACGGCGGACGCCCACCCCGCGAGCCGCGTGGTGTCGAGGACGGGCAGCACCTCGGGGACGAACGAGCGGCGCGACTGCTTGGACGCCGCGGCGGCGAGGGCGGCCCACTTGGCCCGCCCCTTCTCCGCCTTGTCACCGCGCCAGCGGACGATGCTCCGTTCCGCGTGCCAGGGCACGACGACGTCGACCCCCAGTTCCGTGGCCGCCTCGACGGCCTGCTCGTCCCGGCCGGCCTTCGCGAGGGCCTGCACCAGGACGAGGCGGTGGGCGGGCGCCGGTTCCTGGTCCGCCGCCTCCACCTCGAGGTGCACCATACCCCCACCCACCTCGGTGATCACCCCGCCCAGCCGGAAGCCGGCGCCGTCGGAGACGTCGATCGGCTCACCGACGGCGAGGCGCCGGACGGTCGCGGCGTGGCGCCCCTCGTCACCGTCGAGGACGAAGACACTGCCGGGGCGCGCTGCCCGGACGGCGCCGGGCTCTCCGAAGAACAGGGGGCGCGTCATGGTCAGCGGTTCCCGAGGCGCTCCCGCAGGCGGGCGAAGACACCGGATCCGCTGCTGGCGAGCTGACCGTCCGTGTACTCCTCGTTGCGCAGCTCCGCCAGTTTGCGCAGGAGCTCCTCCTGCTGGGCGTCCACGTTCCGGGGGGGCTCCACGTTCAGGTGCACCCGGAGGTCCCCCCTGCCCTGGTTGCGCAGATGGGTGACGCCGAGGCCGCGGAGCGTCAGGATCTCACCCGACTGCGTCCCCGGCTTGATCGCCAGCTCCTCGTCCCCGTCGAACGTGTCGAGGTGCACCGTGGTGCCGAGCGCGGCGGCCGTCATCGGCACGCTGAGGGTGACGTGCAGGTCGTCGCCGTCGCGGAGGAAGGTGGAGTCGGTGTTGACCCTGATCTCCACGTACAGGTCCCCCTGCGGCCCTCCGGCGATACCGGCCTCGCCCTGCCCGGCGAGCTGGATACGGGTACCGGTGCCCACGCCCGCGGGGACCTTGATGGTCAGGGTGCGGCGCGCCCGGACCCGGCCCTCGCCGCTGCACTCGTGGCAGGGGTTGGGGATCACGGTGCCGTAGCCCTGGCAGGTGCCGCACGGGGCGCTGGTCATGACCTGACCGAGGATGGAGCGCACGGCCCGCTGGACCTGCCCGGAGCCTCCGCAGATGTCGCACGTGCGGGGTGAGGTGCCGGGCTGGCAGCACGAGCCGTCACAGGTGGGGCACACCTCGGCGGTGTCCACCTCGATCTTCTTGTTGGTGCCGAAGACTGCGTCCTTCAGGTCGATCCGGACGTTGATCAGGGCGTCCTGACCCCGGCGGACACGCGACGGCGCCCCCGCGGACTGGCCGCCACCCCCGAAGAACGTCTCGAAGATGTCCTGGAAGGCGAAGCCCGAACCCGAGTATCCTCCGCCGTACCCGGCGTCCGTGCCGTTCTCGTTGCCCGTGGTGTCGTACACGCGGCGCTTCTGGGGGTCCGACAGCACCTCGTACGCGCGCGTCACGAGCTTGAACTCCTCCGCCGCGTCCGGCCCGGAGTTGACGTCGGGGTGGAGCTTGCGGGCGAGCTTGCGGTAGGCCTTCTTGATTTCCTCCCCGGTCGCGCCCTGCGCCACACCGAGGCCCTCGTAGTGATTCCTCACTGCTGCCCATCACTTCCTGTTGGAGACTTGTTCTTCCGTACCCGCCGGCGGACCGGCGGGCATCACGTGGTCGGCCACGATGGCCGACGGGTCATTCCTCGAGGATCCTCGAGAGGTAGCGGGCGACGGCGCGCACCGCGGCCATCGTGGTCGGGTAGTCCATGCGGGTGGGACCGAGGACACCGAGCTTCGCACCCGCCCCGGGCCCGTACCCGGTGGCGACGACGGACGCCTCCGACAACCCCCCGTAGGGGTTCTCGCTCCCGATCCGCACCGAGATGCCGCGGGCGTCGTACTCCATCTCGGACAGCAGTCCCAGCATGACCACCTGCTCCTCGAGCGCCTCGAGGATCGGTCCGATGCTCAGGGGGAAATCGCCCGTGGCCCGGGCGAGGTTCGCCGTGCCCGCGAGCAGCATGCGGTCCTCACCGCCCAGCCCGGCGAGTTGCTCCAGTGCCCTGATGATCGTACCCCCGGGGCCCCGCAACGCCACCGGCAGCTGCCTGGAGGCCACCGCCAGCTCCCCCGGGAGAGCCGCCAGCCGCACGCCGGACACCGCGGAGAGGATGCGCTGCCTGAGTTCGGCGAGCTCGGCCTCCTGGAGGTCGGTGCCGGTGCGCACCACGCGCTGCTGCACCGTGCCGTTGCTGATGATCAGGACCACGAGGATCTGCTGGGGGGCCAGGAGCACGAACTCGATATGGCGTACGGAGGCTCCCCCCGTGCGGGGGAACTGCACCACCGCCACCTGGTTCGTGAGCTGGGCGAGCAGGCGCACGGTGCGGTCCATGACGTCGTCGAGATCGTCGGCACCCTCGAGCAGGGTCCGGATCGCCTTCTTCTCGGGCCCGGAGAGCGGTTTGGCCTCCGAGATCCGGTCCACGAAGAGGCGGTAGCCCTTGTCCGGGGGGATGCGCCCGGAGCGGGTGTGCGGGGCCGCGAGCAGGCCCTCCTCCTCGAGGACGGCCATGTCGTTGCGGATGGTGGCCGAGGAGACCCCGAGCCGGTGGCGGTCCACGAGGGCCTTGGACCCCACGGGTTCCCGCGAGTGCACGTAGTCCTCGACGATGGCCCGGAGTACCTCCAGACGTCGCGGCTCACTCATCCGATCTCCACCTCCGGGTCCGTTCCACGAGCACGTACGGGTGGCCACGCTCGGTTAGCACTCGACACACCCAAGTGCCAAGTCTAGTACCTCTGCCACGATTGCTAGCATTGGCGGGCCGGGCTGCGGCAGCCGGCCGGAGCCCCTCGACGGAAGGACGCACCCGCGATGGAGTACGGCTGGGGGGCCCAGGACATCTCCGCACCGCGACGCACCGCACTGCCCGATGTACCGGTCGAGAAGGACATGGTCCTCAAGGACGTGCAAAGCGGGTTCGTGGGTGCAGTGGTGCGCGTGGAGAAATCGGGTGGACTGCACGTCATGGTCCTCGAGGACCGCCGCGGCAAGCAGCGTACGTTCCGGCTGGGACACGGGTTCCTCGTCGACGGCGATCCGGTGCACCTCGTGGCACCCGTGGTCCGTCCGGCCACCGTCCCGGGGCGGACCGCCTCGGGTTCGGTGCGGGTGGAGGGCTCCCGGGCCCGGACCGCCAGGGCGAGCAGGATCTGGGTGGAGGGCCGGCACGACGCCGAGCTGGTGGAAAAGGTCTGGGGGGACGATCTCCGGCTCGAGGGCATCGTGGTGGAGCCGCTGCACGGCATCGACGACCTCGCGGGTGCCATCCGCGCCTTCGCCCCCGGCCCGCGGCGTCGCCTCGGGGTCCTCGTGGACCATCTGCTCCCCGGAACCAAGGAGTCGCGGATCGCCCGGCAGGCCATGGACCAGCCCGGAGCCCGGGGCCACGTGCTGATCATCGGTCATCCCTACGTGGACGTCTGGCAGGCCGTGAAACCCGGCACCCTCGGTCTGACCGCCTGGCCGGTGGTGCCCCGCCACCAGGACTGGAAGACCGGTGTCCTCGCCGGGCTGGGCTGGCCGCACGCGGACCAGGCGGCGGTGGCGCAGGGGTGGAGACGGATCCTCGGCGCCGTGACCAGCTACGCGGATCTGGAGCCGTCGCTGCTCGGCCGGGTGGAGGAGGTCATCGACTTCCTGACCGCACCGCAGACGCCCAGCGCGCCGGGCGGATCCGGGACCACGTAGGCTTGGACCCGTTCGTGGGGGGAGAGTCCGCCCGCCAGGAGAGGAGGACCGTTGTCCGACACCGCCGACCCTCGCCGTTCCGAGTGGACGGCTCCCGAGCCCCCCTTCGAGGGAGCACCGGTCAATGCACTGCCGCTCACGGCGTCCGAGGACCGGCAGTTCGCCACCCTGGCGCACTTCGGCGGGATCCTCGGCTTCGTCCCCGCCCTGCTGATCCGGCTGATCTTCAAGGACCGCGGACCGTTCACGGCGCAGGAGTCCACGGAGGCACTCAACTTCACGCTCCCTCCCACGATCCTCGCCCTCGTCGCCTGGCTCCTCTCCTTCATCCCCGCGATCGGCGTGGCCTTCGCGATCCTCAACGCCCTCATCTGGATCACGCTGACCGTGTTCTCGGTGATCGCGGGTGTGCACGCCAGTCGCGGACTGCCCTACCGGTACCCGTTCACCCTCCGGCGGATCCGCTGAACGCCTGATCCACCGGACTCCCTATCCACCGGGCCGCTGAGGTACCGGCCCCGGCGGTCGACGCCGCCCGATCCGGTCGGTGCCCGGTCCTGTCGGTGCCCGGTTCTGTCGATGCTCAGTCGGGCAGGAGCCGGCGTACCACCGCGTCGGCGAGCAACCGGCCACGGAAGGTCAGGACGATGCGTCCGGCGAAGGCCGGAGCAGCCTCGACGAGACCCTCGGCGATCAGCCCCGCGACGGCGCGGCGTCCGCCGGGGGTCAGGACGTCCGCGGACAGCCCCTCACGGAGCCGCACCCGCAGCATGACGTCCTCCACGTGGCGGTCCTCCGGCGAGAGGACCTCGCGGCCGGCGGCGGGTGAGCGCCCCGCCTCGAGCGCCGCGGCGTAGGCCCGGGGATGCTTCACGTTCCACCACCGCGTGCCACCCACGTGGGAGTGGGCTCCCGGCCCGGCGCCCCACCAGTCGCTGCCGCGCCAGTAGGCGAGGTTGTGCCGGCACTCGTCGTCCGGCGTCCTGGCCCAGTTGCTGACCTCGTACCAGGTGAGCCCGCCACCGGCGAGGAGTTCCTCGGCGAGGGCGTACTTGTCCGCGTGGTCGTCGTCGTCGATCGGCGGGACTTGCCCGCGGCGGATGCGCGACGCCAGCCTGGTGCCCTCCTCGATGATGAGGGCGTAGGCCGAGATGTGGTCGGGTGCGTAGGAGAGCGCCGTGGTGAGCGACGTCCGCCAGTCCTCGAGTGATTCCCCGGGCGTGCCGTAGATGAGGTCGAGACTGACCTTCAGGCCCGCCTCGCGCGCCCAGCGCACGGCCTGGAGCACCCGCTCCGGCGCATGGGTCCGGTCGAGGACCGCGAGGACGTGCGGCACCGCGGACTGCATGCCGAAGGAGACGCGCGTGAAGCCGGCGTCCTTGAGGATCCGCAGGGACTCCGGTGTCACCGAGTCGGGATTGGCCTCCGTGGTGACCTCGGCGTCCGCCGCCAGCCCCCAGAGCGCGGTGGCCGTCGTCAGGATCGTGGCGAGGTCCTCCGCCGGGAGCAGGGTGGGCGTGCCCCCGCCGAAGAAGACGGTCGACAGTTCGCGGTGCGGCACCCCCGACGACGCCAGTGCCCGCGCGCCGAGCTCCAGCTCGGCCAGCACGGATCCGGCGTAGGCGTCCTGGGACGCCCCTCCCCCGAGCTCCGTGGCGGTGTAGGTGTTGAAGTCGCAGTACCCGCAGCGCACCGCGCAGAACGGGATGTGGACGTAGAGACAGAAGTCCCGGGTGTCCGCCCCGGCGGCGGCCCCTGCGGGGAGGACGCCGTCCTCCGGTGCCGGGAGGCCCAGGGGCAGGGTGCTAGGCATGGTGCGCCTCCCCGCCGGGTCCGTGCTGCGTCACTTCTTGGGCTTGTCCTTCGACTCGTCCGAGGAGAGGGCGGCGATGAAGGCTTCCTGCGGGACCTCCACGCGGCCCACCATCTTCATGCGCTTCTTGCCCTCCTTCTGCTTCTCCAGCAGCTTCCGCTTACGGGTGATGTCACCGCCGTAGCACTTGGCGAGCACGTCCTTCCGGATGGCACGGATGCTCTCCCGGGCGATGATCCGGGCGCCGATGGCGGCCTGGATGGGCACCTCGAACTGCTGGCGCGGGATCAGCTCGCGCAGCTTGCCCGTCATCATGACGCCGTACGCGTACGCCTTGTCGCGGTGGGTGATGGCACTGAAGGCGTCCACCTGGTCGCCCTGGAGGAGGATGTCCACCTTCACGAGGTCCGCCACCTGGTCGCCGTCGGCCTTCCAGTCCAGGGACCCGTAGCCGCGGGTCTTCGACTTCAGGAGGTCGAAGAAGTCGAAGACGATCTCCGCCAGCGGTAGCCGGTAGCGGATCTCCACGCGGTCCTCGGACAGGTAGTCCATGCCGCCGAGCACACCGCGGCGCTGCTGGCACAGCTCCATGATGGCGCCCACGAACTCCGACGGCGCGAGGATGGTGGCGGACACCATCGGCTCGCGCACCTCGGAGATCTTGCCCACCGGGTACTCGCTCGGGTTGGTGACCTTGATCTCCGTCCTGTCCTCGAGCGTGACGTCGTACTCCACGTTGGGTGCGGTGGAGATCAGGTCCAGGTTGTACTCGCGCTCGAGGCGCTCACGGGTGATCTCCAGGTGCAGCAGACCGAGGAAGCCGACGCGGAACCCGAAGCCCAGCGCGGCGGAGGTCTCCGGTTCGTACACCAGGGCGGCGTCGTTCAGGGTGAACTTCGCCAGGGCGTCGCGCAGCACCGGGTAGTCGGTGCCATCCAGCGGGTACAGCCCCGAGAACACCATGGGCTTCGGGTCCTGGTACCCGCCCAGGGACTCGGCGGCAGGCTTCTGCAGATTCGTGACGGTGTCACCCACCTTGGACTGCCGGACGTCCTTCACACCCGTGATGAGGTACCCCACCTCGCCCACGCCGAGGCCCTTGGAGGGCTTCGGCTCCGGGGAGCTGACGCCGATCTCGAGCAGCTCGTGGCTGGCGCGCGTGGACATCATCTGGATGCGCTCGCGCGGGCTCAGTGTCCCGTCGACCACGCGCACGTAGGTGACCACGCCGCGGTAGGTGTCGTAGACGGAGTCGAAGATCATGGCCCGCGCCGGGGCGTCCGGGTCCCCGGTGGGTGCGGGGAGCTCGCGGACGATCTTGTCCAGCAGCGCCTCCACACCGGCGCCGGTCTTGCCGGAGACGAGCAGGACGTCCTCGGGCTCCCCGCCGATCAGGTTCGCGAGCTCCGCCGCGTACTTCTCCGGCTGCGCCGCGGGCAGGTCGATCTTGTTCAGCACCGGGATGATGGTGAGGTTGTTCTCCATCGCCAGGTACAGGTTCGCCAGGGTCTGCGCCTCGATGCCCTGCGCCGCGTCCACGAGGAGGATGGCTCCCTCGCAGGCGGCGAGGGATCGCGAGACCTCGTAGGTGAAGTCCACGTGCCCGGGGGTGTCGATCATGTTGAGGGCGTACGCGGTGCCGTCCAGCTCCCAGGGCAGCCGGACAGCCTGTGACTTGATGGTGATGCCGCGCTCGCGCTCGATGTCCATGCGGTCCAGGTACTGCGCCTTCATGTCCCGCTGCTCCACCACCCCGGTCAGCTGGAGCATACGGTCCGCCAGCGTGGACTTCCCGTGATCGATGTGGGCGATGATGCAGAAGTTCCTGATGATCGCCGGATCGGTGGCGGCGGGCACCGGGGCGGTGCGGGCCATGGGTGACACGTGGGTTCCTCACTGTTGCTGGACAGGGCTTGAGCCGAACAGGGGCCGGGCCCGAGCACCGGCATCCCGGGTCCGCCGTCGGCGTCCCGCGCCGGCCGGAGCCGATTCGCCTACCTCACAGTGTCCCACGGAGCCGCGCGGCTCCGGCAATCGCGCGGACCCGGGCGGTGACGGGCACCCGCCCCTGGCCCTGCAGGTGCGAGCCTGGCTAGGCTTCCGTCATGCCGTTCGATGCGCGTTCCCTCCTGTCCCTCGCTCTCCGGGTGGCCCGTTCGGTGAGCTCGTCCGCCCCGACACGCACGGACACCCCGGGCTCCGGTGGACGACGTCGGGGGACGCGGGCGACGACGCCGTCGCCGTCCGGGACCGCCCGGGCGCGCACCACCGCACCACGGCGCACCGCCTCCGGAGGCGTGGTGTTCGAGTACTCCCCCTCCGCGGACGGCCGCCCCGACCCCGGGGAGATCGTGTGGACGTGGGTCCCCTACGAGGACGATCCGCACCAGGGCAAGGACCGGCCCGTCCTGCTCGTGGGGCGGGAGGGATCGCAGCTCCTCGGCCTCATGCTGACCAGCAGGGACAGGAACAACGCCCGGGAGCGGGACGATCGCTACGTGGACATCGGTACCGGCTCATGGGACACACGGGGCCGCCCCAGCGAGGTCAAGGTGGACCGCCTGCTGCGCCTGGACCCCGCCGCGATCCGACGCGAAGGTGCCGTGCTCCCCCGTGACCGCTTCGACGACGTCGTCACGCGCGTCCCCGCCCATCTCCTCGACTGAATCCCTCTCGACTGAGTCCCTGGAGGCCGTCCTGGCGGTATCCCCTCCCGGGCTCCGGTCCGGGAGGCACCGGCCGATCCGGAACACACTGTGCGAACACGCTGCGCGACGGCGGCCCGAGGATGGTTTCTGGTAGGCTCTACAGCTGTGTGTCCGCGCAGGTCTTCGGGCACTTCGGCCGATCGCCATACGGTATCCCCACGCCGCTCAGTCTCTGGTCGGCCGAAATACCCTCACGACCAGTCCGCATTACAAAGAAAGTTCTCATACGTGGCAAATATCAAGTCCCAGAAGAAGCGCATCCTCACCAACGAGAAGGCGAGGCAGCGCAACAACTCGGTGAAGTCCGAGCTCAAGACCGCCATCCGCGCCGTGAACACGGCCGTGACGAGTGCGGACAAGGACGCTGCCACCACCGCGTTGCAGGCCGCGAGCCGCAAGCTCGACAAGGCCGTCAGCAAGGGTGTGCTGCACAAGAACAACGCAGCCAACCACAAGTCTGCGATCTCCAAGAAGGTCAACGCGCTCTGAGCCGAAGAGCATGGACGAAGGGCCGGTTCCGCAAGGAGCCGGCCCTTCGTCGTTCGATACACCCCGGTGACCCCGGTCCGGGCGGGCGGGACGGACGCCGCGGATAGGCTGACGGCATGGTCATCGCGAACGCCACGCAGCCCCCGGCCCCGGTTGTCGTCGACATCGTCTCCGATGCCGCGTGGTGGGATCCCTGGGTCTCGTTCGCACCCTTCGTGGTGGCCTTCGTCGCCCTCCTCGCCCTCTGGCAGCGATCCCTCGCCGACGGGAGGGCACTGGCACAGCGACACGCGGCCGATGACCGGTCCGAGTGGTGGCGGAGGACCCAGTGGGCACTGGACGCCGCGTTCTCGGACGACGTCGCGCGGCGGAAGGCGGGGATCGGGGCGCTGCGGATCCTGGCCGAGAGCAACCTGGCCACCGCCGAGGAACTCGCCGTCCTGGACGCCGTCTGGACCGACGACCCGGAGGTGGCGCCCGACCGCGGGAGGTGGAGCGCTGGACGGCTCGTCGATGTGGGCAGACAATTGAGGCACGGTAATCGGAAAGAAGGCGGACGATGAGTGACGCAGCACGGATCCGCACCGGCGGACGTCCCGGCTTCAGGGGTCTCGGCAGGACCTCCCTCCGCAGATCGACCCCGGCCGAACGCGAGATCACGATCGAGAAGGCCAAGCTCCGCGTGGTGCTCGATCGTCGCCTCGGCCGTGAGACACCTGCCTCGGTCCTGAAGCTGGCGGAGCAGGATTCCTGAGCCGGTCGGGAGCACCGGCCGTGTCCGGCCGATCGCTCCTCCGAGTTTCTCCGGGTTGGTCTCGAACTGCTTCGCGGGTCAGTCGTCCCCGAGCGCGATGACGGTCACCGCACGCTCCACGGCGTAGACCGGATCACGGGATGCGCCCTTCACCTGCGCGTCGGCCTCGGCGAGCGCGCGGATGCATCGGGCGAGACCGGCGGAGCTGAAGCGCTGCGCCTCCCTCCGGGCCTGATCCACCTGCCAGGGCGCCATCCCGAACTCCTTGGCCAGCTGACCCGAGGATCCCCTCGTGCCGTGGACCTTCGCCACGGCACGCACCTTCATGGCCAGGGCGGCGACGATCGGCACAGGGTCCTCACCGGAGGCCAGGGCGTGGCGCAGCATCGACAGCGCGCTCGCGGTGCGCCCCGCGAGCGCGGCGTCGGCCACCTTGAACCCAGTGGCCTCCACGCGTCCGCCGTAGTACTTCTCGACGGTCTCGATGCCGACGTCCCCGGCGGTGTCGCTGATCAGTTGCCTGCACGCCGCCGCGAGCTCGGGGAGCTTGGACCCCACCGAGGCCACCAGGGCGCGCAGCGCGTCGGGGTCGATCCTGCGCCGTGCCGCCTTGAACTCGGTGGTCACGAAGTCCGCCTTGTCCGCGTCCTTCTTGAGGGGTTGGCAGTCCACCACGGTGGCCTTCGCCGCCTTGAGTGCGTCGAGCAGCTTCTTGCCCCGGTTGCCGCCGCCGTGCCGCATCACCAGGACGACGTCGGGGGCCACCTCGGTGAGGTAGGCGAGCGCGTCGACGAGGAAGGCGTCGTTCATCTGGGCGAGATTGGAGACCTCGATGATCTTCCAGTCCCCGAAGAGCGAGGGGCTGGCCTGCATGAGCAGCGTGCCGGCCTCGTAGGTCCCGGCGTCGAGCTGCACCAGTTCCGCTCCGGGCTGGGCGCTGCGGACCTGGGCGCGGATGGACTCCGCGGCCTGCGAGGCGAGGTAGTCCTCCGGGCCGGAGAGCAGGACCAGGGGTGCGGGGCGTGCGTCCCTCCAGGAAACCTGCTGGGACGGTGCAGTGCTGCGACCACTGGATGGTTTCGTTGCCACGGACGTATGTTCCCTTTCGGTCGGTCTCCCCCTACTGTGCCATGTCCGTCACCGGCGTCCGCCCCTGCCCGCGATCGTCGCGACGGTGCTGCCGGTCCCCGCGGGTAGGGCATCACGGTAGTTCCCTGACCTCGAGGGTGCCCGCTGTGAACTCCAGGGTGAAGGAGCCGAGCTGGTCGGTGCGGGCCGTGGCGATCCCGGCGCGGTCCAGTGCCTCGATGATCGTGGCGTGCGGGTGGCCGTAGTCGTTGTCCCGGCCGAGCGAGATCAGGGCGAGGTCCGGCTGCACGGCACCGATCAGTTCCGTGCCACCGTTCTGAGCACCGTGGTGTGCCACCTTGAGGATGTCCACCCCGTCGGTGGCCAGGGAGGGTTCGGCGCGCAGCATCCTCGCGGCGGCCTCCTCTTCGAGGTCACCGGTCAGGAGGACCGTGAGGGTGCGTTCCGGGGTGGGGACGGAGACGCGGAGGACGGCGCTCGCGTTGTTCTCCTCGCCGTCGGCGGGTCCGGCCGGTGGCCAGAGGACGTCCACGACCAGTGGGGGCACCACCAGGGACGTGTCCTCGTCGAGGAGCCGGGGCTCCGCCCCGGCGGCTTCCGCCGCCTCGGTGAGCTCCGGCGGGAGGACCGCCTCTCCGGTGGAGTAGTAGAGGGCCGAGACGGTCCGTCCGCGCAGGGCGCCCTCGACACCGCCGTAGTGGTCGTCGTGGAGGTGCGTGATGACCAGCGCGTCCAGGACCTCCACGCCGAGGCGGTCCAGGCAGCCGTCCATGGCATCCGGATCGGGGCCGGCGTCGACCACGAGGGCGTGGCCCGGCGCCGAGCTGATCACCAGTCCGTCGCCCTGCCCCACGTCGCAGACGGTCATGAACCAGGCGTGTGCCGGTGGGAGGTGGGCACGGACCAGGATGATGCTGCCGGTGAGGACGCCGGGCAGCAGCACGAGGCCGATCACCAGGCGACGCCTGCGTCGGGGATCGACCCCGGCGACCCGTCCCGGTGGCGGGGTGCGCGTTCCTGGCGGGGACGGCGCCACCGCGAGCGCTCCCCTCCGGGCAGCCACCTGGGCGACGAGGCGTTCGCGGTACACGATCAGGGTGAGCACGAGGGCGCAGGAGAGGAAGGAGACGATCACGCCCGGAGGTCCTGCGATCCAGGGCAGCGACGCCGCCGGTGCCGCGGCGAGCATGTCGGCGGTGTTCGCGACCCACCGGGTCCCGAGTTGTGCGGTGCCGACCAGCGGCTGGACGAGGACCGGGGCCGCGATCAGGGCCAGGACGGCCAGCATACCGAGCAGTGTGATGGCGGGGACCACGGGGGATGCGAGGATGTTGGCGGGCAGGGAGTAGACCGGCAGGGACGGCTGGAGGACCACGAGGATCGGGGTGCAGAACAGCTGCGCCGTCAGGGGGATGGCGAGCACCTGGGCGACGAACTGCGGCAGCACGGCGCTCAGGGACGCCACCACCAGGGGCCCCGCCGTCACCAGGCCGAGGGTGGCGGCCACCGAGAGCATGAAGGCGAAGGACAGGGAGAGCCAGGGGTCGAAGGCGAGCAGCACGATGATCGACAGCAGGAGCAGCGTCAGGGAGACCTTGCCGCGGCCGGAGAGGACGGCCGCGACCCCGATGGCACCCATGACCGCCGCGCGGAGGACGCTCGGTTCCGGCCGGACGAGCAGGACGAAGCCCACGAGGGCTAGCACCGCTCCCACCGCCGCGGGAAACCGGGGGCACCGTACAAGACGCAGGCCGAGGAAGGCGAACGCGATCACGTAGGAGCAGTTGGCCCCGCTCACCGCGGTGAGGTGGGTGAGTCCGGTGGTCTTCATGTTCTCCTCGAGGTCGGGATCCAACCCTGTCCGGTCCCCGAGGGCCATCCCCGGGAGGAGCCCGCCGTCGCGGTCGTCGTGGCGGGAGTGGTCCCTGAACGCCGATCTCAGGGCGTCGGTGGAGGCGAGCCAGCCTTCCGCCTGCTCGATCACCGGTTCGGTGGCCGGGAGGAAGAGCGCCCTGGCCCTCCCCACGCGGTCCGGCGGCTCGGCACTCCCGAGCACCGTGACGGTGTCGCCCATCGCCACCTCGGACCATGCATCGCCCGCGAGGACCGCCACGGGGGTCTCGGCGACGAACTCCGTCCCCTGCAGCACGCCCCCGATGACCTCGGCGTCCAGCAGGATCCGGTCACCGCCACCGAAGGCGCCCGGGCCGAGGGATCTCGGCTCCCCCGAGATGCGGAGCACGGCGGTGAAGGAGGACCCGGAGGTCACCGCGTCCCCCACCGGTCCCGACTCCGCGCGAACCAGACTCCCTCCGGCGGCCAGGAGCACCAGCGCGAGGGTCGCGGCGGGGGCGAGGGCCTGCACCGGGATCACAGCCCGGCGTCGCCCGGACCGCCTCCGGAGGATCACCCAGGAGGCGAGGACGACGGCGACCGCAACGGCGACCAGACCTGCACCCGTGGCGTCCGTCGCGTCGACCCGGATGGCCCAGGCGGCCGCGGCCCAGGCGACGACCGCGGAGGGGAGCAGGCGCAGGTCGCCCTGCCACAGCGGGTCCGCCTCGCTCGGCCCCTCGTCCGGTCCGGCGCCCGCACCGGAGGGAGGTACTGCCCGCCGGGAGCCGGGCCGCTTCCGCGGACCACCGCCGCTCATCGGACGACGACGAGCGGGAGGATCCCCTCGAGCATCGCCGGGCCGATGCCGGGTACGGCGTCGAGGTCCGCCGGCTGGGTGAAGGGCCCGTTCTGCGCCCGCCAGTCCAGGATCCGCTGGCCGAGCACGGGGCCGATACGGGGCAGGGTCTGCAACTCCGCGAGGGTTGCGGCATTGAGGTCGACGAGTCCCGCGGTGCCACCGGTGACCACCGGTGGTTCACCCGCAGAGGCACCGGTAGCGCCGGCGGGGGCACCGACTGACGCCCCTGCCGGATCACCCACCGGATTCCCGGAGGCGGTGCCGGCTCCCTCCGGTGCGGTCGTCGACCCTGCCCGCGGTTCCTCCCCGACGGCGAGGAGGTGGATGTGTGCGCCGTCCGCGGGTGTGGCCGCGAGGTTGATCCCCTCGAGGTCGGCGTCGGGCGTGGGACCACCCACCTGCTCGATGAGCTCGAACAACCGCGTACCGGGTGGGGCGGTCACCACCCCGGGCGAGGCCACCGCTCCGGTGACGTAGAAGACCGACAGCTGGCCCGTACCCCCGGAACCCGTCGGCGCGACGGCCCCCGAGGGAGCTGTCGCTCCACCCGTACCGTCGATCGCCCGGCCCACTGCGGCGCCCGGGGCGGTCGCACCGGGCAGGTCCCCGGGGCCCTCCCCCGGCCCGGGTGACCCGTCCCCCCGGCTCTCCTGGCTCTCCTGGCTACCGTCGGGCGAGGCAGGTCCCGGGACCTCGGTGTCCAGCTGCACGGACACGGCGGCCGCCGACGGCTCGGAGCTGCGGACGAGGAACAGGGCAGCGCCGACCGCCAGGGCGACGCCGAGGAAGACGAGAGCCGCAGACCTTGCGACCCGCCACTGCACGGGTGGCCGCGATCTGGGCTGGTCCTCCTCGAACCACTCACCGAACGCATCGACCCGGATCTCCGTGTCCGGGCGACCGGCATCCCGACCATCGGCGTCGTGCACGGCTCCGCCCTCACCCTGGAACACCGCGGGCGGACCGTCCCCCAGTGTCCCCCGCCCCCCTGACGTCCACGGTGAGCCGGAACGTCCCTGCGCTCGTCGGCCCTGGTCCGGCGGTGAAACCGGTTCCGGAGGCGGCGCGGTGCTGAGCGGCGTGGCATCACCCGCCGTCGGCCATCGGGGCTTTCCCATGCCCGCCACGCTAGGCGCGGGTCTCCTCCCGCCACGGTCCGCCGGAGGCTATGTGGACATCCGCCGGAGGGCAGCGGGAAGGAGCAGAGGAGGTGGGCACCCGGGCGGGGCCGGCGATCAGCGGTCCGGTGTGCCTCGGTGATCCGCGCTGACCGCCACCGCGAGCACCCCGAGTCCCGCGTGGGCGGCGAGGACCGCCGGGCACGGCGCGAGGGCCACGCGGTCCTCCCCCGTCACCCCCGCCAGGCTCCCTGCCAGCTCGGCGGCCTGCTCCGGGTTGCCGAAGTGGTGCACGGTGAGCGTGACCGGGGCGTTCCGCCTGGCGCCGTCCGCCTCCACCAACTCCCGCAGCCGCAGCATGGCCCGGGGTACCGAGCGGAGGCGATCCAGCGGCACCAGCCGCCCGCCCCGGACGTGCAGGAGCACCCGGACGGCGCGGCGGGCCCCGACCCCGCCGGCGGCGGCCGGGAGCCGCCCGCCGCGCCGCAGCTGCGCGACGCTCGGCACGTAGAAGAACAGGGAGGAGCCCCGCGCGGCGATCGCGGCGGCCGCCGCGGCCCCCTGGAGACCGTCGGGCGCGGCGGCCAGTGCCGCGCGGGCGGCCCTGCCCTGTGCCATCCCGGCCGTCCGTGTGTCGATCCCCCCCGCCGGGAGCGGGGCGCGGGACGCGGCGGGCCGCGCGGCCCCCCCCGTCCCCGAGAGGGGGCCCGAGAGGGGCACGGAGACCCCCCCGCCGTACCCCTCCTCCGCAAGACCCCGGTACATGCGGTCGAACTGGCCGGGCGAGGGACGCGAGGTCCGCACCGCCGCACCGGCGGCGAGCGCCACCATGAGGGGTGCGATGACGTCGTCGTGCTCCCCGGTGAGGATGTCCTCGCCCACCAGCACGGGCATCGGCACCACGCGCAGACCGGCCGCAGGTCCGCCGGCGTCGAGCCAGTCGGAGGGGGAGCCCGCGGCCGAAGCGGTGACGACGGCGACCCGTTCGGGATCGCCGCCCCCATCGCTCCGCGTGGTCATCAGGCGGGGACGATGTTGACCAGTTTGGGGGCCCGTACGATCACCGGGCGGATCCCGCGGCCGTCCAGCACCCGCTGCACCTGCTCGCTGGCCAGGGCGAGCTCGCGCAGCTCGTCCTCGGTGATGTCCGGTGCCACGGTCAGCCGGTCCCGGACCTTGCCCTGCACCTGGACCACGGCCACCACGGTGTCCTGGGTGAGTAGGCTCTGGTCCACGACCGGCCACCCCGCGGTGGCCACCGTGGCCTGCCTGCCCAGCCGGGACCAGAGGTCCTCTGCCGTGTAGGGCGCGAAGAGGCTGAGCAGCACCGCGACGGCCTCGGTGGCCTCGCGGACGGCGGGGTCGGCGCCCCCCACCCCGGAGTCGATCGCCTTGCGCGTCACGTTGACCAGCTCCATGAGCTTCGCGACCACCACGTTGAACTTGTTGGCCTCCATCAGCTCCGTGGCCTCCGCGACGGTGCGGTGCGTCACCGAGCGCAGTGCCCGGTCACCCGTCGATGCATCGACGCCGACGACGCTGGTCACGTCACCACCGAGCCGCCAGGCGCGGGCCAGGAACTTCGCGGAGCCCGACGGCGAGACGTCCGCCCAGTCGACGTCGTCCTCGGGCGGGGAGGCGAAGACCATGGTGAGGCGGACGGCGTCCACACCGAATCGGTCCAGCTGCTCGCCGAGGTCCACGCCGTTGCCGAGCGACTTGCTCATGGCCTTGCCGCCGTTGAGCACCTGCCCCTGGTTCAGCAGTGCGGCGAACGGTTCGGTGAAGTCCACCATCCCGAGGTCGAACAGCACCTTGGTGAAGAACCTGCTGTAGAGCAGGTGGAGGATGGCGTGCTCCACGCCGCCCACGTACTGGCCCACGGGCAGCCACCGGTTGACGGCGTCGGAGTCGAACGGCATGGTGTCCAGCTGCGGGTCGATGAAGCGCAGGTAGTACCAGGACGAGTCCACGAAGGTGTCCATGGTGTCGGTGTCGCGTTCGGCGGCACCCCCGCACGAGGGGCAGGGCACGTTGACCCACTCCTCGACGGCGGCCAGGGGCGAGGTGCCCTTGGGCGCCAGTGCCTCCCCGCGCAGGCCCTCGGGCAGCGTCACGGGCAGCTGGTCGTCCGGGACGGGGACCTCGCCGCAGGACGGGCAGTGGATGATCGGGATGGGCGTGCCCCAGAAGCGCTGGCGGGAGAGCAGCCAGTCACGCAGCCGGTAGTTGACGGTGTGCTCGCCGGTGCCCTGCTCCTCGATCAGCTCGACGGCGCGCGCGATGGCGGTCGCCTTGTCCAGCCCGGAGAGCTCCCCGGAGTTGACCAGGGTGCCCTCGCCCGTGGTGGCGACACCGGTGTCCGCGGCGTCCTCGGCCCCGGTGTCGACGACGGTGCGCACGGGCAGGTCGAAGGCGCGGGCGAAGTCGAGGTCGCGCTGGTCGTGGGCGGGGACGGCCATGATGGCGCCCGTGCCGTAGTCGGCCAGGACGTAGTCGGCGGCCCAGACGGGCAGCTTCTCCCCGGTGAGCGGGTTGACGGCGTAGCGGCCGGTGAACACCCCGGTCTTCTCCCGCTCGGTGGCCTGCCGTTCGATCTCGGACAGACCCTTGACCTGCTCCCGGTACTGCTCGAGCTCCGCGCGGCGCTCCGGAGCGACGAGCTCCAGGGCCAGGGGGGCATCGGCGGCGACCACGAAGAACGTGGCCCCGTACAGGGTGTCGGGGCGGGTGGTGAACACCGTGACGTCGCTCGCCGGGGACCCGCCGTCGGCCTCGATGCGGAAGGTGACGTGGGCTCCCTCGGAGCGGCCGATCCAGTTGCGCTGCATCGCGAGCACGCGCTCGGGCCAGGATCCCTTCAGCTGCTCCATGTCCTCGAGCAGGCGGTCGGCGTAGTCGGTGATCTTGAAGTACCACTGGTTCAGGCTCTTCTTGGTCACGGGGGTACCGCAGCGGTCGCAGGCCCCGTTGACCACCTGCTCGTTGGCGAGCACGGTCTGGTCCTTAGGGCACCAGTTCACCGGGGAGTTCCGGCGGTACGCCAGACCCTTGTCGAAGAACCGGACGAACAGCCACTGCGTCCAGCGGTAGTACCCGGGGTCCGAGGTGTGCAGGCGGCGGCTCCAGTCGGCGCTGATGGCGTAGCGCTTGAAGGAGGTGGCCTGCGTGTCGATGTTCGCGTAGGTCCACTCCGCCGGGTGCGCATTGCGCTTGATCGCCGCGTTCTCCGCGGGCAGACCGAACGAGTCCCAGCCGATCGGGTGCAGGACGTCGTAGCCCTGCTGCCGGTAGAAGCGCGCCACGACGTCGCCCATCGCGAACGCCTCGGCGTGGCCCATGTGCAGGTCGCCCGAGGGGTACGGGAACATGTCGAGGACGTAGCGGCGCTCCCGCGAGCCGTCGTCGGCCGGTGCAAAGGCCTGGAGGTCGTCCCAGACCGCCGGCCACCTCGCCTCGATGGCGGAGACGTCGTAGGTGTTCTCGTCCGGCTGGACGCCCTCGGGATTGCTGCTCACTGTATGGTGACCTGTCCTGTCGGTGGATCTCGGTGCTGCTGCGCTGGTGGGGTGCCCTCCCCGGTGCCCTCCTCGGTGCCCGTTCCGGCGGTACCGGTGCCGGACACACAAAAGCCCCTCACTACAGGAGGGGCCGCCGCACGGTGCACACCGTGCGGCTAGGGAAGGAGGAGGACGCGCAGCATGGCACCACCTTAGCAGTGCGGACACGCCACCGGTCCAGGACACAGGGCGGACCCGCTCCTGTCCCGGACGCGGGACGCCCCCGGTCCTGGTGTGGACCGGGGGCGTCCGGGCGCTGCACGCCGGGTGGTGCTAGCGGACGTCGTCGTCGACCCAGTCGAAGGTCTTGGTGACGGCCTTCTTCCAGAGGCGGAGCTGGCGCTCGCGCTCCTCCTCGTCCATGGAGGGGTTCCAGCGCTTGTCCTCCGCCCAGTTGGTGGCCAGCTCGTCGGTGTCCTTCCAGAAGCCGACGGCGAGACCGGCCGCGTAGGCCGCGCCGAGGGCGGTGGTCTCGGTGACCTTGGGTCGGATGACCGGGATCCCCAGGATATCCGCCTGGAACTGCATGAGGGCGTCGTTGGCGACCATGCCGCCGTCCACCCGGAGATCCTCCATGTTGACCCCGGAGTCGGCATTGGCCGCGTCCAGGACCTCGCGGGTCTGGAACGCCGTGGCCTCCAGGGCCGCACGGGCGATGTGACCCTTGTTCACGAAGCGGGTCATGCCGACGATCGCGCCGCGGGCGTCCGAGCGCCAGTAGGGGGCGAAGAGACCCGAGAACGCCGGCACCACGTACACGCCGCCGTTGTCCTCGACCGTGGTGGCGAGCTGCTCCACCTCGGGCGCGCTCTTGATGATGCCGAGGTTGTCGCGCAGCCACTGGATCAGCGAGCCGGTGACGGCGATCGATCCCTCGAGTGCGTACACGGGCTTCGCGTCACCGAGCTGGTAGCACACCGTGGTGAGCAGGCCGTTCTTGGAGTGGACGATCTCCTCGCCGGTGTTGACGATCATGAAGTTGCCGGTGCCGTAGGTGTTCTTCGCACCGCCCTTGTCGAACGCGGCCTGACCGAAGGTCGCGGCCTGCTGGTCGCCGAGGATCCCGGCCACCGGGGTCTCACGCAGCAGCTGGGAGCCGTGCACCGCGCCGTACACCTCGGAGGAGGACTTGATCTCGGGCATCATCGACACCGGGACACCGAAGTCCGCGAGGATCCCCTCGTCCCAGGTGAGGGTCTCGAGATCCATGAACAGGGTGCGGGAGGCGTTGGTGACGTCAGTGATGTGCACACCGCCGTCGGTGCCCCCGGTGAGGTTCCAGGTGACCCAGGAGTCCGTGTTGCCGAACAGGAGGTCCCCGGCCTCGGCCTTCTCGCGGGCGCCGTCGACGTTGTCGAGGATCCACTTGATCTTCGTGCCGGAGAAGTAGGTGGCCAGCGGCAGGCCCACCTTCTCCTTGTAGCGGTCCAGGCCACCGTCCTCGGCGAGCTCGTTCACGATGCTCTGCGTGCGGGTGTCCTGCCAGACGATCGCGTTGTACACGGCCTTGCCGGTCGTCCTGTCCCATACGACGGCGGTCTCGCGCTGGTTCGTGATGCCCACGGCCACGATGTCGTGGCGGGTCAGGTTGGCCTTGGAGAGGGCGGTGCCGATGACCTCGCGGGTGTTGTCCCAGATCTCGGCGGGGTCGTGCTCCACCCAGCCGGCCTTCGGGAAGATCTGCTCGTGCTCCTTCTGACCGGAGGACACGATGTCCCCCTTGTGGTCGAACACAATGGCTCGGCTGGACGTGGTGCCCTGGTCGATGGCGATGACGTACTGCTGCGACATGTCTTACTCCTTCTTCGGATGACGTCGTGAATGTTCGGGTGGGGCCTCGTGCGGCCCCCGGGTGCTAGGCCGGGACGGGGAAGCTGATCAGCTGGACCACGAGACCGGCGAGCGAACCACCGATGATCGGTCCGACGACCGGCACCCAGGCGTACGCCCAGTCGCTGCTGCCCTTGCCGCGGATGGGCAGGAGGGCGTGGGCGATACGGGGGCCGAGGTCACGGTTCGGGTTGATCGCGTACCCGGTGGGGCCACCGAGCGAGGCGCCGATACCCACCACGAGGAGGGCGACGGCGAGGGGGCCGATCTCGGTGGGCGTGTAGCCGAAGGAGAGGATCACGAGCACCAGGACGAACGTGGCGATGATCTCGGTGACCAGGTTCCACCCGTAGGAGCGGATGGCGGGGCCGGTGGCGAACACCCCGAGCTTGGCAGCGGGATCGGGCTCGGCGTCGAAGTGCTTCTTGTACGCGAGGTAGGTGAGCACGGCACCGAGGATCGAACCGATCATCTGCGCCGCGAGGTACCCCATCGTGGCGGCGAAGGTCTTGTCGACCCCGGCGGCGTACTCGGTGGCATCGCTGAAGAAGATACCCATGGTGACGGCGAAGTTCAGGTGGGCACCCGAGAGGGCCGCCACGTAGACACCGGCGAAGACCGCGAGGCCCCAGCCGAAGTTGACCATCAGCGTGCCGCCGTTGTTGCCCTTGGTCTTCGCGAGCGCCACGTTGGCGACCACGCCGGTACCGAGCAGCATCAGCAGCATCGTGCCGAAGGCCTCGGCGACGAATACTTCTAGAGACATCGTTGACTCCTATTCATTTGTGACGGGTGCCGCCGCCTCGACGACACCCGTTCTTCCCCCCGGCACCTGCTGCCGTTGGTGGTGCACCGCTGCGAGTGGACAGCGGTTCGATCGCGGAACGGCGGACGCCGCTATGCGACCAGGTTCTTGACCTCGACCCGGTGGGCGTCGGCGAGGATCCGCTCGGCCTGCTCGATCTCGCCGGCGGCCTCGGTGTTGCTCCAACCCAACAGCGGCGCGAGGGTTTGCGCAAGCTCTGCGAGGAGTTCCTTGGTCACGAGGCCGCGGAAGGCGAGCGAGGTGCGGCGTACCAGGACGTCGATGAGGTGGCCGATCTGCTCGTGCTCCACCATGTAGGCGACCTCACGGGTGCTGAGCTCGTCGGTGGAGGTGAACAGGGCGTCGTCGCCGGCGGTGAGGTAGTCGATGACGTCGGTGGCGCGTGTGCCGTACCGGGTGAGCAGGACCTGGACCCTGGCCGCGTCGACGCCGGGGCGTACCTGGTCGCGGATCCAGGCGCGCTCGGCGTCGTCGTCCATCGGGAAGTCCTGGCCACCGCCGATGGCGAGTCCGGCCGTCGAGGTCTTCCGGGGTACGCCGAGCGCGGCGAGGGTGTCGTCCGCGAGGTGCTCGGACAGGGCGCGGAACGTGGTCCACTTGCCGCCCACCAGGCTGAGGGTGGTGACCGACCGGCCGCCCATCTTCTCCTCGCGGTGCTCGATCCGGTAGTCGCGGGAGACGAAGCCGGGCTGGGTCTCGTCGTGGCGCGGGAGCGGGCGCACACCGGAGAAGCTGTACACGATCTGCTCGTTCGTGACCTCGATGTCCGGGAACACGTGGCCGATCAGCTCGAAGAAGTAGTCGATCTCCTCGTCCGTGCACACGGCCTGCTCGCGGATGTCCACGTCGATGTCCGTGGTGCCCACGAGCACGCGGTCACCCATGGGGTAGATGAGCACGATCCGGCCGTCCACGTGCTCGAAGAAGATCTCGGTCCCGTTGCAGGCCTCGAGCAGTTCCGGGTTGTCCAGCACGATGTGGGAGCCCTTGGTGCCGCCCATGAAGCGGGTCTCGGTGCCGAGCACCTCGTTGGTGCCGTCCGTCCAGGCACCGGTGGCGTTGACGATGACGTCGGCCTGGAAGGAGAAGGTCTCCCCGGTGAGTTCGTCGCGCAGCAGCACGCCGTCGTCCGTGGTGCCCACGGCGCTGACGTAGTTGGCGGCGCGCGCCTCGGGGTTGGCCACGGCGCCGTCACGCAGTACGTCGAGGGTGAGACGCTCGGGGTTGTGCACGGAGGCGTCGAAGTAGGTGGCGGCGTACTTGATGTCCTTGCGGATGTCCGGCATCGCGGCCAGGGCCTTCTTGTGCCCCACGAACGAGTGGCGGGGGACGTTGCCGCCGTCACGCGAGAAGAAGTCGTACATGGTGAGGCCTGCCTTGATCAGCACGGCGCCGCGCTCCACCTGCTTGCCCTGGCGGTGCGTGAGGAAGCGCAGGGGTGCGGAGAGGATCCCCGAGAAGGTGGTGTAGATGGGGATGGTGGTCTGCAGCGGCTTCACGTAGTGGGGCGCGATCTTCATGAGGGCGTTGCGCTCGATCACGGACTCGCGGACGAGCCGGAACTCGCCGTTCTCCAGGTAGCGGATGCCGCCGTGGATCATGTGGGAGGAAGCGCCGGAAGCACCCTGGCAGTAGTCGCCGCGCTCCACGAGGGCCACGTCCACGCCCTGCAGGGCGAGGTCGCGGAAGGTGCCGACCCCGTTGATGCCGCCTCCGATGACGAGCACCGAGGCGCGGGGCTTGTCCTTGAGCCTCTGCACCACCGTGCGGGTTGAAGTGGATGTGCCTTCGCCGGTGGTCCGGTCGGCTGGATTGCTCACGGTGCTACTCCATAACGTCAATGTCGGGGTGGGGTTGCACCATCGGTCCTCGCGGAGTGGGCGCAACGCCGCAGTTAGAGTCTTCGCCGGGTGGGAATAACAGTCAATCCGATTGCACATATGTGCACGGGCGGCTCACACTGTCCTCATGACGAGTGAGGACGAGCGGAACGGCGGACAGCGCGCACTCGGGCACGGCGCTCCCGGCCGGTCCCGCGACGCGCTCCGCGCGGCGCAGATGTACTACCTGCAGGATCTCACCATGGAGGCGATCGCCCGGGAGCTGCGCACCTCCCGGTCCACGGTCTCCCGGCTGCTGTCGATGGCCCGGAGCACCGGACTCGTGCAGATCCAGGTGAACAACCCCTCCGACCGCACCCCTGCCCTCGCGCACCAGATCCGGCGCCGGTTCGGGGTGGAGGCGCACGTGGTCCCCGTGGCGGACTCCGTCAACGACTCCGAGGTGCTGGACCGCGTGGCGATCCAGGCCGCCCGCACGATCGGTCCGCTCGTGGAGTCCAACGCCACCATCGGCGTCGCCTGGGGGTCCACCCTGAGCGCCGTGAGCCACCACCTGACCCGCAAGCAGACCCACGACAGCACGATCGTGCAGCTCAACGGTGCTGGGAACACCCAGACCACCGGCATCACCTACGCGAGCGAGATCCTCCGGAGCTTCGGGCAGGCCTACGGCGCACGCGTGGAGCAGTTCCCCGTCCCCGCGTTCTTCGACCACGCCACCACCAAGACCGCCATGTGGGAGGAGCGCAGCGTGCGGCGCATCCTCGACCTGCAGAACCGCATGACCATGGCGATCTTCGGCGTCGGCTCCATCGGCGCCGACATCCCCAGCCATGTCTACCGCGGCGGCTACCTGGACCGCGAGGACCTCGACAGCCTGCAACGCGACGAGGTGGCCGGTGACGTGGCCACCATGTTCTTCCGGGCGGACGGCTCCCACCACGGCATCACGCTCAACCAGCGCAGCACCGGGCCGGACCTCGAGGATCTCCGACAGGTGAGGCGCCGCATCTGCGTGGTGTCCGGTGAGTCCAAGATCGACGGACTGCGCGGAGCGCTCGCCGCAGGTCTCGTCACCGACCTGATCCTCGACGAGGGGTGCGCACGTCGCCTGGTGGGGATCTGACCCGCTGAGTTCTATTCTAAATACTTCTTGCTAAAGAGTTCTTTAGAATACAAGATGTACTCATGACGACGAACGACGACGCCCAGCATGACCCCGAAGCGCTCCCCGCTGGCACCGGCTACCGGGGCAACGGTCATGAACAGGTGGTCAGCGACCCGGTACGCATCCGTGCACTGGCACATCCCACCCGCCTGGAACTCCTCGACTTCCTGGACCACGAGGGTCCCGCCACCGCGACGGTCTGCGCGGCCGGGATCGGGGAGTCCGTGGCCAGCTGCTCCTACCATCTCCGCATCCTGGCCAAGCACGGGTACATCGAGCAGGTGGACCAGCCCGGACGGGAGAAACCGTGGAGGCCGGTGGGGCAGGGCAGGTCCGCGATGATCGACCGCGCCGAGCCGGGTTCC
The DNA here is from genome assembly GCF_001187915.1 of Arthrobacter sp. RIT-PI-e. Classification (GTDB taxonomy): domain Bacteria; phylum Actinomycetota; class Actinomycetes; order Actinomycetales; family Micrococcaceae; genus Arthrobacter_D. The sequence goes on along the minus strand of NZ_LGIU01000091.1, from coordinate 7,660 downwards.
GTCCACGCCGTGTCCGCGATGGCGGGGCTGTACCTGCATCGGCAGTTCGACCGCATCCAGTCCTGGCTCCAGCGAGCGCCGCAGCTCCCCGTGGAGGACGCGGACCTCTCCACGATCACGAGTTCGACTTTCTACGCGACGCGTGAGGAGATCGCCCAGCTGCGCGAGGACATCTGGGCCCTCCAGCGGCGCTTCGACGGTCGGTGGCGGAACCCGGATCAGCGCCCGGAGGGGTCCCTGCCCGTCCAGGTCCTCTCGATCCTCAACATCGACCCCGACCGGCCCGCGCACCACGGTTCGGAGGATCCCGCATGAGCCGGCGTGGGGCCGCAGCACGCGGCACACGGACCGGGCACGACGACGATCCGGTGACGGAGGCGGAGCTCCGGGTGAAGGACCCCGATGCCCGGGGCACCAACACCGACGTCCTCCGCGTCCCTGCCTTCCGGCGGCTCTGCATGGTGTGGGTGTTCTCCAACTTCGGGGACTCGGCGCTGTTCCTCACCGCGGCGATCTGGGTCAAGCAGCTCACCGGGAGCGACGCCGCGGCGGGGCTGGTGTTCGTGGCCCTGGGGTTGCCCGCGCTCCTGGCACCGCTGACGGGGCAGCTCGCGGACCGCTTCCCGCGGCGTCGTGTGCTGGTCCTCAACAACCTCTGCGCCGCCGTCGTGGTCCTCGCCCTGCTCACCGTCCGTACCGCGGACCAGCTGTGGCTGGTCTACATGGTGATCTTCCTCTACGGCACCACGGCGTACGTGACCGCGGCGGCGCAGTCGGGTCTGCTGCGCGACCTGTTCGCCGACCGCCTTCTCCCCCCGGCCAACGGCCTGCTCAGCAGCATCGACCAGGGTCTGCGCATCGTCTCCCCGCTCGTCGGCGCCGCGCTGCTGGCCCTCGCGGGCATGCGGTCCGTGGTGCTCCTCACCGCCGCCTGCTTCATGGTCGCGGCGCTGGTCCTGCTGACGCTGCACGTGAGCGAGATGCCCCGGGCCGGTCGCGGGGCGGAATCGTTCTGGCAGAGCACGACGGCGGGATTCCGCTTCCTCGCCGGGCACCGGCTGCTCTCGCGCGCCATGATCACCCTCGGCGTCGCCGTCGGCGCCACGGGCATCTTCAACGTCACCATCTTCGCCACCGTGGAGCAGGGCCTGGGCATGCCGCCGGAGTTCCTCAGCGTGCTGGTCGGTACGCAGGGTGTCCTGTCCGTGGTCGGCGGTGTCACCGCGGCCACCGTCATGGCCAGGATCGGGCTGCGGCGGTCCATCCTCCTCAGCGTGGCGCTCCTCGCGGTGGCCGTGCTGGCCGCCGCCGTCCCCTCCCTCCCCGTGGTCCTGACCGGTGCCGGCCTGATGGGGGGCGGCGTCAGCTGGTTGATCGTCGCCTTCGTGACCCTCCGGCAGCAGGAGACCCCGGCCTCGCTCCAGGGACGCACCTCGGCGGCGGCGAGCATGCTCATCAACGTGCCGCAGGTGGTGGCCAACACGATCGCGGCGGCACTGATCGGCGTGGTGGACTTCCGGGTGCTGATCCTCGTCACGGGCGTCCTGTGCCTCGCCGGCGCTCTCCCCCTCCTCCGGTACCGCGCCGAGCGGCTCGTTCCCGCCCGTGACATGCGCGCATGAACGGCGCGGAGGCCGCTCGCGGGCACCGGCTGGGTAGAGTCTCCCCCATGACCTCCTCCGTACCCCGCAGGGCGCTCGCCGACGGCACCAGCATCGACGTCGTCGGGTTCGGCGTCTACAAGGTCCCGCCGGAGGACACGGCGACCCTGTGCTCCACGGCACTCGACGTCGGGTACCGCCTCCTGGACACCGCGGCCCTGTACGGGAACGAGGCCGGTGTGGGTAGGGCCGCACGGCAGTTCCTGGAGACGGGCCGGCGCGAGGACCTCTTCGTCACCTCGAAGGTGTGGAACGACGACCACGGGTACGACGCCGCCCTGCGCGCCTTCGACACGTCGATGGAGCAGCTGGGGCTCGAGTACCTGGACCTGTACCTCATCCACTGGCCCTGCGCGGCCAAGGACCTGTACGTGGACACGTGGCGAGCCCTCGAACGCCTCCGGGACGAGGGGCGGGTGCGCTCGATCGGCGTCTCCAACTTCCAGCAGCCCCACCTCGAGCGGCTTCTCGCCGAGACGGACACGCCGCCGGCGCTCAACCAGGTCGAGCTCCACCCCTACCTGCAGCAGCGCGACCTGCGGGCCTTCCACGAGCGGCACGGCATCCTCACCCAGGCCTGGAGTCCCCTGGGGCGCGGACACGTCCTCGAGGACCCGGTGATCCAGGGCATCGCCGACGAGCTCGGGAGGACACCGGCGCAGGTGGTCCTCCGCTGGCACCTGCAGCAGGACGTCCTCACCATCCCGAAGGCCAGTTCCCGCGAGCGCATCGCGAGCAACCTCGCCGTGTTCGACGTCGAGCTCGACGACGCCCAGCTCGCCGCCCTGCACGCGCTGGACCGCGACCAGCGGTTCGGCTCGCACCCGGACCGGGTGGGGTGATGCGCGAGGCGGTGGTCCGCAGCTTCTCCTGGGAGGGCACGCTCCAGCGCGTGTGGGAGTACCCCGCCGAGCAGGCCGCCCAGGATCCTCCCCGGCGGACGCTCGTGATGGTGCACGGGTTCCGTGGGGACCACCACGGGCTGCTGCGCCTGGTGGAGGAACTTCCCGGGTACCGGGTGGTCCTGCCGGATCTTCCCGGCTTCGGGCAGGGTGCGGAGCTGCCGGGAACGCACGACGTCGCCGCGTACGCCCGCTTCGTCGCCGCCTGCGCGGACCGCTTCGCCCCCGGGCCCCGGGTGCTGCTCGGTCATTCCTTCGGGTCCGTGATCGCCGCCGAGGCCGCGGCACGGGATCCGCGGCTGGCTCCCGTGCTGGTCCTGGTGAACCCGATCAGCTCCCCCGCCCTCGAGGGACCGAGCCGTACGGCCTCGCGGATCGCGGAGGCCTACTACGTCGCCGCGGACCGACTGCCCGAGCCTGCGGGGCGGGCGCTGCTGTCCCATCCGGGCATCGTCCGCCTCATGAGCGTCTTCATGGCGAGAACCCGGGACCCCGTACTCCGCCGCTGGATCCACGCCCAGCACGCCGCCTACTTCAGCGCGTTCGCGAGCAGGCGCGTGGTCCTCGAGGCGTTCCGCGCCTCCATCACCGGTACCGTCCGCGACTCCGCGGACGAGCTCCGGATGCCCGTGCTGCTCATCGCGGCGGAGAAGGATCCCATCGGCCCGGTGGAGAGCCAACGTCACCTCGCAGCATCCCTACCGGACGCCACCCTCGAGGTCCTCCCCGCCGTCGGCCACCTCGTGCACTACGAGAAGCCGCGCGAAGCCGCGCTCCTCGTGCAGCGGTTCCTCCGGGAGCACCCTGCATGAGGGTGCTCTTCGACGCGCGCTTCACGCGTACCGACCACCACGACGGCATCAGCCGCTACGGGGCGAGCCTCGCCGAGGCTCTGGCCGCGACCGACGACGTCGTCCTGCTCATCAGCGACCCCCGCCAGCTGGCACTCCTGCCGGACCTGCCGCACGTGCTCGTCAGCAGTCCCCTCTCCCCCGCGGAACTGTTCATCGCCCGGCGGCTCAACCGGCTGGCACCCGACGTGGTGGTGAGCCCTCTGCAGACCATGGGCTCCTGGGGACGCAGGTACCCGCTGGTCCTCACCCTGCACGATCTCATCTACTACTCGAACCCCACCCCGCCCGGCTTCCTGCCCCTGCCCGTCCGGGCACTCTGGCGGCTCTACCATCTGGCGTACTGGCCGCAGCGTCTCCTGCTGAACAAGGCTGACGTCGTCGTCACCATCTCCCGCACCACCGCGGCGCTCATGCGGCAGCACCGACTCACCCGCCGGCCGGTGCTGCTCGTGGGCAACGCACCGCAGGCCACGGCCCTCCACCGGGACCCTGATGCGCCGCGCTCGCCGTCCCTGCTCTACATGGGCTCGTTCATGCCCTACAAGAACGTGGAGACGCTGGTGCGTGCCATGGCGTTCCTTCCGGGGCACACGCTCCACCTGCTCAGCAGGATCACCCCCGGACGGCGGGCCGAGTTGCACACCCTGGCCACGGACCCGGAGCGGATCGTGTTCCACGACGGGGTGTCCGACGCCGAGTACCAGGACCTGCTGGCCGAGTGCACCGCGCTGCTCACGCTCTCGAGGGCCGAGGGCTACGGCCTGCCCGTCATCGAGGCCCTGGCTACCGGGACACCCGTCATCGCGAGTGACATACCGATCTTCCGGGAGGTCGGCGGGGACGCCCCGCTGTTCGTCGACGCCGACGACCCCCGTGCCGCGGCGAGCGCGGTGCGCGCCCTCGACGACCCCGGCCGCTGGGCTGCTGCGTCCGCTTCCGGGACACGGCAGGCGTCCATCTACTCCTGGGCGGCATCGGCGAAGCAGTTGCGGGCGGCCTGCGAGCGCGCCGTCACCGAGTTCGGGCGGCGGCGGTGACGGGCGTCCTCACCCGGTGATGGCCTCGGCCAGTCGTTCGGCGGAGGGGCGGTCGGCGAGGACCACCCGGTAACGGCGACCATCACCTACGAACCCGACTGCCGCCGAGCCGCCCATGGTCATCCGGACGAGCGAGCCTCCCTCGTGCAGGGTGACGGGCCAGTTGATCATCCCGGGGTTCATGCCGGTGTCGTCCTCCACGACGACGTCCCGCACGCCCTCCCGGTGCAGTGTCCGCTTCCAGAGGGGTCCGCGCAACTCGATTCGATCGTCGTCGACCGTCACCGAGATGCGGGCCAGGAAACTCCACCAGACCGCGCCTGTGAAAAAGGCGAGGGACGCGAGGTACAGGCCCCAGGTGGAGCCGAGTGCGCCGACCAGGGCGAGCACCACGGCGATCACCATGAGGAAGATGCCACCACCCCGGCGCAGCCAGGCCGGCCCTCGTTCGACGACGGTCATGCGCGGGTCCTTCCCCAGGAGGGCGGGCCGGTCCCGCCGCATCGGTGCGACGGCGTACGTACGTGGCCGCGCATCCACCCTAGCGAGGTGCGGGGCGTGGGCAGGATCGTCGGCATTCAAAAACCGAAGCGGGAATTGTGTCCGGTCCGGAAGACACCCCTCATCGGATCCTATGGGCGCTCGACGCCGACCCCGGCCCATCGTGAACATGGCCCGAGTACGGTCGGTTCTGTTCCCCGAGGAGTGTCCGATACCTCCGCGCCCACAAGGGATCTAGGACGACGGTGCGATCCTGATCGAAGCGCTGACGGGACACGCCCGGCTCGTGGGCACAGCCCTGGACCGGGTCGCGGCACAGCGGTGATCCACTGGTACGGCACGGACACGGCCCCGATCGACGTCCGACGGCGGAGCGTCACCTCCACCATCGAAGTCCATGCCGTTCGTCATTCACCGCCATGGCTCAGGGCAGCACTGCGTGACAACCGGGGGCTTCTCCTTACCCGAGTTCTTGGTTGTCACAATCGGTCGTTTGATGGACACCTTGTAGATGGGGTGCACTGCTCGAGTGCAGGGCTGGTGGCGGTCTATGAGTCAGGCGGTCGAGCGTGCTTCGATGATCATCAGCGGCTCCGTCGCAGAGCCGGTGAACGCGGTCCCGTCCCAATCGCTTCGTACCTTCAGGACTGTCAGGCCCGAACCTTCCAAGTCCGCGGTGATCTGCTCGAGGTTCCGGAACTGAAGACGCTGCTCGACATCCACGACATGGTCCGCGTCGATGAACTCGTTGTGGCACCGCATCGTGACCACACCATCGGGGTCAGGACCCATGATGACCGTGCTCTCGCGAAGCCGACCCACGACAGTGTCCCGCTCCGATCCCGGATCGCTCCAGCCAGTCCAGGCCCGTGCTGCCGGGTTACGGGTCTCGAAAACCAGCACGCCTCCTGGCCTCAACCCGGCGGCGATGTCCCGCAACGTCGTATGCCAGTCCTCGCCGAGGATGTGCATCGCCACGTTCCCCGACATGATGACCAGATCGTTCACGCCGGCGTCGATCACGGTTGAGGTACCCAGGCGCCATTGCACCGAGTCACCTCCGGGCCTGGAGGAGGCGTACCTGAGCATCGCCGCAGCGTGGTCGATACCGGCAACGGTCCTCCCCGGCGCTGCAAGTGTGACCGTCAGGATGCCCGTGCCGCAGCCCAGGTCGGTGATCCGAGTCGCGCTAAGGCGTGTTACCAGTGCGCGGTAGTAGTCATGGTCACGACCGTCCGGGTTATCTCCGTCGTAGATCGCTGCTAAGAGATCGTCGTTGTACTCGTCGTACTCCAGAGCTGCCTCCCCTGGCTCTAGCTCTGCTCTCCATCATCCTGGCCGGGACTCTGATCAGGTGCTGCACACGCCCCGAACAACATAGGGCTGGGTGGCTTATGTACCGTGGTCCGCCTTGGGCAGACCCTTTTTCTCCACGCACTTGCGGTGACGTTCGGCGATCGTGCTACCTCCGCGTCGATCCGGTGGCGTCATGCTCAGCCAGCGTTCGAGCACAGTGATTTCTTCTTGATGTTGCCCGAGTTTGCGGTGCACGATCGCTGCTTGCTCGGTGTACCAAGGGGCAGGTTCACGACCGCCTCGATCCTGCTCGGCCCCTTTGATCGCTTGGTAACACAACGCCAGGGCTTCCTCCAACCGGTCCTCCCGCTTGAGCTGTTTGATCGGCTCAACCAGCTGGAGGTAGTGAACACCCTGATACATGCCTCGCTGGAACTGACGAGCACGATCACCTCCGCCTTCAAGCGCTTCCCTGACCATCTCGGACTGCTGCTTCGCTGCAGCAAGAGTGCGCTGCCTACTCGTCAACGCAGGAGGGCTATCCGCCGAGTACGTCCACTGCGGGGCTCCTGGCCCCAGCCAGATAAACGCCTTCGCTGCCCACTTTTCACCCTGGAGTACGTGGAGCTGGTAACGAACTTCCGTACTGGCCTGAGGTGGAAGCTGTAAGGCCCGGGCACGATACGAGGGGAGATTGCCGACCTTCTCACCCTCGACGATGACCGCGACCGCATCAACATCGACAGGGTTCTCCGGTTCACGCTGTAACCATGCCCCGGCTTCAAAATAGCCTCGCTCCGGCAATTGATACCTGTCGACCAACGCCACCACTGCCGGCTTGGCAAACGTCGTTGTACCCGCCACCTCCACACAAGGACCCCCTCCCACCTCAAGGGAGACTGTCACACGAGCACTTCCGACACCACCCGAATGCTTCTCAGCACTCTCATCCGGTTTCCGATCAACCACCCGCCTGAACCAATTCCTGATTCTCACGACACTCTTCCCCCCACAACTCGATCGAGCACATCCCCTGCCACACCTACGTCTACAACACAGATGTACCCCTGGTAAGGATCCCGCATCGTTCACCTGTGACCATCGCCAACCCAGGCAACGCGCGGACGCGTCTTCTCGTCTCGTGTGTTGCACCATCCCAAGACCCGCGCACAGAAGTGTCGCAAAACCCAGAAAGGGACCCTAACGCAACGCAATTGAGCCAGTTCTGCACTGTTGCGTTAGGGTCTACCCCAACGCCACACCCCCCGCAGCAGTACAACGTTGGGGTTGCCCGCAAGTTGTGGACAGCTGATCAGGCGGCTTATGCCGGCTGAGCTTTATTGCTGGCGAGTAATTGCTCGTGTTCTATTGGCGTGGTGTAGCCCAGGGCCGAGTGGAGTCGGGCGCGG